>NZ_VOHK01000009.1 GCF_007859325.1 Luteimonas marina | reverse complement strand
TGCCGAACCGGGCACTGTGCCCCAGACCATGCACATGAACATCCAGCCATGACTTGCTGACATCGATACCGACACCGTAGGCCATCTCAACTCCGCTAAGCTGTAGGGGTCGAGAGTTCTCCCGGCGTGCCCAGCCTTATCGATACGAGCGCCAACTCGAGCAACTGTTCGGGCGTGTGCGGGGAGATTCCGGCGTGGCGACCTGGCTCGCTGGCGGTCGTTCAGACCCAGGGATTGACGGTCGACCACGCCGGCTCTCGACGCCTAATCTGGCAGATCGGAAAGAGATAAGGGATCTGCGTTCACGGCCCGGAAAAACAGATCCCTCGCTGTGCTCGGGATGACATTCTTCAGGCGAACAGCCCGCCGATCCAGCGCGTCGCCGCCGCCGCCAGCGCGCCGCTGGCCACGCCGAACACGACGATCGCGACGATGCCCGCGATCCAGCACAGCAGCATCAGCAGGCCGTCGCGCTCGAGCAGGGCGAAGGCGTAGAGCAGCAGCAGGCCGCCGAACAGGTAGTTGGTGAAGGGGATCGGCAGCGCCAGCAGGATGCCGAGCAGCACTAGCAGCAGGCCGGTGAACATCGACGCGGCGCGGCGGTCGATCATCCCGGTCATGCGCGGCCTGACCAGCCGCTCCAGCCGCCCCAGCCATGGGCCCAGCATGCGCTGGAAGGCCTGCAGGCTGGCGCGCCGCGGGCCGCGCCGGGCGACGAAGCGCGGCAGCCACAGCTTGCGCATGCCCACCAGCAGGTGCACGCCGACCAGCACCGTCAGCGGCCCGCCGATCGCGCCACCCACGCCCGGGATCGGGATGAAGGCGGGCAGGGTGGCGACGAACAGCAGCATGCCGAACACCTGGCGACTGAGCCCGGCGAGGATGTCCTCGAGCCGGAGGTGGTCCTCGGGATCGCCTGTGGCCAGCGCGTCGAACAGCTCGCGCGTGCCCGGCGTCCCCGGGCGCGTTCGCCGGATCGGGTCGTCGCCGGACGACGATGGCTCCTCAGCCGCCATCGCCGCCGTCCGGGTCCGCCACGCGCTGCAGCAGCAGCTTGTCGATGCGCGGGCCGTCGAGGTCGACCACCTCGATGCGCCAGCCGCCCCAGTCGAAGTGCTCGCCGACGTTGGGGATGCGCCCGAACTGCGCGATCACCATGCCGGCCGCGGTGTGGTAGTCGTGCTCGTCCTCGCCGGGCAGGGCGCCGCCGCCGAGCAGCTCGCGCACGGTCTCGACCGAGATGCCGCCGTCGACCAGCAGCGAGCCGTCGTCGCGGGTGGTGATCTGCGGGATCGAGTCCGGCCCCTCGCCGGTCTGGTTGCGGCCGATCACCGCCTCCATCACGTCGTTGACCGTGACCAGGCCGGTGACGTCGCCGTACTCGTCGACCACCAGCGCCAGGGACTGCTGCTCCTCGCGCAGGATCTCCAGCAGCTTCAGCGCCGGCGTGGATTCGGACACGAACAGCGGCTCGCGCAGGTACTTGAACAGGTCGAACGCGCCTTCGTCGAGGCGGTCGATCAGCGACTTGACCTCGAGCACGCCGGCCACGTCGGCATCGCTGCCGCGATAGACCGGGTAGCGCGAGAACGGGGTTTCGCGCATCGTCGCCAGGTTCTCGCCGAAACCCTCGGCGACGTCGAGCCAGGCGATGCGGGTGCGCGGGGTCATCAGGCTGGCCGTGCTGCGGTCGCCCAGGCGCAGCACGCGGTTCATCATGTTGCGCTCGTCGGCGTCGATCACGCCCTGCTCGTGGCTCTCGCTCACCAGCAGGCGGATCTCCTCTTCGGTGACCTGCGCGGCTTCGGTGCTGTCGAGCCGAAGCAGCCGCAGCATCCCGCGCACCGAGGCGCTGAGCAGCCACACGGCCGGGGTTGCGATCCGCGACAGCCCGTGCATCGGCAGCGCGACGAACGAGGCCAGCCTTTCCGGCGCCAGCAGCGCCAGGCGCTTGGGCAGCAGTTCGCCCAGGACGATGGTGAGGTAGGTGATCAGGCCGACCGCGACCACCAGGCCGACGGTGCCGGCGTAGATGCCCAGCGCCGGCACGTTGGCCGCCAGCCAGGCGCCGATCGCGGCGCCGATGGCGTCGCCGCCGAACATGCCGGTCAGGATGCCGATCAGGGTGATGCCGACCTGCACGGTCGAGAGGAAGCGCTCCGGGTGCTCGGCCAGCTCCAGCGCCTTGCGCGCGCCGCGCTGCCCGGCCGCCAGCTGCCTGAGCCGCGGCTTGCGCGAGGTCACCACCGACATCTCCGACAGCGCGAAGAACGCGTTGCAGGCGATCAGGACCAGGACGATGAACAGCTCAAGCACGGCCGCGTCCTTCCCGGCGGACGGCCGCGGCGCAGGTCAGGCGGGGGAGGCGGCCGCCGGACGGCGGTCGGGGGGGCGGTCTAGGGTCGTCGTCCATGGGGCGGCGGCGCGTCGCAGGCGCGGCAGGCCATGATAACACCCGCCCGGGGAGGGCCCGCCGAGGAGGGGGCGGTCGCCCAGGACGGCATGACGGCATGGCGGCAGACGTCATCGAACCGTCATAATTGCGCCCCGAAGGCCGTCCGCTCCGCGACGGCGGGATCTCCCGATGTTTTCCTTGCAGACCATCTTCGGCCAGGGCAACCAGTTCTATGCGCTGCTGGAGGAGGCCGCGGTGGCGGCCCACGACAGCGCCATCGCCCTCCACTCGATGCTCCGGGAGGCCGATCGCCAGCCGGCGCTCGACGCCTTCAAGCTGGCCCGCCTGCGCGAGCGCGAGGCCTCGGACAAGATCAGCCAGGCGCTGGTGGACAGCTTCATCACACCGATCGAGCGCGAGGACATCGAGGCCCTGGGGTCGGCCCTGTACAAGATCCCCAAGCAGATCGAGAAGTTCGCCGACCGCTATTCGCTGGCGACCCGGCACCTGGAGCACATCGACTTCGCGCCGCGCGCGGCGATGCTGGAGCAGGCCTCGGGCGTGGTGGTGGACATGGTCAAGCAGCTCAGGCACATGAAGCTCGAGCCGATGAAGGCGCTCAACGACCGCCTGCGCTCGCTGGAGAACGAGGCCGACCGGCTGATGCTGGAGCTGTACCGAGACATCTACTCCGGCAAGCTCGACCCGCTGCAGATGTTCCTGCTCAAGGAGTTCTTCGAGATCCTCGAGAAGGCCATCGATCGCTGCCGCGAGGCCGGCGTGGTCGCCTTCGAAATCGTGCTGAAGAACTCGTAGGAACCGGGACGATGCTGACCCTCGTCCTGGTGGTGGTGGCCACCGCGCTGGTGTTCGAATACATCAACGGCTTCCACGACACCGCCAACTCGATCGCGACCGTGGTCGCGACCAAGGTGCTGTCGCCGATGCAGGCGGTCGGGCTCGCGGCCACCATGAACCTGATCGGCGCGCTGGCCGGCACCGCGGTGGCCAAGACCATTTCCTCGGGGCTGATCGACGCCGGCGTGGTCGAGGTTGGTTCGCAGCTGATCCTGTGCGCGCTGCTCGGCGGCATCACCTGGAACCTGATCACCTGGTGGTTCGGCCTGCCGTCGTCGTCCTCGCACGCGCTGATCGGCGGCCTGATCGGCGCCGCGCTGGCGGCTGCCGCCAACGATTTCGACGTGGTGATCTGGTCCGAGCCGACCGAGCCGCTGTACAGGAGCGCAGGCGTGCTGTGGAAGGTGATCGTGCCCATGGTCAGCTCGCCGCTGCTGGGTTTCGCCGCCGGCTTTCTGATGATGGGTGTGCTGTTCTTCGTGATCTCGATGATGGCGCGCAGCGGCGGCTGGCTGGCGCGGATCGCGCGGCCGCGCTGGGTCAACGGCTTCTTCGGCAAGGCGCAGATCGTGAGCGCGGCCGGCATGGGCTTCGCCCACGGCATGAATGATGCGCAGAAGACCATGGGCATTGTCGCGCTCACCCTGGTCAGCGCGCAGGCCGCCGGCACCCTGGACGTGCTGCCGGGCTGGCTGGCCTTCCTGCACCCGTCCGAGGCGGCGCTGGCGCAGGGCGACATCGACACCTGGATCAAGATCACATGTGCGCTGGTGATGGCGGCCGGCACCGCCGCCGGCGGCTGGCGCATCATCAAGACCCTGGGGCACAAGCTGGTGAAGCTGCACCCGATCCACGGCTTCGCCGCGGAGACCAGCGCGGCCTCGGTGATCCTCGGCGCCTCGTCGCTCGGCATCCCGGTCTCGACCACGCACAACATCTCGTCGGCGATCATGGGCGTGGGCTGCGCCAAGCGCCTGAACGCGATCAAGTGGAGCGTGGTCCACAAGATGATCTGGGCGTGGATCCTGACGATCCCGATGTCGGGCGGGATCGCGTATGCGCTGTTCCGGGTGATGCAGAGCGCGGGATGGGCCTGAGGGGCGGTGATTCGTGATTGGTGATTCGTGATTCGGAAAAGCGGGCGCGCTCCTGCCTTTTCCAATCAGCAATCACGAATCACCAATCACGGCCCTACAGCAGATCCCCTTCGGCCGACAGCGCCCGCTCCAGCCGATCCCCCATGCCGCCGATCTCCAGCACCACCCGGCCGATCTCGGAGGCGGTGAGGCCTTCGTAGGGACGGTTCTCGCACAGCTGCAGGTAGGGCACGCCGTCGAGTTCGCCGATCGAGAGATAGCCCACGCGCGAGTTCCAGTTGAAGGCGAGTGCGCGACGGGCGTCGATGCCGGTGATCGGCGCGATCACGGTGCTGGTGCGCAGGTAGTTGCGACCGTCGTCGTCCTGCAGCTCGGACAGGAAGATCGCCTGGTGGCGGCGGCCGCCGTCGAGCGAGAGTTCGACGCAGACCACGTAGGGTTCCTGCATGGTGACGCGGAACTCGCCGCCGAGGAGGTGGCGGCGGATCTGTTCGAAGTTCTGCATGGCGCGATGGTCGTACTGCGGCGGAACGGAGCGGATATCCTAGTCGCCCATGGCCGCCCTGTCTGCCGATTCGCCCGCCGTGGCGCGCATCCTGTCCGCGATCCGTGACGTGCCGCGCGGCTCGGTCGCCGGCTACGGCCATATCGCGCGCCGCGCCGGGCTGCCCGGGCGGGCGCGGATGGTGGCGCGGCTGCTCGCCGGCAACGACGACCCGACGCTGCCGTGGCACCGCATCCTGCGCAGCGACGGCTCGATCGCGTTCCCGCCCGGATCGAAGGGCCATCGCGAGCAGGCGCGGCGGCTGCGCGAGGAGGGCGTGAAGGTGGTCAAGGGGCGCGTGCGCATGCCGCGCGGCGAGGACGACCTGGATGCCGCCCTCTGGGGGCCGGGGCAAGGGGGCTGACGGCCGCGCGGCCGCCGCCGCGGTGCGCGCGATGGATGTCGCGGACCGGGCCGCCGCGCTTCCGCCGTTATCATGGGGCGCAGAGCAGGAGCGCCGATGTTCACCAATCTTCCCCCCGTCACCAAGGCCTTGCTGATCGCCAACTGCGCGGTGTTCGTGCTGCAGCTCGTGCTGGGCCCGGCGCTGGACGTGCTGATGCTCTGGCCGTGGCCGCCGGCAGAGGTCGCGCCGTACGTCCCCCACCGCTTCATGCCCTGGCAGTTGCTGACGCACGGCTTCATGCACAGTCCGACCTACATCGCGCACCTGCTGTTCAACATGCTGGCGCTGCTGATGTTCGGCGCGCAGCTCGAGCACGTCTGGGGCCAGCGCCGGTTCCTGACCTATTTCCTGGTCTGCGTGGTCGGCGCGGGCCTGTGCCAGCTGGCCGTGGTGTCGTGGAGCGTGCGCAACGGCGGCGCGTTCTATCCCACGGTGGGCGCGTCGGGCGGCGTGTTCGGCCTGCTGCTGGCCTACGGCATGCTGTTCCCGAACCAGCGGGTGATGCTGCTGATCCCGCCGGTGCCGATGAAGGCGCGCACGCTGGTGATCGTGTACGGCGTGATCGAGCTGGTGCTGGGCATCACCGGCACCCAGTCCGGCGTCGCCCATTTCGCGCACCTGGGCGGGATGCTGTTCGGCTGGCTGCTGATCCGGCACTGGCGCGGACAGCCGCCGTTCGGCGGCCGCCGCGTGCGTCGGGTGGTGTGAAGGCGCTCCTGCAGGTCGGGCCGGAGCATTCGTTGGCGCAAACGCTCACATGTCCGTCATCCCCGCGAAGGCGGGGACCCAGTGTCTTCAATCTTTGAAATCAAAAGCGAAAGACACTGGATCCCCGCCTTCGCGGGGACGACGGAAACGTCAACATCCGGGTCGAAAATGCCCTAGCGCCAGATCGAGACCTGCTCCTCGGCCTTGCGCAGCATCGCGTTGCCGGCCTTGCACTTGAAGGTCTCGGCGAACGCGGGCTGGTTGACCAGCGGGCCGTTGGCGCGCCACTGGCCCGGCGCCTGCACGCTGGTCGACGCGGCCTGGGTCGCTGTCTCCGGCGACAGCTGCTCGCGCCACAGCGCGGCCCATGACCGGAAGAACGACTCGCGGGTCGCGTTGTCCAGCTCCGGCTGCGCCGTCGACAGTGCGTCGAAGGCCAGCTCCACCGCCGCGAGGTCGGCGACGTTCTCGTCGCGGGTCAGCGTGCCGTTGACCTTGAGCCCGGTCGCGGCCGGATAGTCGTAGGCCGAGTACTGCACGGCGAGCTGGCCGGCGCGCGCATTGAAGGCCGACTCGTCTTGCGGCGTCCACCACGTGCGCACGGCGCCGGCGGCGTCCACCAGCCGGCCCCGGGTGTCGACGGCGCGGCTGAGTTCGTGGCCGACCAGGGCGCCGAAGCTGCCGTACTGCGCCGCGGTGTCCTGCTCCATGTCCAGCACCGGCGCCTGCAGCGCGGCGGCCGAGACGATCAGGCGGTTGTGGGCGAGGTCGTAGGCCAGCGCCGGCTGCTGCGGCAGCACGTCCCAGCGACGGTCGGCGTTGCCGCGGCCGATGCGGCGCATCTCCTCGCGGTGGTGCCAGGTCGAGGCGATCAGCATGTTGCTGCCGAAGCTGGTGCGGCCCATCGGCTGCACGGTGTAGTCGAGGTCGCGCGCCGGCGCGCCGATCTCGATGGTGAGCTTTTCGAGCTTGGCCCTGGCCTCGGCGCGGGCCGCGTCGGACATCCAGCTGTTGCGGTCGACGGCACGGCCAAGCGCGGTGCGCACCTCGCCGGCGATGGTGTCCGCGCGCGAGCGCGTGGTGGCCGGCAGGTAGCGCGCGACGTACTCGCGCGCCAGCATCGGGCCGGCGGCGCGGTTGATCGCGTCGAGCACCTGCACGTCGCGGATCGGCGGCGCGGACTGTCCGCGCAGCACTCGGCCGTTGAACTGGAAGTCGGCGTCGCGGAAGTCCTTGGACAGGTACGGCGCCATCGCCCGGCCGATCTGGTAGCGCAGGTAGACCTTCCATTGCGCCGGCTTGAGCGTGCGCACGAGGGCGTCGACCTGGGTGAAGTAGTCCTGGTTCGCCATCGACACGCTGTCGTCGCTGACGCCCTGCGCCTGCAGGAAGTCGGCCAGCTGCAGTTGCCGGAACTGCTTGGCGAAGCCGGCGACCGGCACCAGCGCGTAGTTCTCGCGCGGATCACGCAGCGAGGTGATCGGCTTGGAGGCGCGGGCGATGCGTGTCTCCAGGTCGATCACCTGCTGCATGTCGGCCTTGAGCTGGTCGGGCGCGGTGCCGGTCAGCTGCAGGATCTTCTCCACGTACTCGGTGTAGCGGCCGAGCAGGGCGCGGGTGTCGGCGTCCTCGCGGGTGTAGTAGGCCGGGTCCGGCAGGCCGAGCCCGCCCTGCGAGAAGTAGCCGACGTGGCGGGTGAGGTCGGCCAGGTCGAGGTCGGCGGTGAAGTTGAACACCACCGGGATGCCGACCTGGTGCAGCGCCGCGATCGAGGGCGCGACGTCCTTGCTGCGCTTGATGGCGTTGATGCGCGAGACCAGCGAGGCGATCGGCTGCGCGCCGTCGCGCTCGACCGCGGCCTCGTCCAGGCCGCTGGCCCAGAAGTCGCCGAGCAGCTTCTGCACGTCGTTCTGCGGGTTCAGCACCGCGTCGTCGAGCAGGGAACGCTGCTGCAGCAGGGCGCGCTGCTGCAGCTGGCCCAGCGCCGACACCGCGCCGGTGCCGCTGACGACGGTGTTTGCCGTCAGCCAGTCCTTGTTGACGAAGCCGTAGAAGTCGCTGCAGGCCGTGATCGCGGGGGTGGTGGGTTTCTTCGCGGCGCGGCGCTGGGCGTCGGCGTCGGAGGCGGCCAGGACGAGGGCGAGGCTGGCGGCGAGGGCGGCGACGAGCGGCTTCTGGATCGGCATCGAGCGTGTCCGGGGTCTTGATGGCGGAAGCGGCGGATTCTACCAAGCTGCTGCATTGCGCCGGGGCGATGGGCGTCGCCGTTCAGGGATTGCCGTGAAGGCTGCGCCCACCCCGCCCCTCCCCGCCTGCGGGGGAGGGCCGGGGGCAAATCTGCGGAGAATCCTGTCATTTCGACCGCAGGGAGAAATCTCATGTCCGGCGCGCGGAAAGAAGATTTCTCCCTGCGGTCGAAATGACAGGTGTACGGACAGGAGCAGGGGCGACGGGAATGCGCTGGACGCATAACTGCCGGAGGGGGTCGGCGTCGACGATCCGCCCCGGACCGGATCATCGGCCACCGGGCGTTTGCCACTCAAGCCGTCGAAGCATCCAGAAAAAAGGCCCGGCAAACGCCGGGCCTTCCGTCCTGCCGATCGCCGATCGCGTGTTACCAGATCACGACCTGCCTCTCGCCGTCGCGCACCATCGCATCGCCCGGCTTGCAGTCGAACGCGGCGGCGAAGGCCGGCAGGTTCGACGGCGCGCCGATCGCGCGGAACTCGGCCAGCGCGTGCTCGTCGGTGACCAGGCGCTTGCTGAGCTCTTCCGGCGTGAAGTTGCGGCGCCACACCGTCGCCCAGTTCAGGAAGAAGCGCTGGTCGCGGGTCAGGCCGTCGGTCATCGGGTCGGGCGTGCCTTCGGTGGCCTTCTTCATGGCGTCGTAGGCGGTGGCGAGGCCGCCGAGGTCGGCGATGTTCTCGCCCAACGTGTGCGAGCCGTTGAGGTTGCGGCCGTCGGCGGTCTTGTAGTCGTCGAACTGGGCCACCAGCTTGCCGGTGCGCGCGGCGAAGCCGTCGGCGTCGGCCTTGGTCCACCAGTCCTCCATGTTGCCGCCGGGGCCGAACTTCGCGCCCTGGTCGTCGTAGCCGTGGGTCATCTCGTGGCCGATCACCGCGCCGATGCCGCCGTAGTTCAGCTCGTCGGTGGCGTTCGGGTCGAAGAACGGCGGCTGCAGGATCGCGGCCGGGAAGGTCAGCTGGTTGGCCAGCGGGTTGTAGGAGGCGTTCACCGTCTGCGGGGTCATGCCCCATTCGCTCTTGTCGACCGGCTGGCCGATCTTGGAGATGTCCCACTTGTAGTTGAACGCGTTCGCCGCCTGCACGTTGTCCAGGTAACTGTCGCGGCCGCTCGACAGGCCGCTCCAGTCGCGCCACTTGTCCGGATAGCCGACGCGCGGCTCGAACGTGGCCCATTTCTCCAGCGCCTTGGCCTTGGTCTCCGGGCTCATCCACTCCAGGTGCTCGATGCGGATCTTGAGCGCGTCGCTGAGGTTGCCGATCAGCGTCTCCATCTTCGCCTTCGACTCCGGCGGGAACGCGACCTGGACGTAGAGCTGGCCCATCGCCTCGCCGACGTTGCCGTTGATGCTGTCGAGCACGCGCTTCCAGCGCGGCTTGATTTCCTGCTGGCCGCTGAGCACCTTGCCGTAGAAGGCGTAGTTCTGCTGCGCGAAGGCGTCGGACAGGTAGGGCGAGGCGCCGTCGACGACGTGGAAGCGCAGGTAGCTCTTCCACTGCTCGACCGGCACGTCGGACAGCATCTTGTCGACTTCCTTGAAGTAGTCGGGGACCGAGACCGAGAACGTCTTCGGCTGGGCGATGCCCTGAGATTCGAAGAACTTCGTCCACGAGAACGCCGGGGTCAGCGCGTCGGCGTCGGCGACGCTCATCGGGTTGTAGTACAGCTCGACGTTGCGCGAGAACTCCGCGCGCGACTTCGACACCTTCGCCAGCCGCGTCTCGAACGCCATCACGTCGCGGGCCTGCGCCGCGGCCGCGTCGGCGGCGACGCCGGACAGTTCAAGCACCCTGGCGACGTGCTTGACGTATTCGTCGCGGATCGCCGCGTGCCGGTCGTCGGTGTAATAGGTGGTGTCGGGCAGGCCGAGGCCGCCCTGGCCGGTCGCGGCGATGTTCATCGTCGAGTCCTTGAAGTCGGGCATCGCGCCGATGCCGATCAGGAAGCCCTGTCCCTTGGCCGCGGTCTGCTGCAGCCAGGCGACGATGCCGGCGCTGTCGGCCAGCGCGTCGATCGCGGCCAGTTCGTCCTGCAGCGGTTCGATGCCCTGCGCGTTGACCTTGGCCTCGTCCATGCCCGTGGCCCAGAAGTCGCCGACCAGCTTGCCCACGCCGGCGGCGTTGGCATCGGCCGCGGCCTGTTCGGCGAGCTGCTGCTGCACGGCGCTGGAGCGCTCGCCGAGCATTTCGAACGCGCCCCAGCTGACGCGATCGCCCGGGATCGGGTTGGCGGCGAGGAACTTGGCGTTGGCGTAGCCGGCGAAATCGGTGCAGGCGTTCCTGGTGGCGTCGAGGTCGCCGGCCCGGAACTGGTTGAACGGCGGCAGCTTGCTCTCGTCGAGGGTGTAGGCCTTCGTGGCAGCGGCGGCGGGCGCGGTGTCGGCCGCGGGCGCGGCGTCGCGCGCGCAGGCCGAGACGGCCAGGGCCACGGCGGCGGAAAGCAGAAGCAGTCTGGGTGCGGTGTTGCTCACGGGTGTCTCCGTTGTCGATGGAACGGCGACGACGGAAACCCGCCGGGGCCGGCTGCGCGGCACTGTACGCCTGCGCATCCCGGCGCCGAAGGTGTCGAAGGTCATGGCGAGGCCGGCGTCGGCGTTCACCCCTTGCCGCGAATGCGTGCAGAATCAGCGGTTTGGCGAGGGAGACGGCGATGCGGGTGCATTTCCACGGCGCGGCGGGCGAGGTCACCGGATCGATGCACCTGGTCGAGGCGGCCGGCCGGCGCGTGCTGCTCGACTGCGGCATGATCCAGGGCGGCCGCGAGGCCGAAGCGCGCAACTTCGAACCGTTCCCGTTCGATCCGGCGACCTTGGACGCGCTGGTGGTCAGCCATGCGCACATCGACCACATCGGCCGAATCCCGCGACTGGTCTGGCAGGGCTTCAAGGGCCCGATCTTCATCCAGCAGGCCGGCGCCGACCTGCTGCCGGTGATGCTGCTCGACGCCGCCTCGCTGGCGGAGAACGACGCCGAGCGCGAGAACCGCAAGCGCCGCGCCGGCGAGCCCGAGGCGATGCCGCTGTTCACGAAGGACGACGTGCACGACGTGCTCGACCTGCTCCAGCCGCTGCCCTACGACGCGCGCACGCAGATCCTGCCGGGCGTGGAGATCGCCTTCCGCGACGCCGGCCACATCCTCGGCTCCTCGATCGTGGAGCTGTGGGCCGACGACCGCAAGCTCGTCTTCTCCGGCGACCTCGGCCCCACCGGTACGCCGATCCTGCGCGACCCGGCGCCGGTCCGCGAAGCCGACCTGGTGCTGATGGAATCGACCTACGGCGACCGCAACCACCGCGACCGCCTCGACACCATCCACGAGTTCGGCCAGATCCTGGAACAGGCCTGGAACGACCGCGGCAAGGTGCTGATCCCCGCGTTCGCGGTCGGGCGTTCGCAGGAGCTGCTGTACTGGTTCGCGAAATACTGGGACGAGTGGGGCCTGTCGCGCTGGCGCATCTTCCTCGACAGCCCGATGGCGGCGAAGGTGGTGGCGATCTACGACCGCCACCGCGACCTGTTCGACGCCGACGCGCGCGAGGTGTGGAAGGGCAAGCCGACCCCGTTCACCCTGCCGAACCTGCACATCACCGAATCGACCGAGGAATCGATCGCGATCAACCGCATCGAGAACGGCGCGATCGTGATCGCCGGCAGCGGCATGGCCAACGGCGGCCGCATCCTGCACCACTTCCGCCACGGCATCGACCGCCGCAATACCCACGTGGTGTTCGTCGGCTACCAGTCCGAGGGCACGCTGGGGCGGCGGCTGGTGGACGGCGCGAAATGGGTGCGCATCCACGGCCACGACCATCGCGTCGGCGCACGCATCCACACCGTCGGCGGGCTGTCGGCGCATACCGACCAGCGCGGGCTGATCGCGTGGTACGAGGGCTTCGGATCGCGGCCGCCGCTGGTGCTGGTGCACGGCGAGGACAGGGCGCGCGAGGCGCTGGCCGGCGAGCTGGGCGAGCGCTTCGGTGCCGACGTGCGGCTGGCGCGACCGGGGATGGTGGTGGAGGCGTAGTCCGCGCGGAAGCGCTTTCTTGCCGTCATCCCGGCGAAAGCCGGGACGACGGCAGAAAAAAACCTTGTCATTTCGACCGCAGGGAGAAATCTGCTTTCCTCTCGCCGGATAGGAGATTTCTCCCTGCGGTCGAAATGACAGGGGGTTTTTCCCGGGTTGTTCCCTCATTCGGGAGAAGAACCCAAAAAAGCTCGGCGTCGCGGAACTGGTTATTCGGTCGCCGATGATCCGGCACCAGGCGCCGTCGCCCCTGCGTCGCCGGCATCTGGGCCATCCTCGTCGAGCCGCCGGCCCTCGCGCCTGGGCGCGGTGAACGGCGTCGGCTTCGGCACGTTGCCGGGATCGGCGCCGGTGTTCTTGAGGATCAGCGGGATGCCGGCGCTGGTGTCGTTGCTGGCGATCTCGAGGCCGAAACGCTCGGCATCCAGCCGCCGGACCTGCCCGGCGATCTGTGCGGCTTCGTCCTCCGGTACGCCGATGGCGCGCAGCGCGGCCTCGCCGAAGGACACCGCGGATTCGAAGGTCTCGCGGATCTGGAAGTCGACGCCGGCGTTGACCAGCTTCAGCGAATGCTCGCGATCGAAGGAGCGCACCAGCAGCTTCGCCTGCGGGAAGTGATGACCCGCCAGCTCGACGATGCGGTCGGCGGTGGCGCGGTTGTCGATGCAGACCGCGATCGCGCGCGCGGTCCCCGCACCGGAGGCGTGCAGCACGTCGAGGCGGCCGCCGTCGCCGTAGTAGACCTTGAAGCCGAACGTCGCCGCGCTCTGGATCATCTCGATGTCGGTGTCGATGATGGTCACGTCGACGTCACGCGCGAGCAGCGACTGGCTCATCACCTGGCCGAAGCGGCCGAAGCCGATGATCAGCACGCTGCCGGTCTGATCCGCGACCGCCTCGACGCCTTCGAGCGACGGCTTGTCCTTCGGCACCAGCCGGCGCGTGGCCAGCACCACCAGCGGCGTGAGCACCATCGACAGCACCACGATCGCGGTCAGGTTGTCGTTGACCTCGCCGTCGATGATGCCGGCGGTTTCGGCCGCCGAATACAGCACGAACGCGAACTCGCCGCCCTGCGCCATCAGCGCGGTGCGATCGAGCGCGTCGCCGTGGCTGCTGCGCAGCAGGCGCGCGACGAGATAGATGCACGCGCCCTTGGCCAGCATCATCGCCGGCACCGCCAGCGCGATCAGCTGCCAGTTCTCGCGCACCACCGCCAGGTCGAGCGACATGCCCACGGCGACGAAGAACAGGCCCAGCAGGATGCCGCGGAACGGCTCGATGTCGGCCTCGATCTGGTGGCGGAACGTCGATTCGGACAGCAGCACGCCGGCCAGGAACGCACCCATCGCCATCGACAGCCCGCCCATCTCCATCAACACCGAGGCGCCGAGCACCACCAGCAGCGCGGCCGCGGTCATCACCTCGCGCGCCTTGGCCGCGGCGAGGATCCGGAACAGCGGGTTGAGCAGGTACAGGCCGGCGACGATCAGGCCGGCAAGCGAGGCCACGGCGATGCCGAAGCTCACCAGCCGCGGCGGCGCGTCGGGATCGACCGGCGCGTGCGACATGAAGGCCACCAGCGCCAGCAGCGGCACGATCAGCAGGTCCTCGAACAGCAGGATCGAGACCATGCGCTGGCCGCGCGGCAGGGCGATGTCGCCGCGTTCGCCGAGCAGCTGCATCACGATCGCGGTCGAGGTCAGCACGAAGCCGGCGCCGCCGATGAACGCCACCGGCAGTGAAAAGCCGAACGCCAGGCCGACGCCGGTCAGCGCCAGCGTGCACAGGCCGATCTGCAGCGCGCCGAGGCCGAAGATCTGCCGGCGCAGGCTCCACAGGTGCGAGGGCCGCATCTCCAGCCCGACCACGAACAGGAACATCACCACGCCCAGTTCGGCGAAGTGCAGGATCGACTGCGGGTTGGAGAACCAGCCCAGGCCGAACGGCCCGATCACCAGTCCCGCGGCGAGGTAGCCCAGCACCGAGCCGAGCCCGAGCTTGCGGAACAGCGGCACCGCGACCACCGCCGCGCCGAGCAGCGCGACCGCCTTGAGCAGGGTGCCCGGGTCGGCTTCGGCGGCCATGGCGTCAGCGCCTGCGCGCGGGCGCGGTCAGCGCCAGCAGCAGGAAGCCGCCGACGATGTTCGCGTTCTTCATGAAATGCAGCAGCTGCGCGCTGCGCGCCGGCTCCGGCAGCGACCAGAACGCGTGCGACAGGATCGCGTCCACCGCCATCAGCGCCGCCGCCAGCAGCGCGGTCGCGCGCAGCTTCCAGCCGTAGGCCACCAGCAGGCCGAGCACCAGTTCGGCCGCGCTGAAGCTCAGCGTGGCGCCGCTGGTCGGCACGCCCTGCCAGGCGCGCCACAGGCGCCAGGCGCCCATGACGACGAAGACGCTCGCCAGCAGCAGGCGCGCGAGGGTGATTCCGGGGCTGGTGGGCGACGGACGGAAGGACATGCGGCGCTCGCTTGGGGGAATCGCACGAAGAGTGTCACAGCGCCGGCGCGGCTGCCACCCTCGCCCCACCGCTGCCGCACAGGCCGGCCTTCGCAGGAGCGGCTTCGGCCGCGACCCTTCTTCGAATCACGAACCGCGGACCAAAGGTATTGCGCCTGAAGGACATCTCCAGGAACTGTCATTTCGACCGCAGGGAGAAATCTTCTTTCCCTGCGCCGGAGACGAGATTTCTCCCTGCGGTCGAAATGACAGTTCTGGGGACTCGCTGAAGGCGAGTCCACGGGAAAACGAGGCCTACCCGGCCCGTGCGCTGGACGAGCAGTGCACGCGGTTGCGGCCCTCGCGCTTGGCGCGGTAGAGCGCGGCGTCGGCGCGCTTGATCAGGTCGATGTCGTGCGATTCGAGGATCGGGTAGTAGGTCGCCACGCCGATGCTCAGTGTGACGAAGGGGGCCACGTCCGAGTCCGGGTGCGGGATGCGCAGCGCGCGCACGTCGTCGAGGACCGACTGCGCGATCGCCGTGGCGGCGCTGGCCGGGCATTCGGGCAGGACCAGCGCGAGTTCGTCGCCGCCGTAGCGTGCGGCGAGGTCGCGCGGGCGGCGCGCCCGGCCCAGCAGGCTGTCGCCGACCACGCGCAGCACCTCGTCGCCGGCCTGATGACCCTCGGCGTCGTTGTAGCGCTTGAAGTTGTCGACATCGACCAGCAGCAGCGACACCGGCCGGTTGGCGCGGTGCGCGGAGGCGAGCTCGCGCTCGAGGGTCAGGTCGAACAGGTGCCGGTTGCCGAGCCGGGTCAGTCCGTCCGATTTCGCCAGGCGCTGCGAGCGGCGCAGGCGCAGCAGCAGCCAGAGCAGGCCACCGGCCGCGAGCACCGCCAGGGTCGCGGTCGGCGCGAACCACAGCCGCGCCTGCGCGAGCAGCAGGGCGCTGGCGGCGAGCGTCAGCAGGGCCGACGCGGCGATCGCCAGCGATGCTCCGCGCCAGGCGTGGTGCGGGCGATACAGCAGCAGCGGCAGCAGCGCGAGCGCAATGCCCAGCAGCAGCTGCCGCGCGGAGGCGAGCGGCGTGATGGCGCGGTCGAGCAGCAGCGTGTTGAGGACGTTGGCGTGGTACTCGACGCCGCTGATCGACTGCTCGCGGCCGCGGCCGGGCGCGAGCACGTCGCGGCCGATGCCCGCCGCGGTGACGCCGACCAGGATCCAGCGGTCGTGCAGCAGCTGCGCCGGAACCGCGCCGCGCAGCACGTCGACGTACGACACCCGCTGGAACGCCGGGCGATCGACGTAGGGGACGAGGATGCGGTAGTCGCGGTTCCACAGGTAGGGCGAGGGCTGCTCGGTGCTCTCGCGATTGCGCTGGCCCGGCAGGGACGCGCTGTGGCGGGTCGGCGCATGCAGGTTGCGCAGCGCCAGCGCCAGCGACGGCCAGTGCGCCGACCCCAGGCCCGCGTACAGGTAGGTGCTGCGAGCGACGCCGTCTCCGTCGACGTCGACCTCGACGTGGCCCAGCGCCGCGGAGGCGTCGATCAGCGCCGCCATCGGCAGCACTTCGATCAGGGTGCCGTCCGGCGGCGAGGCTTCGGCCAGCATCGGCAGCGCCACCCTGCCGCTGCGGCGCACCGCCTCGGCCAGCGCGGCGTCGCCCGCGGGATCGTTGTCATCGGCTTCGGAGAACAGCACGTCGAAGCCGATGCCGCGCGCGCCGGCCGCGTCCAGCTGCCGCACCAGCTGCGCGTGCACGCCGCGCGACCACGGCCAGCGCCCGAGCGCGGACAGGCTGGCGTCGTCGACCACCACCATCACGATGGCATCGTCGGCCGGCGGCGGGTCGAGCGTCAGCAGGCGGTCGTAGAGCCAGGCGTCGACGCGCCAGGTCAGCGCGGTGGCCACCAGCGCCGCGACAGCGGTGGCGGCGCACAGGCCGACGAGCGACTTCAGGGCCAGCTCGCGCAGCAGGGCGGGGCGCAGCCTCACAGCGCGAGCAGCAGCAGGGCCGCGCCGCCCGCGCCCGCCAGCAGCCGGCAGGGCAGGCAGCCGAGCCTGATCGTCTGGGTCGGGCCGAAGGGATGCGCGTAGCCGTCGTCGTCGAGCGGCTGCACGCGCAGGTGCCAGGTGCCGCTGCGCAGGTCGGGCAGGGTGATGGCATTGCCCTCGACCTCGCGATCGACTTCGATCGTGGCGAAGTCGGCCTTGCGCGAGGCCTGGAAGCGATAGCGCTGGCCGTCCTCGCCGCTGGCGCGCCAGCCGACCTGCAGCGCGCCGTTGCGGGCGTCGGCGCCGAGTTCGGGGCCGGCTTCGGCCGGACGCAGGGTGAAGCGCACCGCGTCGCCGTCGGGGCCGTCGCGGCCCTGTGCATCGGTCGCGCCGACGCGCCAGAAGTATTCGCCGTCGGGCAGGTCGACCGGCGCGCGGTAGGCGCTGCCGCGCAGGCCGGTTTCCGACAGCAGCGGCTCGGCGAAGTCCGCCGTGCGCGCGACCTGCAGCCGGTAGCCGGCGGCGCCGGCCGAAGCGGTCCAGCGCAAGCGCGGACGCGGCCCCGCGACCGATCCGCCGTCCACCGGCGCGACCACGAACGGCGGTGCCGGCTGCGCGGCGATCTCGATCGCGCGCACCGCATCCAGGCCTTCCAGGCCGTGGCCGTCGATCGCGCGCACGCGGGCGAACACGCGGCCCTCGACGCCGGCGCGCAGCGTCGCCTGCGGCTGTTCGACCACGCTTTCCTGCAGCAGGGTGCGGAAGTCCTGGTGCGCGCTGAGCTGCAGCCGGTAGCCGCGCGCCGCGTCGATCGGCGGCCACGACAGCGGCGTGGACAGGCGGTCGAGGCGTTCGGGCCACTGCCCCAGGTCGGGCGCGGCGAGCAGCGGCACCGGCGCGATCGGTGCGCCGCCGTCGCCGCCGATCGTGCCGCGCCCGGCGGCGACCAGCACCTGGCGCCCGCCGCCGCTGACGTCGACGCGGCCCTCGACCACTTCCGAGCGGCTGCGCCCGCCGTCCCCGCTGGCCATGCGGAACGCGGTGCCGCGCACGCTCGACATCAGCCCCGGCGTCTCGACGATGAAGCGCGACGCCGGGCCGCGGCTGCGCGCGGTGTGGCTGGTGGCCCGCCCGCGCGGCAGTCGCAGGCGGGTATCGACCATGCCGGTGCGCCCGTACGCGCGCAGGCGGTCCAGGTGCAGCTCGCTGTCGCCCTGCAGCTGCAGTTGCGAGCCGTCGGCGAAGCCGAGGGTGAGGCTGGCGCCGGGCGCGGTGCGCAGCGCGGCGCCGGCGTCGAGCAGCATCTCGGCCGCGACCGGGCGCGCATCGGAAAAATCGCCGCGGCGGCTGGCGCTGGCCTCGCCCTCGACCGCGACCACGCGCGCCTTGGCCGGGCGCACGCGCAGCCAGTCGACCGGGAACGCCATGCGGGTGCCGGGCGTGAGCCGCTGCGGATCGGCGATGTCGTTGCGCTCCTGCAGCCGCTGCCAGGGCACGTCGTCGCGCAGGTAGGCGCGGGCGAGGTCCCAGACCGTTTCGCCGGGGCGGACCCGGTAGTGCCAGTCCGCGCCGTCGGCGAGCGCCGGGGACAGGCCGGCGAGCAGCACCAGCAGGGCCAGGCAGGCCGTCGCCCGCGCCCATCGTCCCTGCCCGGATGCGCGTCGTCGAATGCGCGCCTGCGCTGCCGCCCTTGCCATCCTGTCCGCCTCTCCCTGGAACCGCCCTTCCCCCGGGGCCGAAGTGTAGAGGATCATGTCTTCGCGCCCGCCGGCGGCTGGCGCCACGCGCCCGCGACCGCTACAATGGCGGCGTTTGCAACACGGCTGCCCGCTGCGTCCAACGCAGCCACGATCCTGGCAGGCCGGCCCGGGGACTTCCCCGCGGCGTCCTCTCCCGCACGTCTTTCGTCGCGCAGACACGGCACCGGAACCTCCGGCAGCCGCCAACACATTGCCCGCAACGCGGTTCTGGATGGTTCCGGGCAAGCCAGTCGAAGGTGTTTCGATGCCCATGCCCGCCCTGCGGCTGCACGGCACGGTGCGCCGCGGCTGCCACGGAGTGAGATCCATGACGTTTGAAACCACGCCTTTCGAAGGGCTTGGCCTTTCGCCGGCACTGCTGCGCGCGCTGTCCGAATCCAACTACACCACGCCCACGCCGATCCAGGCGCAGGCGATCCCCCCGGCGCTGTCCGGCCGCGACATCCTCGGCGCCGCGCAGACCGGCACCGGCAAGACCGCCGCGTTCGGCCTGCCGCTGCTGCAGAAGCTCGCGAAGGAAACCCCGGCCAAGGGCCCGCGCAAGCCGCGCGCGCTGGTGCTGGTGCCCACCCGCGAACTGGCGGTGCAGGTCAGCGACAGCCTCAAGGCCTACGGCCGCCACCTGCGCCTAAACGTGACCATGATCTTCGGCGGCGTCGGCATGCAGCCGCAGATCGACAACCTGCGCCGCGGCGTCGACATCCTCGTCGCCTGCCCGGGCCGGCTGCTCGACCACCTCGATTCCGGCCACGCCAAGCTCGACGCGGTGGAACTGCTGGTGCTCGACGAAGCCGACCGCATGCTCGACATGGGCTTCGCGCCGTCGATCAAGCGCGTGCTCGCGCGCGTGCCGAAGCAGCGCCAGACGATGCTGTTCTCGGCCACGTTCGAGCCGCGTATCCGCGCGCTGGCGATGGAGATGCTGGACAACCCGAGCGAAGTGCAGGTGGCGGCGCAGAACACCATCGCCGAGACCATCGTGCACCGCGTGCATCCGGTCGACGCTTCGCGCAAGCGCGACCTGCTGGTCGACATCCTCGCCACGCGCCACACCGACCGGGTGCTGGTGTTCGGCAAGACCAAGCACGGCTGCAACCGCCTCGCCGAACAGCTGGAGAAGGCGGGGCTGAAGTCGGTCGCCATCCACGGCAACAAGAGCCAGGCGCAGCGGCAGAAGGCGCTGGACATGTTCAAGTCGGGCAAGGCGCGCATCCTCGTCGCCACCGACGTCGCCGCGCGCGGCCTCGACATCCCGAACCTGCCGCTGGTGATCAACCACGACCTGCCGATGGTCGCCGAGGACTACGTGCACCGCATCGGCCGCACCGGCCGCAACGGCGCGCAGGGCGAGGCGCTGTCGCTGGTGTCGCCGGAGGAGGGCGGGCTGCTGCGCGACATCCAGCGCATGCTCAAGGCCGACATCGCGATGGAAACCGTGGCCGGCTTCGAACCCTCGCGGCAGATCCGGCTCGACGCCAACCAACCGGGCCGTCGCGGCGGCGGCCCGCGCCCGGGTGGGCAGAAGCCGGCCGGCGGCCAGCGCCCGCCGCGCAAGCCCGCGCACCGCGCGCACGGCAAGCCGCAGGATCGCGGCGCGCATGCGCATGCCCACACCGGCGCCAAGCCCGGCCGCGGCGGCAAGCCCGGCGAGCGCCGCGGCAATCGCGCCTGAGTGTCGGCGACGCGCTGACGGGCTGATGAGGAAGGGTCGGCATTCGCCGGCCCTTCCTTGCATGGAGTCCGTAGGTCGGGGCTACGCCCCCGACGCCCGGCCATCGGTGGGCAAGGCGTCGGCCACGTAGAGCCTGCCCCGTACTTGATACGGGGGCCGCCTTCGCCGGCCCTTCCTCCTTGCATGGAGCGGTGCGGGCCCCGCTCGCAGCTTCAGGACTGCTTCGACGCGATCCAGCGATCGATCTTCTGCTCGAGGATGTCGAGCGGCACCGAGCCGTCCTTGAGCACTTCGGCGTGGAATTCGCGGATGTCGAACCTGTCGCCGAGCGTTTCCTCGGCGCGCGCACGCAGTTCCTTGATCTTGAGTTCGCCGATCTTGTACGCCAGCGCCTGGCCCGGCCAGGCGATGTAGCGTTCGGCCTCGGCGATCGCGTCGGGTTCGCTGACCGAGGAGTTCTCGAACATGTAGTCGAGTACCTGCTGCCGGGTCCAGCCCTTGCTGTGCAGGCCGGTGTCGACGACCAGCCGCACCGCGCGCCACAGTTCGCCCTGCAGGCGGCCGAAGTACGAGTACGGGTCGGTGTAGACGCCGAGGTCCTTGCCCAGCCCCTCGGCATACAGACCCCAGCCCTCGATGAAGGCGGTCTCGCCGCCGAAGCGGCGGAACGGGGGCAGTTCGGTCAGTTCCTGCTGCAGCGCGAGCTGGAAGTGGTGGCCGGGGATCGCCTCGTGCAGGAACAGGTCCTCGGCGTCCCAGGTCTTGCGCGTGGGCAGGTCGTAGGTGTTGACGTAGAAGATGCCCGGGCGCGAGCCGTCCTCGCTCGGCGACATGTATTCGCCGCCCGCCGCCGACTGCGCGCGGAAGGCCTCGATCGGGCGGATCTCGAAGCCGGCCTTGGGCGTCAGCGAGAACAGCGCCGGCACGCCGGCCATGACCTTCGCTTCCAGCGCGCGGTAGTGCTCGAGCAGCGCGTCCTCCGACTTGAACTCGAACTGCCTGTCGTTCTGCATGAACCTGAAGAAGTCCTGCAGCGAGCCTTCGAACTTCACCTCGGCCATCACCTTGCGCATCTCGCCGTGGATGCGCGCGACCTCGTCGAGGCCGATCTGGTGGATCTGCGCGGGCGAAAGCGCCGTCGTGGTGGAGTTGCGGGCGTTGAACGCGTACCAGGCCTCGCCATCGGGCAGCGCGGCCAGGCCGACGGCGTCGCGCGTCTTCGGAAGGTATTCGTCGGCGATGAACGCATGCTCGCGCTTGAGCGCCGGCATCAGGCCCTCCGCGATCAGCTTGCGATAGGCCTCGGTCAGGCGCGCCTTGTCCTGCGCGGGGAAGTCCGCCGGCATGTTGGCGATCGGCCCCCAGAACTGGCTGTCCTCGGGCTTGTCGGCGATGATCGCGTCCAGCTGCGGCAGCACCTTCTCCATCACCACCCGCGGCTGCACCACGCCGGCGGCGATGCCTTCGCGCATGTTGGCGATCTCGGTGTCGATCAGCACCGGCAGGCGGTTGGCGCGCGCCAGCCAGTTGTCGTAGTCCTTGACCGTCTTGAACGGCTGCGCGCTGGTGCCCGACCCCAGCAGCACCGCGTAGCTGGCGATGCTGCCCATCTGGTTCACCGGCACCATCCACGAGGGGAACCGTTCGTCCAACAGCGCCATCTCGCCGTTGCGCACGAAGATCTCGTAGCTGAGCAGGTCCTGGCCTGCGAGGCCGTCGCTGCCGATCGCCTTGACGCGGTCGAGCCAGCGCGTGACGAACGCATGCTGCTGCTCGCGGAACTGCTTCGAGCCGAAGTCGGGCAACTGGTCGTCGTAGCGGTGGTCGCCCTGGAAGGTGGCCTGGATCGGGTTGAGCCTGAGGAACTCCTCCCAGTGCTCGGCGTACAGCGCGTTCAACTGCGCGGCCTTGTCCTCGGCGTGTTGTGCAGCGGCCTGCGGCGTGGCTTCGGGCGCGCTGCGGCTGCAGCCCGCGAGCGCGGCTGCAAGGGCGATGGCGAGGAACAGGGGGCGGGGCGTCATGGCGGTGCCTGTCGGGAAAAGGCGCACAGCATGGCCCGGCCCGGGGGCGTTCGCCATGCGTCGAAGGTCATCGTCGGGGGCAATCCGCCGCGACGCTCCCGGACGGCCATTCCCCCAAGGCCCTAGTCACGCGCGGCCAGTTCGCGCAATTCCCGCGCGCGCGCCGGCCCGAGGTAGGCGGCGATGCTCCGGCGCATCAGGTACAGCAGCGGGATCAAGGCCACCGCCGCCGCCATCTTCCAGACGTAGTTGACGCTGCTCACCGCGAGGAACAGCGACGTCGGCCACTGCTGCGGGCCGAGCACGAACGCGATCCAGATCACCACGAAGCTGTCGACCAGCTGCGACACCGCGGTCGAGCCGGTCGCGCGCAGCCACACCATGCGTTCGCCGGTGGCGCGGCGGATGCGGTGGAACACGTGCACGTCGATCAGCTGGCCGACGAGGAAGGCGACCACCGACCCGGCGATGGTCCACATGCCCTGGCCGAAGATCGCCGCGAACGCCGCCTGGTAGTCCGGCACGCCCTGCGCCTGCGCCGCATCCACCCACCAGCCGGCGGGCGCCAGCGCGATCGCGACGAAGGCGAACACGAAGCCGTACACGATCAGCGCGACCGCGATCCACGAGATCATCTTCACCCCGCGGCGGCCGAAGTACTCGTTGATGACGTCGGTGAACACGAACACCACCGGCCACAGCAGGGTGCCGGCGGTGAAGCTCAGCGATCCGGTCTGCCCGAACAGGTTCCATTCCAGCGGCGCGACGCCGAGCGTGTCCTCGAGCGCGAAGATCTTGACGCCGATGAACTCGGCCAGCACCGCATTGACGCAGAAGAACGCCGCCAGCGCGATGAACAGGCGGGTCGCGCGATCGTCGAGCGGAGATGCGTTCACGCGCCCTGCGGTGCCGCCGGCCGGTCGGGGGGATCGAACGGAATCGTCTCCGGGGCCACCGCGCCGCCGCTGATGATGAAGCTCATCGCCTGGTCGACGGTCCAGTCGGTGGGCGTGATCTTCTCCACCGGCACGATCTCGAGGTAGCCCGAGGTCGGGTTGGGCGTGGTCGGCACGTAGACCGCGGCGAGTTCGCGGCCGCTGCCCTGTTCGCGGATCACGCGGGTGACGAAGCCGACCGACTTCATCTGGCTGTGCGGGAAGTCGATCAACACCACGCGCTGGGTGCCGTCGGGTTTGGTCTGCAGGATGTCGAGCAGCTTGCGCGCGCTGGAATAGATGATGTTCGCCAGCGGGATGCGCTGCACCAGCGCCTCGATCCAGCCGAGGATGCGCTGGCCGAACACGCGGCGCGCCAGCCAGCCGACCGCAAGGATCAGCACCAGCGTCGCCACCATCGCGATCGTCGCCTGCACCGAGTCGGCGTTGATCCAGCCCAGCGTATCCGGGAACCACGCCGCGATCTGCGCCGCCAGCGGGCCGACCCACGGCCGGCTGATGTCCGACAGCAGCACGAACACGAACTTGACCACGACCCAGGTCAGCCAGATCGGCAGCAGGGTCAGCAATCCGGTGAGGAACAGGCGCTGCAGGCGCTGCGCGAGGGAGGGGGATGTGGGCATGCGGCGATCTTAGAGCCTGTTCGCGATCCTGGGGCGGGAATCCTCGAAGACGTCGTCCCGGCGAATGCCGGGATCCATTTTGCGGTTGGTCTTTGCTCCTGAAAACGAAAAGCAGGATCAAGATGGATCCCGGCGTTCGCCGGGATGACGTCTTCGAGGATCGTTGCCAAGCGTCTTGCGGATGCGCCAACGTTGCCGCGGCGATGGCGGTGGGCGCCGAGTCAGGGGTGATATCGGTCCGTTTGCCGGAGGTCCTACAGCTCGCGCACGAGCCGGAAGCCCACGTCGTCGTAGCCGCGCGCCGGATCGAGCGAACGCGAGGCGTTGTCCGTGCGCCAGCTCGCGCCGGTGGCCGCGCGGTGGCGGCAGTCCGAGGCGCAGTCCGTGCGCCACTCGGAGACGACGCGCTCGCCGCGGGCGGCGGGCAGGCGCGCGGCTTCGGCCGCGGTCGCAAGCCGGTAGCGCTGCCCGTCGCGGCGGCCGAGCCACTGCGCGTAGGCTTCCGCGTCCTGCCACGACACGCACACCACCGGGTCGCCGTCGGACTGCTCGAAGCCCGGCGCCTGCCAGTCGCGCGGCGACAGCACGCGCAGCAGCGAGATGCGTTCGCGGCACAGCGCGGCGGGACGGCCGTTGACTTCGGCGAAGCGCGCATAGTCGGCGCGGCTGACCGGCCGTGCGAATGCGGCCAGCGGGCGCGCGCCGCCCTCCAGCACCAGCATGCCCTCGAGGTTGCCGGCGTCGCGGCCGCGCAGGTCGGGAATCCGCGCGGCCTGCGCGCGCAGGCGTTCGATCGCCGCGGCGGGCAGGCCGGCCAGGCGCGCGTGCTCGACCGCGCGCATCGCGGCGTCGCGGTCGACGCTGCCGGCGGCGGCCGTCGCGCGCGCGACCAGGGCCTTGCCGATCCGGTCGCGGTAGGCAGCATGCGCGGCGGCGGGCACTGCGTCGGTGTCGTCCTGCAGGCGGTTCGCCGCGCGCAGCAGCACCGCCGTGTCCGCGTCGCGGCCCTTGCCGATCGACTGCGTGGCGGCGTTGCCCAATGCGTCGAGCAGGTCCGTGGCGGCTTCCGGCAGCTGCGGGTGCGCGCGATCGGCGCGCCAGGCGGCGACGAAGCTGTCGCTGGCGCTGTTGCCTGCGGGCGCGGCCAGGCGCCCGGCCTCGAGCCGTTCGCGCATGCGTTCGAGCAGCCGGTCCGCCGTCGACAGCGGGGCGGCGCCGTGCATGGCAGGGGCAGGATCGGCATCGACCGTCGAAGCGTCGGGCGCGCCGGGCGCGGCCGCGGCGGACGGCGTCACCGGCGTGGCCGGATCGGCGGCCGCCGTGGCGGGGCCGGCCTCCTGCGCCGAAGGCGACCAGCGCACGCCCCATCCCAGCGCCGCCGCGCACAGCAGCGCAAGCGGAACCCAGGCCAGCCTCGGCATCCGCCGCAGGCCGCCGGCGGCGCGGTCGGCGAGCCGCCCGAGCCACGCGCCGCGGCTGCGGCCCGACAGCGGCACCTCGTCCAGCGCCTGCAGCATCTGCTGCGCGTCGTGGAAGCGCTTGCGCGGCGACTTCGCCATCGCCCGGTCCATGAAGCGCTGCCAGTGGCGCAGTTCCGTCGGCAGCTTCGGGATCGGGTTCTGCGTGTGCTGGATCGCCATCGCCAGCGCGTCGTCGGCCTTGTACGGCAGTTCCCCGGTCAGCATTTCCCAGGCCAGCACGCCGACGCTGTAGAGGTCGGCGCGATGGTCGACCTGCTGCCCGCGCGCCTGCTCCGGCGCCATGTAGGCGGTGCTGCCGACGGCCAGCCCGGTCATCGTCACCCGCGTGCCGTGGCCGCGGCGCAGGGCGATGCCGAAGTCCGCCAGCAGCGGCCGGTCGGCTTCGTCGAACAGGACGTTCTCGGCCTTGACGTCGCGATGGACCACGCCGCGCGCATGCGCGAACGCGAGGGCGGACAGCAGCGCGCGCAGGATCTCGCGCAGGCGCTGCGGGTCGCGGCTGAGGTCGCGCTGGCCGACGTGCCCGCGCGGCAGGTGCGGCATCGCGTACCAGGGCAGGCCGTCGGCGGTGCGGCCGACCTCGTAGATGCCGACGATGTGCGGATGCTCGAGCCGCGCGATCGTGCGCGCCTCGTTCTCGAAGCGGCGGCGGCTGACCTCGTCGGCCAGCGCCTCGGGCCGCATCACCTTGATCGCGACCTCTCGCCCCAGCGACAGCTGGGTGCCGAGGTAGACCGTGGACATGCCGCCTTCGCCGACCACGCGCGACAGCCGGTAGCCGGGAATCTCCGGCAGCGGTCCGCGTGCGCCCTCGGTCGACCAGCCTGTCATGCAGCCCCCTGTTTCCGCGGTCGAGCATACACACGCCCGGCTGCGGTCCGGGTGAACGACGTTGCTTTCCGGGGAGAACGCGAAACCGGCGCCGCTCAGGCGCGCTTGCGGCGCACGTAGACCTGCTTGCGCACGCGCGCGACCACGTCGCCGGCGCGGTCGGTGATGGCGGTGTCGAACCAGTGCAGGACCTTGTCGCCGCTGGCAGCCTGCGCGCGGATCGCTTCGAGCGTGGCGTCGTCGAGCTCGAAGCCGGCGACGACCGTACCCTTGCCGGGCTTCACGAATTCGATCTCCGCGGCCCGGTCCCAGACGATGTAGCCGCGGCCCAGGCGCTCCTTGACCAGGATCATCCAGAACGGATCGGTCATCGCGAACAGGCTGCCGCCGAAGTGGGTGCCGACGTAGTTGCGGTTCCAGGGGCGCATGCGCAGTTCGACGCGCGCGTGGCGCCAGTCGTGCGACAGGGCGGTGACGTGGATGCCGGCGAAGGCGAACGGTGGCCACAGGTTGAAGATCCAGCGCAGGGCGGCGGGGGACATGCGGCTCGGGTTCGGGTGGGGTCTCGAAGCCTACCATACGCATTGGTACGGTCTTGTCGGCCGAAGACTCCGGGTGCCGCGGCCGCAGAGCCTGTTCAAAGTCCCGAAACCCGCTCGTCATCCCGGCGAAAGCCGGGATCCAGCCTTCCGTTCGGCGGCAGTCCTGATTTCTGGAGGCCAAAGCTGGATCCCGGCTTTCGCCGGGATGACGAGCCAGCACGGGCCGTCGTGGAGGCTTTGAGCAGGCTCTCAGAACAGCAGTGCGGACATCTTCCTGCGGTAGCGCCCGACCAGTTCGGCGTCGTCGATGACGCGGAAGGCGTCGATCAGGGCCTTCTTCGGCAGGCCGTCCTCGTAGTCGCGGCCCTGCCGCAGCATTTCGATGAACTGCTCCAGCGCCGCCTCGCTGCGGCCGGCCACCAGCCGCTGCGCGCCCAGCAGGTGGCGCGCGCGCAGGTCGGACGGATCCGCGGCGATCGCCGCCTCCAGCGCTTCCGGCGGTGGCGCGTCCTGGAGCAGGGCGGAGAAGCCCAGCCGCGCGCGCGCCTTCACCGCGCGGTCGTCGGTGGACAGGTTGGCGGGCAGGGCGTCGAGCAGCGTCTCGGCCTCGGTCGCGCCACCGGTCTGCAGCAGCGCGAGGGCGAGGTCGAGTTTGAGTTCGTCCTTGTCCGGTTCGGCCTCGACGGCCTGGCGCAGGCGCGCGACCTCGGCCTGCGGATCGAGCGGCGCGGCCTCCCCGGCGGGCGCTTCTTCGGCGGGTTCGGCCGGCTCGATACCGTGGTGCTTGAGGAACTCGCGCACCTGGCCCTCGGGCAGCGCGCCCTGGAAGCCGTCGACGATCTGCCCGCCCTTGACCAGGAACACGGTCGGAATCGAGCGGATCTGGAATGCGGCGGCGATCTGCGGCTCGGCCTCGGTATCGACCTTGGCCAGCTCGAACGCGCCGTGATGCTCGGCGGCGACCTTCTCGAGGATCGGCCCCAGCGTCTTGCACGGCCCGCACCACTCGGCCCAGAAATCGACCAGCACCGGCACCTGCAGCGATTTCTGCAGGACGTCGGCCTCGAAACCGGCGGTGGTGGCATCGAAGACGTGGGCGTTGGCGGTATCGGCGGACATGCGCGGGTTCCTGTTGCAGACCCCTGACATTGTGTCAGAGATGCGGGAATCAACCTTCGGGCCGTGCCGCTGCGCCACGGCGATTGCATGCCTGGCCGACGCCCGGACAATGCGCTGCAGCCAGACCGAAGGACGATCCGTGACCGTGAAGCTTTCCCTCGCGCAGGCCCGCCGCATCGCGCTCGCGGCGCAGGGGTTCGGCGACCGCCGCCACGCGACGCCGACGCTGCGCACCTTCTCGCGCACCATGGCGCGCACCGGCGTGCTGCAGATCGACTCGGTGAACGTGCTGCAGCGCGCGCACTACATGCCGCTGTTCAGCCGCATGGGGCCCTACGACACCGGCCTGCTGGCGCGCGCGTCGGAACAGGCGCCGCGCAGGATGGTCGAATACTGGGCGCACGTCGCGGCGTTCATGCCGGTCGAACTGTGGCCGTACATGGGCCACCGCATGCGGCACTACCGCGAGCGCGGGCACGCATGGACGATCATGCGCCACAACCCGAAGCTGGTGGACGCGCTGCTGGCGGAAGTGCGCGAGCGCGGTGCGTCGACGCCGCGCGATCTCGACGACGGCCTGCCGCGGGCGAAGACCCACTGGGGCTGGAACTGGTCGGACACGAAGAAGGCGCTGGAGTACCTGTTCTTCACCGGCGAACTCGCGATCGCCGGACGCAACGCCGCCTTCGAGCGGCTGTACGACCTGCCCGAGCGGGTGATCCCGGCGCACGTGCTCGCGCAGCCGGCGCCGACCGATGCGCAGGCGCACATCGAACTGGTCCGGCGCGCGGCGATCTCGCACGGCATCGCCACCGAGGCCTGTCTGCGCGACTACTACCGCATGCACCACGACCACAGCCGGCCGGCGCTCGCCGCGCTGGTCGAGGCCGGCGAACTGCTGCCCGCCGCCGTCGAGGGCTGGCCGCGGCCGGCCTACCTGCACCGCGACGCGCGGCTGCCGCGGCGGATCGACGCGCGCGCCCTGCTCAGCCCCTTCGATCCGGTGGTCTGGGAACGCGAGCGCACCGAGCGCCTGTTCGGTTTCCACTACCGCATCGAAATCTACGTGCCCGAACACAAGCGCAGGCACGGCTACTACGTGCTGCCGTTCCTGCTCGGCGACCGCCTGGTCGCGCGCGTGGACCTCAAGGCGGACCGCAAGGCCGGCGTCCTGGTGGTCAGGAGCGCGCACGCCGAGGCGCAGGCCCCCGCCGAAACCGCGCCTGCGCTTGCCGCGGAGCTGCGTGCGCTGGCCGGATGGCTGGGGCTGTCGGACATCCGCGTGGAGCGTCGCGGGGGATTGGCCTCCGCACTGCGTGCGGCGGTGCGCCTGGCCGGTTGACGGACCCGCATCGGCGCCGATGCGGTCCAGATGCCGTCATCCCCGCGAACGCGGGGATCCATTTTGACTTTGACGCGAAAGACACTGGATCCCCGCCTTCGCGGGGATGACGGCAAGAGCCAGGAATGCGTCAAGGAGGGACATGCGTCAGCCGTGCCTGACCTTCAGCGCCAGGATCGTCACCGCCAGCACGAAGGTGATGGCATTGGACACGATCATCGGCCAGGAACCGAGCACGAGGCCGTAGCCGAACCAGAACACGATGCCGACGGTGAATACCACGTACATCCCCAGCGAGATGCCGCGGGTGTCGCGGCTGCGGATCGTCTTCAGCGCCTGCGGCACGAACGCCAGCGTGGTCAGCGTGGCCGCCACGTAGCCGAGCCATTCGAGGTTCATGGCGACCTGTGGACCTTGCCGTCCTTCATCACGAAGTCGACGCCCAGCACGGCGTTGATGTCGGCGACCGGATCGCCCGGCAGCGCGATGATGTCGGCGCGCTTTCCTGCCTCGATCACGCCCTGGTCGTCGACGCCGAGCACGCTCGCGGCATGGATCGTCGCCGCCTGCAGCGCGTAGGCGGCGGGAATGCCGGCCTCGACCATGTACAGGAACTCGCGCGCGTTGTCGCCGTGCGGGCCGACGCCCTGGTCGGTGCCGAAGGCGATCTTCACGCCCGCCTTGTACGCGCGCGCGGCGGTGTCCTGGATCTGGGCGCCGATGCGCGCGGCCTTGGGCCGCACGATCTCGGGGAAGTAGCCGTCGATCTTCGCCTTGTCGGCGACGAAGCGCCCGGCGTAGATCGTCGGCACGTACCAGGTGCCGTGCTGCTTCATCAGCCGCATCACCTCGTCGCTCATCTGCGTGCCGTGCTCGATGCTGGTCACGCCGGCGAGCACCGCGCGCTTCATGCCCTCGGTGCCGTGCGCGTGCGCGGCGACGGTGTAGCCGTAGTCCTTCGCGGTGTCGACGATGGCCTTGATCTCGTCGACGGTGAACTGCGGCGCGTCGCCGGATTTCGCGTAGCTCAGCACGCCGCCGGTGGCGGTGATCTTGATCACGTCGCTGCCGTCCTTGTAGCGCTGGCGCACGGCCTGGCGCGCGTCGTCGACGGAGTTGATCACGCCCTCGGTCGGGCCGGGCGGGCCGACCAGGTGCGAGAGCCGGTCGTTGAGGCCGTTGCTGGGATCGGCGTGGCCGCCGGTGGTGGCGATCGACTTGCCCGCGGCGAAGATGCGCGGGCCGTCGACCAGGCCCTGGTGGATCGCGTCGCGCAGGTGCGGGCTGACGTCGCCGCCGAGGTCGCGCACGCTGGTGAAGCCGGCCTGCAGCGTCTTCTCCGCGTAGCCGACCGCGCGGAAGGCGTAGTCGACCGGATCGAGGCGGAAGCCCTCGGAATAGCTCTGCGGGCTGGACTGGCTGCCCAGGTGCACGTGCAGGTCGGTCCAGCCGGGCAGGCAGGTGCGCCCGTCGAGCACGATCGAGGCGGTGCCGTCGGGCAGTTTGGCGCGGCCCGGCAGCACCGAACGGATGCGGCCGTCCTCGACCACGATGGTGTGCTCGCCCAGCACCTTGCCGCTGCGCGCGTCGAACAGGCGTTCGCAGTGCAGCGCGACGGGATCGGCGGCGAAGGCGGGCAGGGCGGTGCAGGCGAGCAGCAGGGCGGCGGTCTGGCGCATGGGACAGGCGTTCCGGGCGGCGAGGCGGGCATGGTAGGGCAAACGCCGTTTTGCCCGTCTTCCCCGCGAAGGCGGGGATCCAGCGTCTTTGCCCTTCAAGGGCTTGAAGTCACTGCCCCTCGCCTTCCGCATGGCGACTCCTGCTGCACTGCGGTAGGCTGTCCGGCTCCCCAAGCCAGTCGCCGCGCCGTGTCCGAATCGCCCGCCAGCCCCGAGCACAGCTACCAGCCCGCCGCCGTCGAGGGCGCCGCCCAGAAGTTCTGGGACGACACCCGCGCCTTCGAGGTCACCGAACAGCCGGGCAAGCCCAAATTCTTCTGCCTGTCGATGCTGCCCTACCCCTCGGGCGCGCTGCACATGGGCCACGTGCGCAACTACACCATCGGCGACGTCATCAGCCGCTACCAGCGGATGACCGGCAAGAACGTGCTGCAGCCGATGGGCTGGGACGCCTTCGGCCTGCCCGCCGAGAACGCCGCGATCAAGAACGCGACCGCGCCGGCGAAGTGGACCTGGGCCAACATCGACCACATGCGCGCGCAGCTCAAGTCGCTGGGCTACGCGATCGACTGGAGCCGCGAGTTCGCGACCTGCTCGCCGGACTACTACGTCCACGAGCAGCGCATGTTCACGCGGCTGATGAAGAAGGGCCTGGCCTACCGCCGCAACTCGGTGGTGAACTGGGATCCGGTCGACCAGACCGTGCTGGCCAACGAGCAGGTCATCGACGGCCGCGGCTGGCGCAGCGGCGCGCTGGTGGAGAAGCGCGAGATCCCGCAGTGGTTCCTGAAGATCACCGACTACGCGCAGGAACTGCTCGACGGGCTCGACACGCTCGACGGCTGGCCGGATTCGGTCAAGACCATGCAGCGCAACTGGATCGGCCGCAGCGAAGGCCTGGAGATCCGCTTCCGGGTCGACGGCGAGGACGAACCGCTGACCGTCTACACCACGCGCCCGGACACGCTGATGGGCGTGACCTTCATCTCCATCGCCGGCGAACATCCGCTGGCGCTGAAGGCGGCCGCCTCGAATCCCGAGCTGGCCGCGTTCCTCGACGACCTCAAGCGCGGCGGCGTCTCCGAGGCCGAACTCGAAGCCCAGGACAAGCGCGGCATGGCCACCGGCCAGTGGGCGATCCATCCGGTGACCGGCGAGGACGTGCCGATCTACGTCGCCAACTTCGTGCTGATGGGCTACGGCACCGGCGCGGTGATGGCGGTGCCGGCGCACGACCAGCGCGACTGGGAGTTCGCCAAGGCCTACGGCCTGCCGGTGAAGCCGGTGATCGTGCCGGCGTCGGTGCGCGATGCGCTGGCCGAGATCGGCTCGCACGTCGCCGAGCACGACGACCCGATGGCGGTCGCGCTGGGCGCGCACGGGCCGATCGACGTGGTCGAGATCGACGCCGCGGTGGCGGTGGTGCGCGATTACCTGGAGGGCATCGAACAGCGCGAGGCGCAGACCGAGCGCGGCTTCCTGGTCAACTCGGGCGACTTCAGCGGCATGGACTTCGACGCCGCATTCGACGCGCTGGCCGCGCGCTTCGAGGCCGAGGGCAGCGGCCGGCGCAAGGTCAACTTCCGCCTGCGCGACTGGGGCGTCAGCCGCCAGCGCTACTGGGGCTGCCCGATCCCGGTGATCTACTGCGCCGATTGCGGCGCGCTGCCGGTGCCGGAAGACCAGTTGCCGGTGCTGCTGCCCGAGGACGTCGCCGACGCCTTCGCCAATCCGGGCGTGGTGCATTCGCCGATCAAGTCCGACCCCGAGTGGCGCAAGACCACCTGCCCGTCCTGCGGCAAGCCGGCCGAGCGCGAGACCGACACCTTTGACACCTTCATGGAGTCGAGCTGGTACTACGCGCGCTACACCTCGCCGGGCGCGGCCGACATGGTCGACAATCGCGCGAAGTACTGGACGCCGGTCGACCAGTACATCGGCGGCATCGAGCACGCGATCCTGCACCTGCTGTACTTCCGCTTCTACCACAAGCTGCTGCGCGACGAAGGCCTGGTGGACAGCGACGAACCCGCCACGCGCCTGCTCACGCAGGGCATGGTGATCGCCGACACCTACTACCGCGAGAACCCGAACGGCTCGAAGGACTGGATCAATCCCGCCGACGTCGAGGTCGCGCGCGACGAGAAGGGGCGCGTCACCGGTGCGAAGCTCAGGTCCGACGGCCAGCCGGTGCTGATCGGCGGCGTGGAGAAGATGTCGAAGTCGAAGAACAACGGCGTCGACCCGCAGGCGATGATCGCCCGCTACGGCGCCGACACCGTGCGCCTGTTCTCGATGTTCGCCTCGCCGCCGGAGCTGTCGCTGGAGTGGAACGAGGCCGGCGTGGAGGGCATGTCGCGCTTCCTGCGGCGGCTGTGGACGCAGGTGCAGCGCCACGTCGAGGGCGGCGCGGCCGGCGGCTTCGACGCCGCGGCGGCCACGCCCGCGCAGAAGACCCTGCGCCGCCAGCTGCACGAGGCGATCCAGAAGATCGGCGACGACTACGGCCGCCGCCACAGCTTCAACACCGCGATCGCCGCGGTGATGGAACTGCTGAACGCGGTGGCGAAGTTCGATGGCGCCTCCGCCAACGGCCGCGCGCTGCGCCAGGAATGCCTCGAGGCCATGGTGCTGCTGCTCAACCCGATCACCCCGCACGCCAGCCACGCGCTGTGGCAGGCGCTGGGCCATCCCGAGACGCTGCTCGAGGACCTGCCGTTCCCGCAGGCCGACCCGGCCGCGCTCCAGCGCGACGCGGTGACGCTGGCGGTGCAGGTCAACGGCAAGCTGCGCGGCACCATCGAGGTTGCGGTCGACGCATCGCGCGAGGCGATCGAGGCCATCGCCCTGGCCGAACCGAACGTGCAGGCCTTCCTGTCGGGACTGGCCGTGCGCAAGGTCATCGTGGTGCCGGGGAAGATCGTCAACGTCGTCGCCGGGTAGGCCATGTCGTCAAGTCCGGGTGGTCTCCGTCGGGCATGGCACATGTCGCAGCCGCGGCGGAAGCCGGTCATCCGGCCTGTCATTTCGACCGAAGGGAGAAATCTCCTGCCCGCCGCCCGGAAGGGGGGGCGTCGAGCGGACCGGACCGTGCGATCCGGCCCGGCAGCGGCCGCACGCGGGTTCGAGGCGGGATTTCTCCCTTCGGTCGAAATGACAGGCGCTTGATGATGGGCCTTGGCCCCGTCCCGGCGTCGCCTGAACACCAGCGACAGGCCGCTATTGATAGCGTCCGGCCCCTCCGCCAGACTTCGCCCATGAAACGACTGCTCCCGGCTTGCGCCGCCGCCTGCCTCCTGCTGCTGTCCGCCTGCGGCTTCCACCTGCGCGAGGCGCTGGTGCTGCCGCCGGACATGGGCCAGGTACGGGTGACCGCGCGCGATCCCTACAGCCCGCTGACGCAGTCGCTGGAGCGCGCGCTCGACCGCGCCGGCGCGAGCGTCGCCGAGTCCGATGGCGAGTCCGACGTCGAGGGCCGGCTGGCGACGCTGGCGATCCGCTCCGAGCACTGGGCCTCGACGCCGCTGAGCATCGACCAGTTCGGCCGCGCGCAGGAATACACCCTGCGCTACGCGGTGGTGTTCGCGCTGATCGACGCCAACGGCGACGAGATCGTGCCGCAGCAGGCGGTCGAGCTGTCGCGCGACTACATCTCGGTGCCGACCGATTCCACCGGCACCGACACCGAGCGCGAGCTGCTGGGCCGCGAGCTGCAGCGCGAGATGACCGCGTCGATCCTGCGCCGCATCGATGCGGCCACGCGCGAGCTCCGGCAGGCCGCGCAATGAGCGGATGGAACTGAAGCCCGAACGCCTCGCCGCGCAACTCGCCGCCGAACCGCTGCGGCCGGCCTACCTCGTCGCCGGACCCGAGGCCCTGCTGGTGCTGGAAGCCGCGGACGCCATCCGCGTCCGCGCCCGCGACACCGGCTTCGGCGAGCGCGAGGTGTTCGACGCCGACGGTCGCGACTTCGACTGGAACGCGCTCGACGCCACCTTCCGCGCGCCGAGCCTGTTCTCCGCCCAGCGTCTCATCGAACTGCGCCTGCCCACCGGCAAGCCGGGCAAGGACGGCGCCGCGGTCATCGCCGACTACTGCGCCAACCCGCCCGGCGACGTCGTCCTGCTGGTCACCGCCGGCGACTGGGGCCGCCAGCACGGCGGCAAGTGGAGCGAGGCGATCGCGAAGATCGGGCACCTCGTGCTGGCGCCGCAGATCCGCCCGCACGAACTCGAAGGCTGGCTGGAGGCGCGCCTGCGCCAGCGCGGCGTGCGCGCCGACCGCGGCGCGGTGCAGCGCCTGGCCGAACGCGTGCAGGGCAACCTGCTGGCCGCGGCGCAGGAAGTCGACAAGCTCGCGCTGCTGGCCGAAGGCGGCACGCTCGATGCCGCGCGCATGGACGCGCTGGTCGCCGACGCCGCCCGCTACGACGTGTTCCGCCTGGTCGACGCCGCGCTCAACGGACAGCCGGCGCTGGCGGCGCGCATGCTCGCCGGCCTGCGCGCCGAGGGCGGCGTGGTGCCGGCGCTGATGGGCATGGTGGCGATGGAGCTCAACCGCGTCGCCGCGCTGGCGCGGGTGCAGGCGCGCGGCGGCAACCTCGCCGCCGAGTTCAAGGCGCAGCGGGTCTGGGATTCGAAGCAGGCGGTGTACCGGCGCGCGCTGTCGCGGCATCCGGCCCCGCGCTGGGACCGCTTCGTGGCGATGGCCGGCGGCGTCGACCGCATCGCCAAGGGCCGCGTGCGCGTGGGCGAGGAGCCCGCGGACGCCTGGCTGGCGCTGGAGCGGCTGCTGGTCGCGGTGGCCGAGCCCAGGGCCGCCGGGCTGGTGGCCTGATGCGACCGGGAATCGGGAGTCGGGAGTCGGGAATGGAAAAGACATCGTCATCCCGGCGAAAGCCGGGATCCATTTTGATCCTGGCATTCAACAGCCACGGCAACGGCAAAATGGATCCCGGCTTTCGCCGGGATGACGGAGCTGGCTTTCGCCGGGATGACGACGGCGGCCCGCGCCGGGCTGGCGGAACCGGCTGAAATCCGTGTCCACCAGCCCCTTCATCCCCGATTCCCTGCTCGTCTTCTACGGCGGCACCTTCGACCCCGTGCACAACGGCCACCTCGCGATCGCGCGCGACGCGCGCGATGCGCTGGGCTGCGCGATCCGCTTCATGCCCGCGGCCGATCCGCCGCACCGCGCGCCGCCGGGCGCGGATGCCGCGCAGCGCGCCGAAATGCTGGCGCTGGTGCTCGACGGCGAGCCCGGCCTGCAGCTGGACCTGCGCGAACTGCACCGCGACGGCCCCAGCTACAGCGTCGACACCCTGCGCGACCTGCGCGCCGAATACGGCGACGCCGCCCCGATCGCGCTGCTGGTCGGCGCCGACAGCCTGCTCGGCCTGCCGACCTGGCGCGAGTGGACGGTGCTGTTCGATCTCGCCCATTTCATCGTTGCCGAACGCCCGGGCAACGCCCTCGACGGCCCCCTGCCGCCCGCCCTGGCCGAGGCCACCGACGGGCGCTGGGCGGACGGCCCGCAGGCCCTGCGCGAGGCCCCGGCCGGGCGCCTGCTGCGCCTGCACCAGCCGCTGCATCCGGGCTCGGCGACCGAGGTGCGCCGCCGCATCGCCGCCGGCGAGCCCTGGCGCGATCTGGTGCCCGCCGTGGTCGCCGCCCATGTCGCCCGCCACGGCCTGTACGGCCTGCACGGGCCCGCAACCCCCGCTTCGCTATAATTTCCGCCGCAACCGCCAGAGCCATCGCCCTTGACCAGCTCCGCCCACGTCATCAAGACCCGTCTCCCGAACCCGCCGCCGCCGGCCGACGTCCTGCTCGGGACGATCCACGCCGCGCTCGACGCACTCAAGGCCAAGGACGCCGTCGAGATCGATGTCCGCGGCAAGACCAGCGTCTGCGACTACATGGTCATCGCCTCGGGCACCTCCACGCGCCACGTGAAGTCGATCGCCGACGAGGTGGTGAAGAACGCCAAGCAGCTCGACTGCCAGCCGCTGGGCGTGGAAGGCGAGCGCGAGGCCGAATGGGTGCTGGTCGACCTCGGTGACGTCGTGGTCCACGTCATGCTGCCGCGCGTGCGCGAGTTCTACGCGCTCGAGCGCCTGTGGACGGTCGGCGACCAGCCGCCGGAAGAAGTCTCCGCAACGGCGGACGAAGACCGGTCGTGACCGCCTTCCCCCCGGAGGGGAGGACCTGAAGGGATGAAGGCGCGCCTCATCGCCGTCGGCGAACGCGCCCCGGCCTGGGTGGCCGAAGGCTTCGCCGAATACCGCAAGCGCCTGTCGCACTGGCTGCCGCTGGAACTGGTCGAGGTCGAGCCCGGCCTGCGCGGCAAGGGCCGCGACGCCGCGCGCGCGATGCAGGACGAAGGCGCGCGCGTGCTCGCGGCGCTGCCGAAGAACACGCACGTCGTCGCGCTCGACGGACGCGGCCGCGCGCATTCGTCCGAGCAGCTCGCGCAGCGTCTCGAACACTGGCGCGGGCAGGGGCGAGACCTCGCCTTCCTGGTCGGCGGGCCGGAAGGGCACGCGCCCGACGTGCTGGCGCGCGCCGACGAGCCGTGGTCGCTCGGCCCGCTCACCCTGCCGCACATGCTGGTGCGGCTGGTGCTCGCCGAACAGCTGTACCGCGCCGCGGCGCTGCTGGCGAACCATCCCTACCACCGCGCCTGACGCCGCCGCCCGGGTGTCGGCCGGTTCGGGACCCGGGTCTGTCATCCCGAGCGCAGCGAGGAATCTCCTGCCCCGACGAGGCGAAGGCCGTTGCCCGCTGCGCCCGCTCTCAGCCGCGACCGAGCCTGAAGTCGATCGGCACGATGCCGATGGCCTGCACCGGCTGTCCGTCGCGCAGCGCCGGGCGGAACGTCCAGCTGCGCTGCACGTGGCGCACCGCCTCGCGGTCGAGGATGGCGTGCCCGCTGCTGCGCTCGATGCCGACCTCGAGCGGCCTGCCGTCGGCGCCGACCAGGATCCGCAGCATCACGGTGCCCTCGAGGCCGCGCTGGATCGCCGCGCGCGGATAGGCGGGCGCCGGCGCGTTCGCGTACTGCAGTTGCATGCCGATGACGGGGCCGGTGGGCTCCAGCGACGGTGCGGCGTCGGCGGCGACCGCCGCATCGGCCACCGGCTCGACGTAGGGGATGCCTTGCTCGGCCAGCACCGGCACGTCGGCCACGGGCTCCGGCGCGACGGTCTCGCGCGTCGTCGGCTGCGGGCGCGGCGGCGGCTTGACGATGTCCACGATCGGCGGCGGCAGCGTGACGGGCTGGATCGGCACGATGTCGACCACGGTGATCGACGATTTCGGCTCCGCGACCACCGGCGGCGCCGGCAGGGTCATCGGCGCGAGCAGCATCGAAAGCGCCAGCACGTTCAGCGCCAGCGTGCTGCTGATGCCGAGGATGCGGTTGAAGTCGAGGCGCGAGGACTGCGCCTTGCGGGGCGTAATGCGTGGAACGGAACGCGTCTGCTGCAACACCATGGCCCACCTCCGCTGGTTGCCGGCGGCCGGATGGCCACCCGTGTGGCTGCGAACGCGCCAGTGGCGGACGTGGGGTCGAAACCCCCGGTGGAGCCTGCGCCGCGCACTGGTGCGTGACCCGACTGCAGGCCCACGCTACGCCCGCGCGAACGGCGGGCGCAATGCGACGGAAGTCGAAGGCGCGGACGAGCCGACGGACGGTGGGCAGGCGCTGACAGTCCGCGCCATCGACACGTTTTCGTGTTCCCCGCTGTCGTCATCCCCACCTTCGCGGGGGATGACGGCAAGGGATCCAGCGGCCGCGGTATCGGCGATCAATCGCCGTCGTGGGTGCCGTCGCGTTCGGGATCGCGCTCGAGGCCGCCCTCGTCCGGGGCCGGTGGCTTCTTCCTTGCGCCCGGCTTGCGCGCGTCCTCGCGGTCGCGCGGCTGCTTTTCCGGATAGCCGGACTTGCCGTCCGGGGTGTCGCGGGGCTTGCCCATGGTCTACCTCCCGAGTTCGAACACGACGTCGAGGTTGGCGCTGAGCGTGGTTTCGCCCGGCGCCACCGGCGCCGATTCCATGCGCGCGTCCATCGCCATCGCCTTCATCACCGGCACCGGCGGCTGGAAACCGCCGCCCTCGCTGATGCTGACGATGCGGCGCACGCGCAGCCCCAGCGACTTGGCATACATGTCCGCGCGCGCCTGCGCCTGCTTCAGCGCGGCCTGGCGGGCCTCGTCGTAGACCGCCTCGGGCTGGTCGATCTCGAAGTTCGGGCCGTTGACCTGGTTGGCGCCGCTGGACACCAGCGCGTCGAGCACCTCGCCCAGCTTGCCGATGTCGCGCACCTTGATGTTCACGGTGTTGCTGGCCTGGTAGCCGGTGATCGCGGGCGGCTGGTTCTCGGCGTAGCGGTACTGCGGGTGGATGCTGATGCCGCTGGTCTGGATGTCGCGCTCGGCGATGCCGGCGGCCTTGATCGTCGCCACCACCTTGGCCATCTGCGCCGAGTTGGCCTTCAGCGCGGCGTTGGCGTCGGCGGCCTGGGTGACCACGCCGGTGGACAGGCTGGCCACGTCGGGCACGCGGCTGGCGTCGGCGCGGGCCGAGACCGAGAGCAGGGTGCCGTCGGCCGGGGCGACGGCCGGCGGGGCGGATTGCGCGTTTGCGTTGGTCATCACGATCGAACCCAGGGCGAGGACGCTGGCGAGCAGCAGGGAAGCGGGGGCGGTGCGGGACATGGCGGTCTCCGGGAGGTGCTGGGGGAAGGGTCGTCAGGTTCCGGTGAACGGCCCGTGAGCCTGAACGGGGTTACGGCGCCCCGCGCGGCCGGCGCGAGGTCCCCCGCGGGTATCCTTGCGCGATGCTGCATCTTGCCTCGCAATCGCCGCGCCGGCGCGAACTGCTGGCGCGCCTCGGCGCGACCTTCGGCATCGTCGACGTCGACGTCCCCGAACATCGCGAACCCGGCGAACCGCCGGAGGACTACGTGCGCCGCGTCGCCCGCGAGAAGGCCGGCGCCGGGCTGCTGGAGGTCGTCGCGGTCCCGGGCGCGGTGGTGCTGGGCGCCGACACCGAGGTGGTGCTCGACGACGAGGTCTTCGGCAAGCCACGCGACGCCGACGATGCCGCGGGCATGCTGCGTCGGCTGTCGGGGCGCACGCACGAGGTGATCTCGGCGGTGAGCCTGGTCTCGGCCGGGCGCGAGGCGCAGGCGGTGTCGCGCTCGCAGGTGACGTTCGCGCCGCTGGCCGACGAGGACATCGCCGCCTACGTCGCCAGCGGCGAGCCGATGGGGCGCGCCGGCGCCTACGCCATCCAGGGCGGCGCGGAGCGGTTCGTGGTGCGGCTCGACGGCAGTTTCTCCGGCGTGATGGGGCTGCCGCTGCACGAGACGGCGGGGCTGCTGCGCGGGTTCGGCGTCGAAACAGGGTTCCGGGTGGCGCGATGAGCGAAGAAATCCTCGTCAACGTCACCCCGCGCGAGACCCGTGTCGCGGTGGTCGAGAACGGCATGCTGCAGGAGCTGCACATCGAGCGCGGCTGGCGGCGCGGCGTGGTCGGCAACATCTACAAGGGCCGGGTGCAGCGGGTGATGCCCGGCATGCAGGCGGCCTTCGTCGACATCGGCCTGGAGCGCACCGCGTTCCTGCACGCCAACGACGTGGTGCGCCCGCAGTCCCCTGACTCCGACGAGTCCGACGACCAGGCGCTGCCGGTGCCGCCGCCGACGCGGCCGGTGACCGAACTGCTGCGCGACGGCCAGGAAGTGATCGTGCAGGTGGTCAAGGACCCGATCGGCAGCAAGGGCGCGCGGCTGACCACGCAGCTGAGCATTCCCTCGCGCTACCTTGTGCTGCTGCCGCAGTCGCGCGTGATCGGCGTGTCGGCGCGGATCGAGGACGAGACCGAGCGCGCGCGCCTGAAGGGGCTGGTCGCGGAACTGTCGTTGCCGGACGCCGCGCTCGGCTACATCGTGCGCACCAACGCCGAAGGCCAGCCCGCCGAGGCGCTGGGCGAGGACCTGGCCTACCTGTCGCGGGTCTGGAACATCGTCGGCAGGCGCTCGCTCGAGGCGCCGGTGCAGACCTGCATCTACGAGGACCTGAGCCTGCCGCTGCGCGCGGTGCGCGACCTGATCCGCAAGGACGTGGAGAAGGTGAAGGTCGATTCGCGCGAGACCTTCGACCGCCTGCAGGCCTTCGTCGCCAAGTACATGCCGGTGCTGGCCGAGCGCATCGAGCTGTACACCGGCAACCGCCCGATCTTCGACCTGTACGGCGTCGAGGACGAGATCCAGCGCGCGCTGGACAAGCAGGTGCCGCTGAAATCGGGCGGCTACCTGGTCATCGACCAGACCGAGGCGATGACCACGGTCGACGTCAACACCGGCTCGTTCGTCGGCCAGCGCAACCTCGAGGAGACGGTGTACCGCACCAACCTAGAGGCCGCGCAGGCGGTCGCGCGCCAGCTGCGGCTGCGCAACCTCGGCGGCATCATCATCATCGACTTCATCGACATGGTCGACGACGAACACCGCCGCCAGGTGCTGCGCACGCTGGAGAAGTCGCTGGCCAAGGACCACGCCAAGACCACGGTCTACGATTTCTCGCCGCTGGGCCTGGTGGAGATGACCCGCAAGCGCACGGTCGAGAGCCTGCAGCGCCAGCTCAGCGAGGTCTGCAACGCCTGCAGCGGCCGCGGCATGGTCAAGACGCCGGAGACGGTGACCTACGAGGTCTTCCGCGAGATCGTGCGTGCGGTGCGCCAGTTCGAGGCCGAGCGCCTGCTCGTGATCGCCTCGCCCAAGGTCGTCGCGCGCATCACCGAGGAGGAATCGACCGCGGTCGCGGAGCTGGAGGAATTCCTCGGCAAGTCGATCCGCTTCCAGGCGGACGAGCAGTACCTGCAGGAGCAGTTCGATGTCGTGCTGCTTTGAAGCCGTGATGGGTGATTCGTCATTCGTGATTCGAAGAAGCAAGAGCTCTTCACGAATCACCAATCACGAATCACCAATCACGGCGCCGTCATCGGCGCTCCTCCGATGACCACGCCCCTGCGCCGCCGCCTGCGGCTTGCGCGCCGCGGCGCGTGGTACGCGGTGGCCGTGCTGCTGGTGCTGATGGCGCTGGTCGCGGGGGCGTTGAGCCGCCTGCTGCCGCTGGCCGAGCGTCATCCCGACCGCGTCGCGGCGTGGCTGGGCGAGCGCGCCGGGCGGCCCGTGGCCTTCGACCGGCTCGACACGCAGTGGACCCGGCGCGGCCCGCTGCTGCGCTTCGACGGCCTGCGGGTCGGCGAAGGCGACGAGGCGGTGCGCATCGGCGCGGCGGAAATGCTGGTGTCGCAATATGCCGGCCTGCTGCCGGGGCGCTCGTTCACCGAACTGCGCCTGCGCGGCCTGCAACTGACCCTGGCGCGCGAGGACGACGGCCGCTGGCAGGTGCGCGGGTTGCCGGGCGACGGAGACGCGGCGGGTGATCCGTTCGCGGCGCTGGAGTCGCTGGGCGAACTGCAGGTGATCGGTGGCCGGCTGACGATCGACGCGCCGTCGCTCGGCATCGAGGCCACGCTGCCGAAGATCGACCTGCGGCTGCAGGTCGACGGCAACCGCGTGCGTTCCGCCGCGCGCGCCTGGATCAGCGAGGCGGCGCAGCCGCTCGACCTCGCGGTCGACATCGATCGCCGCCGCGGCGACGGCCACGCCCATGCCGCGGCGATGCGCGCGGACCTGGCGGCCTGGGCGCCGCTGCTGCAGTTTGCCGGCGTCGGCGCGGAAGCGGGCCAGGGCCGGGCGCAGGTGTGGCTGGACCTGCGCGGGAAGCGGGTGACGCGCGTCATCGCCGACGCCGCGCTGTCGGGTGTCGCGCTGCGCGGCACGCCGGTCGCGCCAGGGCGTGCACCGCCGCGCATGCGCTTCGAACAGCTGGAAGCGAAGGCGCGCTGGCAGCTGGATGGCGACGGCTGGCGCGTCGACGCGCCGCGGCTGCGCATCGGCAGCGAGGGCGCGCCGCAGGTGCTCGACGGCCTGGCGATGGCCGGCGGACGCCGGTTCGCGCTGCGCGCCGCGCGCATCGACGCCGGCCCGCTGGTCGCCGCGCTGGCACTGGGCGACCGCCTCGACCCGGGGCTGCGCAACTGGCTGCTCGGCGCCGTGCCGGATGCGTCGATGCGCGACATCGTCCTCACCCGCGATGCCGATGGCCGCCTGCGCGCGCGCGCGCGGGTCGAGGCGCTGCGCTTCGCCACGATCGGCGATACGCCGGGCCTCGACGGCCTCGCCGGCACGCTGTCGGGCGACGAACACGGCTTCCGCTTCGAACCCGATCCGGCCGCGGTGGTCCGCTTCGACTGGCCTTCGGGCTTCGGCCAACCGCATCCGGTCACGCTGCGCGGCGACGTCGTCGGCTGGCGCGAAGGCGCGGGCCTGCGCATCGGCACGCCCGCGCTGCGCGTGGACGGCGAGGGCTACGCCGCCGACGTGCGCGGCGGGATGTGGTTCCAGAACGACGGCACGCGCCCGTTCATCGACCTCGCCGCGACCCTGGACGAGGCGCAGGTGCCGGTCGCCCGGCGCTTCTGGGTGCGCCACCTGATGCCCGACGCGGCCGAGCGCTGGCTCGACGAGGCCCTGGTCGCCGGGCGCGTGCGCAACGGGCGCGCCCTGATCGTCGGCGACCTCGACGACTGGCCCTTCAGCACGCGCCAGCAGAAGCAGCACGCCGGCCTGTTCCACGCCGACGCGCGGCTGGCCGACGGCGTGGTCCGGTTCCAGCCCGACTGGCCGGCGGTGGATCATCTGGAAGGCGACGTCGCCTTCGTCAACGACGGCTTCTCGGTGAAGGGGCGCGGGGCGATCGCGGGCGTCGAGGTCAGGGCGATCGAGGCCGACCTCGCGCACTACGGCCGGGCCGAGCTGAACGTCCGCGCGTCCGCGGGCGGCGACGCCGGGAAACTGCTGTCGCTGCTGCGCCAGAGCCCGCTGCGCAAGGGCATCGAGGACACGCTCGACAGCCTGTCGGCCAGCGGGCCGGTGGCGGCGACGTTCGCGATGACGCTGCCGCTGCACGGCGGCGACGCGAAGCCGAAGCCCGCGCTGTCCGGTGAAGTGGAACTGGACGGCGCGACGCTGGCCGATGCGCGCTGGAAGCTCGCCTTCGAACAGGTCCGCGGGCGCGCGCGCTACGACCGCCACGGCTTCGACGGCAATGGCCTGTCCGCGGTGCGCGACGGTCGCCCGGGCACGCTCTCGCTGCGCGCGGGCGAGGGCCACGTGCGCGCTGCCGCGTCCGCGTTCGAGGCCGATCTCGATGCCGCGCTGACCGCGGACGACCTGCTGCAGCATGCGCCCGGGCTGGGCTGGCTGGCGCCGCACATCCGCGGCCAGTCGCAGTGGCGGGTGGGCGTGGCGGTCGCGAAGGCGTCGCGGGCCGCGGCCGGCCCGGCGACGACGCGGCTGCAGCTGCGCTCCAGCCTCGCCGGCACCGCGCTCGACCTGCCCGAACCGCTGCAGAAGCCGGCGTCGGCGACGCTGCCGACCACGATCACCACGACGCTGCCGCTGGACGGCGGCGAGGTCGACGTCGATCTCGGCGGACGGCTCGCCCTGCGCGCGCGCACGACCTCGGCGGGCACCGGCGTGCGCGTCGCGCTCGGCGCCTCGCGGGTGGCCGAGGCGCCGCCCGCCTCGGGACTGGTGGCCAGCGGCCGCACGCCGGTGCTCGATGCGATGGCCTGGGCCACGCTCGCGTCCGGCGGCAGCGGCGGTGACGATGGACTGCCGCTGCGCAGCCTCGACGTGAGCGCCGCGCAGCTCAAGCTGCTCGGCACCCGCTTTGCGGACACGCGCCTGGTCGCCGCGCAGACGCCCGGCGGCACCGAGATCCGCTTCGAGGGCGAGGCGATCGCCGGCACGCTGCAGGTGCCGCGCGACGCGCGCGTCGCGGTCAGCGGCCACTTCGCGCGGCTGCACTGGCAGGTCCCCGAACCGCTGGCGGGCGCGCCCGCGTCCACGCCCGCGCCGGAGCAGGCCGGCGAGACGGTCGATCCGGCGAAGGTGCCGCCGCTGCAGCTCGACATCGACGATTTCCGCTTCGGCGCGCTTGCGCTCGGCAAGCTCGCGCTGCGCACGCGGCCGACGGCGGACGGGCTGGAGATCGTGCAGCTGCAAGCGCGCTCGCCGACCCAGCAGCTCGAGGCCAGCGGTGCCTGGACCGGGCGCGGCAATGCGGCGCGCACGCGGCTGCAGGTCGACGCGGACAGCCGCGATTTCGGCGAGCTGATGGCGGGCCTGGGCTTCGGCAAGAGCATCGACGGCGGCACCGGCACCCTGCGCTTTTCCGCGCAGTGGCCGCGCGGCCCGGGGGATTTCGCGCTCGGCACCATGCACGGCGAACTGTCGCTGGCGATCAAGGACGGCCGCCTGGTGGAGGTGGAGCCGGGCGCGGGGCGTGTGCTGGGGCTGCTCAGCGTCGCCCAGCTGCCGCGCCGGCTGATGCTGGACTTCCGCGATTTCTTCTCGAAGGGCTTCGCCTTCGACCGCGTCGGCGGCCGCGTGCGCTTCGCCGCGGGCGCCGCGCGCAGCGACGACATGGTGATCGACGGGCCGGCGGCGGAAATCCGCATGCGCGGTCGCAGCGACCTGCGCGCGCAGACCCACGACCAGACCATCGAGGTCCTGCCCAAGACCGGCAACCTGCTGCCGGCGGTGGGCGCGATCGCCGGCGGGCCGGTGGGCGCGGCGGTCGGCGCGGTCGCCAACGCGATGCTGAAGCGGCCGCTGGGCGAGATGGGCGCGAAGACCTATCGCGTCACCGGACCGTGGAAGGATCCGAAGGTCGAGGTGCTCGACCATGCCGCCGCGCCGCAGGCCGCCGCCGCGCGCGGGGCCGCGGTACCTGCGCGCGAGCAGTGACCGGCGGACTTGCGATCCCCGCCACAAGCCCCAGACTTGGCCGCATGAACGATCCGCAGACCGCACTCACCGTCGCGCAATCCCGCCTGCTGCTGCCCGCCGGCCTCGACGCGCACCAGCTCGACCGCATGTTCGGCACCCTGCTGGGCCCGGGCGTCGATTTCGGCGACCTGTATTTCCAGCATTCGCGGCGCGAGAGCTGGAGCGTCGAGGACGGCATCGTCAAGGACGGCGCGCATTCGATCGAGCAGGGCGTGGGCGTGCGCGCGATCAGCGGTGAGAAGACCGGCTTCGCCTATTCCGACGACATCAATGGCGAGGCGCTGCTGGAAGCGGCGCGCTCGGCGCGGGCGATCGCGCGCGACGGGACCTCGCAGGCGCCGCAGGCGCTGGCGGTGGGGCAGGGGCGCGCGCCCGCGGCGGCCGCGCTGTATCCGGCGCACGATCCGGTCGACGCGCTCGGCAACGCCGCCAAGGTCGAGGCGCTGCGCCGCGTCGACCGCGCGCTGCGCGCCGCCGATCCGCGCGTGAAGCAGGTGATGGTCGGCCTCACCGGCGGCGTGGACACGGTGCTGGTCGCGCGCAGCGACGGCGTGCTTGCCGCCGACGTGCGCCCGCTGGTGCGGCTCAACGTGCAGGTGATCGTCGAACAGGACGGACGCCGCGAGAGCGGCTATGCCGGCTACGGCGGGCGCTACACCTACGAGGAACTGCTCGGCGACGGCAAGCCCGAGCGTTTCGCGCGCGAGGCGCTGCGCCAGGCGCTGGTGAACCTCGAGGCGATCGACGCGCCGGCCGGCAGCATGCCGGTGGTGCTCGGCAATGGCTGGCCGGGCGTGCTGCTGCACGAGGCCGTCGGCCACGGCCTGGAGGGCGACTTCAACCGCAAGGGCACGTCCACCTACGCCGGCCGCATGGGCCAGCGCGTTGCCGCGCCCGGCGTGACCATCGTCGACGACGGCACGCTGCCCGGCCGCCGCGGCTCGCTCAACGTCGACGACGAGGGCACGCCGACGCGCTGCACCACGCTGATCGAGGACGGCGTGCTCACCGGCTACATGCAGGACACGCTCAACGCGCGGCTGATGGGCGTCGCGCCGACCGGCAACGGCCGCCGCGAGTCCTTCGCGCACCTGGTGATGCCGCGCATGACCAATACCTACATGCTCGCCGGCACGCACGAGCGCGAGGAGATGATCCGCTCGGTCAAGCGTGGCCTGTACGCGGTGAACTTCGGCGGCGGCCAGGTCGACATCACCAGCGGCAAGTACGTGTTCTCCGCGACCGAGGCCTACCTGATCGAGGACGGCCGGATCACCGCGCCGGTCAAGGGCGCGACCCTGATCGGCAACGGCCCGGAGACGATGCAGCGGGTGACGATGGTCGGCAACGACCTCGCGCTGGACGAGGGCGTGGGCACCTGCGGCAAGGACGGGCAGAGCGTGCCGGTGGGCGTGGGCCAGCCGTCGCTGCTGATCTCGCAGATCACGGTGGGCGGGACAAAGGCTTGAAGGCCGTGATTGGTGATGGGCTGTTCGTGATTCGGAGAAGCGGGCCAGCCGTCGCGCTTGCCGGCGCGTCTGAAACTCCCCGTCATTCCAGCGAAAGCTGGAATCCATGTTGCCCTTGTGCCTTTGAACGGAAGCGCGAAAAGCGAAAATGGATTCCAGCTTCCGCTGGAATGACGGGGTCAGCGGGCGTCGGGCCCTTCCGCGTCGGCGCCATCGTCGCCTTCGGACGATCCGCCCAGCAGGTCCCGGATCTCCCGGAACAATTCCCGGAATGCCCGCGGCGGCCTGTTGCGGTTGCGTTCCTCGACCGCGTTGCGCGCCAGCTGCCGCAGTTTCTGCCGGTCGGCCTGCGGGAATTCACCCAGCAGTTCCGCCAGCGCGCCGTCGCCTTCGTCGATCAGGCGCTCGCGCCAGCGTTCGGCGCGGTGGAGCAGGGCGGTTTCCTGCTTCGCCGCCTCGCCGCCGGCGTCGAGCGCGTCGCGGATCGCGTCCAGCGCCTCGTCGTCCTCGCGCCGCATCTGCTTGGCCAGGAACGCCAGCTGGCGCTTGTGGGCGATGTGCGAGGTGATGCGCTTCGCTTCGGCGACGTGCGGCAGCAGGTGTTCGGGCACCGGCAGCTTCGCCAGCCGGCCCGGCTCCAGCGCGACCAGCCGCGCGGCCAGCGCCAGCACGTCCAGCGCTTCGCGGCGCTGCTGGCTGCGGCTGGGCGACAGGAACTCGCCGGTGTCCTCGTCCTTTCCTCTCATCGCATCAGGATAAGCCATTGAACAGCGTTGCCGTGACCGCCGCCGACGACAGCCGCGAGCGGCTCGACCGCCTCGAGGCGCTGGCCGCGCGCCTGCTCGACGCCTGCCGCGCGCAGGGCGCCAGCCAGGCCGAGGTCTCGTGCTCGGAGGAACGCGGGCTCAGCGTGAACGTGCGCATGGGCGAGGTGGAGACGGTCGAGTCCACGCGCGACCGCGGCATCGGCGTCACCGTCTACTTCGGAAAGCGCAAGGGCAGCGCCAGCACCGCCGACCTGCGCGAATCCAGCCTCGAGGCCACCGTGGCCCAGGCCTGCGCGATCGCGAAGTTCACCGAGGACGACGCCGCGGCGGGCCTCGCCGACGCCGACCTGATGGCGCGGCCCGGACCGGACGGCTGGCCCGACTTCGACGACTGGCATCCCTGGGCGCTGGACGCCGAGCGCGCGGTCGACATCGCGCTCGCCTGCGAGGCCGCCGGACGCGATGCCGACGCGCGCATCGCCAACTCCGACGGCGCCTCGACCAGCACCAGCACGTCGCTGAGCGTGTATGCCAACTCGCACGGCTTCGTCGGCAGCGAGCGCGGCAGCCACCACAGCATCGGCTGCGCCCTGATCGCCGGCAGCGGCGAGGACATGCAGCGCGATGGCTGGTACAGCATCGCGCTGGCCGAAGCCGACCTCGAGCGTCCGGCCGCGATCGGCCGCAAGGCCGCGCAGCGCACGCTGGCGCGGCTGCAGCCGCGCCCGGTCGCGACCGGCGAGTATCCGGTGCTGTTCCCGGCGGAGATGGCGCGTTCGCTGGTCGGCCACCTGCTCGGCGCGGTGTCCGGCGGCGCGCTGTACCGGCGCGCCAGCTTCCTGCTCGACAGCGCCGGCACGCGGATCTTCCCGGACTGGCTGTCGATGCACGAGAACCCGTTCCTGGTGCGCGGCCTGCGCTCGGCGGCCTGGGACAGCGAGGGCGTGGCCACGCGCGCTTCCGCGCTGGTCGAGGACGGCGTGCTGCAGCGCTACGTGCTCGGCAGCTATTCGGCGCGCAAGCTCGGGCTGCAGACCACGGCCAACGCCGGCGGCGTGCACAACCTCGAAGTCCGCGCGAATGCCGGCGGCTTCGACGACCTGGTGCGCGGCATGGGCCGCGGCCTGGTGGTCACCGAACTGATGGGGCAGGGCGTCAATGCCGTGACCGGCGACTACTCGCGCGGCGCGGCGGGGTTCCTGGTCGAGAACGGCGGGATCGTGCATCCGGTGGACGGGATCACCATCGCCGGCAACCTGCGTGACATGTTCGCCGCGATCGAGGCGGTGGGCGGCGACGTCGACCCGCGCTCGCACATCCGCACGGGATCGATCCTGCTGGGGCGGATGACGGTGGCCGGCGGCGATTGAAGGTATGCTAGCCGGCGACCGTGCGGGGGCAGGCGCCGGCGTACGGAAACATTCATTTCAACCAACCGGGGAAGGCGACATGAACGACACCAATCCGATCCACGGCGGCGAAGCCAGCCAGGACGACCGCACGGTCGCGATGCTGACCCACCTGTCCGGCATCATCCTCGGCTTCATCGTGCCGCTGGTGGTGTGGCTGATCAACAAGGACAAGGCGGACAAGGGTTTCCTGACCGGCCAGTCCAAGGAAGCGCTGAACTTCCAGATCACGCTGCTGTTCGGCTACATCATCGGCATCATCCTGTCGGTGATCCTGATCGGCGCGCTGCTGAACTTCATCCTCTGGATCGTCTGCATCATCTTCAGCATCATCGCCGGGCTCGCCGCCAACAAGGGCGAGAACTACCGCTATCCGTTCGCGATCCGGCTGATCAGCTGAGTCACGTGCCGGCGCGCAATCGCGCGCCGGCATTTTGCAGGCGCGCCTTCAGGACTCCGGCGGGGGCCAAAGGTCACTGGTGCTTCCGGCGGGTTGAGTTCCCTGCGCGCGGCCGCATCATCGTTCCTGCGCCGGACGGTTTCCGGCCGGAGTTGGACGATGAATGCCATGCTGCATCGTGAAGACGCTTCCCTGGCCGATCGCCAGTGGGCCGCCGGGGCGCACGTCGCCGCGCTGGCCCTCGCGCTGCTGACCAGCTGGACGGCCGGTTTCGCCGGCATGCTCGCCGCTGGCGTGATCTACCTGCTCAAGCGCGACGACGCGCCCTTCGCCGCCGAACACGCGCGCGAGGCGTTCAACTTCAACCTCAGCATGTTCCTGTATGCCTGCGCGGTGTGCGTGGCCGGCTTCCTGCTGCTGGGCGCGACCGTGCTGACCCTGGGCATCGGCCTGATCGTCACCCTGCCGGCGGGCCTGGTGCTGCTGGCAGCGGTCGCGGCGATCGCGGTGATGTGGCTGGTGTGCAGCATCATCGCCACGATCAAGGCCTGGAACGGCGAGCAGTACCGCTACCCGCTGACGCTGCGGTTGCTTTGATCCCGGGATTGCCGTAGGTCGGGGCTACGCCCCCGACGCTGCAAGCCCTGTCGATCAACCGCAAAGACGCTGGATCCCCGCCTGCGCGGGGATGACGGGAGTGCTAGTGATCGCGCTCGATCGCGCGGCTGCCGAGGGCGGCGAGCGGCGCGGTATCGCCTCCGCATCCGGCGAGCGCGTCGTCCATGTGCTGTGCGAGCGTGCGCAGGCGCGCGCGCGAGGCGTCCAGCCCGATCAGGGCCGGGAAGGTGGCCTTGTCCTGCGCCGCGTCCTTGCCGGCGGTCTTGCCGAGCGTGGCGCTGTTGCTTTCGACGTCGAGCAGGTCGTCGCGGATCTGGAAGGCGAGGCCGAGCGCGTCGGCGAAATCGTCCAGCGCGCGCCGCGTCGCGGCGTCGGCACCGGCCGCGATCGCGCCCAGCCGCACCGCGGCGCGCAGCAGGGCGCCGGTCTTCAGTGCGTGCAGGCGTTCCAGCGAGTCCAGCGTGATCGATCCCGCGCCGGTCGCAGCAAGGTCGAAGGCCTGGCCACCGCACATGCCGGCGGCGCCGGACGCGGTCGCCAGTTCGGCCAGCATCGCCACGCGCCGCGCGTCGGGCAGCGCGGACTGCGCGAGCACGGAGAACGCCAGCGCCTGCAGCGCATCGCCGGTGAGGATCGCGGTGGCCTCGTCGAACGCGACGTGCACGGTCGGCTGGCCGCGGCGCAGGGCGTCGTCGTCCATGGCCGGCAGGTCGTCGTGCACCAGCGAATAGGCGTGGACCAGTTCCACCGCGGCGGCCGGTGCGTCCAGCGCTTCTTCCGAGGCGCCGCAGGCGTGTCCGGCCGCGTACGCGAGCAGGGGTCGCATGCGCTTGCCGCCGAGCAGCACGGCGTGGCGCATCGCGGCGAGCAGGCGTGGTTCGGTGCCTTCGACGCCGTCGAGCGCTGCGGCGAGCGCGGCGTCGGCGCGGGTGCGCCAGCGGGTCAGTCGCGCCTGGACGTCGTGGTCGCGGGGATCAGGCGTCGCCATCGGCGGCGCCGGGGAAGGGTTCGGCCTTGTCAGGCGCATCGGGATCGGTGAGCAGGCGCACGCGCAGTTCCGCCTGCTCCAGCGCCTGCTGGCAGCGCCGGTACAGGCCGACGCCGCGCTCGTATGCGGCCAGCGATTCCTCCAGGCTCATCTCGCCGTGCTCCATCTTCTCGACCAGTTGTTCGAGCTGGTCGAGCGAAGTCTCGAAATCGGCGACGGCAGGTGTCTCGGCGGCGGGCTTCTTGGCCATGCGCGAAGTGTAAGCCAGCGACGCGCGCAGGTCAGGTCGCGGCGAGGCCCGACCAGTGCAGGCGACGACCGGTCGCGCGCAGCCAGGCATCGAATCCGGCGGAGAAGGCGAGGTGGCCGGCGGCAAGCACCGTTCCTTCGCGGTCGCAGAGCAGCGGCAGGCGCGCGCGGATCCAGGGCGGCACGCCGAGGTCCTGCAGCACGTGCTTGAGTGCGTGCGAATGCCGGCGGCCCGGCAGCGTGATGCGTTCGCCGCCCGTGCGCGCGTGGACGACGAACGGCGTCGCGATGCCTGCCGCGGCATCTGCCCCGGAGCCGCCGTCGGCGGGCTGGACGATGTCCAGCGCCAGCGTGCCGCCGCCCGGCCATGGCAGCGGCATCGCGCCATCCCAGCCGATGCGCACGCCGGCGGGCGCGGGCGGCAGCACCGGCCCGGCCCAGAGCAGGTCCCGCCAGCGGCGGACGACGGCGCCGCGCCATGCGAATTCGGCGGCCTCTCCCGGCGCGTTGCCGAGCAACTGCCGCACGATCCGCGCGACGCCCTCCGCCGGTAGCGGCGGCAGCCCGGCCTCGTCCAGCCACTGGCGCAGCACGCGCGCCTGTCGTGCCCCCGGCAGGGAGGCAAGCGGCGCCACCTGCAGGCAGCGCGGGTCCAGCGTCCGCGCCACGGCGAGCGCCTGCGCGTCGGCTTCCGAGAGCAGGCCGGCGGCTTCGCGCTGCAGGCCGGCGGCGCGCGCGAACGCGGCGTCGGCCTGCGGCCAGCGCGCGTGCAGCGTCGGCATCACGTGCAGGCGCAGGAAGTTGCGGTCGTGCGCATCGTCCCCGTTGGACGGATCCTCGATCCAGCGCAGTCCGTGTGCCAGCGCGTGGTCGCGCAGCGCCTGCCGCGGCACGTCGAGCAGCGGGCGCCACAGCCAGCCGCGCCCGAACCGGCGCCATGCGCGCATCGCGGCCAGTCCATCGACGCCGGAGGCGCGCAGCGCGCGCAGCAGGAAGGTTTCGGCCTGGTCGTCGCGGTGGTGCGCGAGCGCCAGCACTTCGCCGTTGGCCAACGCGCTTTCGAACGCGGCGTGGCGCGCGCCGCGCGCCGCGGCTTCGAGTCCGTCGCCGTCGCGGGCGACGCGCACGCGGACGACGTCGAGGGGAACGTCGAGCGCCGCGCAGGCTTGCGCGCAATGCGCCGCCCACGCATCGGCGTCGTCGTGCAGGCCGTGGTGGACGTGGATCGCGCGCAGGCCGCGCGCGCGCAGCGCGGCGTCGCCGGCCAGGCGCTGCAGCAGGACGGTGGAATCGAGGCCGCCGCTGTAGCCGACCAGCAGCGGCGCGTTCGCTGCGGCCGGCGCGTCGTCCGGCCACGTGAGCGGGAAGGTCATGGCGACATGGCGTGGCGAGGCGTCGCGCGGCTCCGCGTCCGCGCGCAGCAGGCGTTCACTCGGTCTCGATGCGGATGCCGCCGATCACGCCGGCGGGGTCGGGCTTCCTGATGATCATGGTCGTTCCCCCGGAAATCCGCCGGTCGCGGACGGGACGATTCTAGAGAACAAGTCGTCATCCCGGCGAAAGCCGGGATCCAGTTCTCCGGCAAGTTGCTGAAAAAGCTTGATCCCGGCTTTCGCCGGGATGACGGGCAGAAGCGACTCGGTCGGCGGTGCCCTGGCCTCGGCGGCGTCCCCGGGCACGGGCAAGGCGGTTGATCCGAGGGATCAGGCGTTCTCGTAAGCGCCGTAGCCGCGCAGCCGCTGGTAGCGCCGCTCCAGCAGGTCCGGGATCGGCAGGCCGTCGAGCGCGTCGAGTTCGTTGAGCAGCACGGTCTTGAGCCGGATCGCGGTCTGGCGCGGGTTGCGGTGGGCGCCGCCGATCGGTTCGCGCATCACCTTGTCGACCAGCTTCAGTTCGCGCAGGCGCTTCGCGGTGAGGCCGAGCTGCTCGGCGGCGTCGCGCGCCTTGCCCGCGTCCTTCCACAGGATCGAGGCGCAGCCCTCGGGCGAGATCACCGAGTAGGTGCTGTATTCGAGCATGAGGGTGCGGTCGCCGACGCCGATGGCGAGCGCGCCGCCGGAGCCGCCTTCGCCGATCACGGTGCAGATGATCGGCGTCTTCAGCTCGGCCATCTCCATCAGGTTGCGGGCGATGGCCTCGGACTGGCCGCGCTCCTCGGCGCCGATGCCGGGGTAGGCGCCGGGGGTGTCGATGAAGGTCAGCAGCGGCAGCCTGAAGCGCTCGGCCAGCTTCATCAGGCGCAGCGCCTTGCGGTAGCCCTCGGGGCGCGGCATGCCGAAGTTGCGGCGCACCTTGGATTTCGTGTCGCGGCCCTTCTGGTGGCCGATGATCACCACCGGGCGGCCGTCGATGCGGCCGAGGCCGCCGACGATCGCCGGGTCGTCGGCGTAGGCGCGGTCGCCGGCCAGCTCCTCGAACTCGTCGCAGAACACCTTGATGTAGTCCAGGGTGTAGGGCCGCATCGGGTGCCGCGCCAGCTGCGAGACCTGCCAGGGGCTGAGGTCGCGGAAGATGTGCGCGGTGCGCTTGCGCAGCTTGTCCTGCAGCGCGTGGATCTCGGCGTCGATGTTCACCGCCGGGCCGCTGCTGGCCTGGCGCAGTTCGTGGATCTTGGCCTCGAGGTCGGCAATGGGTTGTTCGAAGTCGAGGTAGTTCGGATTCATGCCCGGGACTGCTGCGGGGAAGCGCGCAGTCTAGCCGACGGCGGCTCGAACCACCGTACCCGGGCGTGCGGTCGGGGATGGCGGCGCGGGGCCCTCAGGGGGCGGCGCAATCGGCTGCCTGTGCGCCAGGCGCGGCGCACAGGCGGGCCGCGACGCGGTCCAGATAGCTTTTCACCGAAGGCGTGGGCGGTTCGACGGCGGCCAGCAGGTGCCGTGCGCGGCGCAGGGCCTCGGCGGCGCCGTTCGTGTCGCCGCCGGCCAGCCGCGCCGCGGACAGCGTGGCCCAGGCGCTGGCGTGGCGGCCGCTGGGCCCGGTGTACACGCGGTCGGCCATTTCGGCGCCGCGCAGGGCGGTCTCGAGCGCGGTCGCGGTGTCGCCGGCCTCGGCCGACAGCCGCGCGACATTGCCCAGGCCGACGACGAGGCTGGGATGATCGCCCTTGAACATCCGTTCGCGCATTGCCAGCGATTGCCGGTACAGCGCGAGCGCGCCGTCGCTGTCGTCCATGTCCTCGGCCAGCTGGCCGCGGTTGCCGAGCACGATCGCCAGGTCCGGGCTGCCGGCGGGGAACAGCGATTCGAGCTCCGCCTGCGCCTGCCGGTACAGCTGGTCCGAGCGCGCGTGTTCGCCCTTCTCGTGCGCGACCTGGGCGAGGTTCGACAGCAGGTTGGCGTGGTCGGTGCCCGCCTCGCCGCCATCGTGCGAGGCGCGCCAGATCTCCAGCGTCCGCTGCAGCATCGCGTCGGCCTCGTCATAGCGGTCCTGGGTCATGAACAGCATGCCGAGGTTGTTGACCAGGTAGAGGTAGACCGGGTCCTTGCGCAGTCCCGCGCGCTCGCAGCGCGCGATGCCGTCGTGGTACAGCGCGATGGCCTCGTCGATGCGGCCCTGCTCGTGGCGCAGCCCGGCCAGGCCCTCGACGACGCGGATCGTGCGCACGTCGTCGCGACCGAACACCGCCTCGCTTTCCTGCCGCGCGCGTTCGAGCTGGGTTTCCGCCTGCTCCAGGCGATAGCGGCTGACCATGCTGTAGCCGATGCCGAAGCGGACCTCCGCCGACAGGTCGGGGCGGCCGGGGAAATGTCCGTCGATGCGTTCGGCGGCGCCGTCCAGCGCCTGGCTGAGGGTGAGCTCGCCGCCGCTGTTGAACGGGTCGGACATCGACAGCACGTCCATCAGGAAGGCGTTGACCTGGCGCATGTCGTCGGCCGCGCGCGCGGCCTGCCGCGCCTGCCATGCCGCGATGCCGGCTGCGCCCAGGATCGCGAGCGTGGCGAACGTGGCGAGCGCGGTGCCCAGCCGATGGCGGCCGACGAACTTGCGCAGGCGGTAGGTGGCGGAATCGGGATGCGCCAGCACCGGCCGGCCGTCGAGGTGGCGGCGGATGTCGTCGGCGAGCTCCTGCGCCGAGCCGTAGCGGCGCTCGACGTCCTTGTGCATGGCCCTGGCGACGATGCGCTCGAGGTCGCCGTCCAGTCCCGCCATCCGGCGGCGGCGCTCGGCATCGTCGAGCGGCGCCGAGCGCAACGCGTCGCGCAGGGCGCGGGGCCGGGTATCGCAGATGGTGCGTTCGGCCTGCGCCGGGCTGAGCCCGGCCAGCTCGTACGGGCGGATGCCGGAGGTCAGCTGGTACAGGATCACGCCCAGCGAATACACGTCCGAACGCGTGGTGGTCGGCTCGTGCCGCACCTGTTCGGGACTGGCGTAGGCGGGCGTCATCGCGGTCAGCGAGGTGACCAGGTGTTCCGCGGATCCGGTCTCGCCCGCGTCGAGCATGCGCGCAATGCCGAAATCGAGCAGGCGCGGCTCGCCGTCGGCGCCGACCAGGATGTTCTCCGGCTTCAGGTCGCGGTGCACGATCAGGTGGCGATGCGCTTCCTGCACGCCGTCGCAGACCTTGCGGAACACGCGCAGGCGCGCCTCGACATCGAGGCCGTTGCGGTCGCAGTGGTCGATCAGCGAGATCCCGTCGACGTACTCCATCGCCAGCCAGGGCAGTCCCGACGCGGTGGTGCCGCCGTCGAGGATACGGGCGATGTTGGGGTGTCCCAGCCGGGCGAGCAGGGTGCGTTCGTTCTCGAAGCGGGCGATCAGCTGTGCGCGGAACGCGGCGTTCGCGCCCAGGTGCAGCGGGCGGATCAGCTTGACCGCGACCTGTTGGTCGTAGGCGTCGTCGGCGCGCTGGGCGAGATAGACCACGCCCATGCCGCCGCTGTCGATGCGGCTGGCCAGGCGGTAGTTGCCGATGCGTTCCCCGAGCTGCGGGAAACCGTCGGGCTCCGGTGCCGCCGCCGGCTGTTCCAAGAAGTCGCCGATCCCGGCTTCCGCGTCGAGCAGGCGCATCACGCGAAGATGCAGCCATTCCGGCAGCGCCTGTGCGTCGAGCCATGCGCGGCGTTCGTCGGCGGGCTGGTCGAGCGCGCGCTCGAACCATTGCAGCACTGCGCCCTCGGTGGATGGGTTCATTCCGGTTCCCGGCACCGGCAGAGATCGTGCCGACGTCGCGACGCTAGCAAAAGTGCGGCGCCTTGCCCACGTGCGCGGCGTCCGCGGCCGTTGCTAGACTTGCCGCCGTGAGCGGGGAATTCACGCAATGGCTTGCGGACTGGCGGCAGGGCGACCTGTCCGCGCGCGATCGCCTGGTCGATGCGCTCTATCCCGAGCTGCGCGCGATCGCGCAGCGCCAGATCGGCGGCGAACGCGCCGGGCACACGCTGCAGGCGACCGCACTGGTCAACGAGGCCTACCTGCGCCTGAGCGGCCTGGATCGCATCGAGTGGCGCGACCGCGTTCATTTCGTGCACATGGCCGCGAGGGTGATGCGCGAGGTGCTGGTCGACCACGCCCGGCGGCGATCGGCGCACAAGCGTGATGGCGGCGAGCGGGTGTCAATCACCAGCATCGACCTTGCCGACGGCAGTGGCGACGACATCGACGTCGCCGCGCTGGACGGTGCGCTGGTCGCGCTCGAGCGCTTCGACGCCGAGAAGGCGAAGATCGTCGAACTGCGCTACTTCGGCGGCCTGACCATCGAGGAAACCGCCGCGGCGCTGGACAGTTCCCCGGCCACGGTCAAGCGCCACTGGCAGGTCGCGCGCAGCTGGCTGTTCGAGGCTCTGGCGGATCAGCGCTGACCAGGCCTGGCGCAGGCGCTCGAACGGCGTGCGGTAGTCCTGGTTCATGGCATCGACCCGGCGGCGGTCGCGTCGCCGCCCGTGCGCCGCAGCAGCAGCGCCAGCAGGCGTTCGAGCCGCACCTGCGGCCACTGCCGCTCGAGCGCCCGCAGCAGCAGGCGTTCGGCGCGGCGGACGTCGTGTTCGCCGGCGCTACCGGCGATGCGCGCATAGAGCTCGCGCCGGGTGGCGCATGGCGGGCGGGTGCGGTCGAGCATGCGGAGGTCCCCCTGGAAGCGGCCGTGCGGGCCGTTTACCCGACAAGGCGCGGATTCCGGCCGGATCGGCTCACGCCGGGCGCCTGCCGCCTGCGTGAGCCGGTTTCGCGGCGTCCTGCGCCTGGAAGGGGGACAGGGCCATCCGGGCCCCCGGGGACGACCATGGGCAACGGGATCAGAACGGGCGTGACGGCAACGGTGCTGGGACTGGCGCTGGCGGCGTGCGGTGGCGGTGCGTCGGAGAACGATGGCTGGCAGGCGCTGGACGACGGCGGCCAGGCGCCGGGGTGGCCGCAGGGGCAGGCGCTGCAGGCCGACCAGGGCATGCTGGCCACCGCGCCGGAGGGACAGGCGCTGCAGCGGCAGGCCGCGCCGCCGCCGATGCCGCCGCCGCCCGATACCTCGCGCCTGCAGCCGGCGCAGATCGTCGACGGCAACGGCTTCGCGCAGCCGATGGTCGCTTCCGAGGTGCAGATCCCGGCCGGCTGGCAGACCGTGGGCGGCGTGAGCTGGAACGATTCGACCAACTGCATCGGCAACCAGCTGCAGGTCGCCTGGGGCGCGATCGCACCCGACAGCTTGACCGCGATCGAGATCCTGCCCGGCTTCAGCTGGCAGGTGGCCGGCACCGAGATCCAGATGAATCCCTGCCCGGCGGCGCCATACCGCTCGACCCGAGAATTCCTCGAGGCCACCTTGCAGCGCACGCGCCCCGGCGCGCGCGTGCTCGACTACCAGCGCCTGCCGGACGTCGAGCAGAAGATGGCACAGGCCGGGCAGTCGAACCCGCAGGCACAGGTGCGCCATGACGCCGGGCGCATCCTGATCGGCTACGACAAGGACGGCGTCGACATGCGCGAGATGCTGACCGCGGCGGTCACCTTCTCGCAGACGCAGGGCAACATCGTCGGCGGCACTGCCACGATCCATTCGCTGCGCGCGCCCAACGGCGGCCTCGACATGGAGCTGGGCGGGCGCGTTGCGCAGTCGATGCGGCCCAACCCGCAGTGGATGGAGGCGATGAAGCAGCGCAGCATGGCCAGCATGCAGCGCTTCCACGACGGCCAGGCCCGCAGCATCAACGACTGGCACAACCGGCAGATGGCGATCATCAACGCCCGCGGTGCCGCGGACCGCCACGCGATCCGCATGCGCACCAACCAGGAAGTGGCGGGGATCTACAGCGCCATCGCCGCCAACACCAGCGCGACCAACGACAACATCCACCGCCGGACGATGGAAGGCATCGGCGAGTACAACAGCTACGCCGGCACCGACGGCAGCACGGTGCAGTCGAGCATCCACGGTGGTAGCCGGGTGTTCCAGGGCAACAGCGATCCGAACCTCGTCTACAGCAGCAACGATCCCTATCACGATCCGGCCAACGCCACCGAGCTGGAGCGCATCCCGTGACCGGCCTGTCCCGCAGGCTGGCGCTGGCATCCGCAGTCGCGACCCTCCTGTGCCTTGCCGTCGCGCCGGCGCTCCAGGCGCAGGACAGCTTCGGTGGTTCCGGCCAGCGCCAGCCGTCCCCGCCGCCGCCGCCGCGCGCGACGCAGGCGCGGCCGGATCCCTCCATGCAGTCCGGGCAACCGCGGTTCGCGCCGCCGGCGGCATCGGGCGAAGCGCAGGACTTCGGCGTGGCGCCGACGCCGCAGCTGCGTCCGTCCGACCAGCTCGGCGGTCCGACCCCGACCGCGATCCCCGGCGGCAGGGTCATCGGCACGCAGCAGCTCGCGCAACTGCTGCAGGGCGGGCAGGGCAAGGTGTTGCTGCTGCATGCCTATGCCGGTCCCGAACATCTGCCCGGCGCGGTGGCGGTGGTGCCTGCCGCGCAGGGCGGCAGCTTCGACGACCAGGTCCAGCAGGGTTTCGGCCAGTATCTGCAGCAGGCCACCGGCGGCGACAAGTCGAAGATGCTGGTGGTCTATTGCGGCGGCACGCACTGCTGGGGCTCGTACAACGCCGCACTGCGGGCGATCGAGATGGGTTACGGCAACGTGCACTGGTATCGCGGCGGTATCGACGCCTGGCGCCAGGCCGGCTTCCCGGTGCGCAACGCGATGGACGGGCAGGGCGGCCAGGGTCGGTGAGTCGGATCGTCGCCGCGGCGGCATGCACCGCGGCGCGCCGATGAGCCGGTTGCGCGTGTCTTTGCGCCTTGCAGGAGAGTTCGGGCATCGAAGGGGGACACCATGTTCAGGGGAATCGGTCGGAGGACCATGTGCGCGGCCGCGGTGCTGCTCGCGCTGTCGGCATGCGGGTCGGCGAGTGATGCGGGCGATGGACGCGTCGCGGCAACGCAAGCGTCCGGTGCGCACGGCTCCGCGACGTCTGACACGCGCCGGCTGGTGCCGGTCGAGATTGTCGACACGTCCGGATTCGGTACGCCGATGGTGGCCTTCCGGCTGCAGGTGCCCAGAGGGTGGCAGACCGCAGGTGGCGTGCAGTGGAACGACAAGGCCGAGTGCTACTCGCACCAGGCGCGCGTGACGTGGGCGGCGGTCGCACCGGACAACGTCAGCGTGTACGAGATGTATCCGGCGTTCGTCTGGCAGGTGAAGGGCACCGAGCTGCCGGTGGATCCATGCCCGGTGGAGCCCTTCCGCTCCGCACGCGAACTGCTGGAAGCCGTCGCCATGCAGGCACGGCCCAACGCGCGGGTGCTGGACTACAGCGACTGGCCCGAGCACGCCGCCCGCGCCGAACAATCGGCGCGCCGCCACGGGCAACCGCCGCCTGCGGAGGTCGAGCAGCGCTTCGACGCGGGTCGCGTGCTGATCGGGTATGAGGCCGATGGTGTCGACATGCGTGAAGTGCTTGCCGTGGCGGTGACCTTCAACCGGGTCAAATCCAACGGCAACATTGTCGCCGGTGCCGGTCGCGTGGATGCCTACCGCGCGCCGAACGGCCAGCTCGACATGGGCTTGCTGGACCGGATCGTCGGCAGCATCGAAGAGAATCCGGAGTGGGCCGAGCCGGCGGTCAAGCGCGTGCAGGCCAACGTCAATCATTTCTACGCCGAACAGCTCAAGCAGATCCAGGCCTGGCACGCGCGGCGCATGGCCGAGATCAACGCCAAGGGGGCCGCCGACCGTGCCGCGATCTGGTCGCGCGCCACGCGCGAGGTGGCCGCGATGCGGGCACAGACCTATGCCAACACCCAGGCCACCAACGACCGCATCCATGCGCGCACCATCGATGGCATCTACGAACGCAATGCGTATGCCGGCATCCATGGCGGCACGGTCTACAGCTCGATCCACGAGGGTTCGCGCGTGTTCCAGGACAACAGCAGGACGTCGAATGTCTGGAATACCGACGATCCCCATGCACAACCATCGAATGCGACCGAGCTGGAACGGATCCGCTGAAACGAGCATCGTCGTCCAGCCCCGCAAGATGTCCCCGGCTGGCCTGCCTGCGCGAGCCGGCCTGTTTTCCGGCGATGCCGGCGACGGGCTGGCGCCGCGATGAGCCGGAATCAACCCATTCTGCGCCTCGTGAAGTGAATGGCGATGTCCGCCGGGGAGCAAGGCATGAAGACGATGATCAGGACCACGCGTGTACTGGCGGTGGCATTGGCGCTTTCCGCCTGTGGTGGCACAGGTGCAGGCACGCAGTGGCCTGACTCTGTTGGCGGTGACGGCCAGCTGGATGCGGGATCGGCATGGGCCGGGGGTGGCGATGCTGAGACGGCGCCAGTGCCAGTGCATGCCGGCACCGGCCAACTGGCACCGGTGCAGATCATGGACGAAGCCGGTTTCGGTTCGCCACGCCTTGCCTACACGGTGCAGGTGCCGGCCGGTTGGCGGATGAGCGGCGGCGTGCGCTGGGAGAATGGCGACGTCTGCAGCGGCGGATTGCAGGTCGCGTGGACGGCGACGGCGCCGGATGGAATCGCCGCGTTCCGGCTGGTGCCGGCCGCGTCCTGGCAAGTGCAGGGCACCGAGCTCCCCACCAATCCCTGTCCGGCGGCCCCGTATCGCAGCGTCCGCGCGTTCCTTGAATCCGTGGCGGCACAGTTCCGCCCGGATGCGCGCGTGCTCGACTACATGGATTGGCCCGAAGGCGTGGCCAGGATGGAGCAGGCGGCTCAAGGGGGCGGGATTCCGGATGCGGGTCAGCAACGTCGTATCGAGGCCGGGCACCTGCTGATCGGCTACACATTGGAAGGTGTTGAGATCCGCGAGGTGCTGTCGTCCGGCGTCAGCTTCTCGTCGTTCCGCGGCAACACCACCGCAGCCAGCACCGAGATCGTGGCCAACCGGGCACGCAACGGCCAGCTGGATGTCGGACTCGCCGATCGCATCGCCATGACCATCCAGCCGGACCCGCAATGGATGGCCGATGCCAGGCAGCGGGTGACGGGGACGCTCCAGCGCTACTACGCCGCGCAGCGCCAGGGCATCGACCAGTGGCACGAAGGGCGCATGGCGCAGATCAATGCGCGCGGCGAGGCGGACCGTGCCGGGATCCGTGCGCAGACCCAGCGCGAGGTGGCCGGCATCTACGCCCGGACCCACGCCAACACCGTCGCCACCAACGACGGCATGCATCGGCGCGGGCTGGAAGCGATCGGCGAATACGACACCTACGCCGGCAACGGGGGCGGCACCGTGCAGTCGAGCATCCACGGTGGCTCGCGCGTGTTCCAGGACAACGACAATCCGAACAATGCGTGGAGCACCCACGATCCGTACTACCAGCCCTCCAACGCCACCGAACTCGAGCGCATCCCGTGAATACCCTCGCGACGTGTAGGCGTCGTGCCTGGGGCGCGCGGATTGCGACGGGAGTGGCGGTGTTGCTGGCAACAACGGCCTGTGGCGGCCCGGAATCGTCGGGGAGTCTCGATGCGCGTGGCGATGTCCGCTCATGGGCCTCGCAGGAGCGGCTGGACGTCAATGCCGCCGCGGACACGCCTCACACGCCACAGCCACCGCTGGAACGCGACAGCGCCGACGGACGGATCATGGTGCATGGGCGGGGCGCCTATGCGGACCTGGTGCTGCAGCGCGTGCGGGGGGTTCCGCCGCCGGACTGGAAGGGCGAGATCCGCGTGGCGGCGAACTGCATGCGATCGTCCTGCCTGCATTGGATTTTCGTGTCCGCCGATGGTCGCAGCCGGCGGGAACGCTTGCCGACGGAGCGGATCGCGGCAACCGACGACATCCCGCGCATCCGCAGCGGCGGGATGGAAGCCGTCACTCGTCGTCACGCAGAAGCCCTCGTGCGTTCACGCTATGCCGACCAAGAGGCGCTGGTGCTGGAGCAGGCTGCGAAGCGCAGTCCTTACGATGCGCAGAACATGGACATCGTGCATTTCCGCTTCGCCCAGGGTGAGGACGCGATGCGTGGACGCATGTACATCGGCATGGAATATGTCGAAACCGGTGGGCCATGGCTTGGGATGGATCCTGCGGAGGCGGCGCCCAGCGCATGGTTCGATGCCGACGTCGCGGTGACCACGGCCCCGGCCGCGGTCTACGACGAGGTCGAGCATGCGCTCCTCATGCACCCGATCCATCTCGCTCCGCTGCCGGAGGATGGCGAACTGCATGCCTGCCTGGCGCAGGCCAACCACAAGCGGATGCAGCAATACATCGGCGCCGACCGCGACGCCGACATCGCCGCCAGGCGCTGCCGTCGCGAGCACGAAGCACGTGCGGAAGCATTTGCACTGGCGGCGGCATGGACGTCGTCGCCACCGGGTTCGCGCTGACATGGGCGCTGGCTTGGGTTGACAGGGCCGACAATGTGCGACGCAGTGCACATGATCGCTGCCGCTCGCTGGGATCAAACGCAAGCGCGATCTGCATCCCGTGGGGAGATGCGCAGCGAGACCTGGCTGTTGCGGGGTCTTTCCAGCATTCCCGGTGAACTGATCCTTGCGCGCGAGGTGTTGTGCTTCGAGGCCCACGGCATCGGCAGTACATGGCCGTGGCAACTGCGAAGGATCGAACACGCATTGCGTTTGCCGGGATTGGCTGCGGCGATCGACCGCAGTGATCGTTGTCACGTGTTCGCGTGGCCGTGCAGCGACGTGCAGGCATGGATCCCGTGGCACTACTTCGGTGGCGGCATCCGCTTGCGTCATGCCGGTCCGGGGGGGCGTGGGCAACCCTGCGGCAGGGGTGCGGCAACGCCGGGATCCGCATGTCGAAGATGGCGCCGGGGACGGCGCCTGGTCCTGCGGCCATGGACGCCTCGATGCGACGATCCCGCCCGGGCGACGACGTTCAGTTCACCCAGGGGCGCGCGAGCGACAGTTTGACCTGCTCCACGCCCGGCAGTGAACGCAGCGTGGACGGCAGGTCGGCGGCGACACGCACGCCATGGCTGCCGTTGACGTCGAGCTTGCCCGCGGCGCCGGTGGGCAGCAGCAGGTCGTAGCGCAGTGGCGTCTTCCCGGGGCGGTGTTGCGCGAACAAGGATTCCACGCGCTCCAGCGAGCCGGGCACGCGCAGGTCGAGCTTCAGCGCCAGGCCCTGCGCGTGCTGCTGGCAGACCTGCTCGAAATCCCAGCAGCGGCGCGCGCGTAGCGAGAAGCCGCCGCTGAACTCGTCCTCGCGCAGGCCGCCCTCGATGACGAGGATGCGGTCGCGCGTGAGCAGGGCGGCGTTGGCGAAGTATTCCTCGGCGAAGAAGGCGCATTCGAGCCGCCCGCGCCCGTCCTCGATCTGCACGAAGGCCTGCGAATCGCCGCGCTTGCGCATCGCCAGCACCTGGCCGGCGACGACCACGGTGGTTTCCGGGCGCCAGCTGCGGCCCTTCTCCTCGGGGCGGCTGGCCCAGAGCGCGTCGAGCTGGCCGAGGTCGTGGCCGACCAGCGCCTTGAGTTCCTCGCGGTAGGGATCGAGCGGATGGCCGCTGAGGTAGTGGCCGAGGGTGTCGCGCTCGCCGTCGAGTTTCTGCTTGAGCGGCCACTCGTCGCAGGTCGGCAGCTCGATGTGGATGTCGGGTGCGCCGCCACCGCCGAACATGTCGAACATGCCGGCGGCGAGGTTCTTCGCGATCTGGTCGGTGGCCTTGAGCACTTCCGGCAGCTGCAGCATCAGCGAGGCGCGGTTGGACGCGAAGGCGTCGAGCGCGCCGGCGTGGATCAGCGCCTCCAGCGTGCGCCGGTTGAGCTTGCCCGAATCCACGCGCTTGCAGAAGTCGTAGAGGTCGGCGTAGCCCTCGCCGCGCGCCTCGATGATCGCCTCGCAGGCGCCGCGCCCGACGCCCTTCACCGCGCCCAGGCCGTAGCGGATCGTGCGGGCGTCGATCGCCTCGAACATGTAGTTCGACGCGTTCGCGTCTGGCGGCAGCACGGTCAGGCCCATCGCCTTGGCCTCGTCGAGGAAGCCGACCACCTTGTCGGTGTTGTCCATGTCGCTGGACATCACCGCGGCCATGAACTCGGCCGGGTGGTGCACCTTCAGCCACGCCGTCTGGTAGGCGACCAGCGCATAGGCGGCCGAGTGCGACTTGTTGAAGCCGTACTCGGCGAACTTCTCCATCAGGTCGAAGATCTGGGTCGCGGTGCGCGCGTCGACGCCGTTGGCGGCCGCGCCGGACTCGAACTTGGCGCGCTCCTTGGCCATCTCCTCGGGCTTCTTCTTACCCATCGCGCGGCGCAGCAGGTCGGCGCCGCCCAGCGAGTAGCCGGCCAGCACCTGGGCGATCTGCATCACCTGTTCCTGGTACACAATCACGCCGTAGGTCGGCGAGAGCGCCTGCTCCAGCGCCGGATGCGGGTAGCTGACGTCCTCGATCCCGTGCTTGCGGTCGCACCACTGCCGGTCCATCCCGCTGCCCAGCGGGCCGGGGCGGAACAGCGCGGCCAGCGCGATGATGTCCTCGAACGTATCTGGTTTCGCGCGCTTGAGCAGCTCGCGCATGCCGCGCGATTCGAACTGGAACACCGCGACCGTGTCGCCGCGTGCGAACAGTTCGTAGCTCGGCTTGTCGTCGAGCGGCAGCGCCGAGATGTCGAGCGGCGCCTCGCCCTTCGACGCGCGACGTTCGTTGATCGCCTTCACCGCCCAGTCGATGATCGTCAGCGTCCTCAGGCCGAGGAAGTCGAACTTCACCAGGCCGACCGCTTCCACGTCGTCCTTGTCGAACTGGGTGACCGGGTTGCGGCCGCGGCCGTCGGCATCGTGTTCGGCGAACAGCGGGCAGAAGTCCGACAGCGGCGAGGGCGCGATCACCACGCCGCCGGCGTGCTTGCCGGCGTTGCGGGTGAGGTCCTCGAGCTGCAGCGCGAGGTCGACGAGGTCGCGCACGTCGTCCTCTTCCTCGTAGCGCTGCCTGAACTCGGCGACGACGTAGCCGTCGTCCTTCTGCGCGCGCTTGCTGCGCCCGATCGCGTCCTCCAGCGACAGCGGATCGGCCGGCTGCAGCGGGATCAGCTTCGACAGGCCGTCGACGAAGCCGTAGGGGAAGCCGAGCACGCGGCCGGCGTCGCGCAGCACCGCCTTGGCCGCCATCGTGCCGTAGGTGATGATCTGGCTGACGCGGTCGCGGCCGTACTTGCCGGCGACGTAGTCGATCACCTCGTCGCGGCGGTCCATGCAGAAGTCGATGTCGAAGTCCGGCATCGACACGCGTTCGGGATTGAGGAAGCGTTCGAACAGCAGGTCGTAGGGCAGCGGGTCGAGGTCGGTGATGCCCAGCGCCCAGGCGACCAGCGAGCCGGCGCCCGAGCCGCGGCCCGGTCCCACCGGGATGCCGTGGTCCTTGGCCCAGTTGATGAAGTCCGCGACGATCAGGAAGTAGCCGGGGAAGCCCATCGAGACGATGACGTCGAGCTCGCGCTCCAGCCGCTCGTCATAGCTTTCGCGCGTGTGGCCGGGCGCCAGCGGGTGCTTGTCCAGCCGCCGCGCGAGGCCGTCGCGCGCTTCCTTGCGGATCCAGCTGTCCAGCGTCTCGTCGGACGGCACCGGGAACGCCGGCAGGTAGTAGGTGCCCAGGCGCAGTTCGAGGTTGCAGCGCTGCGCCAGCGCGACGGTGTTGTCGATCGCGTCGGGCACGTCGGCGAACAGCGCCGCCATTTCCTCGCTGGACTTGAGGTACTGCCCGGGCGAATAGTCCTTCGGACGCTTGGGGTCGTCGAGCACGCGGCCCGAGGCGATGCACACGCGCGCCTCGTGCGCCTCGAAGCCGTCGGCGTCTAGGAAGCGCACCTCGTTGCTGGCGACCACCGGGATGCCGCGCGCGCTCGAGGCCTGCAGCGCGAAGCCGTTGAACGTGTCCTCGCCGTCGAGCCCGCAGCGGGTGAGTTCGAGGAAGCAGCGCTCGCCGTAGGCGCGCTGCAGGTCGCCCAGCCAGGCCGTCGCGAGGTCGTCGCGGCCGCTGGCGAACAGCTGGCCGGCGCGGCTGTGGCGGCCGGCGATGGCGAACAGGCCGGCGGCATCCTCGCCCAGCCAGTCGGGGCGGACCACCACGCCGTCGTGGCGATGGCCCTGCATCCACGCCCGCGTGAGCAGACGCGACAGGCTCAGGTAGCCCTCGCGGTCGCGGCACAGCAGGGTCAGCGGCCAGGCCGGGTCGCCGCCGTCGGCGACCATCACGTCGGCGCCGGCGATCGGCTTGATCCCGGCGCCCTCGGCCGCCCGGTAGAACTTCACCAGCGAAAACAGGTTGTTGCGGTCTGTGATCGCGACCGAGGGCTGGCCGTGCTCGGCGCAGCGCTTCACGAGATCCGGGATGCGGATCGTCGAGTCGGCCAGCGAGTACTCGCTGTGGACGTGGAGATGGACGAAACGGGAGGACATCGTGGCCGGTGCAGGCGGGCAGGCGCAGGGTAGGTGGCGGGGGCGGTGCGGACAAGGCTTGACATGGCCGCATCGGCGGAACGGCAGGACATCGCTTCGTGCCGGGGCGGGAAGCGGAGGGCCGGTCCCCCACCCTAACCCTCCCCCGCAGGCGGGGGAGGGGGCCAACAGCCGCGGCATCCTGCTCCCTCCCCCGCCTGCGGGGGAGGGCTGGGGCGGGGGACCGCCGATCGCGACACTCCCCCCGCAGCCCATCCGCCCTCCCGCCGAAACCACCGATGCCCCGGTACCGCGCGAGTCCGGTTTGCCTTCGCCCCCCGTTGCCGGCACTCTTGATAGCGCTACCACACCGCATCGACGGCCGGACGCCCCCGCAGACGGGGCGCGGCGCCACGGGGAGAGACATGGGCAACGACCAGGCCACGGCGCAGCCGGGCGGACCACGTGCGGCCGGCGCGATCCTGCCGTTGCGCGAGAAGGCCGGCTACGGCCTCGGCGACTTCGGCTTCAACCTGTACTGGGCCAACATCTCGGCCTTCCTGCTGATCTTCTACACCGACGTCATGGGGTTGGCCGCGGCCGCGGTCGGCACCATGATCCTGGTGACCCGGCTGGTGGACGCGGTGACCGACCCGCTGATGGGCGCGCTCGCCGACCGCACGCGCACGCGCTGGGGTCGCTTCCGCCCCTACCTGCTGTTCGGCGCGCTGCCGCTGGCGCTGACCGGCGTGCTCACCTGGACCGTGCCCGACCTCGATCCCGGCGGCAAGCTGCTCTGGGCCTATGCCACCTTCACCCTGATGATGCTGGCCTACACCGTGCTGTCGATGCCGTACTCCGCGCTCTCGGGCGTGATGACCGCCGACAGCCAGCAGCGCACCACCCTGATCAGCTTCCGCTTCATCGCCGCCTTCGCCGGCACCACCCTGGTCAACTGGCTGACGCTGGACCTGGTGCAATGGCTCGGGCGCGGCGACGAGGCGCTGGGCTGGCAGCTCACGCTGGCGCTGTACGGCGTGATCGCGACCGCGACCTTCGCCACCGTGTTCCTGACCACGCGCGAGCGCATCGCGCCGCCGCCGCAGCAGCGCACGGCGGTGAAGCAGGACCTGCTCGACCTGCTGCACAACAAGCCGTGGCTGGTGCTGTTCGTGCTGGCGCTGGTGATCATGGTGACGATCGTGATGCGCAGCGGCTCGCTGGTGTACTTCCTGAAGTACCACGTCGGCCGGCCGGAGCTGACCGGCACCTTCCTGGGCATGTACTCGGTCGCGCTGGCGGTGGGCGCGGCGCTGACGCCGGTGATGACGCGCTACGTCGACAAGCGCCGGCTGCTGATGTGGCTGATGGCCGGCGTCGGCGTGCTCAGCTGCGCGATGTACTTCGTGCCGCCCGACGCGATCTGGGCGCTGTTCGCGCTCAATACCGCGATCGGCCTGCTGCTGGGGCCGAAGTCGCCGCTGGCCTTCTCGATGTACGCCGACTGCGCCGACTACACCGAATGGAAGACCGGGCGCCGCGCCACCGCGATGACCTTCTCGGCCGCAACCTTCTCGCAGAAGCTCGGCGGCGCGCTCGCCGCGGCGGCGATCGCCTGGGTGCTGGCGGCGATGGGTTATGTCGCCAACGAGGCGCAGTCGGATGCCTCGCGGCAGGGCATCGCGCTGCTGTTGACCGTGATTCCCGGCGTGGTCGCGCTGCTCGCGGCCTGGCTGATGCGCTTCTATCCGCTGGACGACGCGGCGCTGGAACGGGTGCAGGCGGAGCTGCAGGCGCGGCGGGACGCGGCGGCATGAGCGAAGCGCCCTGCGCATTCGAGCAAGGCGGCCGGCGCTGCGTCCTGCACAGCCCGACGGCGATGCCGCAGGCCTCCACCTTCCTGTGGAACCGGCGCATGCTGCTGCAGCTCAACTGCCGCGGCTATGCCACCGCGCAGTTCATGCAGCCCGAGCCGGCGAAGTACGCGCACGCGCCGGCACTGGAGGCGAAGACCTTCATGCAGCCGGAGCAGCCGTACTACGCGCATCACCCCGGCCGCTTCTGCTACGTGAAGGACGAGGACAGCGGCGGGCTGTTCTCGGCGCCGCATGCGCCGGTGAAGCGGGCGCCGGACGGGTTCGCGTTCTCGGTCGGGCAGGGCGACGTGGCGTGGACCGTGCGCTGCGACGGAATCGAGGTGGAACTGGGCGTCGCGCTGCCGGTCGACGACGTCGCCGAGCTGTGGACGCTGCGCGTGCGCAACCTCTCCGGCCGTGCGCGCAGGATCAGCCTGTATCCGTACTTCCCGGTCGGCTACATGTCGTGGATGCACCAGTGCGGCGGCTACCGCGCCGACCTCGGCGGCATCGTCTGCAGCAGCGTCACTCCGTACCAGAAGGTCGAGGACTATTTCCGCAATCGCGACTTCAAGGACCGCACGGTGCTGCTGCACGAGCGCGCGCCCGACGCGTGGGAGGCGAACCAGGCGGCGTTCGAAGGCGAGGGCGGGCTCAACGCGCCTTCCGCGATTGTCGGCGCGCAATCGCTGGCCAGGGGCGACGCGCTGTACGAGACGCCGACGGCGGCCCTGCAGTACCGCGTCGCGCTGGTGCCGGACGAGGCGCAGGACTACCGCTTCCTGTTCGCGCCGGCGCGCGACGACGCGGACATCGCGGCGCTGCGCGAACGCCACCTCTCCGCGCACGGCTTCGCCGACGCCACCGCGCGCTACGCGGCCTATCTCGACGAAGGCCGCGGCTGCCTGCGCATCGAGACGCCGGACCCGTGGCTGGACGATTTCGCCAACCACTGGCTGCCGCGGCAGGTCTACTACCACGGCGATGCCAACCGACTGACCACCGATCCGCAGACGCGCAACTACCTGCAGGACCATATGGGCATGGCCTACCTGCGGCCGGCCACGGCGCGCGCGGCCTTCCTGCACGCGCTGTCGCAGCAGGAACCGAGCGGCGCGATGCCCGACGGCATCCTGCTGGTCGAAGGCGCCGAGCTGAAGTACATCAACCAGGTGCCGCATACCGACCATTGCGTTTGGCTGCCAGTGTTCCTCGACGCCTACCTGGACGAGACCGGAGACGATGCGCTGCTGGACGAAGCGGTGGTCGATCGCGAAGGCCGCGCCGCCAGCGTCGCCGAGCGCATCGACCGCGCGATGCAGTGGCTGCTCGACCAGCGTGACGACCGCGGACTCAGCTACATCGCCCAGGGCGACTGGTGCGACCCGATGAACATGGTCGGCTGGAAGGGACGCGGCGTCTCCGGCTGGCTGTCGCTGGCCAGCGCGCACGCGTTGGCGCTGTGGGCCGGCATCTGCGCGCGGCACGGGCGCGACGCGCAGGGCGCCGCGTTCCGAGCAGGCGCCGACGCCTTCAATGCCGCCGTGAACCGGCACCTGTGGGACGGCGACTGGTACGCCCGCGGCATCACCGACGACGGCGTGGCCTTCGGCGTGCGCGCCGACGACGAGGGCCGCATCTACCTCAACCCGCAAGCCTGGGCGATGCTCGGTGGCGCCGCCGACGAGGCGCGGCGCGGGCGCCTGCTCGCCGCGGTCGAGGCGGAGCTGGTGTCGCCCTGGGGCGTGGCGATGCTCGGCCCGCCGTACACCGGCATGCGCGAGGACGTCGGTCGGTTGACGCAGAAGTTCCCGGGCTCGGCGGAGAACGGCGCGGTCTACAACCATGCCGCCGTGTTCTGGCTGCACGCGCTGTACGCCGTGGGCGAGTCCGACCGCGCCTGGCGCACGCTGCGCGCGATGCTGTCGGGCCCCGATGCCGACGACTGCCTGCAGCGCGGCCAGCTGCCGGTGTTCGTGCCCAACTACTATCGCGGCGCCTGGCGGCTGCACCCGCGCACCGCCGGCCGTTCCAGCCAACTATTCAACACCGGCACCGCGGCCTGGCTGTACCGCTGCCTGGTCGAATCGCTGTTCGGCCTGCGCGGCGACGGCGACGGCCTGCGCATCGCGCCGAAGCTGCCCTCGCACTGGCCGCGCGCGCGCGCGCGGCGGCGGTTCCGCGGCGCCGAGTTCGACGTGGAGATCGAACGCATGCAGGGCCTTGCGCAAACGGTCTTGATCGTGGACGGGCAGCGGCTCGACGGCGACCGCATCGCGCACGTCCGCGCCGGGCATCGCTACGTGGTACGCGTGGAGCTGCCGGCATGAGCCGCGACGTGCGCGTGGCCGTGGTGATGGGCGTGTCGGGCAGCGGCAAGACCACGCTGGCGCGCGCGCTGGCCGGCGCCTGGCCGGCGACCTTCCTCGATGCCGACGACTTCCACAGCGACGAAGCGAAGGCGCGCATGGCCAGTGGCCAGCCGCTGACCGACGACATGCGCCGCCCCTGGGTGGAGCGCATTGCCGTCGAACTGCAGTGCCGCGTCACCGTCGGCGAGCGCGTGGCCCTGGCCTTCTCCGGCCTGCGCCGGGCGCACCGCGACATGCTGCGCGAGGCCGGCCTGCCGCTGCGCTTCCTGTTCCTGCAGGGCGGTCGCGACCTGATCGCCGCGCGCATGCGCGCGCGCAGCGGCCACTACATGCCCGTCTCGCTGCTCGACAGCCAGTTCGAAGCACTGGAGTCCCCGCGCGGCGAAACCGACGTGCGCGCCATCGCCATCGACGTGCCGCCGGCGCGCATCCTCGAACAGGCGCTGTCCGCACTTGAATAGTCCACCGCCCTCTTGCAGGGGCAGGCTTCGTGTGATGGTCCATTCCGTGGTGCAGCGATGCCGAAGATGTCGTCTTCTTCCACGAGATCAACTCGTTCATCGACGACGAGTTGATCCACGAGTACCTGCCCAACCTCGGCACCCGCGTCATCCAGGTGCTCGGCGGGATCGGCGTGCTCATCCTTACCCTGTGGATCATGATCCAGGGCTACCGCATCGTGACCGGGACGTCGCGCGAGTCGATGATGGCGCTGGTGGTCGGCGCGCTCCGGGCCACCTTCATCGTCGGCATCGCGCTCGGGCTCGGCGCATCCTTCGGCTCGATCTACGGCGCCGTGACCGACGGGCTGTCGAGCACGATCAACGAGACCATGACCGGTGACGCGGACGGAGAGGGTGCATACGAGAACATCGACCGCACGCTGGCCATCCTGCAGGCGGCGCTGGTCGTGGTCGATTCGGTGGACAGCACCCATGACGAGGAAACCCGGGAGCAGAAGGACCGCACGCTTGCATTGATCACGGCCGGCCTCGGGCTGCCGGCGATCACGGCGGCGGCCGCGATCATGCTGAACAAGTTCGCGATCGGGCTGGTGCTGGCGCTGGGGCCGCTGTTCATCCTGTGCCTGCTGTTCGAGCAGACCAGGCCGTTGTTCCACAAGTGGCTGCTCTACGGCATGGGCGCGATCTTCTCGATGGCGGTACTGACCGTGACGGTCACCCTGGCGCTGGACATGGTGATCGCCGTGGGCATGGCGTTCTGGGTGAGCAGCATGATTCCGGGGGTCGGCATGCCGGGCAGCGAGAACGTGACCAGCATGGCGATGCAGCAGGGCGGGCTGGGCCTGATCCTGACCACGCTGATCGTGAGCGCACCACCGATCGCGGCGATGCTGTTCCAGGGCACCCTGGGCCAGTTCAGCCCGTACAACGCGTTCCAGCCGCAGCCGCAGCAGGGCTCGCCCGGCAATCCGGGTGGGACGATGGGCAGTCATCTGGCCCCGGCTCCGGCAGGTCCAGCCCAGACCGCCGCCGGCATGTCACCTCACGGCAATCGCGGAGCCGGCTGGACATAGTCGAGGCGCAATCGCGAGGCAAGGAATCGACGGCAATCTTCCTGGTGGTTGAAGAACCGGAGTCACCAAGAATCCCGGCGTGGTTCGAGAAACGGCGTTCCGAAAGTTCCCTTGGGTATCGTTCTTGGGCGGGGATTTCCCGCTGCGCTCGAAATGACCGCGGTTCGGTGTTGCTTCAGGCGTCGTCGGCGCGAAACGCGTCACGGATCCAGCGCAGTTGCGGAGCGGCGGGATCCCCGGAGGCGTCGACCACGTCGAACCGGCACGGCGCGTCGCGGTGTTCGCGGTGCATGGCCAGGAACTGCTGCGCGGCCAGCACCAGCCGGCGGCGCTTGCCTGCGTCCACCGACGCCGCGCCGCCGCCGAAGCGCGCGCTGCGGCGATAGCGCACCTCGACGAAGACCACGGTGTCGTCGTCGAGCATCACCAGGTCCAGTTCGCCGAAGCGCGCGGCGGCATTGGCCGCGAGCATGCGCAGCCCGGCACCGAGCAGATGTTCGCGCGCGGCGGCTTCGACCCCGGCGCCGCGGCTGCGCATCGCCGGTCAGCCGCCGGCGCCCGCCAGCGGCACCACGATGCCGTTGCTGAAGGTGGCCCATGCCGGCGCGCGCTGGACGTTGCCGCCGGCATCGAGCGTCAGCCTGCCGGTAGCACCGTCGAGGCTGGCCTCGGGGTGCTCGGCCAGGTGCTGCAGGTAGCCGCTGAGCAGCCAGGCGTCGTGGCCGAAGGCGAACAGCCGCGCCGCCGGTCCTCGCGCGGTGGGCAGATCGGCCGCCAGCGTCGCCGGCGACGGCAGGCCCGACAGCCCCGCGCTGGTCCAGGTTTCGCTGGCGAAGGCGATGCCGTCCAGCGCCTTGTCCTCGTCGGCCTTGCCGGTGCCCGAGGTGAGCTGCGAGGTGGCGACGCGCAGCCGGTCGCCCAGCCCCGCCGCGAACAGCTGCGGCACGACCAGGCGCGCCTGGCTGCCGCGCAGGGCGATCAGGATCGCGTCCACGCCGCCTTCGCGCGTCGCTGCCGAGCGCAGCGCGTCCGACTGGTCGGCGGGCTTGTCGCCGACGATGGCCAGGGTGCCGACGATCGCGCCGCCCTCGGCCTCCAGCCGCGCGCGGAACGCGTTGATGCTGCGCTGCGCGTGGTCGTCACCGTTGCTGAGCACCAGCACCCGCTTCGCGTTGCGCGCGAGCGCGTAGGCCGCGGCGGCCGTGCCCTCGTCTTCGGGGGCGAGCGAGAAGTCCGCGCCGTTGTCCGACGGCGCGCTGCTGCCGCGGTTCAGCGCCAGCAGCGGTACCGGCTGCGCCGACTGGAACAGCGCGGAGACCTCGTCGCGGCCGAGCGGGCCGAGGATCTGGTCCGCGCCTTCGGCGATCGCGCGGTCGCGCGCGGAGATCGCGCCCGAGACCGTGCCCGCGGTGTCGTAGAACGCGAGTTCGGGCTTGCCGCGCCGCTCGGCGTAGTAGCCGGCGAGCAGGCCGTCGCGCACCGAGGCGGCGGCCGTGGCCAGCTGTCCGGTCATCGGCAGCAGCACCGCGAGCTTGCGCGGCGGGCGATAGCCGTCGCGGTCGCCCGCGGGGCGCGCCGGATCGAAGTTCCAGTGCGGGTTCACCACCGGCTGGGCGCTGGCCCCGTCGTCGGTGACCGGCCCGCTGACCTGCACCGATGCGCAGCCCGCCAGCATGGCCAGCATGGCCGCACACACGATCCATTTCGTCATTTGCCGCATCGGCGGGCTCCGCGGTGGACAATAGCCGCGATTCTACCGTCCCGACCGTGGAGAGACGATGCCAGCCGCTGAACCCGGACCGGCCGCCGCCGGCGTGCTGCACGTCGTCGCCACGCCGATCGGCAACCTCGGTGACCTGTCGCCGCGCGCGCAGGCCGTGCTGCGCGAGGTCGACGCGATCTGCGCCGAGGACACCCGCCACACCCGCCAGCTGCTGTCGCAGTTCGGCATCGCCACGCCGCTGCTGGCGCTGCACGAGCACAACGAGGACGCACTGGCGCAGCGCCTGGTCGCGAGGCTGCAGGCGGGGCAGTCGCTGGCCCTGGTCAGCGACGCCGGCACGCCGCTGGTCAGCGATCCCGGCTACCGCCTGGTGCGCGCCGCGCGCGAGGCCGGCCTGCGCGTGAGCCCGGTGCCGGGGCCGAGCGCGCTGGTGGCCGCGCTGAGCGTCGCCGGACTGCCCAGCGACCGCTTCGCCTTCGAGGGATTCCTGCCGGCGAAGGCGTCGGCGCGGCGCGAGCGGCTGGCCGCGCTCGCGGGCGAACCGCGCACGCTGATCTTCTACGAATCCTCGCACCGCATCGACGACATGCTGGCCGATGCCGTCGCGGCCTTCGGCGGCGAACGCCGCGCGGTGCTGGCGCGCGAGCTGACCAAGCTGTTCGAGACGGTGCTCGACGGCACCCTGGCGCAGCTGCATGCGCGCGTCGTCGCCGACGCCGACCAGCGCAAGGGCGAATTCGTGGTGATGGTGGAGGGCGCGGGCGACGATGGCGAGGCGCGCCTGGTCGAGGGCCGTCGCGTGTACGCACTGCTCAGCGGCCACCTGCCGCCGTCCGCCGCGGCGAAGCTGGCGGCGGAGATCACCGGCGCGCCGCGCAAGGCCTTGTACGGAAGCTGACGCGGGCAGCAGTTCATCCGGCCCTGAATCGGGCGTGCGACAATGCGCTCGGCGGAGTCGGCCGGGCAGTCGCGTCATCGGAAACGATGCCGAGGAAAGTCCGGGCTCCACAGGGCACGGTGCCAGGTAACGCCTGGGCGGCGTGAGCCGACGGAAAGTGCAACAGAAAGATACCGCCGATGGCCCTGTCACCCCTTTGCCGCCGCTGGCCGAAGCGGCTCGCTTGCGGCACTTGCCGGCGAAGCCGGCCAAGTCGTTCCGGAGACGGCAAAGGGGTGGCAGGGCACAGGCAAGGGTGAAATGGTGCGGTAAGAGCGCACCGCGAGTCCGGTAACGGACCGGCACGGCAAACCCCACCGGGAGCAAGACCAAATAGGGAGACCATGCCGTGGCCCGCGGTGTCTCCGGGTAGGTTGCTCGAGCGTATCGGTGACGATGCGCCTAGAGGAATGATTGTCCACGACAGAACCCGGCTTACAGGCCGGCTCCGCCACCTTCCTCACCGGCCCGGCCTCCCGCATGGCTGCGCAGCCACGCCAGAGCCCCGGCCAGCGGCGCGGCCTCGAGCGCGCAACGGTGGGTGCGACCCTGCACGGTGCGCTTCACCAGGCCGGCGCGCTCGAGCGTGCGGATGTGCTTGGAGGCGGCCGCCAGCGAAATCTCGAACGGCGCGGCCAGTTCGCCGACGCTGCGCTCGCCCGCGGCCAGCGCGGCGAGCATGGCGCGCCGGGTGGGATCGGAGAGGGCGTGGAACACCCCGTCGAGCGGCGACGGATATTCAATCATGTGGTTGAATATGCGCTGCCACGGCGCAACCGTCAACCGAGCAGTTGAATATCGGCCGATGTTGCGTCGCAGCATCACTGACGAAGAGGCCTGCAGCGTCACCCGACATGCGGACTGTCCAGCGGTCATTCTCAAAATTTGAGACGAATCAGCAGCTTGTGGATAAGGCTTGAACAAGTCTGTGAACTATCGTGCAAGTCATTGACCCGCTTAATGAAATTTGCACATGAAAGCTGTTGACATCGTTCGGGACCGCCCATAAGGTGGCGCTTCGTGGGGAAACCGGGAATTTTGTGGTTTTCCGATGCTGAAGCCCGCCGAAGACGGGTACCTCCGGGCAGGAAGTGGTGTTCCAGGGCGAGACCGCCATCACGATCGACGACAAGGGCCGGCTGGCGATCCCGACCAGTTACCGGGATCTCGTCGCGAGCGCTGGCGGCAATCGCCTGGTGGTCACCTACAACCCCTTCGAGTCCGGAAGCCTCTACCTGTATCCGCTGGCGGTCTGGGAGCGCGTGCGCGACCAGGTCAACGCACTGCCGCGCACGCGCTCGGTCAACCGTCAGCTGCAGCTGAAGCTGGTCGGCGCGGCGACCTTCGTCGAGCCGGACGCCAACGGGCGCGTCGGCATTCCCGCCAGCCACCGCAACGCGGTCGGCATCGAGAAGAAGGCGGTGCTGGTGGGCATGGGCGACAAGTTCGAGCTGTGGAGCGAGCAGGCGCACCTCGCGCAGATCAGGCAGACGCTGGGCGATGCCGACCTGGGCGACGACCTGGTGGATCTGCAGTTGTGACGGACGGTGGCGCGGAAGTCCGGTCCGCGCACCTTCCGGTGATGTTCGAGCAGGTCATGGAAGGGCTGCGCGTGGTCGAAGACGGAACCTATCTGGACGGCACGTTCGGGCGCGGCGGCCATGCGCGGGGCGTGCTGCAACGCCTGGGCGCGGGAGGTCGGCTGCTGCTGATGGACAAGGATCCCGAAGCGATCGCGGTGGCGCAGCGCGAGTTTGCCGGCGATGCCCGGGTCGCGATCCGGCGCGGCAGCTTCGCCGACCTCGGCGGCTGGGACGCGGCGGCGGCCGGCGTCGACGGCGTGCTGTTCGACCTCGGCGTGTCCTCGCCGCAGCTCGACGTCGCCGATCGCGGCTTCAGCTTCGGCAAGGACGGCCCGCTCGACATGCGCATGGACCCCGAATCCGGCGAAAGCGCGGCGCAGTGGCTGGCGCGCGCGGACGAGCGCGAGATCGCCGACGTGCTGTGGACCTACGGCGAGGAGCGCATGAGCCGCCGCATCGCGCGCGCCATCGTCGCGCGCCGCGCGGAGCAGCCGCTCACCCGCACCACCGAACTGGCCGAGCTGATCGCCTCGGTGATGCCGCGAGGGAAACACGCCGGCTCCCATCGGGAAATCCACCCGGCGACGCGCTCGTTCCAGGCGATCCGTATCCACGTCAACCGCGAGCTCGACGACCTCGAGCGCGGCCTCGACGCCGCACACGACGCGCTCGGGCCCGGCGGCCGGCTGGCGGTGATCAGCTTCCACTCGCTCGAGGACCGCATCGTCAAGCGCTTCATCGCCGCCCGCGCGAAGGCGCCGCCCGGCAATCGCCGCCTGCCCGAAGCGACCGGCTTCGTGCCGACGCTGCGCGCCATCGGCGACGCCGGCAAGGCGCCCCAAGACGAAGTGGCGGCGAATCCGCGCGCGCGCAGCGCGGTGCTGCGGGTGGCTGAAAAGCTGGGATTGGGAATTCGGGATTCGGGATTCGGAAAAGCGGGACGGCAGGCCCCAATCCCCAATCCCCAATCCCCAATCCCGGCCGCAGCGGAGCCGCGGCCATGACCCGCATCGCCCTGGCCGTGCTCGTCATCGCCACCGTGATCTCCGCGATCGGCGTGGTCCACGCGCGCCACCAGCATCGCGAGCTGTACGTGCAGCTGACGCGGCTCGAGCGCGCGCGCGACGAGCTCAACATCGAGTTCGGCCGGCTGCAGCTGGAGCAGGCGACCTGGGCCGAGAGCAACCGCATCGACCAGGTCGCGCGCAACAAGCTCGGCATGAAGTTCCCCGCCGCCGGCGAGATCGTGGTGGTGCGGCCATGAGGTTCGTCAAGACCGCCGGCGGTTCGGCGAAGAAGCCGCGCCCGCGCGCGCAGTTCAACCTGCGCGGGCGGCTGTGGCTGGTCGGCGGCGCGATGGCGCTGTGCTCGGTGGTCCTGGTCGGCCGCGCGGTCGACCTGCAGCTGGTCGACAACGCCTTCTACCAGAAAAAGGCGGATGCGCGCTTCCTGCGCGAGGTGCCGATCCCGACCTCGCGCGGCATGATCACCGACCGCAACGGCGAGCCGCTGGCGGTGTCCTCGCCGGTCGAATCGCTGTGGGCGAATCCGCAGGAGCTGGCCAACAACCCGGCCGCGATCGCGCGCCTGGCCGAGGCCACCGACCTGCCGCCCGACTACCTGACCCGCTACGTCTCGCAGCGCAAGGACAAGGAGTTCATGTACGTGCCGCGGCATCGCCGGATCAACCCGGCGGTGGCGCAGAAGATCCTGGCGCTGCGCATTCCCGGCGTGTTCTCGCAGCGCGAGTTCCGCCGCTTCTATCCGCAGGGCGAGGCGGTCGCGCACGTGCTCGGCTTCACCAACGTCGACGACCAGGGGCAGGAGGGCGTCGAGCTGGCGTTCGACGACTGGCTCAGCGGCACGCCCGGCGCGCAGAAGGTGATCCGCGACCGCCACGGCCGCATCGTCGAGCACGTCGACCTGATCCGTCCCGCCGAACCCGGCAAGGACCTGGTGCTGAGCATCGACCGCCGCATCCAGTTCCTTGCCTACCGCGAGCTCAAGCGCACCCTGCTCGAAGCCGGCGCCGCCAGCGGCTCGGTGGTGATCCTCGACGTCGCCACCGGCGAAGTGCTGGCGATGGCGAACCTGCCTTCGTACAACAACAACAAGGTCAGCGGCGAGAACCGCGACGCCTACCGCAACCGCGCGGTGACCGACCTGCTGGAGCCGGGCTCGACGATGAAGCCGCTCACCGTCGCGGCCGCGCTCGAATCGGGCGTGATTACCCCGACCACGCGCTTCGACACCAGCCCCGGCTGGATCGCGAACGGCAAGTACAAGACCAGCGACTTCCGCAACTACGGTGTGCTCGACACCACCGGCATCATCACCAAGAGCTCCAACGTCGGCGTGTCGAAGATCGTCAAGCTGCTGCCCGACCGCGAGTTCGACGCCTTCCTGCGCCGCCTCGGCTACGGCTCCAGCACCGGCAGCGGCTTCCCGGGCGAGGCGCCGGGCAATTTCCGTACGCCCGAGCGCTGGGACGGCACCACCAAGCAGACCCTGTCCTACGGCTACGGCCTGTCGGTGACGCCGCTGCAGATCGCGCGCGCCTACGCCACGCTCGGCAACGGCGGCCGCGCGGTGACGCCGACCTTCGTCAAGGGTGGCTCCGGCGGCGAGGCGAAGCAGGTGCTCGACCCGAAGGTCGCCGCGCAGGTCATGCAGATGATGCAGACCGTCACCGAGCCGGGCGGCACCGCGACGCGCGCGGCGATCCTGGGCTACCACGTCGCCGGCAAGACCGGCACCGCGCGCAAGTCTTCGGGCGGCGGCTACTCGCGTCGCTACATCGCCTATTTCGCCGGGCTGGTACCGGTCGACAAGCCGCGCTTCGCGGTGACCGTGGTGGTCAACGATCCCGATCCCTCCGGCGGCGGTTCCACCTACGGCGGCGGCTACGTCTCCGCGCCGCTGTTCGCGCGGGTGATGGAGGGCGCGCTGCGGCTGATGGACGTGCCGCCGGACGACATCGAGACCTGGCTGGCGGCGCAGGCCGCCGAGGAAGCGAAGAAGGCCCGGGTGGCGAAGGTCGCGGCGCCCGCCACCGTCGCGGCCGGTACCGCGGCGCAGCCGGGGGCGGCGCGATGAGCCGCCTGATGCCGCTGTCGCGGCTGCTGCCCGAGGTGGCCGGCGTGCCCGCGTCGCTGTCGATCGCCGGGCTGGTGCTCGACAGCCGCGACGTGCGCGAAGGCGATGCCTTCGTCGCGATCGGCGGCTTCGGCACGCACGGCCTGCATTTCGTCGAGCAGGCCCGGCGCGCCGGCGCGCGCGCGATCCTGTTCGAGCCGCCGGTGCCGGACGACGTGCCGCCGCCGCCGGCCGACGCCATCGCCGTGCCCGGCCTGCGCGCGCGCATGGGCGCGATGGCCGATGAGTTCCACGGCCGTCCGTCCGCGGGCATGACCGCGATCGGCGTCACCGGCACCAGCGGCAAGACCTCCACCGTGCAACTGCTGGCGCAGGCGCTGGACCTGTGCGGCGTGCGCAGCGGCACCATCGGCACGCTCGGCGCGGGACTGTACGGCCAGGCGCAGCCGACCGGCTTCACCACGCCGCTGGTGCTGCAGACGCATGCGCTGCTCGCGCAGCTGCGCGAGCAAGGCGCGCAGGCGATCGCGATGGAAGTCAGCTCGCATGCGCTCGACCAGGGGCGCGTGGACGCGGTGCATTTCGCGGTCGGCGTGTTCACCAACCTCAGCCGCGACCATCTCGACTACCACGGCGACATGGACACCTACGGCGCGGCGAAGGCGAAGCTGTTCGCGACGCCGGGCCTGCGCGCGGCGGTGGTGAACCTCGACGACGCCTACGGCCGCCGGTTGTTCGCCGCGCTGCCGGACGCGCTGCGAGCCATCGGCACCAGCGCGCGTGGCGCCGCCGACGCCCCGGTGCGTGCGCAGGACGTCTCGCTCGACGCCGACGGCATCGCCTTCGACCTGCATCTCGACGGCCGCGTGCGTCGCATCGCCTCGCCGCTGCTGGGGCGCTTCAATATCGACAACCTGCTGGTCGTGGCCGGCGTGCTGCACGCGCTGGACTTCGACGTGGACGCGATCGCCGGTGTGCTCGGCAGGCTGCAGCCGATCCCGGGGCGCATGAACCGCCTCGGCGGCGGCGACCTGCCGCTGGTGGTGGTCGACTATTCGCACAAGCCCGATCCGCTGGAGCAGGCGCTGGAATCGCTGCGCGGCCACCTGCGCGGGCGCCTGGTCTGCGTGTTCGGCTGCGGCGGCGAGCGCGACACCGGCAAGCGCCCGCAGATGGCCGCGATCGCCGAGCGCCTGGCCGACGAGGTCGTGGTCACCGACGACAACCCCCGCGGCGAGGACGGTGACGCGATCGTGGCCGGGATCATGGCCGGTTTTGCGCATCCGCGGCGCGTGGTCGTGCAGCGCGATCGTCGCGCCGCGATCAGCGGCGCCATCGGCCGCGCGAAGGCGGGCGACATCGTGCTGATCGCCGGCAAGGGCCACGAGACTTACCAGGACATCGCCGGGGTGAAGCATCCCTTCGACGACGGGCTGGTCGCGCGCGAAGCGCTGGAGGCCGCGCCATGAAGCCGCTGCCGCTTTCGCGCATCGCGCAATGGACCAACGGCCGTCTGCATGGGGGCGGGCAGGGCGACGACGTGCTGATCGACGCGGTCGAGACCGACACCCGCACGCTCGACGCCAGCGATGGCCGCGCGGCGCTGTTCATCGCGCTCAAGGGCGCGAACTTCGATGGCCATGACCACGTCGCGACCGCCGCCGAACAGGGCGCGCGCGCGGCGCTGGTCTCGCGCGCCTGCGACGCGCCGCTGCCGCAGGTGGTGGTGGCGGACACCGAGCGTGCGCTGGCCGCGCTGGCTGCGTCGCTGCAGCACGCCCGCACCGGCAAGGTGGTCGGGATCACCGGCAGCAACGGCAAGACCAGCGTCAAGCAGCTCACGCTGGCGATCCTGTCGCGCACGCTGGCGGCCTACGCCAACCCCGGCAACCGCAACAACGAGATCGGCCTGCCGCTGGCGGTGATCGACGCGCCCGACGACGCCGACGTCGCGGTCTACGAGATGGGCGCCGGCAAGCACAACGACATCGCCTACCTGACCGGGATCGTGCGCCCGGACGTGGCACTGGTGAACAATGTCGCGCCGGCGCACCTGGAGCGGATGCAGAGCCTGCTCGGCATCGCCGACACCAAGGCCGCGATCTACGACGCGCTGCCGCACGACGGCGTCGCCGTGATCAACGCCGACGACGCCTTCGCGCCGTACTTCGCCGAGCGCGCCCACGGCCGCCGGCTGCTGCGCTTCGGCCTGGAAGCGAGCGCCGACGTCACCGCGCGCGACCTCCGGCTCGACGACGAGGTCTCGCGCTTCACCCTGGCCACGCCGGCGGGCGAGGCCAGGGTGTCGCTGCCGCTGCCGGGCCGCCACAACGTCGCCAACGCGCTGGCCGCGGCCACGATCACGCTGGCGCTCGGCGTGCCGCTGGCGACGATCGCGCAGGCGCTGTCGGAGGCCGAGCCGGTGAAGGGCCGCCTCGTGCGCCATCGCCTCGACAACGGCGCGATCCTGATCGACGACAGCTACAACGCCAACCCGGGTTCGCTGAACGCCGCGATCGACACGCTGGCCGCGGCCAGCGGCGAGAACTGGCTGGTGCTCGGCGACATGCGCGAGCTCGGCGAGGACGCGGTGGCGCTGCATGCCGAAGCCGGTCGCCGCGCGCAGCGCGCCGGCATCGCGCGGCTGTACGCGCTCGGGCCGCTGAGCGCCGCCGCGGTCGAGGCCTTCGGCGACGGCGGGCGCCATTTCGACAGCCACGACGCCCTGGTCGACGCGCTGCGTGTGGACCTGCACTCGGGCGTGCGCCTGCTGGTGAAGGGTTCGCGCGGCAGCGCGATGGACCGCATCGTCGATGCGCTGTTGCCACGCGACACGGGGGATCACGATGCTGCTTGAACTGACACGCTGGCTGCAGCAGCTCGAAGGCCTGTTCGGCCTGTTCGGCTACCTCACCTTCCGTGGCATCCTCGCCGCGCTGACCGCGCTGTTCCTGTCGCTGTGGTGGGGCCCGGCGGTGATCCGCAAGCTGGCCCAGTACAAGGGCGGCCAGCCGATCCGCCAGGACGGCCCGCAGTCGCACTTCTCCAAGGCGGGCACGCCGACGATGGGCGGTGCGCTGATCCTGTTCACGGTCTTTGCGTCGGTGCTGCTGTGGGGCGACCTGCGCAACAAGTACGTGTGGGTGGTGCTGCTGGTGATGGTGGCGTTCGGCGCGATCGGCTGGTACGACGACTGGATCAAGATCGTCAAGCGCGACCCCAACGGCCTCAAGTCGCGCTGGAAGTACCTGCTGCAGTCGATCTTCGGCCTCGCCGCGGGCGTGTACCTGTACCTCTACGCCGACGTGCCGGCGGCGACCACGTTCTTCGTGCCGTTCTTCAAGTCTGTGGCGCTGCCGCTGGCCGGCGTCGGCTTCGTCGCGATCGCCTACTTCTGGATCGTCGGCTTCTCCAACGCGGTCAACCTCACCGACGGCCTCGACGGCCTCGCGATCATGCCGACGGTGCTGGTCGCCTGCGGCCTGGCGGTGTTCGCCTACGCCTCGGGCCACGCCGAGTTCGCGCGCTACCTGCAGATTCCGGTGGTGCCGGGCGCGGGCGAGCTTGCGATCATCTGCGCCGCGATCGCCGGCGCCGGGCTCGGCTTCCTGTGGTTCAACACCTATCCGGCGATGGTGTTCATGGGCGACATCGGCGCGCTCGCGCTCGGTGCGGTGCTCGGCACGATCGCGGTGATCGTGCGCCAGGAACTGGTGCTGGTGATCATGGGCGGCATCTTCGTCATCGAGACGCTGTCGGTGATGATCCAGGTGGCCTCGTTCAAGCTCACCGGCAAGCGCGTGTTCCGCATGGCGCCGATCCACCACCACTTCGAGCTCAAAGGCTGGCCGGAGCCGCGCGTGATCGTGCGCTTCTGGATCATCTCGGTGATCCTGGTCCTGGTCGGGCTCGCCACCCTGAAGGTGCGCTGATGAGCACGACGTTCGATTCCCGCGCATTCGAAAGCGGCGCCCGCCAGGCCACGCGCCTGGACGCGATCGAGGGGCGCTACGACGGCTGGCTGCTGGCGATCGTGGCGACGATCGCGGCCTTCGGCGTGGTCATGGTCGCGTCCAGCTCGATCGCGGTCGCGGTGAACCACGGCGAGGGCCCGTTCTACTACCTCGTCCGCCACGTCGTGTTCCTGGCCGTGGGCATCGTGCTGTGCGCGGTGGTGATGCGCACCGACCTGAAGCTGGTGGAGAAGTACCCGCAGGCGCTGCTGGCGCTGTGCGTGCTGCTGCTGCTGCTGGTGTTCGTGCCCGGCCTCGGCCACACCGTCAACGGCGCGCGCCGCTGGATCAACCTCGGCGTGTCGAACTTCCAGGTGGTCGAGGCGGTGAAGATCCTCTACCTGGTCTGGCTGGCGAGCTACCTGGTGCGCTTCCGCGACGAGGTCAACGCGACCTGGGCGGCGATGCTCAAGCCGATCGGCGTGGCGGTCGTGCTGGTGGGCCTGCTGCTGATGCAGCCGGACTTCGGCTCGGCGACGATGCTGCTCGCGGTCACCGCCTGCATGCTGGTGCTCGGCGGCGGCCACCTCAAGCGCATGATGCTGCCGGTGCTGGGCCTGCTGCCGGCGCTGGTGGCGGTGGCGGTGATCGAACCCTATCGCCTGCGCCGCATCACCTCGTTCTGGAACCCGTGGGACGACCAGCTCGGCGCCGGCTACCAGCTGAGCAACGCGCTGATGGCCATCGGCCGCGGCGAGCTGGCCGGCGTCGGCCTCGGTGCGTCGATCCAGAAGCTGTCCTACCTGCCGGAGGCGCATACCGACTTCATCTTCTCGGTGATCGGCGAGGAACTAGGCTTCGTCGGCGTGTTCTTCGTGATCGCGCTGTTCGCCGCCCTGGTCGGCCGCGCGCTGTGGATCGGCTATCGCTGCGTGGAGATGCGGCGCCATTTTGCCGGCTACTGCGCCTTCGGCGTGGCGCTGATGATCGGCCTGCAGAGCCTGGTCTCGATGGGCGTCAACCTCGGGCTGCTGCCGACCAAGGGGCTGACCCTGCCGCTGATCTCGTCCGGCGGCTCCAGCGTGATGATGACCTGCGTCGCGATCGGTCTGCTGCTGCGCGTGTCCTACGAACTCGACCGCGCCCAGCGCCAGGTCGCGCGCCTGCGCGGCGAGGGCGCGAAGGGCCCGGGCGGCGATGCGCCGGCGCCGGCGCCGCCGCCGACCACGCAGCCGCCGCCGTCCGCGGTCGCCGGCGCGCGCGGCACCAGCCGCCTGCGCCCACGCATCGAGCCGACCTTCGGCGGCCTCGGGAGGAATGCATGATCCGTCGCCTGCTCGCCGCCCGCGAACTGACCAAGGAGGGCATCGCCCGCGCGTTCTCGCGCGTGCATTTCGTCGGCATCGGCGGCGCCGGCATGAGCGGCATCGCGGAAGTGCTGTGCACGCTCGGCTACCAGGTGTCGGGCTCCGACACCGCCGACAACGCGACCACGCAGCGCCTCGTGCGCCTGGGCGCCACCGTGCACCGCGGCCATGCCGCGGCGAACGTGCTCGGCACCGACTGCGTGGTGGTCTCGAGCGCGATCCGGCATGACAACCCGGAGCTGATGGAAGCGCGTTCGCAGCGCATCCCGATCGTGCCGCGCGCGGAAATGCTGGCCGAACTGATGCGCTTCCGCCGCGGTATCGCCGTGGCCGGCACCCATGGCAAGACCACCACCACCTCGCTCACCGCGAGCGTGCTGGGCGAGGGCGGCCTCGATCCGACCTTCGTGATCGGCGGCCAGCTGCTCGCGGCCGGCGCCAACGCGCGCCTGGGCGATGGCCAGTGGCTGGTGGCCGAGGCCGACGAGAGCGACGGCAGCTTCCTGCGCCTGAACCCGCTGATCGCGGTGGTCACCAACATCGACGCCGACCATCTCGAGAACTACGGCGGCGATTTCGCGCGCGTGCAGGCGGCGTTCTCCGAATTCCTGCACCGGCTGCCGTTCTACGGCTTGGCGGTGCTGTGCATCGACGACCCCGAGGTCGCGCGGCTGGCCCAGGACATGCCGCGCCACGCGATGACCTACGGCTTCTCCGAGCAGGCCGACGTGCGCGCCGAAGACGTCGCCCAGCAGGGCGGGGCGATGCGCTTCACCCTGTGCCTGCCCGACGGCTCGCGCACGCCGGCGACGCTGGCCCTGCCCGGGCGCCACAACGTGCTCAACGCGCTCGCGGCCGCGGCCATCGGCTGGCAGCTGGGCGTGGAGCCGTCGGCGATCGCGGCGGCGCTGGAGAAGTTCGAGGGCATCGGCCGCCGCTTCAACCTGCTCGCGCAGCTGCGCACCGCGCAGGGCGCGAACGTGCAGCTGGTGGACGATTACGGCCACCATCCGAAGGAGCTGGCGGCGGTGTTCGACGCCGCGCGCGGCGGCTGGCCCGAGCGCCGGCTGGTGGTCGCGTTCCAGCCGCACCGCTACACGCGCACGCGCGACCAGTTCGACGATTTCGCCGCGGTGCTGTCCGAGGCCGATGCGCTGGTGCTGACCGAGGTCTACCCCGCGGGCGAGGCGCCGATCGCCGGCGCCGACGCCAAGGCGCTCGCGCGCGCGATCCGCGCCCGCGGTCGCATCGATCCGGTCGTGGTCAACAGCGCGCAGGAGCTGGCCGGCGTGCTGCCCGACGTGCTGCACGACGGCGACCTGCTGCTGATGATGGGCGCGGGCGACATCGGCCACGCCGCGCAGCAGCTGGCGCGCGAGGGTTTCGCGGGAGGTTCGCGATGAGCGCCGCCGTGCCTGCGCCGCGCTTCACCGATCCGGCCGTGTTCGGCCGCGTCGCGGTGCTGCTCGGCGGCACCAGCAGCGAGCGCGAAGTGTCGCTGGACTCGGGGCGCGGCGTGCTCGATGCGCTGCGCGCGCGCGGCGTGGATGCGCATGCGGTGGACGGCATTCCCGCGCTGCTCGAAGCGATCCGCGCCGGCCGGGTCGATCGCGTGTTCAACATCCTGCACGGCGGCGACGGCGAGAACGGCGTGTTGCAGGGCCTGCTGCAGGCGCTGGGCGTGCCGTACACCGGCGCCGGCGTGCTCGGCGCGGCACTGACCCTCGACAAGATCCGCACCAAGCAGGTGTGGCAGTCCGCCGACCTGCCGACGCCGCGCTTCCTGCGCCTGCCGCCGAATGGCGACGTGCCCGCGGCAATCGCCGAAATCGGTCTGCCTGTGTTCGTGAAGCCTTCCTGCGAAGGATCGAGCGTCGGCGTGGCGCGCGTGGCCGACGCGGCCGGCATCGCCGAAGCCGAGCGCGTTGCGCGCGAGTACGGTGGCGAGATGCTGGTGGAACCGCTGGTGGACGGCGACGAACTGACCGTCGGCATCCTGGGCGAGCTCGCGCTGCCATCGATCCGCATCGTGCCCAAGGGCGAGTGGTACGACTACCACGCCAAGTACGTCTCCGAAGACACCCGCTACCTGTGCCCCGGCCTGGAAGGCGAGGAGGAAAAGCGCATCGGCGAACTCGCGCTGGCCGCGTTCCGCGCCGCCGGCTGTTCCGGCTGGGGCCGCGTCGACCTGATGCGCGACCGCGCCAGCGGCGAACTGCTGCTGCTCGAAGTCAACACCGCGCCGGGCATGACCAGCCACTCGCTGGTGCCCAAGGCCGCGGCGCAGCTGGGCATCGACTACGCCGGGCTGTGCTGGCGGGTGCTGGAGCAGACGGTATGAATGCCGCAGTCCGCCGCATCCTGCAGGTGGCGACCTGGGCGCTCGCGATCGCCCTGGTCGTGCTGCCGGTGGTCGCGCTGGTCAACGGCTGGATCGGCACCGAGCGCTGGCCGCTGCGCACGTTGCGCGTGACCGACGGGCTGGAGCGCGTCGACACCGCGCGCCTGCGCGAGACGCTGCTGCCGCACGCGGCCTCGGGCTTCTTCGCGGTGAAGCTCGACGACGCGCAGGCCGCGGTCGCGAAGCTGCCGTGGGTCGAACACGCCGAGGTGCGCAAGCGCTGGCCCGACGTGCTGGAAGTGCGCGTGGTCGAACACCGCCCGTTCGCGCGCTGGGGCGAGGACCGGCTGCTGTCCGAACAGGGCCGCCTGTTCCCGGTCGCCGGCATCGACGTGCCCGTCGGCCTGCCGCTGCTGCACGGGCCGGACGCGCGCGCGCCGGACGTCGTCGCGCTCTACAACGAATCGCGCGAGATGTTCGCGCCCGGCGGCCACACGGTGGCGAAGCTGGCGCTCGACAGCCGCGACAGCTGGTCGCTCATCCTCGACGACGGCATCGAAGTGATCGTCGGCAGCCAGGAAGCGCGCCTGCGCCTGAAACGCTTCGCGCGCGTGCTGCCGCAGCTGCTGGCGCGCAACCCCGAGTCGCTGCGGCGCGCGGACCTGCGCTACACCAATGGCTTCGCCCTCGAGTGGGCGAAGCCGGGAGTCGGGAATCGGGAATCGGGAATCGAACAACCCGGCGGCGAAGCGCTGGCGTTCTCCCGCTTCCCCAGTTTTCCCAATCACGAATCACGAATCACGAATCACGGCCCCCACACATGAACCGCAAAGGCGACAAGGCCCTCATCGTCGGCCTCGACATCGGCACCTCGAAAATCGTGGCGCTGGTCGGCGAGTACTCGCCCGGCAATCCGATCGAGGTGATCGGCATCGGCTCGCACGAATCGCGCGGGCTCAAGCGCGGCGTGGTGGTCGACATCGAATCGACCGTGCAGTCGATCCAGCGCGCGGTCGAGGAGGCCGAGCTGATGGCCGGCTGCGAGATCCGCTCGGTGTACGCGTCGATCTCCGGCAACCACGTGCAGTGCCGCAACTCCAACGGCATCGTGCCGATCCGCGACGGCGAGGTGACCTGGGCCGACCTCGATCGCGTGCTCGACGCGGCCAAGGCGGTGGCGATCCCGGCCGACCAGCGCATCCTGCACGCGATCCCGCGCGAGTACGTGCTCGACGATTCCCAGGAAGGCATCCGCAACCCGGTCGGCATGACCGGCGTGCGCCTGGAAGTGCACGCGCACCTGGTGGTCTGCGCGCAGTCGGCCGCGGCCAACATCAGCAAGTGCGTGCAGCGCTGCGGCCTGTCGATCGATGACCTGGTGCTGTCCTCGCTCGCCTCCAGCACCGCGGTGCTGACCGGCGACGAGCGCGAGCTGGGCGTGGTGCTGGTGGACATGGGCGCCGGCACCACCGACCTCGCCGTGTTCGTGCAGGGCGCGATCTGCCACACCGCCTCGCTGCCGATCGCCGGCGACAAGGTCACCGAGGACATCGCGCACATGCTGCGCACGCCCACGCCCGAGGCCGAGCAGATCAAGGTCCGCTACGCCTGCGCGCTGGCGCAGCTGGCGACCAGCGAGGAATCGATCCAGGTCCCGAGCGTCGGCGACCGTCCGCCGCGGCGGCTGCCGCGGCAGTCGCTGGCGCAGGCGGTGCAGGCGCGCTACGAGGAGATCTTCGAGATGGTGCAGGCCGAACTGCGCCGCTCCGGCTTCGAGCAGCACGTGCGCGCCGGCATGGTGCTCACCGGCGGCGCCGCGAAGATGGAGGGCGTGGTCGAGCTGGCCGAGGAAATGCTGCAGATGCCGGTGCGCGTGGGCATCCCGCAGCACGTCACCGGCCTGGGCGAAGTGGTCAACAACCCGGTCCACGCCACTGGCGTGGGCCTGCTGCTGATGGGCAGCCAGATCGAGAACCCGCGCCGCCCGTCGCTGCCGACGGGCAAGGCGGGCAGCCTGCTCAAGAAGGTCAGCACCTGGTTCCGGGGGGAATTCTGATGGACGCCCGGATCCGGACGACGAGGCAAATCAGGAAGCGACGACGAAAGCGAAGCGTGGCAAGCAAGCAGCAACACCCAGCGACACATAACTAACGACTAGAGAGGACAAGGACATGGCACATTTCGAACTCGTGGAAAAGATGGCGCCCAACGCCGTCATCAAGGTCATCGGCGTGGGCGGCGGCGGCGGCAACGCGGTCGCGCACATGGTCGGCAGCAGCGTCGACGGCGTGGAATTCATCACCGCCAACACCGATTCGCAGGCGATCAAGAACTGCGGCGCGAAGCTGCAGCTGCAGCTCGGCACCAACGTCACCAAGGGCCTGGGCGCCGGCGCCAACCCGGAAGTCGGCCGCCAGGCCGCGCTCGAGGATCGCGAGATCATCATGGACGCGCTGCAGGGCGCCGACATGGTGTTCATCACCGCCGGCATGGGCGGCGGCACCGGCACCGGCGCCGCGCCGGTGGTCGCGCAGCTGGCGAAGGAGATGGGCATCCTCACCGTCGCCGTCGTCACCAAGCCGTTCCCGTTCGAGGGCCGCCGCCGCATGCAGGTCGCGCTCAAGGGCATCGAGGACCTGTCCTCGCACTGTGACTCGCTGATCACGATCCCGAACGAGAAGCTGATCACCGTGCTTGGTCGCAACGCCACGATGATCCAGGCCTTCCGCGCCGCCAACGACGTGCTGCTCGGCGCGGTGCAGGGCATCGCCGACCTGATCGTGCGTCCGGGCCTGATCAACGTCGACTTCGCCGACGTGCGCACCGTCATGTCCGAGATGGGCCTGGCGATGATGGGCACCGGCCACGCCCGCGGCGACGACCGCGCGCAGGCCGCGGCCGAGGCGGCGATCCAGAACCCGCTGCTCGACGACGTCAACCTCGCCGGCGCCAACGGCATCCTGGTCAACATCACCGCCGGCCCGGACTTCACCATGTCCGAGTTCGACGAAGTCGGCCGCACGGTCGAGAACTTCGCCAGCGAGGACGCGACCATCGTCATCGGCACCGTGCTCGACCCGGACATGCAGGACGACGTGCGCGTGACCGTGGTCGCCACCGGCCTCAACCGGGCCGCGGCGCGCGGCACCACCCGGGGCAGCGACAGTGGCCAGTTCGAGTCGGCGCGTCGCCCGCACGTGCAGCTGATCAACACCGGCAAGCGCGACGGCACCACCGGCATGCTGATCGACGACGTCACCGAGCCGTACAACCCGGGCAGCAACATCGCCGCGGGCCTGCGCGGCCGGACTGCCGGCGCCGAATCGACCATCGCCGCATCGACGCCGGAAGTCGCCGACTTCGGCAAGGACGCCAGCTACCTCGACATCCCCGCGTTCCTGCGCCGCCAGGCCGACTGAGGCCCGGAAGCGCCTTCCTCCGCTTGCGGAGGGAAGGCGCTGAAAAGTCCCCACCCCCGCGTGCGGGGGAGGGTCAGGGTGGGGGTGAGTGCACAGCGTTGCCCCCATCCCAGCCTTCCACCCGTGAAGGGCGCAATGCCCCGCAAGCGGGGGGAGGGGCAAAAAAGAAGTCCATGTCCGATTCCACCACCGGGGCCAGTGCCGGCCCCGGTGGCTTTTCGGAACAAACCATCGCGCTTCCCGCTTTCGTTCAGTTCAGCGCGCAGGGTGATAATCTGCGCCGTTGCCCCGATTTCGGGACCCTTCCGGACTCCCAGGCCGCCCCCCAGATGCCGCAGCAACGCACCATCAAGAACGTGATCCGCGCCACCGGCGTCGGCCTGCACAGCGGCGAGAAGGTGTTCCTGACCCTGCGCCCGGCCGCCCCCGACACCGGCATCGTGTTCCGCCGCGTCGACCTCGACCCCGCGGTCGAGATCCCCGCGTCCGGCGAACTGGTGTCCGAAACCACGCTCTGCACCGGCCTGTCCTGCGACGGCGCCAAGGTGCAGACGGTCGAACACCTGATGTCGGCGCTGGCTGGCCTGGGCATCGACAACCTCTTCGTGGAGCTGTCCGCGGCCGAAGTGCCGATCATGGACGGCTCGTCGGGCCCGTTCGTGTTCCTGCTGCAGTCGGCCGGCATCGTCGAACAGGACGCGCCCAAGCGCTTCATCCGGGTCAAGCGCCCGGTCGAGGTGCGCGAGGGCGACAAGATCGCCCGCTTCGAGCCCCACGACGGCTTCCGCCTCGGTTTCACGGTCGATTTCGACCATCCGGCCATTCCCAAGTCGCAGTCGCGCGCCGAGATCGAGTTCTCCACCGAGAATTACATCCGCGAGGTCAGCCGCGCCCGCACCTTCGGCTTCATGCGCGACCTCGAATACATGCGCGAGCGCAACCTCGGCCTCGGCGGCTCGATGGACAACGCGATCGTGCTCGACGAATTCCGCGTGCTCAACGACGACGGCCTGCGCTATGCCGACGAGTTCGTGCGCCACAAGATCCTCGACGCGGTCGGCGACCTGTACCTCGCCGGCCATGCCATCCTCGGCGCGTTCGAGGGCTACAAGTCCGGCCACGCCCTGAACAACAAGCTCGTGCGCGCGCTGCTGGCCGACCGCGCCGCCTGGGAAGAAGTCTCCTACCCCGAGGCCGCGACCCCGCCGGTCGCCTACGGCCAGCCCCTGACTGCCTGAGCGCCCCTGGGGCGCCCCAAAAGGGGGCCGCCCGGCCGCCCGCCAAAGCCCAAAGACGCCGTCATCCCCGCGAAGGCGGGGATCCAGTGTCGTCAGGAGAACCTCCAGGACGCCCGGACTTGTCATTTCGAACGCAGTGAGAAATCTTGCTTTTCAAGCGCCTGGATTTCTCGCTGCGCTCGAAATGACAGTTCTCCCTTCAGGCTTTTGAATAGCCGGGACGCTGGATCCCCGCCTTCGCGGGGATGACGATTGGTGCGCGGGGATGACGATTGGTGCGCGGGGATGACGATCGACGCGCGGGGATGACGATCGGTACGTGGAGACGACGATCGGGCGGCGTCCATCCCCTGCGCTTGCAGATGCAACCAATCTTGACCCGGTTCACGCTTCACGCCCCGAAGGCGCAGAAATAACGTTTTCTTAACGAAAAATGAGCCTTTGGTAAGCGCTTCGTTAACGCCCGGTGCATCCGTGGCCGCTAGCATGCCCTGTCCGCGTGGGCCGGCAGGACGCCGGGAACCGCCTGCCGGATGCCGGTTGCTCAGCGTTCGCCTTCGGCCTTCCCGCCCGGTGCGGGGTCCGACAGGGCGGCCAGGGCCGCGCGGAAGGCCTCTTCCGCCGCCGTCGACCGGCCAGCGCCCGCAGCGGGCGCCGGTGCCCGAGCAGGGGTCTGCACGGGAGGCCGCAGCGGTTGCGAGGTCGTCTTGATGGCGAGTTCGCGGACTTCCAGCCCGAGGGACCGGGCAGCGTCGAGCAGTTCGCTGGCGGCCAGGCGCAACCTGGCATGCCAGATGGGGGAATCGACGAGGAAGACGAGCCTGCCATCGGCAACATTGGCCAGCCGCGCATGCGCGGCCAGCTGCGGGGGCAGGAGAGGACGCAATTGCCGGTCCAGCGCGTCGAGCCCGAGGGCATGGCGCACCGGATCGCGGGCGGTACCGGAAAGCAGTGCATCGAGCGCCGATTGCATGGTCGCGGACCGTTCCGCACCGGCCGGCACCTTTGGCGAACTGGACCGCCGTGGCAGGGAATCAGACATCACAATCATGACTTTACACAGTATCCACGTGCAGGCGTTGTCGACGCTCCACTCGCTCGGCCAGCGCCTGCAGGGCCGGCTGCTCGGCAAGCCCGTGTCCGCGGCCATCGTGCTCGTGGGGGCCGGCATCATCCTGGGCGGCGCGCTGAACGCCGGCGGCGTGTCGCAGCTGCAGCAGCAGGTCGCCAGCCAGGAGCAGGCGCTCGACTCCACCCGCCGCGAGGCGCAGCGCGAGGTCAACGCGCTGGCCGCGCGCCTGGGCGAGCTGCAGGCGCAGGCCAACCGCCTCAACGCGCTCGGCGACCGCCTGACCCGGATCGCCAAGCTCGGCGACGGCGAGTTCGATTTCGACAAGCCCGTGGGCGTCGGCGGCGCCGAACCCAGCCAGGACATGCCCGCGCGGCAGCTGGTCGATGGCCTCGACGGCGTCGACGCGCAGTTCGGCAGCGCCGGTCGCCAGCTGTCGGTGCTCGAGGCGCTGCTGTTCGACCAGGAGCTGGAGCGCAACGCGATGCCCTCGCGCTCGCCGGTCGCCAACGGCTACATCACCTCCGGCTATGGCGGCCGCGCCGACCCCTTCGGCGGCGGCAGCCAGTTCCACAAGGGCATCGATTTTGACGCCAGGACCGGCGACCCGGTCATGACCGTCGCCGACGGCGTGGTCAGCTACTCCGGCGTGCGCAGCGGCTACGGCAACGTGGTCGAGGTCGACCACGGCAACGGCTTCGTGACCCGCTACGCGCACAACTCGCGCAACACCGTGAAGGTCGGCGACCTGGTGCGCGTGGGCCAGGAGATCGCCAAGGCCGGCTCGACCGGGCGCTCCACCGGTGCGCATGTGCACCTGGAAGTCTGGGAGAACGGGCGCGTCCACAACCCGCGCAAGTTCCTCGGCGAGATCGGCAAGCGCATGTAAAGCTCCCTCCCCCGCGAAGCGGGGGGGGAGGCGAACCCGTTTGCGCGGCACTGCCGCGCGGGTTGGCCGAACGCTCGGCGCGCTGCGCCGAGCCGGGCGGGTTGGGGTGGGGGTAAGTTCGCCAGCCCTGATGCATCAGGGCTCCAGACGCACCCCCCTCCCAGCCTCCCCCCGCGCAGCGGGGGGAGGAGCCAAAAGCGGAGGCAGGGCACATCCCGAACCCTTGCAAACGCCCCCCGGCGCCACCACGGTACAATGCGCGTTGCCATCGAAAAGGGCGCCACTGCGCCCTTTTTTCATTGCCGGCGCGCCCATCCGGCGCCGCCTGGCCCCCGTCACAGCTTCCGGTAAACCCATGCTCAATCGCCTGCTCACCAGTGTCTTCGGCAGCCGCAACGACCGCCTCGTCAAGCAACTCGGCGGGATCGTCAAGAAGATCAACGCCCTCGAACCGCAGATGCAGGCCCTGTCCGACGCCGACCTGCAGGCCAAGACCCCCGAGTTCAGGCAGCGCATCGCCAACGGCGAGTCGCTCGACAAGGTCCTGCCCGAGGCCTTCGCCGTCTGCCGCGAGGCCAGCGTCCGCGTCCTCGGCCTGCGCCACTACGACGTGCAGCTGGTCGGCGGCATGGTGCTGCACATGGGCAAGATCGCCGAGATGCGCACCGGCGAGGGCAAGACCCTGGTCGCCACCCTGCCGTGCTACCTCAACGCGCTGGAAGGCAAGGGCGTTCACGTCGTCACCGTCAACGACTACCTGGCCCGCCGCGACGCCGCGCAGATGGGCAAGCTCTACAACTGGCTCGGCCTGACCGTGGGCGTGGTCTACCCGGGCATGCCGCACGCCGACAAGCACGGCGCCTACGGCGCCGACATCACCTACGGCACCAACAACGAATTCGGTTTCGACTACCTGCGCGACAACATGGCGATGTCGAAGCAGGACCGCTACCAGCGCGGCCTCAACTACGCCATCGTCGACGAGGTCGACTCGATCCTGATCGACGAAGCGCGCACGCCGCTGATCATCTCCGGCCCGGCCGACGAATCGCCCGAGCTCTACCTCAAGGTCAACCAGGTCGTGCCCTCGCTGACCCGCCAGGAAGTCGAGGACGGCATCGGCGACTACTGGGTCGACGAGAAGGGCAAGCAGGTGCACCTGTCCGAGGCCGGCCAGGAGCACGCCGAGGACCTGCTGCACCGCGCCGGCATCATCGAGGCCGACGACAACCTCTACGCGCCGCACAACATCCATGTCGTCCACCACCTCAACGCCGCGATGCGCGCGCACGCCATCTACCAGCGCGACGTGGACTACATCGTCCGCGACGGCGAGGTGGTGATCGTCGACGAGTTCACCGGCCGCACCCTGCCGGGCCGGCGCTGGTCCGACGGCCTGCACCAGGCGGTCGAGGCGAAGGAAGGCGTGCCGGTGCAGCGCGAGAACCAGACGCTGGCCAGCATCACCTTCCAGAACCTGTTCCGCATGTACAACAAGCTGTCGGGCATGACCGGCACCGCGGACACCGAGGCCTACGAGTTCAGCAACATCTACTCGCTGGAAGTGGTGGTGATCCCCACCCACCGGCCGATGATCCGCATCGACCATCCCGACGCCGTGTTCCTCAACCGCAACGGCAAGTACCGCGCCGTCGCCAACGAGATCAAGGACTGCTTTGATCGCGGCCAGCCGGTGCTGGTCGGCACCACCTCCATCGAGGTGTCCGAGTTGCTGTCGCAGTTCCTGGCCAAGGAGAAGATCCCGCACGAAGTGCTCAACGCCAAGCAGCACGAGCGCGAGGCGCAGATCGTCGCCAACGCCGGCCGCCCGAGGGCGGTGACCATCGCCACCAACATGGCCGGCCGCGGCACCGACATCGTGCTCGGCGGCTCGCTCGAGTCCGAACTCGCCGCGCTGGGCGAGGACGCCGCCGAAGCCGACAGGGAGCGCGTGCGCGCCGACTGGCAGAAGCGCCACGACGAAGTGGTGGCCAACGGCGGCCTGCACATCCTCGGCACCGAACGCCACGAATCGCGCCGCATCGACAACCAGCTGCGCGGCCGCTCCGGCCGCCAGGGCGACCCGGGTTCGAGCCGCTTCTTCCTCTCGCTCGAAGACAACCTGATGCGCATCTTCGCCGCCGACTGGGTGCAGAAGGTCATGGCGCGCATGGGCCTGAAGGAAGACGACATCATCGAAAGCCCGCTGGTGTCCAAGCAGATCGCCAACGCCCAGCGCAAGGTCGAGGCCCACAACTTCGACATCCGCAAGAACCTGCTCGACTTCGACGACGTCAACAACGACCAGCGCAAGGTCATCTACGGCCAGCGCGACGAACTGCTCGAAGCCGACAGCGTGCAGGACAACATCGACGGCATCCGCTACGACGTGGTCGCCGAAGTGGTCGAGCGCTTCGTGCCGCCCGAATCGATCGACGACCAGTGGGACCTGCCGGGCCTGGAATCCACGCTCGACCAGGAGTTCGGCCTGCGGCTCGAACTGCAGCGCCTGGTGCAGGAGCGCAAGGAGCTCGACGCCGAGGGCATCCAGGACCACGTGCGCGAGGCGCTGGACCGGGCGTTCGCCGACAAGGAGACGCAGGTCGGCCCCGAGACCATGCGCGCGCTCGAGAAGCACATCATGCTCAACGTGCTCGACGAGAACTGGAAGCAGCACCTCGGGCGCATGGACTACCTGCGCCAGGGCATCCACCTGCGCGGCTACGCGCAGAAGCAGCCCAAGCAGGAGTACAAGAAGGAAGCGTTCGAACTGTTCAGCGAGATGCTGGACAAGGTCAAGCGCGAGGTCGTGACCCTGCTGGCGCGCGTGCGCGTGCGCACCGAGGAGGAGGTCGCCGCGATCGAGGCGCAGGAGCGCGCGCAGGTCGAGGCGCGGCTGCGCCAGGCGCAGTTCCAGCACGCCGACGCCGGCGGCTACGGCGCCGACGAGGAAGCCGCCCAGCCCGATTACCAGCACGGCCCGCAGACGCCCATCGTCCGCGACGGGGCCAAGGTCGGCCGCAACGACCCGTGCCCCTGCGGCAGCGGGAAGAAGTACAAGCACTGCCATGGGCAGTTGGCCTGAAAAGAATGACTCCCTCCCCCGCAAAGCGGGGGAGGGTTGGGGTGGGGGCCCGCGCAGATGTCGCGATGACTGACTCCACATCCCCCCCTCCCGGCCTCCCCCCGCATTCGCGGGGGGAGGAGCGCAAACCCACCCACGTCGTCGCCGGCGTCATCGTCGACGCGCGCGGCCGCGTGCTGCTGGCCCGGCGCACCGAGGGCAGCGAGCTGGCGGGCCTGTGGGAATTCCCCGGCGGCAAGGTCGAACCCGGCGAGACCCCCGAAGCCGCGCTGGCGCGCGAACTGGACGAGGAACTGGGCATCGAGGTCGACGTCGGCGCGCCGGTGATGGTCGTCCCGCACCTGACCCCGCGCCGCCGCCTGCGTCTGGACGTGCGCCGCATCCAGGCCTGGCGCGGCACGCCGAAGGGCTACGAAGGGCAGGCCCTGGCGTGGGTGCAGCCCGACAAGCTCGCCCGCTACGACATGCCCGCGCCCGATCTCCCCGTGGTCGCCGCCCTGCTGCAGCCCGATCACTGCCTGGTCACACCGCCCCCCGGCGGGGACGACGGCGAATGGCTGGCCTCGCTCGAAGCCGCGCTCGCCCGCGGCGTGCGCCGCGTGCAGTTCCGCATGCCCGGCATCGACCGCGCCCGCCGGCACCACCTGCTGTCCAACGCCGCCCTGAGCTGCGACGCCGCCGGCGTCCAGCTGCTGGTGAACGGCGACGCCGGACTTGCCTGTGAATTCGGCCTCGGCCTGCACCTGCCCGCCGCGCAACTGCGCAAACAGCGCCAGCGGCCGGTGCCAGCCGACGCTCTCCTGTCGGCATCCTGCCACGACGCCGACGAACTGCGGCTCGCCCAGGCCCTGGGCTGCGACTTCGCCATCGTCGGCCCCGTGCATCCCACGCCGACCCATCCCGACCACGGCGGCATCGGCTGGGCGCGGTTCGAGGCCCTGCGCGAACAAGCGTCGCTGCCGATCTACGCCATCGGCGGGCTGGGCCCGGACGACATCGCCGAAGCGCGCAGCCACGGCGCGCAGGGGATTGCGGCGATACGGGGGTTGTGGGGGCGTTGAGTTCGCGGGCTTGGCGGGCCCCCACCCCAACCCTCCCCCGCAGGCGGGGGAGGGAGCTGAAAGCAGCGGCCTCCGGCTCCCTCCCCCGCCTGCGGGGGAGGGCTGGGGTGGGGGCAAGTCAGCAACCACCGCCCATCAGCAAACCGGCAAACGCGCCTCGTCCACTCAGCCCGCCCCAGCCAGCGCCCGATACCGCGCATCCAGCGCCGCCACGTGCGCCTCCAGCGCCTCCAGCGGCCCGTCGTTGACGATCACGTCGTCCGCGATCGCCAGCCGCTCCTGCCGCGTCGCCTGCGCCGCGATCATCCGTTCGGCCAGCGCCGCGTCGATGCCGTCGCGCGCCAGCAGCCGCTCGCGCTGCACCTCGACCGGCACGTCGACCACCAGCACCCGCCGCAGCCAGGGATAGGCCGCGCGCCCGCCGGCGCCGGTGCCCTGCACGGGCAGGGCCTCGGCCAGCAGCGGGATCGCGGCGATCGCATACGGCCCCGGCGCCGCCGCGCACTGCGCGCGCAGCAGGTCGCGTACGCGCGGATGCACGATCGCCTCCAGCCGCAGGCGCGCCGCATCGTCGGCGAACACGCGCCGGCGCATCGCCGGCCGGTCCAGCGAACCATCCGGCGCCAGCGCACCCGCGCCGAAGGCCGCCACCACCTCCGCCAGCCCCTCGCTGCCCACGGCCACCGCGTCGCGCGCGGCGAGGTCGGCGTCGGCCACGGCCACGCCCAGCGCCTCGAAGCGCCGCGTCACCTCGCTCTTGCCGGAGGCCACGCCTCCCGTGAGTCCCACTACGTAGTCGGCCATGGGGGGATTGTGCATGGTGTGGACGGAAAAGCGCCCCCATCCCAGCCTTCCCCCGCAGGCGGGGGAAGGAGCCAGAAGCGAAAGCGGCTTTTTTGCCCCTTCCCCCGCCTGCGGGGGAAGGCTGGGATGGGGGCCGCGCGAAGCGCGGAAACCGCTACAACCCTATGGGATTGCGGTCGACGCGGACCACGGCCTGGCGCATATGGCCAAGGTAGTCGGGCAGCCGGCTTTCCGTCATACGGGCTGCGCCTCGGCAAGCACCTTAGCCCGGAACTTCGCTGGCAAATCGGCTGGCGTCAGCAGGTCGACCTGAATGCCAAGCAGCGCTTCCAGCTCAACCTGCAGCCCGCCCAGGTCGAACAGCGTCGTGCCGGGCAATGCATCGACCAGCAGGTCGAGGTCGCTCCCGTCGTAATCGGTTCCGTGCAGGATGGATCCGAATACGCGCGGATTCGTCACGCGGAAACGGCGCGCCGCTTCGCGTACGGCGCTTCGCTTCATGTGGAGCACAGCAGACGGTCGCATGGGGCACCCTTCGCATTCTGCGCATGACGATCATACGCATTTCAGCATGGGTTTTGCCTTGAAGGGGAAAGAGCGCCCCCATCCAGCCTTACCCCGGCAGGCATGTAACCCGCAAGCGGCGGGAGAGAAAAGAACCTGTCATTTCGACCGCAGGGAGAAATCTTCTTTCCGCGCGCCGGACGGGAGATTTCTCCCTGCGGTCGAAATGACAACGGAGGGGGCGACGCGTCTGTGGGGGCAGAAGGCTGGGAGGGAGGTGCGCGCATAGTGCGCGGACGCCCGCTACAACCCGGCGTAGCCCTTGTACAGGCCGATCAGCTGCTCGCCCCACATGAAGACGACCCACCCCGCGATCGCCAGGTACGGCCCGAACGGGATCGGCGTCGCCCGGTCGCGGCCCTTCATCGCCAGCCAGATCGAACCCGCCACCGCCCCCACCACCGACGACAGCAGGATGATCGGCAGCACCCCCGCCAGCCCCACCCAGGCCCCGAGCGCGGCCAGCAGCTTGAAGTCGCCGTGGCCCATGCCTTCCTTGCCGGTCACCTGCTTGAACACCCACCACACCGACCACAGGCTGGCGTAGCCCGCGATCGCGCCCAGCAGCGCCGGTTTCGCCGGCATGTACAGGTTGTCCAGCGAGGCCACCAGCCCCAGCCACATCAGCGGCAGCGTCAGCGAGTCCGGCAGCAGCTGCGTGCGCAGGTCGATCCCCGACAGCGCCACCAGGAAACACGTCAGCAGGCAGGCCCCGAACCCCTGCCAGCCAAAGCCGAACTGCCACACGCACAGCGTGCACAGCAGCGCCGTCACCAGTTCCACCAGCGGGTACTGGATCGAGATCGGCGCCCTGCAGCTGCGGCACCTGCCGCGCAGCGCCAGCCAGCTCAGCACCGGGATGTTCTCGTACCACGACAGCTGGTGCCCGCAGTGCGGGCAGTGCGAGCGCTCCACCACGATCCCGGGCGGGGGCGGGTCGTAGAGCTCCGGCTCCTCCAGCACCTCGCGCGCGTCGCGCTTCCACTCCCACTCCATGCGCCGCGGCAGGCGCAGGATCACCACGTTGAGGAAGCTGCCGACGAGGAGGCCAAGCCCGGCGACCAGCGGGTAGCCGAGTTCGGGGTTCTGGTCGAGGTAAGCCATCTAGATGCGTCTACCGGAAGCGTCAAAAAAGCCTGTCATTCCGAGCGCAGCGAGGAATCTGCCTGTGCCGTCCTGCATCGCTGCCGCAAGCAGATTCCTCGCTGCGCTCGGAATGACACGTGAAGCTGCGCCCGGAATGGCAGGTGCGGTGGCGCCCGGAACGATACATGTGGCCGTGCCCGGGATGACAGGAGCGGCTGGGTCCGGAACGATATGTGCGGCTGCATCCGTGAGATCGCGCAGGTCGTCAGATCGTCGCGGCGAGCTTGAAGATCGGCAGGTACATGCCGATGACCATCGCGCCGACCACGGTGCCGATCACCACCATGATCAGCGGCTCGAGCAGGCTGCTCAACGCGTCCACGGCGTTGTTCACCTCTTCCTCGTAGAACTCGGCCACCTTGTACAGCATCGTGTCCAGCGCGCCGGCCTCCTCGCCGATCGCGGTCATCTGCACCACCATGTGCGGGAACAGGTTGACCTGCTTCATCGCCATGTTGACCTGGTAGCCGACGGAGACGTCGTCGCGCATGCGAAACACCGCCTGCTCGTAGACCTTGTTGCCGGTGGCGCCGGCGACGATGCCCAGCGCCTCCACCAGCGGCACGCCGGCCTTGAAGGTCACCGCCAGCGTGCGGGCGAAGCGGGCGATCGCCGCGTTGTGCAGCACCTGGCCGATGACCGGGATCTTCAGGCTCAGCCGGTCCATCGTGTGCTGCAGCTTCGGCGAGCGCTTGAGCAGGAAGATGAAGCCGAACAGGCCGCCGCCCACGATCAGCAGGATCAACCACCACCACTTGGTGATGAAGCGGCTGGCGTTGATGATCAGCTGGGTGAAGGCCGGCAGCTCCGCGCCGAAGTTCGCGAACGTGGCCTCGAACTGCGGCACCACCACGATCAGCAGCAGGGCGCTGACCAGGATCGCGACCACGATGACCATCGCCGGGTAGAACAGCGCCTTCTTGATCTTGCCTTTCAGGGTCTCGATGTTTTCCTTGTACGTGGCGATGGTGTCGAGCACCGTTTCCAGCACGCCCGCGCCTTCGCCGGCCTTCACCAGGTTGCGGTACAGCTCGTCGAACTGGACCGGATGCTTGCTCATCGACTCGTAGATCGACGAGCCGCCCTCGATGTCCAGGCGCAGCTCGTCGACCAGCTTCTTCATCCGCACGTTCTTGTTGCCGTTGCCGATGATCTCCAGCGCCGTCACCAGCGGCACGCCGGACTTGATCATCGTCGCCAGCTGGCGGCTGAAGACCGCGATTTCCTTTGGCGTGATCGGCTTGCCGGCGCTGCCGAACAGCGGCTTGGGCTTGGTCTTGACGAAGGTGGGCTGGATGCCGCGGCGACGCAGTTCGGCGCGCAGCATGTTGGCGTTCTTCGACTGCTCCTCGCCCTTCATCTTGATACCGCGCTTGTCGGTACCCTGCCAGACGAAGGTCTCCTGCGTCACCCCGGCACGGGCGACGGGCCGGGTGGCGGTCTTGGCGGCGGAACGTGTCACGGCCATCGGTGTTTCCCCTGATGATCGCCGGCCTCCCCAGCCGGCGAATTCCCTTGGATGTTAGCCGTTTACGCCGCGAAGTGAAATTCAAGTATGTGACGGCCGGCCGGATTTCGCCCCCTGGGGGCCGGATCGCCCCCGCAGGACCGCCTTCCGGAGTGCCCCGCCGAGCCCCGCCGAGCCCACGGCTCCCTTGCGCCCCTGTCGTCCCGTCCCCTTGTCATTTCGACACCCCTTGTCATTTCGACGCCCCTTGTCATTTCGACGCTCCTTGTCATTTCGACCGCAGGGAGAAATCTCCTGTCCGGCGCACGAGAGGAAGATTTCTCCCTGCGGTCGAAATGACATCGTCAGGGATGAGGGCCACGGACGAGGGGCGGGGCAGGGGGGCACTGGGCGCATGACCCTGCCGGGATCGCCGGCCGCAGGCCGTGGCGGTGCGGGGCAATCAGTCCCGGAGGTCCTGCAGGAACTGCGCCGGAGCAAGAATGGGGATGCCCTCGTAGCTGCCAAGTTCCAGCAGATCGTGGTCGCCGCTGATGATCGCATCGGCGCGACCGATTGCCGCCAGGGCCAGGAACTTGTCGTCGTCCGCGTCGCAGGAGACGCCGGCGGCGACACCTGTATCCTCGTGCCAGATCGCCAGTTCCACCAGCTCCGACAGGAACTGGTTCCAAGCGTCGGCTTCCCGGTAGCGATCGAATTTCGGCCTTTCCAGGCGCGAAACCAGCCCGGTGAACACGGCCTCGGACAGCAATACGTCGATTTCCCGATCCAGCACGGTATCGATCACACGGCGTGCCGTCCCGGCAGGCGAAATCAATGCGGCGATCAGGACATTGCTGTCGATGACGACGCGTTCAGCTTTCATCCGCCAACAGACGTTCCAGCGCGGCCTCGTCCAGGCCCTGGGCGGCGGCGTGCTCGCCGGCACGCTGCATGGCCTGACGCATGCGCTCGCGCGCCATGCGCTGGCGGCGCGCGTAGCTCTCGGCCGAAATCAGCACCACGGAAGGGCGGCCATTGCGGGTCACGCCGATCGGCTGCCGCTGCGCGGCTTCGATCAGTTCGCCAAAGCGGTTCTTGGCTTCCAGGGCACTGTAGGTCTTCATGGCAGCCAGAATAGCTGTTTTGTCCAACAAGGCCAAGTTGATGGCGTCGGGGGCGTAGCCCCGACCTACTCCGCCTGAAGGTTACCCGTGGAAAAAGCGCCGTCGTCCTCGCGAAAAGCGCTGTCATCCCCCCAAAAAAGCCGCCATCCCCGCAAAAGAATGCCGTCATCCCCGGAAAGACACCGTCATCCCCGGAAAAACGCCGTCATCCCCGGAAAAACGCCGTCATCCCCGCGAAGGCGGGGATCCAGCGTCTTCAAGTGCTTGAATTCCAAGACGCCGGATGACCAGCGCTTCACGCTGTTGAACAAGCGCTTCCCCGTTTCGCGGGGACGACGACTTTCCGGAAACCGCGATCGGAGCCGACTTCCCCCCAAGCCGTCCCCGGTGATGCGTGTGGGCACGCCTTTGCGCGCCCCTTGCGCCTGAAGGCGCCCCGAACGAACGCCGCCCTCAATCCTTGGTCACGCGGTTGATCTCGGCCAGCGTGGTAATGCCGTTGCGGACCTTCAGCAGCGCCGACTGCCGCAAATCGCGCACCCCGGACGCCTGCGCCGCCTTGGCGATCTCGATGGCGTTGCCGCCCTGCAGGATGATGGTGGCGATCTCGTCGCTCATCGGCATCACCTGGTACACGCCGGTCCGGCCCTTGTACCCGCCGGTGCATTCGTCGCAGCCCACCGCCTCGTACACGGTGAAGCCCTCGGCGATCTCGGCCTCGGTGAACCCCTCGGCCAGCAGCGCGTGGTCGGGCAGGTCCATCGGCCGCCGGCACTTGTTGCACAGCCGCCGCGCCAGGCGCTGGGCGATCACCAGCGTCACCGAACTGGTGATGTTGTACGGCGCGATGCCCATGTTCATCAGGCGCGCGATGGTCTGCGGCCCGTCGTTGGTGTGCAGGGTGGACAGCACCATGTGGCCGGTCTGCGCGGCCTTGATCGCGATCTCGGCGGTTTCCAGGTCGCGGATCTCGCCGACCATGATGATGTCCGGATCCTGGCGCAGGAAGCTGCGCAGCGCGGCGGCGAAGGTCATGCCGCGCTTCTCGTTCTGCTGCACCTGGTTCACGCCCGGCAGGCGGATTTCCACCGGATCCTCGGCGGTGGAGATGTTGCGGGTCTCGTCGTTGAGGATGCCCAGCGCCGTGTACAGGCTCACCGTCTTGCCCGAACCGGTCGGGCCGGTGACCAGCACCATGCCGTAGGGCTTGTGGATCGCGTCCAGGAACAGTTGCTGCTGGTCCGCCTCGTAGCCGAGCTTCTCGATGCCCAGCCTGGCCGCGCTGCCGTCGAGGATACGCAGCACCACCTTCTCGCCGAACAGGGTGGGCAGGGTGCTGACGCGGAAGTCGATCTGCTTGGTCTTGCTGAGGTTGAGCTTGATGCGGCCGTCCTGCGGCACACGCTTCTCGGCGATGTCCAGTTGCGCCATCACCTTCAGGCGCGCGGTGATGCGCTGGTTGAGCTTGATCGGCATCTTCGCCGTCTGCTTGAGCAGGCCGTCGATGCGCAGGCGCACCCGGTAGTCGTTCTCGTAGGGCTCGAAATGGATGTCCGACGCGCCGCGGCGGATCGCGTCGATCAGCACCTTGTTGACGAACTTCACCACCGGCGTGTCGTCGCCCTTGCCGTCGATCCCGGTATCGCGGGCGTCGTCCTCGCCGCCGGCCTCGATGTCCAGATTGTCCAGCCCGTCGCTGTCGCCCAGCGTGTCGCCGAAGCTGTCCTGGTTCTGCTGCCACAGTTCCAGCGTGCGGCGGATGCTGTCCTCGTCGACCAGGATCGGCTCCACCACCAGGTTGGTGTGGAACTTCACCTCGTCCAGGGCATGGCTGTTGGTCGGGTCGGACAGTCCCACGAACAGCTTGTTGCCGCGCTTGTACAGCGGCAGCACCTGGTGCTTGCCCAGCAGTTCCTCGCTGATCAGCTTGATCGCGCTCTGGTTGGCGTCCATCGCCGACGGGTCGAGGATCGGCATGCCGAACTCGATCGAGTTGGCCGCGGCCATCTGCGCCGCCGTCACCAGCTTCTGCTCGCGCAGGTAGTTCGCGACCTGCTTGCGCTCGGCCGTGGCCTTGTCCAGGGCCTCGCGGGCGGTCGCCTCGTCCAGGGCGCCGTCCAGGACCAGCCGGCGGGCGATGCCGGTGATGCCGGCGAGGTTGGCGGTCGCGACTGCATTCATGGTGGAATCCCCCCTGGAGCCGATACGAAAACTTTAACGCAAGACCCGTGCCCGCAACCATGCGCCAAGGCGCATCCGCGCACAATCCGCGGCGACCCGAAGCCTCCCAACGAACGCCGCCCCCTGAAACACCCCTGTAGGAGCAACTGTCTTTGCCTAGTTGGCCGGCACCTTCCATTCGGTCCGATCACGGGCCATGGCATTGAGCCGGGTCAGCAGGACCCGCATGCAGGCGGTGATGGCGACCTTGGCGCACTTGCCTCGCTGGCGTAGCCGCTGGTAACGATCCTTGAAGTCGGGTTGGGTGCGGATCACCGACCAGCAGGCCATGTACAACACCCGGCGGATCGGTGCCCGCCCGCCGCGGATGCGGCGTTTGCCGGCGTGCTGGCCGCTGTCCACGTTATAGGGCGCCAGCCCGGCCAAGGCGGCG
>NZ_VOHK01000008.1 GCF_007859325.1 Luteimonas marina | reverse complement strand
CCTCGGTCACGCGCCGCAGCTCGGCCTTGAGGCGGCGCACTTCAGCCGAGTCAGTCCCCGTCGGCGCGGAACCTGCGGCCGGCTTGCCGGCCTTCTTCGCTTTCTGCACCCAGTCGTACAGCGTGTGCTTGGGGATCCCGATGCGCGCGGCCACATCCACAACCGTGAAGCCGCGCTCGAGCACCTGCTTCACCGCCTCGGCCCTGAACTCATCCGTGTATCGCTTGCTGCTCATGAACACCTCTGCTGTAGCCATGAATTATGGCCTGCGGGTGTCTACGAAAGGCTGGGCGGTCCAGAGTTCGAGTGACGAACCATCCGTATCCATGTCATTTCGACCGCAGGGAGAAATCTCCCATCCGGCGCACGAGAAGAAGATTTCTCCCTGCGGTCGAAATGACAGGCCTTCCTTTGACTCTTCTTCCGTGACGATCGGGTGCCCGCCCGTGTCTTTGGGCGCTGGGCACGGCGGCTCTCCCTGCACATGTCCATCCCGGCGCTCCTGCCCCGCGGCGGACAGCCTGCAGGCACGCCCATGCTGGATTGCAGGCACAGGTTCTTGCCAGCGCGCAGGGCGCTGCTAAACTCCGGCGCAATCAAGGCGTGGGGAGTTTCCATGAAGCGTGGATGGGTGGTGTTGCTGTTGTCGATGGGCGCGATGTCCGCGCAGGCGTCGACCCAGTGCCAGGAGAGCGCGGCGCCGCAGCCGCTCGCAGTCCGCCCGACGGTCCTGGTGCCGGTGGCCACCGGATTCGCGATCGTGAACCCGCAGCTGGGATCGCAGCGCGGCGTGCTGGCGTCGGACTTCGACGAGTCGCAGTCGGTCGACAACGTGCTGTGGCGGCTGCGCGTGGAAGGCTGCCAGAACGTGGCCGTCGCGGTGCCAGCCAGTGCGGCGGCTGCGTCGGCGTCGACCTACGTCAAGCTGACCGAGCATGACAACACGCCGTACCGGTTCAACATGACCCAGAACGGCAAGCGCATGACCGCCGACGACTTCGATGCCTGGCTGCAGGCCAACGGCTACAGCGCCGGTCGCCGCGTCGATCCGAATGCCGCGCCGGCGCCCGCCGCGGAGTCGGCGGCCGAAACACCGCCGATCGGCCAGTAAACGGTCCGGAGACCCCTTTCGCCGCGCCCGCGGGCGCGGCGCCGTTCAGCCTTCCAGCACGCCCAGTTCGCGGCCGATGCGCGTGAACGCGTCGATCGCGCGGTCCAGGTGTTCGCGCGTGTGCGCAGCCGACATCTGCGTGCGGATGCGGGCCTGGCCCTTGGGCACCACCGGGAAGAAAAACCCGATCGCGTAGATGCCTTCCTTGAGCAGGCGCTCGGCGAAGCGCTGCGCCAGCGGCGCGTCGTACAGCATCACCGGGCTGATCGGGTGCGTGCCGGGCCGGATGTCGAAGCCGGCTGCGTCCATGCGCTCGCGGAAATAGGCGGTGTTGGCGGCGAGGCGCTCGCGCAGTTCGCCGGCGGCGTCGAGCATCTCGAACGCCTTCGTGCCCGCTGCGGCTACGTGCGGCGGCAGCGAATTCGAGAACAGGTAGGGCCGCGAGCGCTGGCGCAGCAGTTCGATCACCTCGCGTTTCGCGGTGGTGAAGCCGCCCAGCGCGCCCCCCATCGCCTTGCCGAGCGTGCCGGTGATGATGTCGATACGGTCGAGCACGCCCTTGACCTCGGCCGAACCGCGGCCGGTCGCCCCGAGGAAGCCGGTGGCATGGCATTCGTCGATGTGCACCAGCGCCCCGTACTTCGCGGCGAGCGCGGTGATCTCGTCGAGCGGCGCGATGAAGCCGTCCATCGAGAACACGCCGTCGGTGGTGATCAGCTTGGTGCGGCAGCCGGCGGCCTCGGCGGCCTGCAGCTGCTTTTCCAGGTCGGCCATGTCGCAGTTGGCGTAGCGGAAGCGCTGCGCCTTGCACAGGCGCACGCCGTCGATGATCGAGGCGTGGTTGAGGGCATCGGAGATGACCGCGTCGTTTTCGTCCAGCAGCGGCTCGAACAGGCCGCCGTTGGCGTCGAAGCAGGCGGCGTAGAGGATCGTGTCTTCCTTGCCGAAGAACGCCGAGATCGTGCGTTCGAGCTGCTTGTGCAGGTCCTGGGTGCCGCAGATGAAGCGCACCGAGGCCATGCCGAAGCCGTGCGTGTCCAGCGCGTCCTTGGCGGCGGCGATGACGTCCGGATGGTCGGCGAGGCCGAGGTAGTTGTTGGCGCAGAAGTTCAGCACCGTGCGGCCGTCGGCCAGCGTGATCTCGGCCGACTGCGGCGAGGTGATGACGCGCTCGGACTTGAACAGGCCGGCGGCGCGGATCTCGTCGAGGGTGGTGGCGTAGCGGCTGGTCAGGGACATGGGTTTGCCTTCGGGAATCGAGGATGTCATCCCGAACGGAGTGAGGGATCTGCTGTCCGGTCGCAGTGAAGCAGATCCCTCACTCCGTTCGGGATGACAGGGCGAGGTTTGGAGCGGCAGGGCAGCGGACTCAATGCCAGTTCAGCACGACCTTGCCCGACTTGCCCGACTCCATCAGGTCGAAGCCCTTCTGGAACTCGTCGGCGGGCAGCTGGTGGCTGAGTACCTTGCCCAGCGGGAAGCCCGACAGCACCAGCTGCGTCATCTTGTACCAGGTCTCGTACATGCGCCGGCCATAGATGCCCTGCACGGTGAGGCCCTTGAAGATGATGCGGTCCCAGTCGACGCCGGCGCCCTTGGGCAGGAGGCCGAGCAGGGCGACCTTGCCGCCGTGGTACATCGCGTCGAGCATGTCGTTGAACGCGCGCGGGTTGCCGCTCATCTCCAGGCCGACGTCGAAGCCGTCCATGTGCAGGTCGGCCATCACCTCCCTGAGCGAGGTGTTGGCGACGTTGACCACGCGCGTGGCGCCCATGTCGGCGGCAAGCTTGAGCCGGTAGTCGTTGACGTCGGTGACCACGACGTTGCGCGCGCCGATGTGCTTGCAGATGCCCGCCGCCATCACCCCGATCGGGCCTGCGCCGGTGATCAGCACGTCCTCGCCGACCACGTCGAACTCCAGCGCGCAGTGCGCGGCGTTGCCGTAGGGATCGAAGAACGCGGCCAGCTCGCTCGGGATCTGGTCGGGAATCGGCCACAGGTTGCTGGCCGGCATGACGATGTACTCGGCGAAGGCGCCGTCGCGGGTCACGCCGATGCCGACCGTGTTCGGGCACAGGTGCTGCTTGCCGGCGCGGCAGTTGCGGCAGTGGCCGCAGACGATGTGGCCCTCGGCCGAGACGCGCTGGCCGGGCGCGTAGCCCGACACGCCCGGGCCGAGTTCGGCGATGCGGCCGACGAACTCGTGGCCGATCACCAGGCCCTGGCGGATCGTGCGCTGCGCCCATTCGTCCCACAGGTAGATGTGCAGGTCGGTGCCGCAGATCGCGGTCTTCTCGACCTTGACCAGCACCTCGTTGGGGCCCGGCACCGGGACCGGGACGTCCTCCATCCACAGGCCCTTGGCGGTCTCGCGCTTGACCAGCGCCTTCATGGTTCGGGACATCGTCGGGACCTGCCGGCTGGAGTGAGGTGGGCATTATAAGGTTGCAGCGGAAACGGCCTCGGCATGACCAGCGGCCGGGTCGCGGCGGGGCGGGGGTGGCTACAATCGCGGATCCTTTCACCTGGAACCGACCGCTGATGCGCCTTCCGTCGTCGAGTCTCGCCCTGGCCCTGCTGGCCGTCCTGCCCGCCGCCCACGCCGCCGAGGGCATGTGGGTGCCGCAGCAACTGCCGGAAATCGCCGCGCCGCTGAAGAAGGCCGGCCTGAAGCTGGCCCCCGAGCAGCTTGCCGACCTGACCGGCGACCCGCTCGGCGCGGTGGTCTCGCTGGGCGGCTGCACCGCGAGCTTCGTGTCGCCGCAGGGCCTGGTGGTGACCAACCACCACTGCGCCTACGGCGCCATCCAGCTCAATTCCACGCCCGAGAACAACCTGATGCGCGACGGCTTCAACGCCGCCACGCCGGCCGACGAGATCACCGCCGGCCCGAACGCGCGCATCTACGCGCTGGACGCGATCACCGACGTCACCGAGCGCGTGCGCGCCGCCATCGACGCCGCGGCCGATCCGCTGGCGCGCACGCTTGCGCTGGATGCGGTCGAGAAGCAGCTGGTCGCCGAGTGCGAGGCCGAGCCCGGCTATCGCTGCCGGCTGTACAGCTTCCTCGGCGGCAACAGCTATCGCCTGTTCCGCAACCTCGAGATCAGGGACGTGCGCCTGGCCTACGCGCCACCGGGCAGCGTCGGCAACTACGGCGGCGAGGTCGACAACTGGATGTGGCCGCGCCACACCGGCGACTTCGCCTTCTACCGCGCCTACGTCGGCCGCGACGGCAAGCCGGCGGCGTACTCGGCCGACAACGTGCCGTTCCAGCCGAAGCACTGGCTGAAGATCGCCGACCGGCCGCTGCAGCCGGGCGACTTCGTGATGGTCGCCGGCTACCCGGGCCGCACCAGCCGCTACGCGCTGGCCGGCGAGTTCGACGAGACCGAGCAGTGGACGTATCCGACCACCGTGCGCCACTACAAGGCGCTGACCGCCCTGGTCGATGCGCGCGGCAAGGCCGATCCCGACATCGAGGTGAAGTACGCCAGCACCGTGCGCGGCTGGGAGAACGTGACCAAGAACTACGACGGCCAGCTCACCGGCTTCGCGCGCACGAAGGCCTCGGAAAGCAAGCGCGCCGAAGAGGCGGCGGTGCTGGACTGGCTGCGCGGCAAGGGCGACGACGGCGCGGCGGCGATCGCGGCGCACGAACGACTGGTGGCCCTGAACGACGCCGAGCGCGCGACGCGAGAGCGCGACCTGGTCGTGCGCATGTTCAACGGCACCGGTGCGATCTCCGCGGCGACCACGCTCTACCGCCTCGCGATCGAACGCGGCAAGCCCGATGCCGAGCGCGAGCAGGGCTACCAGGAACGCGACCTGCCGACGATCGAGGGCGGTTTGCGGCAGATGGAGCGCCGCTACGTGCCGGCGATGGACCGCGAACTGCAGCGCTACTGGCTCGGCGAGTACGCGAAGCTGCCGCAGGCGCAGCGCCTGCCCGCGATCGACAAGTGGCTGGGCGGCGACGATGCCGCCGCGATCGACCGCGCCCTGGACAAGCTGGGCAAGACCACGATCGGCGAAACCGAGCCGCGCATGGCCTGGCTCGCGGCCGACCGCAAGGCCTTCGAGTCGAGCAAGGACCCGGTTATCCGCTACGCGGTCGCGATCATGCCGACCCTGCTGCAGCTGGAGCAGGAAGGCAAGACGCGCGCCGGCGAGCGGCTGGCGGCGCGCGCGACCTACCTGCAGGCGGTCGCGGACTACCGCAGGGACCAGGGCGGCTTCGTCTATCCCGACGCGAACTCGTCGCTGCGCATCACCTTCGGCAACGTCAAGCCCTACACCAAGCTCGACGGCAGCGCGCAGCAGCCGTTCACGCGGCTCGAGGAAGTGGTGGCGAAGGCCACCGGCGAAGCGCCGTTCGACGCGCCGCAGGCCTTGCTCGACGCGGTGGCCGCGAAGCGTTACGGCGGCCTCGCCGACCGCAAGCTCAGGACCGTGCCGGTGAACTTCCTGTCCGACCTCGACGTGACCGGCGGCAACTCCGGCTCGCCCGTGCTCGATGCGAATGGTCGGCTGGTGGGGCTGCTGTTTGACATGAACTGGGAAGCGGTGGTGTCGAACTGGGTGTTCGACGCGGACATGACCCGCACGATTTCCGTGGACCAGCGCTACATGCGCTGGATCATGCAGGAGGTCTACCCGGCGCCGCAGCTGCTGCAGGAACTCGGCGTCGCGCCGAAGCGCTGATCCGGCGCCGGCCATCATTCGCTAGACTAGGCGGCGCGCCCGGGGAATCGGGGCGCTTCCCCCCAACCGGAACCTGCCGCCGCATGAGAATCCTGCTTGCCCGTCATGGCGAGACGCCGTGGAACGCCGAAGGCCGCTACCAGGGACAGGAAGACATCCCGCTCTCGCCCGTCGGCGAGAAGCAGGCGCGCCTGCTCGGCGACCGCCTGCGCGACGTGCGCATCGACAAGGCGGTCAGTTCGCCGCTCACGCGCGCCTACCACACCGCGCAGTTCGCCCTGGGCGAGATGCGCGCGCCGATGCTGACCACCGAGATGGGCTTCATGGAAATCGCCCACGGCACCTGGGAAGGGCTGCTGGCCAGCGAGATCGGCGAGCGCGAACCGGACCGGCTGCGCGCCTGGCGCGAGGCGCCCGATACCGTGCAGATGCCCGGCGGCGAATCGCTCAAGCAGGTGTTCCGGCGCTCGTGGGAGGCGCTGGAGTGGTCGGTCGAGGGCCTGGGCGGCAACGACACCCTGCTGGTGGTGGCGCACGACGCGGTCAACCGCGTACTGCTGTGCCATGTGCTGGGCATCCCGCTGTCGCGACTGTGGAGCTTCCGCCAGGCGCCGACGACGCTGAACCTGCTGGAAGGCGACGACCTGAAGAGCCTCGAGGTGGTGCGGCTCAACGACTGCTCGCACCACACCGCGTTCTTCGGCGAGGCGGTGCACCGGGCGCTGTAGGCCCGGGTGGGCGTGTGCCTCGCCGGATCGCGTCGCGCTTTGCACGTCTTCCTGACCACCGTCCTCTCGAACCAGGCTGTCATCTCGAGCGCAGCGAGAGATCTTCTCCGATGCGCGCGATACGGCCGACAGAAGATCCCTCACTGCGTTCGGGATGACACACGTCGTGTTTCCGATGCCCAAGACTCTCCAGGACTGGCTCGCCTACATCGAGCGGCAGCACCCGAAATCCATCGAGATGGGGCTCGGGCGCGTGCGCGACGTCGCCGCGCGGATGGGGCTGGGCAAGCCCGCGAAGCAGGTCGTCACCGTCGCCGGGACCAACGGCAAGGGCTCGACGGTCGCGTTCATCGAGGCGGTCGCGCGCGAAGCCGGGCTGCGGGTCGGGGCCTACACCTCGCCGCACCTGCTGGCCTACAACGAACGCGTGCGCATCGACGGGCGAGATGCGGACGATGAGGCATTGATCGACGCCTTCGCGGCGGTGGAGGCGGCGCGGGGCGGGGTACCCCTGACGTACTTCGAGTTCGGCACGCTGGCGGCACTGCGGCTGTTCGAGCGCGCGCGGCTGGACCTGGCGATCCTGGAGGTCGGGCTGGGCGGGCGGCTGGACGCGACCAACCTCGTCGATGCGGACGTCGCCGTCGTCACCACGGTCGACCTCGACCACCAGGACTGGCTCGGCGACGACCGCGAGGCCATCGGCGTGGAGAAGGCGGGCATCGCGCGGGCGTGGAAGCCGCTGGTGGTCGGCGACGACGACCCGCCGGCGAGCGTGCTGCGCCACGCCTACGCCATCGGCGCATCGGCGATCCGCGCCGGCAGCGACTTCTTCTTCGAGCGCCTCGACGATGCGCGCTGGCGCTGGCGCGAGCTGGATTACGCGCTCGACCTTCCCCTGCCGACGCTGGCCGCGCCGGTGCAGTTGCGCAACGCAGCGATCGCGATCGCCGCGCTGCGCGCGCTGGAGATCGACATTCCCGACGAGGCGTTCGCGCGCGGCATCGCCAAGGCACGCCTGCCCGGCCGCCTGCAGCGCTTCGAGCGCCGGGGCGCGGCGGTGTTCGTCGACGTCGGCCACAACCCGCAGGCCGCGCGGGAGCTGGCCGCCTGGCTGCGCGATTCGCCCGCGGCCGGCCGGACGCATGCGGTCTACGCCGCGCTGGGCGACAAGGACGCGGCGGCGGTCGTGGCGGCGTTCGAGGGCGCGGTCGATGCCTGGTGGCTGGCGGGCTCGCTCGGCGCCGGGGCGCGCGGCATCGCCGTCGCCGTGCTGGCCGAACGTCTGCGCGGGTCCGTCGCGGCCGAAGGCCTTCGCCATCCCGATCCCGCCGCGGCGCTGATGGCCGCGCTGCAGGCGGCCGGCCCCGGCGACCGCGTGCTGGTATTCGGGTCGTTCCACGCCGCGGAGGCCGCGCTGCGGACCCTGCACGGCCTGGATTCAGAAGCGCGACCGGACGCCGGCGTATAATCCGCGCGCCCGCCGCTCTTGCCGAACTTGATGGATGCCGGACTCAAACAGCGCCTGATCGGTGCCGCCGTGCTGGTCGCGCTGGCCGTGATCTTCCTGCCGATGCTGGTGAAGGGGCCTGCGCCCGACAGCGGCGTCTCCGACCTGTCCATGCGCGTGCCCGACGCGCCGGAAGGCGACTACAAGACCATCGACCTGCCGCTGGTGGTGCCCGCCGACGCCCCGCAGGGCGGCGTGCTGGGGACGCCGGAACCGGTCGAGGGCGATCCGCTGCCGACGGTCGACACCGCCACCGCGCCGCGCAGCGAGCCCGCGCCGGACGACGATGACGCCGCCGAGCTCGCCGCCGCGCCGGCGACGCCTCCGCCTGCAGCGACTCCTGCAGCCGAGCCGAAGCTGCCGCCCACCGCGGCCGGCGGCGACTATGCGGTGCATTTCGGCGCCTTCGCGAACGAGCGCGACGCGCAGCTGGTTGTGCGCCAGTTGTCGGAAGCAGGACTGACGGCCTACCGCGAGGCGTTCACCCTGAACGACAAGCCGGCGCAGCGCGTGCGGCTCGGGCCCTACGCCTCGCGCGAGGCCGCCGAAGCGGTGCGCGTGCGCGCCGCGCAGGTGCGCAACGACGTGACGCCGCGCGTGGTCGCGCTGGATGCGCCCGTGGCGTCCACGCCGCCTGCCACGCCAGCGCCCGTTGCCGCGAAGCCGGTGGAAGCGCCCAGGCCCGCAGCGACGCCCGGGCCGGCGGAAACGCCTGCCGCGCCGCCGCCCGCGACCGCCGGCGTCGGTTTCGCGGTGCAGGTGGGCGCCTTTGGCAACGCCGCCGAGGCGCAGAAGCTGCGCGACCGGCTGCGCGAGCAGGGCATCACCGCATTCACCGATACCGTCACCACCGACAAGGGCCGCCTGACCCGGGTCAAGGCCGGGCCGGTGCCGACCCGCCAGGACGCCGAGCGCCTCAAGGCGCAGGTCAGGTCGAAGACGGGCATCGACGGGATGGTCCGTTCCCACCCTTGATCGGGCGCCCGGCGCCATCCACGTTCCAGACTCGCAGCAGCCAACGGGAATCACAGCCATGTGCGGCATCATCGGCATCGTCGCCACCACCGAAGTCGCGACCGCGCTGTACGACGGCCTGACCGTCCTCCAGCACCGCGGCCAGGACGCCGCCGGCATCGCCACCGTCAACGGCACCCAGCTGCGCGTGCACAAGGGCAACGGGCTGGTGCGCGACGTGTTCGACGCGAAGACGATGCGGCTGCTGGAAGGGCGCGTCGGCATCGCCCACTGTCGGTATCCCACCGCCGGCAGCGAGGGCAGCGACGAGGCGCAGCCGTTCTACGTCAACTCGCCCTACGGCATCGCGCTGGCGCACAACGGCAACCTGGTCAACACCGACACGCTGCGGCGCGAGGTGTTCGAGCAGGACCGCCGCAACATCAACACCGAGTCCGACTCGGAAGTGCTGCTGAACGTGTTCGCGCACGAGCTCGATAAGCGCCGCACGCTCACGCCCGAGGCCGCGTTCCAGGCGATCGACGGCGTCAACCGCCGCGCCAGGGGCGGTTTCGCGGTGGTTGCCGCGGTGCTGGGCTTGGGCCTGGTCGCGTTCCGCGACCCGCACGGCATCCGCCCGCTGGTGCTCGGCAAGCGCAGCACCGATGCCGGCAACGAGTACGCGGTGACCTCCGAATCGGTCGCGCTCGACATCCTCGGCTTCGAGCGCGTGCGCGACATCGCGCCGGGCGAGGGCGTGGTCGTCACCGCGCGCGGCGAACTGCACGTGCGCCAGTGCGCCGAGCCGGCCGAACACGCGCCGTGCATCTTCGAATACGTGTACTTCGCGCGCCCGGACTCGATGATCGAGAACATTTCGGTGCACAAGGCGCGCATGCGCATGGGCGTCACGCTGGGCGAGAAGATCCTGCGCCTGCGTCCGGATCACGACATCGACGTGGTCATCCCGATCCCCGACACGTCCCGCGATTCCGCGCTGGAGATCGCCAACGTGCTCGGCGTGAAGTACCGCGAGGGCTTCATCAAGAACCGCTATGTCGGCCGCACCTTCATCATGCCGGGGCAGGGCGAGCGGGTGAAGTCGGTCAAGCGCAAGCTCAACCCGATCCCGCTCGAGTTCCGCAACCGCGTGGTGCTGCTGGTGGACGACTCGATCGTGCGCGGCACCACCTCGCAGCAGATCGTGCAGATGGCGCGCGACGCCGGCGCGCGCAAGGTCTACCTCGCCTCCGCCGCGCCGCCGGTGCGGCATCCGAACATCTACGGCATCGACATGCCGACGCCGGAAGAACTGATTGCGCACGGGCGCACCGAGGACGAGGTCGAGCGGATGATCGGCTGCGACTGGCTGGTCTACCAGGACCTGTCCGACCTCGAGACCGCCGTGGCCGGGCCGAAGTTCCCGGGCATGAAGTTCGACAGCTCCTGCTTCAGCGGCGAGTACGTCACCGGCGTCGAGCCGGGCTACTTCGAGGGCCTGAAGCAGCTGCGTTCCGACGACGCCAAGCGCCAGCGCCGGCTCGCGCTCTGAGCGCATGGCCGCGATGCCGTCGCTGTTCGACGCCGCGCGCGAGTGCCTCGACGCGGCGTCGGTCGACGACAAGATCGCGCTGACGCATCGGCACGCTGCCGCGTTCGCGCGCGGCGGACTGGCGATTCCCGCCGATGCACCGGCACCCGAACCGATCCGCATGCCCGGCCGCCCGCCGCGCCCGCGGCTGGTGCATCCGCGCGACCTGCCGCGGCGCGGCTTCGGCAGCGACGAGGGCCGCGCGGCCTTCATCCATTCGATCGCGCACATCGAACTCAACGCCGTCGACCTGGCCTGGGACGCGGCCTATCGCTTCCGCGGCATGCCGGCGGATTTCTACGCCGACTGGGTGCGCATCGCCGACGACGAGGCGCGGCATTTCGCCATGCTGCGCGAGCGGCTGCGCGCGCTCGGCCGCGACTACGGCGATTTCGACGCGCACAACGGCCTGTGGGAGATGTGCGAGAAGACCGCGCACGACGGCCTGGCGCGCATGGCGCTGGTGCCGCGCGTGCTGGAGGCGCGTGGACTGGACGTGACGCCCGGCATGATCGTGAAGCTGCGCGCGCTGGGCGACGACGACACCGCCGACGTGCTCGAAGTGATCCTGCGCGAGGAGGTCGCGCACGTGGCCGCGGGCAGCCGCTGGTTCCGCTGGTACTGCGAACGCGCCGGCATCGCGCCCGAACCGCGGTTCCGCGAACTGCTGGCCGAGTACGCGCGCGCCGTGCTGCACGGCCCGTTCAACGTCGAGGCGCGCAGCGCGGCTGGCTTCAGCGACGATGAATTGGCCGCGCTGGTGCAGGCTGCCGGATCTGCGTAGGAGCGCCTTCAGGCGCGACCCGCCGAACGCTCCGGAGACAGCGTGCGATCGCGCCTGAAGGCGCTCCTACAGGGCGACAAGGTCGAATCTGCCCGCGTTGGCGCGCAGCACCGAACCCTGTTCGTACCAGTCGCCGAGCACGATGCGCCGGCGGGCGCGTCCGGCGACGACGAGGTCGTGGATCGCCGGGCGGTGCGTGTGGCCGTGGATCAGCGTGTCCACGCCGTAGCGCGCGAACATGTCCTCGACCGTCGCCGGGGCGACGTCGGTGATCGTTTCCATCGTGCCGGCCTGCTTCAGCTCGCCCTGCCGCGCCTGGCTGGCGGCGCGCGCCTGCTGCGCGAAGGCGAGGCGCGCTTCCAGCGGCTGCGACAGGAACTGCGCCTGCCACGCCGGATCGCGCGTCTGCGCGCGGAAGGCCTGATAGGCGACGTCATCGGTGCACAGCAGGTCGCCGTGCATCAGCAGCACCGGTGCGCCGTCGAGCACGATCACCGCCGGGTCCGGCAGGATGCGCATGCCGGCGCGGCGCGCCCAGGCCTCGCCGACCAGGAAATCGCGGTTGCCGCGCTGGAAGTACACCGGGATCCCGGCATCCGACAGCGCCCGCAGCCTGTCCGCGACCAGGGCGCCCGCTTCCGATGGATCGTCGTCGCCGACCCAGGCCTCGAACAGGTCGCCGAGGATGTAGAGCGCGTCGGCGGCGCGGGCTTCGCCGTCGAGGAAATCGCGGAACAACCGGGTGATCTCCGGGCGCGCCGGGTCGAGGTGCAGGTCGGAAACGAAGAGCGTGGGCATCGGAGGAATTCTAGACCAGCGCGCGGGTCCCGGATTGTCATCCCGAATCCTTCGACTACGCTCAGGACAGGCTCCGTGAGGGATCTCGCCTCACCGGGGCAAAAAAGCGAGATCCCTCACTGCGTTCGGGATGACAGCTTTGGACGTTCGGGATGACAGGCAGGATCGCCCGGAACGGCCAATCCAGAGGATCGGGACCGAGGGCCGCGGCGCTCGCGGGTCCGGCGGACCGGATGCCGGTAAAATGACGCGTTTCCCACGCATCCAGCCCTCCCATGACCTGCCGCACCCGCTTCGCCCCCAGTCCCACCGGCTACCTGCACATCGGCGGCGCGCGTACCGCGCTTTATTGCTGGCTGGAGGCGCGCCATCGCGGCGGCGAGTTCGTGCTGCGGATCGAGGACACCGACCGCGAGCGCAGCACGCAGGCGGCGATCGACGCCATCCTCGACGCGATAGCTTGGCTGGGGCTGGACTACGACGAAGGCCCGATCTACCAGACGCAGCGCCTCGACCGCTACCGCGAGGCCGCCGAGCGGTTGGTCGCCGAGGGCAAGGCCTACTACGCCTACGAGTCGAAGGAAGAACTCGACGCGATGCGCGAGGCCGCCATGGCGAAGGGCGACAAGCCGCGCTACAACGGCGCCTACCGCGACCGCAACGAGCCGAAACGCGACGATCCCAATCGCGTGATCCGCTTCCGCAATCCCGTCGACGGCGTGGTGGCGTGGGACGACAAGGTGAAGGGCCGCATCGAGATCGCCAACAGTGAACTCGACGACCTGGTGATCTTCCGCCCGGACGGCTATGCCACCTACAACTTTGCGGTGGTGGTGGACGACATCGACATGCGCATCACCGACGTGGTGCGCGGCGATGACCACGTCAACAACACGCCGCGCCAGATCAACCTCTACGAAGCGCTGGGCGCGCCGGTGCCCGCGTTCGCGCACCTGCCGATGATCCTCGACGAGCAGGGCGCCAAGCTGAGCAAGCGCACCGGCGCCGCCGACGTGATGCAGTACCGCGACGCCGGCTACCTGCCGCACGCGCTGCTGAACTACTTGGTGCGCCTGGGCTGGTCGCACGGCGACCAGGAAGTGTTCAGCATCGAGGAGATGCAGCGACTGTTCGAGCTGAAGGACGTGAACGCGAAGGCGTCGCGGCTCGATTCGGCCAAGCTCGGCTGGCTCAACCAGCAGTACCTGAAGAACGACGATCCGGCGGACGTGGCCAAGCACCTGGAATGGCACCTGCGGCAGTGCGGCTACGACCTGTCGCGGGGTCCCGCGCCGGCCGACCTCGTCGTCGCGCTGCGCGATCGCGTGCAGACGCTCAGGGACATGGCCGAGCGCGCCGCGGTCTGGTTCGGTCCGCTGGAGGGCTACGACGACGCGGCCGTGGCCAAGCACCTCAAGGCCGGCGCCGACGCGCCGCTGCGCGACGCGCGCGCGCGGCTGGCCGCATTGCCGGAGTGGAGCGTCGAGGCGATCAACGACGCGCTGCACGCGACCGCCGAGGCGCTGGCGCTGGGCATGGGCAAGGTGGCGCAGCCGATGCGGGTGGCGATCACCGGCACCCAGGTCAGCCCGGACATCTCGCATACGGTGTACCTGGCCGGCCGCGACGAGGCGCTGCGGCGCATCGACGCGGCGATCGCGAAGGTGCCGGCCGAGGCTTGAGCCGGGCCGCCTCCGCCTCCATCATCTCCGCATGGGCACGCACGGACACGACTGCATCGATCCTCGCCACCACGTCCACGACGCCGAGGCGTTCGTGCGCGCGGTCGAGCGCGCCTGCCAGGAGCGCGGGCTGCGGCTGACGCCGATCCGCGCGCGCGTGCTGCGCCTGGTGGCCGAAGCCGGCCGGCCGGTCAAGGCCTACGACCTGCTCGACATGGTGCGCTCGGGCGAGGGTGCCGGCGCCGACGCGCCGCCGACGATCTACCGCGCGCTGGATTTCCTGCTCGCCAACGGTTTCATCCACAAGCTGCAGTCGGTCAACGCCTTCGTCGCCTGCCACCATCCCGACAGCGCGCAGCATTCGGTGCCGTTCCTGATCTGCGATCGCTGCCACAGCGCGGTCGAGCTGGAGGACGCGCAGGTCGTTGCCTCGCTGGACGAACGCGCGCGCGCGCTCGGCTTCGTGCCGCAGGCGCAGACGCTGGAAGTGCACGGGCTGTGCGCGGAGTGCGCCGGGAAGGATTAGGCGCTGCCACAGTCGCTTTCGCGGGTGCGGGCGGACCGGCCAGCTCCCTGTTTGTCATCCCGAACGAAGTGAGGGATCTCAGTGCCGGGGGGGGAGATCCCTCACTTCGTTCGGGATGACAATTCTCAGCGCACTCGTGGCGTATCCCGAGGGTGTCCTCGCAGGGACGGACTACGACGTTGCCGCATGCAGTTGCAACTGCGGCTTTTCTTCCCGGATCGGCAGGTTGAATGCCGCCGCCAGCAGCGCCAGCACGATGTCCGCGTACCACATCCAGGTGTAGTCGCCGAGGTGTGCGATCGCCAGGCCGCCGAGCCACGCACCGAAGAAGCCGCCGACCTGGTGCGAGAGCAGGGTGAAGCCGAACAGCGTGGCGAGGTAGCGCGGGCCGAACAGCTTGCCGATGATGCCGGCGGTCGGCGGCACCGTCGCCAGCCAGGTCGCGCCGAGGCCGGCGGCGAACAGGTAGAAGGTCAGCGGCGTCGGCGGCGAGACCAGGTACACGCCGACCAGCAGCGCGCGGCTGGCGTACATCAGCGCCAGCAGCGATTTCATCCGGTAGCGCTGGCCGAGCCAGCCGATCGCGAGACTGCCGCCGATGTTGCACAGGCCGATCAGGGCCAGCGACATGGCCGAGACGTTGTCGGACAGGCCGCACATCGCGATCTCGGTCGGCAGGTGGGTGACCAGGAAGGCGATGTGGAAGCCGCAGGTGAAGAAGCCGATGTGCAGGCACCAGTAGCTGCGGTCGCGCGCGGCCACGCGCAGCTGCGCGCGCAGGCCGATGTCGCCTTCCAGGGGCGCCACGATCGCCGCAGGTCCGGAGGCGCGCGTGCCCGCGGGTTTGCGGCGCAGCGGCCAGGCCAGCGGCAGCGTCGACAGCGCGGCGACCGCCATCGCCCACATCGCCGCCATCCAGCCGAAGGCGCCGATGATGGCCTGCGTCACCGGTGCGAACACGAACTGCCCGGCGGAGCCGCCGGCGTTGATCACGCCCGCGGCGAATGACCGCTTGTGCGCCGGTGTGGCGCCGGCGGTCGCGCCGATCAGCACGGAAAAGCTGCCCGCGCCCGCGCCCGCCGCCGAGAGCAGGCCCAGCGTCAGCACCAGCCCCCAGCCCGAGGCCAGCAGCGGCGCCAATGCCATGCCCACGCACAGCAGCAGGGCGCCGAACACGAGCACGCGGCCGCTGCCGCGCTGGTCGGCCCAGGCGCCGAAGGCGGGCTGCACCGCGCCCCAGACCAGTTGCCCGACCGCGAGCGCGAAGCTGATCGCAACGATGCCGATGCCGGTGTCCGCCGCGATCGGCTGCACGTACAGCCCCAGCGACTGGCGGATGCCCATCGTGACCAGCAGGGTGGCCGTGGCCGCGAGCACCAGCGGCCAGTAGCGCGGGGGGGCGGTCGCGTTCATCGGGGCGCCTCGAGCCGCTGCATGGCGCGGTCGAGGTCGACATGCAGTTTCGCCACCGTCGTCGCGCCGAGGTCGCGTTCCACCTCGTCCTGCACGCCGCGCCACAGCGGCAGCGCGCGTTCGATCGTGCGCCGGCCGGCGGCGGTCAGCACGACATGCCTGCGGCGGGCGTCGTCGCCGGCGACCAGTCGCAGCCAGCCGGCGTCGACGAGGTGGCGCAGGTCGCGCGAGAGCGTGGTGCGCTCCATGCCCAGCTCCGCGGCAAGGCTGCCGATCGTGTACCGCGGCCGTTCCGCGCGGCGCAGGATCGAGAACTGGTTGACGTTGAGCCCGGCCGGCGCCAGCGCCGCGTCATAGCGCTGGGAGAGCAGGCGGCTGAGCTTGCGCAGCCTGAAGCAGGTGCAGGCTGTGGGGGCAGGCATGGCGTTCATATGTGTATGTACACATATTTGCCTGCATCGCGTCAACAGAGGACTTCCAGGAACAGCCGTTTCGAGCCTGGCAAGAGACGCTTTGCAACAGCGAAACCGGACAATCCAGGCGCCTGAAAGGCAAGATTTCTCCCCCGGATCAAGTCCGGGGTCGAAATGACAAATTCGGGGTTTTCAGAAGTTCCCGACAGGGTATGGGGAAGGGGAACGCCGGGCCGCGGCGGATCGCGGCGATGTCCGCCGCCGCGATCCGCATGCCGGGATCAGAAGAACAGTCGCACCCCGGCGGAAATGCCGCGTCCCGGCAGCGGCGCCAGGTCGCGGAGGAACGAGGTGTGCGGCCGCGCCTCCTCGTCGAGCAGGTTGCTGCCGTCGACGAACAGCTCCAGCGCGTTGCCGCCGGCGGTGTCGAGGTGCCAGGCGAGGTTGGCGTTGACCAGGGTGTAACCGGCGGTTTCGTCCTCGTGCTCGGCCACGCGGTCCTGCCGCGCGTAGCGGATGGCGCCGATGCCCGCGCGCCACTGGCCGCCTTCCCAGCGCAGTTCCGCGCCCGCGCGCCACGGCGCCAGACGCGGCAGGTTGCCGGTGAGCGCGATGTCGGCGGTGTAGTTGTGGAAGTGGTCGCCGTGCGGCACGGCGAACGCAACCTCGCGCGTGCCTTCGCCGTCGAGCCGGCCGCGCACCGCGTCGCCGAAGCCGCGCGCGATCCAGCGGCCGCTGCCGTTGTCGAGGAAGGTCCACTGCAGGTCGAACTCGCCGCCGGTGAAGCGCGCGTCGGCCTGGTTCCACACGCGCGCGGGCGTGCCGCCGTCCTCGATGCCGGTGTCGGCGAGGTAGACGAAGTCGCGGTAGTCCACCGCATACACGGAGGCGCCGAGCTTGAACGGGCCGTGGTGCCAGTGCAGGCCGAGTTCGGCGCGGTTCGCGGTCTCGCGGCGCAGGTCCGGGTTGCCGAACTCGTAGCTCTGCGTGGCCACGTGCAGGCCGCTGGAGTACAGCTCTTCCGCAGTCGGCGAGCGCTGCGCGCGGTCGAGGCCGAACGAGAGGTGCAGGTCTTCGCCGAAGTGCCAGCGCGCGGCGGCCGACAGGCTGGTGGCGTCGAAGTCGCGCGAGGGACCGATCGCCACGGACTCGTCGACGTCGATGCGGTTGCGGTCGTGGCGCGCGCCGAGTTCGAGGTCGACCGCGCCGAAGCTGCGCTGGCCGATCCAGAATGCGCCGATGTCGCGCGATTCCGACGCCGGCACGAAGGCTTCGTCGCCGACCGCGCGGAAATCGCGCTGCGAGGCCTGCAGCCCGAAGGCGCCGTCCCAGCCCGCCCAGTCGCGATGCACCAGTTCGACGCGGGCTTCGGTGCTGTCGTTGTCGAACACGGTGCCGACGTCCCGGCCCTCGTATTCAGTGTGGGTGTACTCGGTGCGCGCCAGCTTCACCCGCAGGGTGTCGAAGGCGCCGAGGTTGTCCAGTCCGCCGCGCACCTCGTAGCGGCGCTGGTCCATGACGATGTGCACGCCTTCCTCGTGGCCGTGCCCGTCTTCGTGATCGTGGTCGTGGTCGTGATCCTCCTCGTCCTCGTCACCGTGGTCATGGTCGTGTTCGTCCTCGTGCGCATGCGAATGGCCGGGCACGCCGTAGCGGGTGTTGAACAGGCTGACGCCGACGCCGAGGAAGCCGCGATCGCCCACCCAGGACAGACCGAGCGCGGCGCTGTCGGTGCGCACGAAGCTGTTCGGCAGCGTGCCGTAGGCCGCTTCCTCTTCCCCGTGGTCATGATCGTGGTCGTGATCCTCCTCGCCGTGTTCGCTCTCGCGCAGCGCGGCGCTCTCGGCATGGCCCGGAATGTCGTAGTCGCCGCTTTCGCGATGCAGCGCGTCGAGGTGGAACACGAAGTTGCCGGAGGTGCCGTCGAGCCGCAGCATGCCGGTGCGCTCGTCGTTGACGCTGCCGGCGCGCAGTTCGGCGCGGCCCTGCAGCGGTGCGTCGGTGGCGCGTTCCGGGATGCGGCCGTCGACCACGTTGACCGCGCCGCCGATCGCACCGCTGCCGTAGAGCAGGGTGGACGGGCCCTTCAGCACCTCGATCTGCTCGGCGAGGAAGGGTTCGATCGAGACCGCGTGGTCGACGCTGACCGTGGACACGTCGCCGGAGGCCAGCCCATCGTTGAGCACCTGCACGCGGGCGCCATCCAGGCCGCGGATGATCGGGCGGCCGACGCCCGGGCCGAAATAGGACGACTGCACGCCCGGCAGGCGGTTGACGGTATCGCCCAGGGTATTGGACCGGACCTCGTCGAGGCGGCTGCCGGCCAGCACCTCGACCGGCCGGGTCAGGTCCTCGGCGGTCCGGGGAATGGGCGTGGCGCGGACCAGGATCTCGTTCAGGTCCTTGATTTCGCTGTGGCGCGGATCGTCCTGCGCCACGGTCTCGGCGGTGGCGGGGAGGGTGGACAGGGCGAGGACGAGCGCCAGCGACAGTCGGCAAGGCGCGGGGAACGGGATGGGCATGGGGAGGGGTGACCTGGCGGGCTCGGTGATGTTATATTATTACTGTCGAATCCCCGGCCGACTGTCAACACCCCGAAGGTCATGACTCCCCGACAACGTCATCACTGGCTCGACCGTTTCGGCGCGGCGGGTTCGCTCGCCTGCGCGGCGCACTGCGCACTGCTGCCGCTGCTGATCGCGGCGCTGCCGTCGCTGGGCATCGCCGCGTGGCTCAGCGACGGCTTCGAGTTCGGCTTCGTGCTGTTCGCCAGCCTGCTCGGGGCGTTCAGCCTGCTCTGGGGCTATCGCCGGCACCGCGCGGTCCGGGCGCTCGGACTGCTGCTGCCGGGACTGCTGGTGCTGTGGATCGGCGTGCTTTACGCCCCCCTGCACGAATCGGTGGTCCCGCACGCGGTGGCGATGACCCTGGGCGGGACCCTGGTCGGCCTCGGCCACCTGGTGAACCTGCGCCTCAACCACGGCCACGTGCACGACGCCACCTGCGCGCACTGAGGCCCGCAGGCGGCTGCCATGGCGTCCGGGTTCGACCCGCGTGCTAGACTGTGCGGCTTCGCGCGGACCCGCGCGGCGGCCCGTGGGCCGTAGAATTTCCAGCCGAATCCAGAGATCTCAGGAGCACGACAATGGGCAAGGGCGACCGCAAGACCGCCAAGGGCAAGCGCTATTCCTCCAGCTACGGCAACGCGCGCCCGAAGGCCGTGGCCAAGGCCGCCGGCACCGCCGCCGCGCCGGTGGCGAAGAAGGCCGCGACCAAGGCTCCCGCCAAGAAGGCGGTGAAGAAGGTGGTTGCGAAGGGCGAGTAATCGTCGCGCGATGCGTTGATGAAAAACCCCGCGATGCGGGGTTTTTTGTTGTTTGCCGGAATGTATGGACGAAGCAGCAGCCGCGTCAGCGCGCCTGCGCGCCGGCCTCGATCTCGCCCCACGCGCGCAGCAGGTTGCCGCCGAGGATCTTGCGAATGTCGCCGTCGGAATAGCCGCGCGCCTGCAGGCCGGCGACGAGGTTGGGGAAGTCGGCGACCGAGCGCAGGCCGTCGGCGAGTTCGCCGCCGACGCCGTCGAAATCCGAGCCCAGGCCGACGTGGTCGATGCCGATCAGCTGCACGCCGTAGTCGATCTGGTCGAGCACCGCCTCGATCGGCGTCTGCGGCACCGGATGGTCGCGCTCCCAGGCCTCCTCGAAGGCCTTGCGGTCCTGCGTCGGCTTGCCGGCCGCGGCCAGTTCCGCGTTGCGCTTGTCGAACTCGGCGCGCGCGCGGAAATGCGCCTGCATGTCGGACGCGGCCTGCGGGCTCACGAAGGCGATGCCGAACGGCACCTGCACCACGCCACCCTTCGCGGCGACGGCTTTCGCCAGTTCGTCGCTGATGTTGCGCTCGAAGCCGGGCGTGAAATGGCGGAATGCGGAATGGCTGGCGATCACCGGCACCGTGCTCAGTTCGATCGCCTGCGCGGCGGCGGCGTCGGAGACGTGCGAGACGTCGACCATGATGCCGAGCCGGTTCATCTCGGCGACCACGTCGCGTCCGAACGGGCTCAGGCCGTTCCACTTGCGCTCGGCGGCGTACGACGAGTCGGAGATGCGGTTGGCGGCGCTGTGGGCGAGGGTGATGTAGCGGATGCCGCGGTTGAAGAAGGCCTGCACCTGCGACAGGTCGTCGACCAGCGGCGCGCCGTTCTCCATGCCCAGCGGCAGCAGCACGCGGCCGCCGGCGCGCAGGCGCTCGACGTCGCGCGGCGAGGTCAGGATCGCGAACTTGTCGGGATGGCGCTGCACCAGCGCCTCGACCGAGTCGATCTGCGCGTGCGCGGACTGGCGGGCGCGGCCCTGGTCGTCCTCGCGCGCGGAGGTGTAGATCGACATGAAGGCGACGTCGAGCCCGCCTTCGCGCGCGCGCGGGTAGTCGAACTCGCGGTCCGGCGCGGCGACGCCGAGGTCGGCCCAGGTTTCGGAGAGGATGCCGGGCGCGTCGATGTGGGTGTCGACGATGATCGCATCCTGCGCAAGGTCGCGCGCGCGCTGCGGCGCGGCGTCATCCGCGTGCACCGGGAGGGACGCGGCGATCGAGACGGCGATGGCAAGGGTGGCGCGCAGGCGCATGCAGGTTCTCCGCAGGTCAGGAAAGTCGATGGCCGCCAGCGTACACCGCGCGCGCCAGCGGGCCGCCCAGCCAGTAGCACAGCTCCGCCGGCCGGGCGATGTTCCAGTGGACGAAATCGGCGCGCAGCCCGGTCCGCAGCGCGCCGCGGTCGTCGAGTCCGAGCGCGCGCGCGGCGTTGACGGTGGCGCCGCGCAGCGCCTCTTCCGGCGTCAGGCGGAAATGCGTGCAGGCCAGCTGCATCGCCTGGCGCAGCGACAGCAGCGGCGAGGTGCCGGGGTTGCAGTCGGTGGCGACCGCCATCGGCACGCCCTGGGCGCGGAATTCGGCCAGCGGCGGCAAGGTCGTCTCGCGCAGCACGTGGAAGGCGCCGGGCAGCAGCACCGCGACCGTGCCGGCGCGCGCCATCGCGCGCACGCCTTCGGGCGAGGTGTGCTCGACGTGGTCGGCGGACAGGCCGCCGAACCCGGCCACCAGCGCGGCACCGTCGCCGTCGCTGAGCTGGTCGGCGTGCAGCTTCACCGGCAGGCCGAGCGCGCGCGCGACCTCGAACACGCGGCGGGTCTGCGCGATCGTGAAGCCGATGCGCTCGGCGAAGGCGTCGACCGCGTCGACCAGGCCTTCCGCATGCAGCGTCGCCAGCCAGTTGCAGGCCTGCGCGATGTAGTCGTCGGCGCGGCCGGTGTACTCGGGCGGAAGGGCGTGCGCGCCGAGGAAGGTGGTGCGCACGTCGACGCCGAGCGACTGGCCGATGCGGCGCGCGACGCGCAGCATCTTGCGCTCGCCGTCGAGGTCGAGGCCGTAGCCGGACTTGATCTCGAGCGTGGTGGCGCCGTCGGCCAGCAGCGCGCGGGCGCGCGGCAGCGACTGCGCCAGCAGCGCGTCCTCGCCGGCCTCGCGGGTGGCGCGCACGGTGGAGACGATGCCGCCGCCGCTGCGCGCGATCTCCTCGTAGCTGGCGCCCTGCAGGCGCTGTTCGAACTCGCCCGCGCGGTCGCCCGCGAACACGAGGTGGGTATGGCAGTCGACCAGGCCGGGCGTGATCCAGCCGCCGTCGGCCTCGACCACGAGGTCGGCGAGCCGCTCGGGATCGCCGGGAAGATCGCGCCGCCGGCCGACGAACGCGATCCGGCCATCGCGCCAGCCGAGCGCACCGTCCTCGATGGCGCCGTAGCCGGCGTCGCCGTCCAGCGTCGCCAGCGAGGCGCCGACGACCAAACCGTCCCAGAATTCAGTCACCGCCGCCTCCGCCGTCGGCGCCGTCACCGCCGTCGCCATCGTGGTCGCGCCCACGACGATCGCTGCGGTCCTCTGCAAACAGGCCGCCATCGCCGCTTTCCCGGCTGCGCCGCGCCCCCGGCTTGCCCAGACGCGAATACGCCTTGGCCAGCACCAGCAGTGCGGCCAGTGCGAGCACCACGGGGATGGCGAAGGTTTCGAACATGAACGCCGACCTGTGAAGGGGAACGCCAGCGCGGTAGCCTAGCGCACTCCTCCCGCCGCCTGTGTACCGATGCCCGCGACGCCCGCATCCCCGATCGAAGCCGTTGCCACAGGCTGGCGCCTGCCGGGCATCGCCAACCTGCATTCGCACGCGTTCCAGCGCGCGATGGCGGGCCTGGCCGAACGGCAGACGCATCCGTCCGACTCGTTCTGGACCTGGCGCGAGACGATGTACCGGATGGCCGCGCGCTTCGATCCCGAGTCCCTGCATGCGGTGGCCTCGCAGCTGTACGTCGAGATGCTGGAGGCCGGTTACACCGCGGTCTGCGAGTTCCACTACCTGCATCATGCGCCCGACGGCACGCCGTACGCCACGCGCACGGCGATGTCGGATGCGCTGATCGAGGCCGCGCGCGAGACCGGCATCCGCCTGACCCTGCTGCCGGTGCTGTACATGACCGGCGGCTTCGACGGGCGCGCGCTGGGCGAGCGGCAGAAGCGCTTCGGCCACGATGTCGACGGCTACCTGCGCCTGTTCAACGCGCTGCACGCGAAGCAGGACGACATGCTCAAGGTCGGCTGCGCGCTGCACAGCCTGCGCGCGGTGCCGGCGGACGCGATGCGCGAGGTGCTGGCGGCGCTGCCGGCTGACGCGCGCATCCACATCCACGTCGCCGAGCAGGTCGGCGAAGTGCAGGATTGCCTCGCGGTGCACGACCTGCGCCCGGTCGAATGGCTGCTGCGCAACGCGCAGGTCGATGCGCGCTGGACGCTGGTGCACGCCACCCATCTCAACGATCCCGAAGTCGCCGGCATCGCGAAGTCGGGCGCGACGGTGGCGATCTGCCCGACCACCGAGGCCAACCTTGGCGACGGCCTGTTCCGGCTGCGCGAGCATCTCGATGCCGGCGGCGCCTGGGGCATCGGCTCGGATTCGCACATCTCGGTGTCGCCGGTCGAGGAACTGCGCTGGCTGGAGTACGGCCAGCGGCTGGCGACGCGCCATCGCAACATCGCCGTGTCGCCGGCATCGCCCAGCGTCGGTGCGACGCTGCTGGCAGGCGTGCTGGCGAGCGCGGCGCAGTCGACCGGTTTCACCGACATCGACGATGCCGTCGTGCTCGACGGCGATGCGCCGCTGCTGGCCGGCGCCACGGAGGAGGACGTAGCCGATCGCTGGATCTTCAGTGGCAATCGCCCGGCGGTGCGCGAGGTGCGCGTCGGCGGGCGGCGGGTGGTTACCGAGGGGGTGCATCCAGCGCGGGAAGCGGTCGCGCAGCGGTATGCGGCGGTGCTGCGGGACCGGTTGCTGGGTTGAATGCTGCCGGCTGGAGCGAGGGCCCGCGTTCCGCCCATCGCCACGCCTGACCTGGATCAATGCAACGAGGGACAATGCCCCGTCACGCTGGAGCCATCTTGAACGGGACGCCGCAAGCATGAACGTCGACATCGCCATCGTCGGGGCCGGGCCGGCCGGCCTGTGTTTCGCCCGCTCGCTGGCCGGCAGCGGCCTCTCGGTCGCGATCGTCGAGAAGCAGCCGCTACCGGCGATCGCCGAGCCGGCGTTCGATGGTCGCGAGATCGCGCTGACCCATGCCTCGCGCGACATCCTGGAGCGGCTCGGCCCGTGGTCGCGCTTCGATCCCGCGGAAGTGTCGGACTTGCGCGACGCCAAGGTCATCGACGGCGATGCAGAGGACGGGCTGCTGGTCAGCGCCGCCGACGGCCGCAGCGGACAGCTGGGCTGGCTGGTGCCCAACCACCTGATCCGGCGCGCGGCCTACGACCTGGTGTCCGTGCAGCCGGGTGTCGAACTGCTGGCAGGGCGCAGCGTGCGCGGCGTCGCGCGCGAGGGCGACGGCATCGTCCTGTCGCTGGATGGCGACGAACGCCTGCGCGCGCGCTTGCTGGTCGCCGCCGACAGCCGCTTCTCGCAGCTGCGGCGCATGCTCGGCATCGGCGCGCGCTCGTACGACCACGGCAAGCGGATGCTGGTCGCCCGCGTCGCCCACGAGTGCCCGCACCACCACGTCGCCTGGGAGTGGTTCGACTACGGCCAGACGCTGGCGCTGCTGCCGCTCGTCGGCGAACGTTCCTCGGTGGTGCTGACGCTGTCGCCGCAGGAGATGGCGAAGGTCGAGGCGCTGGACGACGCGGCGTTCGCGGCCGACATGCAGCGGCGCTTCCGCGACCGGCTCGGCGCGATGACCGCGATCGGCACGCGCCACGTCTATCCGCTGGTGTCGGTCTTCGCCGACCGCTTCACGGCATCGCGCGCGGCGCTGGTCGGCGACGCCGCGGTCGGCATGCATCCGGTCACCGCGCACGGCTTCAATCTCGGCCTACAGGGACAGGCGACTCTGGCCGAGGCGGTACTGCAGGCGCACCGGGACGGTCGCGACATCGGCGCCGACGCCGTGCTCGCGCAGTACCAGCGCAGGCACCATGCCGCGGCCTGGCCGATGTATGCGGCGACGCGGCTGGTGGTGCGCGTGTTCACCGACGACCGCCCGGCGGCGCGCGGACTGCGCGGCGCGATCCTGCGGCTCTCCAACCGCCTGCCGCCGTTCCGGCGCGCGATCGCGGCGAGGTTGACGCAGGCGTAGGGCGGGCCTGGGCCCACCCTATGGGAACAGGTCGAACTCAGGGGGCAGGGCGCCTTCCAGCTTCAGCAGGAACTGCTTGGTCGGCAGGCCGCCGCCGAAGCCGGTCAGCGAGCCGTCGGCGCCGATGACGCGATGGCAGGGCAGCACGATCGGCAGCGGGTTGCGTCCGTTGGCGGCGCCGACCGCGCGCGTCGCGCTCGACCTGCCCACGCGCGCGGCGAGTTGCGCGTAGCTGATCGTCTCGCCGTAGGGAATCGTGGCCAGCGTGCTCCAGACCTTGCGCTGGAATTCGGTGCCGTGCGGCGACAGCGGCAGGTCGAACGCGCGCCGCTTGCCGGCGAAGTACTCGTCGAGCTGCCTGCCGGCCTTGCGCAGCGTGGCGTTGTCGCCTTCGCGCCAGTCGCCGTCGCGCTTCACCGGATGCCGGTTGTCGCGGAACTCGATCGCGCGCAGGCCGTCGTCGTCCGCGGCGACGAACAGCGGGCCGACGGGACTGTCGACGAAGGCGGTGAGGACGGTCATGCGGGTTTCCTCCGTGCGGGGGATGTGCGGGCAGGCGGGATGTTCCGGAGCGTTGTCGCAGGCTGCGCCAGCGCGGCGTCGCGCCACAGCTGGATGACGGCGTAGGCGCGCCAGGGCCGCCAGTCTTCGGCGCAGGCCAGCAGCGCCTTCTCGGTCAGCCGGCTTTCCTCTTGCGCCGCGGGATAGTGCTTTTGCAGCACGAGATCCCCGGCGGGAAAGGCGTCGGGATGGCCGAGCGCGCGCAGCGCGATGTATTGCGCGGTCCAGGCGCCGATGCCGGGCAGGGCGGTCCAGCGCGCGACGAAGTCGTCCAGGGTGCGCTCGGCGCGGAAATCGACGCGGCCATCGACGACTGCTTGTGCGATCGTGCGGATCGTCGCGGCGCGTGCGGCGGTCAATCCGATGCCGGCGAGATCGGCGTCGGCCAGGCGCTCGGGCGTCGGGAAAAAATGCTGCAGGCCGGTCGCGGCGAAGGTTTCGGGCAGCGGTGTGCCGAAGCGCTCGGCCAGCCGCGCGGTCACCGTGCGCGCCGCAGCGACGCTGACCTGTTGCCCGACCACCGCGCGCACCGCGATCTCGAAGCCGTCCCAGCCGCTGGGCAGGCGCAGTCCCGGCCGCTTGCGCAGCAGCGCGCGCAGGCGCGCGTCGCGCGACAGGGTGGCGCCGATGGTCCGTGGATCGGCATCGAGGTCGAACATCCTGCGCACGCGTTCGACCAGCGCCAGCAGCTGCGATGGCGGGCAGCCGTGCAGCTCCAGCTTCAGCGCATGGCTTTGGCCGCCGTCGCCGTCCGGCCAGGCGCTGACGCGCAGCCAGCCGGGCGCGGCGGCATCGCCGACCACGCGCAGGTAGGCCTGCGCATCGACGGCTTCCACCCCGGGCAGCGCGCGCCCGCGCAGGAAATCCAGCATCGCCGCGAAATCGTAGGGCGGGCGATAGTGCAGGCGCAGCGCCAGCACGTCGCCCCCGACCGTCCGCGGCCGCTGGCGCAGTTCGCGCGGCGCCATGCGGTAGGCCTCGCGGAAGGTCGTGTTGAAGCGGCGCAGGCTGCCGAAGCCGGCGGCGAGCGCGATCTCGGTGATCGGCAGCGCCGTTTCGGTCAGCAGCTGTTTCGCGAACAGCAGGCGCCGGGTGCCGTGCACGCCGATTGGCGGCGCGCCGAGGCGTTCGACGAACAGCCGCCGCAGCTGCCGTTCGCCGACGTGGACGCGTTCGGCCAGCGCCGACAGCGACTGCTCGGCGAGGAAGCCGTGGTCGATCAGCTTCAGCGCGCGCGCGACTGTTTCGTCGCCGCGCCGCCAGGCGCCGTCGGCGGGCGACAGCTCCGGCCGGCAGCGCAGGCAGGGCCGGTAGCCCGCGGCTTCCGCGGCGGCGGCGTTCGCGTAGTAGGCGACGTTGCGCGACTTCGCCGGCGGCGCCGGGCAGGTCGGGCGGCAGTAGATGCCGGTGCTCGACACCGCGGTGAAGAACAGGCCGTCGAAGCGCGGGTCGCGGCTCAGGCGCGCCTGTTCGCAGATGGCCGGATCGGGCAGGGCGGCGCGGGCGACGGGATTCGACATGGGCGCAGTCTAGCGCCGGGAGCGGCGCCGGACTCGCCGTTTTCGGACATCAATGCGCCGCCGCAGGGTCTTGCCCAGGGGAGACCTGCAGGAACGGGCCGGGGCCCTGTTCAGTCGGAACCGGCGTCGCGCAGCGCGGGCCGCAGCGGTTCGATCGAACCGTCGTTGGGCGCCGGTTCGATGCCGAGCAGATGCGCAAGCAGGGGGTAGACATCGACGTTGTCGAAGGCGGGCAGCACCACGCCCTCGCGGAACGACGGTCCCGTCGCGACGAACAGGGCGTGCATCGACGGTAGCGCCGGATCGTAGCCGTGCGAACCGCGCTCGTGCGCGGGGCGCCTGGCGGCCGCCGCGCGCGGCAGCATGTCCCAGCCCTCGTGCATCTGGCAGACGATCGGCGCGACACGCGGATGGCTGCCATAGTGCCAGCGCGCGGGGAGTTCGCCCTTGCGCCAGCAGTCGTACTGCGCGTGCGCGCCGAGCAGCTTCCGTTCGACCCGTGTCTCGAACCCGGCGTTCGGCACCACCTGGACCACCTGGCCGGTGCTCACCACGGTCGCTTCCTCGCGCGACACCACGTCTTCCACCACCACCCACTGCCCGGGCGGCACCCTGGCCATGCCGTGGTCGGACACCACGATCAGGTCGACGCCGTCGCGCAGCCCGCGCGCCTGCAGGCCTTGCAGCAGGCGCCCGAGCGCGGCGTCGACCGTGCGCACCGCCGCCTGCGCCTGCAGCGAGTCCGGCCCGTATTCGTGCGCCTGCTTGTCGACGGTCTCGAAGTACAGCGTCACCAGCCGCGGGCGCGTGTCCCGGTCTTCCGACAGCCAGTCGAGCACGGTGTCGACGCGGACCTCGAGCGGGAGGGTGTCGCTGTCGACGTATTCGGTCCAGCGGGTCGGGCGGACGCCGGCGATCTCCGCCTCGCTGCCCGGCCAGTACAGCGTCGCGCTGCGCAGGCCCGCCTTTTCCGCACGCACCCAGATCGGCTCGCCGCCCCACCAGCGCGAATCGCCGACCGCGGTGCGGTTGGACAGCCAGAAGCCGCCTTCGATCGTCGCGTCGTGCATCGTGTTGTGGACGATGCCGTGGCGATCGGGCCGCAGCCCGGTGACCAGCGTGTAGTGGTTCGGGAACGTCAGCGAGGGATACGAGGGATTCATCCACTCCGCGCGCACGCCTTCGCTTGCGATGCGCGACAGCGCCGGGGCGATGCCGGCATCGAGGTAGCGGGGGTGGAAGCCGTCGAGGGAGACCAGCAGCACGGCGCGCCCATCGGCGGTCGCCGAGGGGGATGCGGGCGTCGATGGCGTCGTCGCGCAGGCCGCCAGCACGCAGGCGAGCAATGCCGGCAGCAGGAACCGCGGCGGCAGGAGGCAGGATGGAAAGTGCATGGCCCGATGATAAGGGCAGGAGATGACGGCTTGCTTGCTCGTCATTCCGGCGAAAGCCGGAATCCATTTGCTTCTGATCCTGCTCGAAAAATCGATAGTGGAAAGGCAATTTGGACCCCAGCTTGCGCTGGGATGACGGCGCCGAAGGTGTAAAGGATGAGATGAAAATGCTCTAGCAGTCGTCAGATTGCCCGGTGGCGTGGCGCAGTCCGCGCAGCAGGTGCGCGCGGAACCTCGCATCGGCGTAGATCGTGCGGTCGTGGCCCAGGCCGGTGTACCAGGCGCGACCGCCGAAGCGCGCGTGGCACCACGCGATCGGGTGGTCCTCGCCCATCGTGCCGCCGTCGTACATGCTTTCGTCGACGGTGGCGACCACGTCCACGAACGGTCGCGGATTGCGGCGGTAGTTGTACAACTCGTCGGTGATCTGCCAATCGGCCGCGCCCGGAAGCTCGCGCCTCGCTTCGAAGCGCACGCTGGACGCCTGCAGCCCGGGCGGGTGGTTCTCGAACCAGGCGCCGACCAGTTCACCGTACCAGGGCCAGTCGTAGGCGGTGTCGGCCGCGGAATGCACGCCGAGGAAGCCGCCGCCGGCGCGCACGTAGCGCTCGAACGCGGCGCGTTGCGCGGGATCGAGGATCGGGCCGGTGGTGTTGACGAAGGCGACTGCGTCGAAGCCTGAGAGCGTTGCGTCGGTGAACAGCGCCGGATCCTCGCTGTGCACGATGTCGTAGCCGGCCTCGGCGGCGAGTTCGCGCATGGCGTCCACGGCGACCGGAATCGAATCGTGGCGCCAGCCCTGCGTTTGGGTGTACACGGCGATGCGCGGGCGTTCGGCCGGGATCGCGGCCGGCGAACGGTTTGCAGGGGAGGGCGTCGTGGCGCAGCCGGCCAGCAGCAGCGCGAGCAGCGACGATATGGAGAAGGCGCGGTGCGGGCCGGTCATTGGCGCATGATAGTGCGTCGGCCATCCTCCAGGCGCCACCGCGGTGGCGCGTGCATGCCTTTGTGCAGGAGCGCCGGGCGCATTCATGAACGGACGCGGCATGGCCTGCCCGCGCCCGCCACGCTGACGACGGTCTGAACTGCGCGCGTGCAAGGCATTGAATCGACGTTGTTTGCGCGTATGTTGTCGGGTGGCCGTCTGGCCGGAATTCGCCATGAGGTACCCCATGAAACATCGCCTGATGACCGCCCTGCTCGTCGGGGCCGCATTCGCCGTCGCCGTGCCCGCCACCGCCTTCGCGCAGGACGAGGAGCTGGAGGAGTCCGGCAGGTCCGCGGCGAAGAAGAAGGCTGATCCCGACGACCGCTTCTGCATCAAGGAGACCGGCTCGCGCGTCGTCGCCACGCGCAACAAGTCGAAGAAGTCGGACGAGGAATGCGTGAATGCCGCGGGTCGCGTCTATACCCGCGAGGACATCGAAAGCACGGGTTCGGCCGACCTGCGCGACGCGCTGCGCCGCCTGGATCCGTCGATCCGCTGATTCCGCGTCGCCAACCGGAACCACCGGCGCCCGGCATTGCCGGGCGCTTTTCGTTGACCGTGGGTCGAGCCTTCAGGAGCGCCTTCAGGCGTGACCGAAGCGCCCGGCCGGGCAACACGAAGTGCGATAATCCGCGCCTCGCTTTCCCGGAGCACGCCATGGCCGCCGACGCGTCCCGCCACGACCCCTCCCGAACCATCCGTGCCCCGCGCGGCAACGCGCTGAGCTGCCGCAGCTGGCTGACCGAAGCGCCGTTCCGGATGCTGCAGAACAACCTCGATCCGGACGTGGCCGAGCGTCCCGGGGACCTCGTCGTCTACGGCGGCATCGGCCGCGCCGCGCGCGACTGGGCCTGCTTCGACGCGATCCTGGAAACGCTGAAGACCCTCGGCGACGACGAGACCCTGCTGGTGCAGTCCGGCAAGCCGGTCGGCGTGTTCCCCACGCACCCGGATGCGCCGCGCGTGCTGATCGCCAATTCCAACCTCGTGCCGCACTGGGCGACGTGGGAGCACTTCAACGAACTCGACCGCAAGGGCCTGATGATGTACGGCCAGATGACGGCCGGTTCGTGGATCTACATCGGCTCGCAGGGCATCGTGCAGGGCACCTACGAGACCTTCGTCGAGATGGGTCGCCAGCACTACGGCGGCAGCCTCAAGGGCAGGTGGATCCTCACCGCCGGCCTCGGCGGCATGGGCGGCGCGCAGCCGCTCGCGGCGTCTCTGGCCGGCGCCTGCAGCCTGACCATCGAATGCAGGCAGGCCAGCATCGACTTCCGCCTGCGCACGCGCTACGTCGACGAGCAGGCGAGCGACCTCGACGACGCGCTCGCGCGCATCGAGCGCTACACGAAGGCGGGCGATGCCAAATCCATCGCGCTGCTCGGCAATGCCGCCGAAGTCCTGCCGGAAATGGTGAAGCGCGGCGTGCGTCCGGACTGCGTCACCGACCAGACCAGCGCGCACGATCCCGTGCACGGCTACCTGCCGGTCGGGTGGACGGTCGAACAGTGGCTGGACGAACAGAAGGCGAATCCGGACCAGGTGCGCGACGCCGCGAAGCGGTCGATGCGCACGCACGTCGAGGCGATGCTCGCCTTCCATGCGCAGGGCATCCCGACCGTCGACTACGGCAACAACATCCGCCAGATGGCCAGGGACGAAGGCTGCGCCAACGCCTTCGACTTCCCCGGCTTCGTGCCGGCCTACGTGCGGCCGCTGTTCTGCCGCGGTATCGGCCCGTTCCGCTGGGTCGCGCTGAGCGGCGATCCCGAGGACATCTACCGTACCGACGCGAAGGTCAAGGAACTGATCCCCGACGACGAACACCTGCATCGCTGGCTGGACATGGCGCGCGAGCGCATCAGCTTCCAGGGCCTGCCGGCGCGCATCTGCTGGGTGGGCCTCGGCCTGCGCCACAGGCTGGGCCTGGCGTTCAACGAAATGGTGCGCAACGGCGAACTGAAGGCGCCGATCGTGATCGGCCGCGACCACCTCGACTCCGGCAGCGTCGCCTCGCCCAACCGCGAGACCGAGGCGATGCGCGACGGCTCCGACGCCGTGTCCGACTGGCCGCTGCTCAACGCCATGCTCAACGTCGCCGGCGGCGCGACCTGGGTCTCGCTGCACCACGGCGGCGGCGTCGGCATGGGTTACAGCCAGCACAGCGGCGTGGTCATCGTCTGCGACGGTACCCCGGAAGCCGACAGGCGCATCGCGCGGGTGCTGTGGAACGATCCCGGGACCGGGGTGATGCGGCATGCGGATGCGGGGTATGACATCGCGAAAGCATGCGCGAGGGAGCAGGGACTTCAGCTGCCGATGGGCTGAGCCAGGACGCCGGACGAAGGTCGGACGATGCGTTGGTCCGGTCGGAATGGCCCATTGCCCCGGCGTGACCGCGACGAGTTGGCCAGCGTAGGCAACGGCGAGCCTTGTTCCGATGCGATGTCGATCTCCGGCATCGTCGTTCGTCGCCCCGGCAAATGGCCGCGCCCCGTGGCGCTGCTACCCTCCCGCCGCGAAGCAGGACTTCCGATGAACAACGAGCCCAAGTCCACCGCCGAGGCGGCGACGGATGCGCCAACGCCGACCGGTTCGACGTGGGCGGCGCTGCGCGACGCGATCCGTGGCGTCAATGCCGACTACACGCGCATCCCGTTGCGCCGCGCGGTGTTCCTGCTGTCGGTGCCGATGGTGCTGGAACTGGTGCTGGAGTCCACGTTCGCGGTGGTGGACATCTTCTTCGTGGCCAGGCTTGGTCCGTCCGCGGTGGCGACGGTGGGTCTCACCGAGACCTATCTGTTCCTGCTGTACTCGATCGCGATGGGGCTGGCGATGGCGGTGACCGCGGTGGTCGCACGCCGGGTGGGCGAAGGCAGGCAGGAGGAAGCCGCGATCACGGCGGTGCAGGCGATCTGGATCGCGGTGCTCGCGTCGCTTCCATTCGCGGTCGTGGGCATCGTCTGGGCGCAGGACCTGCTGCGGCTGATGGGCGCCGATGCATGGACGCTGGAACACGGCTACCGCTACGCGCAGTGGATGCTTGGCGGAAACGCGGTGATCATGCTGCTGTTCGTCATCAATGCGATCTTTCGCGGCGCCGGCGACGCGGCGATCGCGATGCGCGTGCTGTGGGTGGCGAACGGCCTGAACATCGTGCTCGACCCGATACTGATCTTCGGTTTCGGCCCGGTCCCGGCGATGGGCATCGAGGGCGCCGCCATCGCCACCAACATCGGCCGCGGCGCGGGCGTGCTGATGCAGCTGTGGATCCTGTTCCGCGGCGGCAAGCACATCCGCGTGGCCGCGACGCAGTTGGCGGTCAGCGCTCGCGTGCTGTGGAGCATCGTGCGCACCTCGCTCGGGGGCATCGGCCAGATGATCATCGGCATGACCTCGTGGATCTTCCTGATGCGCATCCTGGCCGGGATCGGCAGCGAGGCGGTGGCCGGCGCCACCATCGCGCTGCGGATCATGATGTTCGCGCTGATGCCGGCGTGGGGCATGTCAAACGCCGCGGCCACGCTGGTCGGGCAGAACCTGGGCGCCGGGCAGCCCGGGCGCGCGGAGGCGGCCGTATGGCGCACCGGCTGGTACAACATGGTCTATACCGTCGCGGTGTCGCTGGCGTTCTTCCTGTTCCACGATGGGCTGGTGGCGATCTTCACGCAGGATGCCGGAGTGATCGCCATCGGTGGCGAATGGCTGCGCATCCTGTCGTACTCCTGCTTCGTCTACGGTTGGTGGATGGTGGCCGTGCAGGCGTTCAACGGCGCCGGCGACACGATGACGCCGACCAGGATCAACCTCGTGTTCTTCTGGCTGATCCAGATCCCGCTGAGCTGGTGGCTGGCGCTTGGCCTGGGCTGGCGGCACTCGGGCGTGTTCTGGGGCGTGTTCGTATCCGAGACCTCGGTCGGGCTGTTCACGCTGTGGCTGTTCTCGCGCGGGAAGTGGAAGTCCGCGAAGGTGTAGCGGCGGGCCGGTGCCCCGGGCATCGTTGGCGGAACCGGGGCCGGAAACGATCCCGGGACGGGGTCATGCGGCATGCGGATGCCGGTTACGACGTTGCGAAGCAATGCGCGATGGAACAGGGATTGAAGTTGCCGATGCCGGGCGTCTGATACGCTTCCAAGGGCACAGGGGGAGTGGGGGTCGGCATGATCCGGACGGGATCGGAGAGCTCGGGGTATCTCGGGGGACATTGGCCCGGCGCCTTGCTGGCGCTGCTGCTTTTGGGCCACGCATGCTGGCAGCCGGCCCTGGGGCAAGCGGTCCAGCCCGTCATCACCACCATCGCGGGAGGCGGCGCGCCGGCGACAGGCAACGGAGATGGCGGTCCCGCGACCAGTGCCCGCGTCGAGGAGCCTGTCGGCGTGGCGGTGGATGCGGCGGGCAATGTCTATGTCGCCGAGCGCTACGGGTTCACCGTGCGCAAGGTCGGTACGTCGGGCGTGATCACGACGGTCGCCGGCAACGGTACGCAGATGTTCAACGGCGACGGCATCCCGGCGACGTCCGCTGCCATCGACGTGAGGGGGATCGCCGTGGATGCGGCGGGACACCTGTACATCGCCGATGGCGCGAATGGGCGGGTCAGGAAGGTGTCGCCGGCGGGCATCATCAGCACGATCGCAAGAACCGGCCTCACATTCCCGACGAGGGTGGCCGTCAGCCGTACCGGCACGGTGTTCGTGGTCGACGGCTCCCGGGTCTTCCGCATTGTCGCCGGCGGTGGCATCGAGGCGTTCGCAGGAACCGGGCAACAGGGTTCCAGCGGCGACGGCGGCCCCGCGCTGCAGGCCATGCTCGATGCCCCCAGCTCGATTGCGGTGGACCGGCAGGGAACCGTCTACATCGTCGAGGGGCAGGAGCGGGTACGGCGGATCGGTGCCGACGGCGTCATCAGGACCGTGGCCGGAGGCGGGCATTTCAGGATCGATCCGAAGGCCACCAACTACGACTGGTTGGCGCCGCTGGCGGTGGCCGCGGATTCGAGGGGAAACTTCTACGTTGCCGGGCGCAGCAACGTCGTGCGGATTGTCAATGCGGACGGCATTGCCGCGGACGCCGCGGGGACGACGATCGATGGCGGCGGCTGGGTGGCGGGGGGCAATCACGGATTCGCCGGTGACGGTGGTCCCGCGGTCGACGCCTGGCTTTACGAACCCGAAGCGGTTGCGCTGGACGGGCATGACAACCTCTATATCGCGGATACGCGAAACAACAGGATCCGCAAGGTTACTGCCGTTCCCACTCCGCGCACGCCCGCCGGAATCGATGCGTTCTCGGCCTATCGTGCCTATGGCGTCGGCAGCTACGTCGTGCACGCTGCCATCGGCGATATCAACGGTGATGGCCGGAACGATGTCCTGCTCACGACGGCGACCTGGGGCGGTGACTACGTCGATCCGGAAAAGGACATGCGGCTGTGGCTGTTCCTGCAGCAGCCAGACGGGACCTTGGCCTCGCCCAGGGGCCAGGTCTACGCGCCGACCGAGAGCGGTGGGCGCTTCGGTACCGGGCTGGGTGTCGCCGACCTGAACGGGGACGGGTTCGACGACGTCGTCGTGGGCACGCTCACCGGGATCACGGTGTTCCTCGGCAATGCGACAGGCCTGTCGAGTGGCTTGGCCCATCGATCGAACTTCCCCAACGCCGAGCCCTCCCTCAGCGTCACGATCATGGACGTCGACCGCGACAACCGGCTCGACGTCGTCACCTTGAGCAGCGGCCGGAGCGAGGGCGGATCGTCCTGGCAGGATCGTACGGGACTGATCGTCCACCATGGCAACGGACTCGGAGGGTTCACGAGGCAGTCCTTCATCGAGCGCCCGGCGAACGTGGACTGGACGTTCCTCCGCGCCACGGACGTGAACCGGGATGGCCTTCCGGACCTCACCAGTGGCTGGAGCGGGATCGTGGATGGCTACTATCGAGGGGGTGCGGAGGTCACTCTCCACAACGGCGTCGCCGGCTTCCGGCCCACGACGCGCATCACGCCGGCGCTCGATGTTTCCTGGGGACCGACGTACGCGTTCGGGGACTTCGATGCGGACGGCAGGAAGGACGCGATTGTTTCCCATGTCGCGAACTCGCCCGAGGCAGCCTATGCGCGATTCCGTCACTTGCCCGACGGCGGGTTCGTGGAAGAGGCGGTCTGGCAGGCGTTCGACGTGCCCGAGGAAATGCTGGCCGCAGACATGAATGGCGACGGGCGTGATGACCTGCTGGTCATCCATTCGGGTTGGAGTTCCGTCGGCTATCACGAGCAGACGACGGACAGCGGCCTGGACGTGGAGATCAAGTACTACATCCCGCACTCGTCGCACCCGAAGACGCCTTCCCTTGCGGTTGGCGACCTGAACGGGGACGGGTGCAAGGATGTTGCCATCGCCGATCGGAACCATGGTCTGATCGTGCTTGCCGGGCGGAACTGCATCGTCGCCCGGCGTTCCAATGGATCCCAGCCGCTGGCTCCGGGCGTTTTGACGCGTTCGGGAGGCTTGGCGTCCGCTTCGGGTCCGGATGGCCGGTCCGGGTCGCGGGCGCAGCGAGGGTCTGCAGGCAACGTGGCCGTGCAAGAGTCCGTGCACGACGACGTGACGGGGTCTGTCGAGGATGCGGGTTCCCGGCGATGGCCTTTGCGCCGATCGTTGCTGATCTTCTTCGGCCTGTTCGGAGTGATGGCGACCATGGCCGCATTGAAGTTTCGCATCTATCGTCTGTAGCCAGAGGGGCGGGGTAATCCGGATCATCGCTATCCCTGTGCGTCTGGCGATTTCGACGATGCCGGAAGCATTGATTGACGGCAAAGTCGAGTGGAGCAAGGATCGCCGTTCCGGCGTCCGGTTGGTCGGCCGCGCAAGAGCAGAATCCGGCTTTTCCAGGTCGTGCCAGGGAGGTGATTCGTGAAATCGCAGGTATTCGCACTGTTCTGGCTATTGCTGTGCGCCATGGGCGTTCACGCCAAACCGGCCACCGTGCTGCAGGCCTACGTTCGCGACACGGTGTCGCTGGACGGCGAGTGGAAGGCGATCGTCGATCCCTACGAGAACGGTTACTACGACTACCGCTACCAGCCGTTCGACCAGCGGCCGGAGCCGCCGCCCGGCGCGTTCTTCACCGATTCGAAGATGCAGAATCCGTGGGACCTGATCGAGTACGACTTCGACAAGGCGATGTCGCTGCAGGTGCCCGGAGACTGGAATACGCAGGATACGAGGCTCTACTACTACGAGGGCAGCGTCTGGTACCGCAAGACGTTCGACGCGCCGGCGCGCGGCGCGGCCGATCGCGTGTTCGTCCATTTCGGTGCGGTGAACTATCGCGCCGACGTCTACCTCAACGGGCAAAAGCTCGGCGTGCACGAGGGCGGCTTCACGCCGTTTCATTTCGAGGTTACCGACGGCCTGCGGCCGACGGGCAATTCGCTGGTCCTGAAGGTGGACAACAAGCGCCGCGCGGATGCCGTGCCCACGCTGAACACCGACTGGTGGAACTACGGCGGCATCACCCGGTCGGTGTCGCTGCTGGTGGTGCCGGCGACGTTCGTGCGCGACTACCGGCTGGGGCTGGTGTCGCTGGACGAGTGGGAAGTCGTCGCCAGCGTGCAGCTCGATGGTGCGCGCGGGGGCGAGCCGGTGACGCTGGTCTTGCCGGAGCTGGGCATCCACGAAACCGCCGAGGCGGATGCGCAAGGCCTCGCTGCTTTCCGCTTCCGCGTGCCCGACGCCGGACTGTGGTCGCCGGAAAGCCCACGCCTGTACCGCGTCGAGATCTCCAGCGGCAACGACAGCCTGGTTGACCGCATCGGCCTGCGCACGATCGCCACGCGCGGAAAGCAGCTGCTGCTCAACGGCGAACCGGTGTTCCTGCGCGGGATCTCGATCCACGAGGAGTACTCGGCCGAAGGCGGCGGCCGCGTGCGCGATGCTGCGCAGGCCAGGCAGCTGCTGCTCTGGGCGAAGGAACTGGGCTGCAACTTCGTCCGCCTCGCCCACTATCCGCACAACGAGCACATCGTGCGCCTGGCCGACGAGATGGGCCTGATGGTGTGGTCGGAGATCCCGGTCTACTGGACCATCGACTGGGGCAACGAGGACACCTACCGCAATGCGGAAGACCAGCTCACGGCGATGATCCAGCGCGACCGCAGCCGCGCCGCGGTGATCGTCTGGTCGCTGGCCAACGAGACGCCGGTGTCGGAGGCACGCAACCGGTTCCTGACGCGGCTGGCCGCGGCGGCGCGCGAACTGGACGACAGCCGCCTGCTCAGCGCCGCGATGGAAAAGCATTACCGCAGCGACGATCCGGAGGTCGCGGTGGTCGAGGATCCGCTGGCGGAGCTGGTGGACCTGGTCAGCTTCAACCAGTACATCGGCTGGTACGACGGGCGGCCGGAGAAGATCGATCGCGTGCGCTGGGAGATTGCCTACGACAAGCCGGTGTTCGTCAGCGAGTTCGGCGCCGATGCCCGCCAGGGCCTGCAAGGCGGCATCGAGGAGATCTGGACCGAGGAATACCAGGAGGACCTGTACCGCAGGACCCTGCCGATGCTTGACCGGATCGACGGGTTCGTCGGCACCTCGCCCTGGATCCTCGCGGACTTCCGTTCGCCGCGGCGGGTGCTGCCCGGCGTGCAGGACGACTACAACCGCAAGGGCCTGCTGTCGGAGAAGGGCGTGCCGAAGAAGGCGTTCTTCGTCCTGCGCGACTACTACCGCGGCAAGGCCGCGGAGGAACGCTGACGCCCGCGCCGGTCAGCGCTGCAGGCACTGCCGGTAGCGCGCGTCCACGCGGGTGGCGAACCACTCGGTGGTCAGTTCGCGGGTGATCTTGGGGCTGTCGAGGCGGATGTCCGGGATCAGCGCGCGCGGCAGCGGCCGGCCCGCCTGCGCGTCGGCGATGGCGAAGACGCGCCGGTACAGGTCGGTGTCGTTGAAATCGAGGCGGTCGCCGCGCGCGAGGGCGCGGCGGATGGTGCGATCGTCCGTCCCCAACTGGCCGGAGAGCGTGCGCACCGCGGCTTCCGTGCGACCGGGCTTGTCGAGCGGGGCGCCGGGCAGCAGCAGGTCGCCGTCCAGCGACAGCGGGATGCCGGTGACCTTGGCCACCGCGTCCTGGAACGCCGCATTGCGGCTGGCGTACCAGCCGGCGTTGTAGTCGGCGAAGCGGTGCACCTTGCGCGTGTACGGCGTCTCGTAGCCGAGCAGGTGGGCGATGCCGAAGTACAGCCCGCCGCGGCGGCTGAAGACCTCGTTGCGGATCGAGCCGTCGACGGCGTAGGGATAGCCGCCGGCGTTGGCCTGCGCGAACGGGATGCCGACCTGCATCGCGCCGCCGGTCTGCACCGGGTTCTTCCCCGCGAACAGGCGCTGGCCCATGGGCACGCGGTCGATCAGGTCTTCGTAGAGTTCGCTGAGCTCGCGCTCGGTGCGCACGTGCTGCAGTCGATCGCCATAGCTGCGGCCGTCGCCCGACTTGAGCTTGAGCGCGGCGTCGACGACCAGCTTCGGAACGTGCAGCGCCGCGGCGCGGCGATCGATCTCCGCGCGCGCCACGTGCGGCAGGTTGGCGATGGGCGGGTCGGCCTTGTAGCCGGACTCCTGCTCGATCACGGCGAGCGTCGCGCAGATGTTCTCGGCGTTGGGCGGGATGCGCTGCGCGGTGAACGCGACCTGGATGTCGGTCGCCCAGCCCTGCCGGTCGGCGACGGAGGCGGGGATGCGGCGCGCGATCTCCGCTCGCGTCTCCACGGGATCGGGCACCGGTGCGGAGGGCGGCTGCGTCGCGCAGCCGGCCAGCGCGAGCAGCGCCGCGATCGCGAGACATCCGCGGCGGCGTGGCCGGGCAGGGGGCGTGCGCGTGTTCACTACGCACTCCGTGCAGGCAGTGACGATCCGGGTGTCATCCCCGGAATGACGGAATGCGGGAATCGGCAAGGGAATGGTCAGGCTATCCCGCCAGCTAGTCGCCGAGCTCGAACACCGGGGCGAATCCACCGAAGATCATCCGCTTGCCGTCGAAGGGCATCGACGGGTTGCCGGGCGTGGCGGGATCCATCCGCGGATCCTCCATCATCTTCTTCATGCCGGCGTCGCGCGTGGCCTTGTCCGGCCATTCGATCCACGAGAACACCACGGCTTCTTCCGCAGTCGCCTGCACCGAGCGCCGGAAATCGGTGAGCTTGCCGTCGGGCACGTCGTCACCCCAGCACTCGACGACGCGCGTGGCGCCGTACTCGATGAAGACCGGGTCGAACTGGCGGGCGTAGTCGATGAACGCCTGCCGGTCGGCCGTGGCCACGGCGAGGACGAAACCGTCGATGTAGGACATGGCTGTTCTCCTGGAGTGAATGGAACGACGCGGCCGGCGGCATCTCGTCGTCTCGCCGTGGGCCTCGATGACACGACGGACCGGCAGGCGCGGAATCGACAATCCGGATCCCGGCCATGTCAGCCTACCGCGCCGCCGGTTAGGATCGCGTCCTCGGCGCGCGTCGCGCGGAGATGGCCGGGGGCTGATCGGGGCGCGATCCCCACCGCGACGGGGACGTCGATGCGTCTCCGGGATGCAGTGGTTCATCGCGCGTTCGACTGGGAAAACGCCCCCGTCCTACACTGGCATGCCCTCCACGCATCGCCCCGGCCGACCCGCGATCCGGCTGCCCGGCACCACGGATTCCCCCATGCCCAAGCTGTTCCCGACCGCGTGCCTCGCGTCCTTGCTGCTGCTGGGTTGCCGCGCCGCGGATGACACCGGCGACGCTGCGGCGACGGTGGAGGTCGCCAGCGCCGAGGAAGGCGGCGCGGTGAGCACAGCGCCGGTACAACTGGAGGAGGAGACGGCGAGCGAACCCGAACCCGATCCCGTGCCGGGCGAGCCGGAGGAGATCGACTGGGCCCCGATCGAACTGGAGCAGGGCGAGGCCTCGCTGGGCTGCGAACTGGACTACGCCCAGCAGGGCGACGGCGCGCCGCTGGTCGACTTCGGCCAGGAGGCGATCACGGCGGCCCTGGAAGGCTGCGCCGGGCGCGGGGTGATGCGCCTGCGCTACGTCGGCAAGATCAACGCCGACTTCGCCGCGCTGATGCAGCGGGTGACGCGGGTGGCCGACGAACTCGGCATCGGCAAGCGCGTGCTCGACATCGATTCCAGCGGCGGCATGGTCGAGGACGCGATCCGCGCCGGCGACCGCCTCGCCGAATCGCGCTGGACGGTGTGGGTGCGCGAGGGCGCGGTCTGCCACAGCGCCTGCGTGTTCATCCTCGCCGCCGGCGACGTGCGCATGGTCAGTGGCCGCGTCGGCATCCACCGCATCATCCGCATGAGCTCGACCGCGACCACGCGCGCCGAACTCAACCGCGAACTGCGCACCGTCTACGGCCGTGTCCGCGATTACCTCGAGCGCAACGGCGCCGCGACCGCGGTCGCGGACATGATGATGGCGGTGCCCAACCGCAACCTGCGCCTGCTGGCCGCCGACGAGCTGAGCCTGTACGGCCTGGACGGCATCAATCCCGCGCAGGACGACCTCGACCGGCTGCGGCTGATGCGCAAGTGCGGCGAGGATTTCGTCGTGCGCCGCGACGCCTTCGCGCGCGCGTTCGACGCCCGCTGCAAGTCGCCCGACGCCGACCTCGAGGCGCTCAACGCCTGCGGCCTGGAGCTGCGCAGGAAGTACGACTTCCCGGACGCCACCTGTCCGGCGGAAAGCCCGCTCTCGGAGTTCGACGCGCTGCTGGCGGCGCAGACGCCGGAGCAGGCCGGCGGCGGTGCACCGGAGGCGGACCTGCAGGATGGCGAAGAGTCTTTGCAGGCGCCGTCGCAGGAGCAGGCGCGCCGCGGCGACGATGCCGCGGCGGGGGAGCCGCGCGGGAGTTCCGGCGGTCCCTGAGGGCGTCCGGCAAGAACAAACGATGTCATTCCGAGCGTAGCGAGAAGCGCTTTACAACGGCCGAAGGCCGGTCAATCTGCTTCTGGATCATTTTTGACTCAGATGTTTACAGTCTCGTCATTCCCGCGAAAGCGGGAATCCAAGGACGTTGCCTTCTGAAATCGACTACTAAAGACACTGGATCCCCGCCTTCGCGGGGATGACGGAGTTATTGTTTTGTGCCAAAGATGCCCTGGCCGAAGGGGCGTAACTGCAGAAGCAGATTCTTCGCTACGCTCGGAATGACATTCTGTTGGAGGCTCTCTATTGGAGACTCTGACTAACGCTTCACTTCGCCTCTGCCGTCGTCGTCACCCGGCCCGGCACCGCACCCTCGTCGTCGCAGTCGATGAATCCGCCCGACTGCCGCCGCCACAGCTGCGCGTAGAGGCCGCCCGCAGCGACGAGCGCCTCGTGCGTGCCCTGTTCGACGATTTCGCCGTGGTCCATCACGACCAGCCGATCCATCGCGGCGATGGTCGAGAGCCGGTGGGCGATGGCGATCACCGTCTTGCCTTCCATCAGCCGGTACAGGTTTTCCTGGATCGCCGCCTCGATCTCCGAATCGAGCGCGGACGTGGCTTCGTCCAGCACCAGGATCGGCGCGTTCTTCAGCAGCACGCGCGCGATCGCGATGCGCTGGCGCTGGCCGCCGGAGAGCTTCACGCCGCGCTCGCCGACGTGCGCGTCGTAGCCGCGGCGGCCCTCGCTGTCGGCCAGTTCGAGGATGAAATCGTGCGCGCGCGCCTGCTTCGCGGCCTCGACCATCTCGGCCTCGCTCGCGTCCGGCCGGCCGTAGAGGATGTTGTCGCGCACCGCGCGGTGCAGCAGCGAGGTATCCTGCGTGACCACGCCGACCTGGGCGCGCAGCGTGTCCTGCTGCACGCTGGCGATGTCGGTGCCGTCGATGGCGATCAGCCCGCGCTCGCGGTCATGGAAGCGCAGCAGCAGGTTGACCAGCGTCGACTTGCCGGCACCCGAGCGGCCGACCACGCCGATCTTCTCGCCGGGGCGCACGTGCAGGTCGAGCCGCTCGATCACGCCGCTGTCCTTGCCGTAGTGGAAGGCGACGTCGACGAAGCGGATGTCGCCCCCTACCCGTGCCAGCGCCGGCGCGCCGGGCGCGTCGTCGACCGTGGGCGGCAGCGAGATCGAGTTGATGCCGTCGTGCACGGTGCCGATGTTCTCGAACAGCGCCGACAGCTCCCACATGATCCACTGCGACATGCCCAGCATGCGCAGCACCAGGGCAATGGTGACGGCGATCGCGCCGGCGGTGATCGCGCCCTGGTGCCAGAGCCACAGGCCGAGCGCGACGGTGGAGAACAGCAGCGCCATGTTCATCGCGTACAGCAGGCTGTACACGTGCGTGGCCAGCCGCATCTGCGGGTAGACCGTGGACAGGAAGCCGTCCATCGCCTCGCGCGCGTAGGCCTGCTCGCGCTGCGAATGCGAGAACAGCTTGACCGTGGCGATATTGGTGTAGCTGTCGACGATGCGGCCGGTCATCACCGAACGCGCGTCCGCCTGCGCACGCGAGATGCGCTCCATGCGCGGCACGAAGTGCTTCATCAGAAGCGCATAGCCCGCGATCCAGGCCGCGAACGGCAGCATCATCCGCCAGTCCGACCAGCCGGCGACGGCCAGCGTGCCGACGAAGAACACCAGCACGTAGTTGCCGATGTCGAGCAGCTTGACCACGGTCTCGCGCACGGCGAGCGAGGTCTGCATCAGCTTGGTGGCGATGCGTCCGGCGAACTCGTCCTGGAAATAGCCCATCGACTGGCGCAGCAGGTAGCGGTGCACGTTCCAGCGGATCCGCATCGGGAAGTTGCCGAGCAGGGTCTGGTGCTGCACCAGCGCGTTCAGCAGCACCGTCGCCGGCAGCGCCAGCAGCACCAGCACGCCCATCCACAGCAGGCGCCGGCCCTCGGCGTCGAGGAAGGCATCGGGCGCGGTCGCGCCCAGCCGGTCGACCAGCGAGCCGACGTAGGCGTACAGCAGCAATTCGGCGACGGCGATGCCTGCGGTGGTCAGCGCCATCAGCAGCAGCCACTTTTCCGCGCCGCGGGTGTAGTGGCGGCAGAACGCGTACAGCGTGCGCGGCGGCTGCGCCGGGGCGTCGGGCGGGAACGGGTCGAGGCGGGATTCGAACCAGCGGTACATGGTGCATCGCGGCGATGGGGGAGGGCGGTATTGTCGCCGATCCTCCGCGCGGCCATGCGTCGCGTCGGCGGGCGTGTTCATGCCGCCAGCACCGCGATGCGGCCGAGGTGGTGTCGCGTGACCGCGTCGAGCGCCTGCGCGATGCGCTCCAGCGGGAAGCGTTGCGAGACATGCGGCACCAGCGGACCGGCTTCGACCAGGGCGTGGAGCGCATGCATCAGCGCCGGTCCGTCGCCGGCGCCATGGCCCTGGGCGGTCACGTCGTCGCGCGCGATGGCGGGCATGTCGACGCCGTTGGGCCAGGTGATCCGGCTGCCGCGGGGCATGGCCGCGATCACGCGCGCGGCGGCGTCCCCGCCCGCGGTGAGCAATGCGAGCGCACCATCCGGCGGCGCAAAGCGTTCGATCGCGCGTTCGATGCCCGGCCGGCGTCCGTCGATGGCGGCGTCGGCGCCGAGCCGTTCGGCGAGGCGCACGCCGTCATCGCCCGAGGCGATCGCGAGCGTGCGCAATCCGAGGTTGCGCGCCAGCTGCAGCGCGAGGTGGCCGATGCCGCCGCTGGCGCCGAGCAGCACCAGCGAATCCCCGGATCGCGCCTGCAGCACGTCGCGCAGTCCGCGCAGCGCGATACCGCCGTCGACCGGCAGGACCGCGGCCTGGTCGAGCGAGAGCCGCGGCGGCACGCGCCAGGTGTAGCCGTCATCGAACAGCGCGAACTCGGCATGGCATCCGTCCTTGGGATTGCGGTGCGGGACGAGGCCGTAGATGCGGTCGCCCTCGTGGAATCCGCGCACCTCGCTTCCGGCCGCGACAACCACGCCGGCGCCCTCCGATCCGGTCACGTGCGGAAAGTGCGTGTGCCGTCCCTGCGTCCGCGCGAAGGCGGCTTCGCGTTCGTGCAGGTCCCAGCGGCCCACGCCCGCGGCATGCACGCGGACGAGCAACTGCGTCGGGCCCGGTTCCGGAATCGGCAGGTGGTACGGGCGCGGAAGTTCGGCGGCGCCGTGGCGGGCGAGCGCCATCGCGCGCATGGTTTCGGGTCCGGCGAGGGGGCTGGCTGCGACGTGCATGCGGAGTCCGGTCTTGAGTGGAAGGCGCGGACAGGCTAAAACCTAAAGTAATGTCGAGGTCAAGGAGGGTGGCGATGGGCGAGCGATTGGCGGGCGGCCGGGCGGGCGCGCCCACGAGCGAGATGACGATCGGCGAAGTCGCCGCGCGCAGCGGCGTGGCCGTGTCGGCGCTGCACTTCTACGAGAGCAAGGGGCTGATCCGCAGCGGGCGCACCGCCGGCAACCAGCGCCGCTACGCGCGCGACGTGCTGCGCAGGATCGCGGTGATCAAGGTCGCCCAGCGCACCGGCATCCCGCTGGCGTCGATCCGCGACGCGCTGTCGGCGCTGCCGGACGGACGCACGCCCACGGCGGCGGACTGGAGCCGCCTGTCGCGCCGCTGGCATGCGGAACTGGACGCGCGCATCGCGCGGCTCACGCGCCTGCGCGACCACCTCGACGGCTGCATCGGCTGTGGCTGCCTGTCGCTGAAGCAGTGCCCGCTGCGCAACCCCGACGACCGCATGGCCGGGTTCGGCCCGGGTGCGAACACGCTCGATCGCGACTGACGCATCGCGCGCTCAGCGGCCGCCGACCCCGCCACCGCCGCCGCCACCGCCCGAGAAACCACCGCCGCCGCCGCCCGAGGAACTGCCGGGCGGCGACGAGGACGAGGCGATCTGCGAGGCCAGGCTGTTGCCGATCGCGGTGGTGAAGCCGCCGATGTCGCCGACCGAGCCGGTGCCGTGGTACCAGGCCATGGCCGATGTCGCGGCCGCCGCCGCCGCGGCGCCCACCGCGAGCGTGAACTTCTTCGTCCACGCGTCCTCGACGTCGAGCGCGACCGCGTAGGGCAGCAGGAATTCGAAGCGCTTCGCGTCCAGCGTCGGCTCCGCCCCCTCCGGTCCCTGCAGGCGCTGCAGGTCCTGTTTCTCGGCCACGCCCAGGTAACGGCGCAGGCCTTCGATGTGGTCCAGCATCTTCCGGCCCTCGCGCGTCGGCGCGCGCACGAGGAAGGCGAACACGATCGCCGCCAGCACCATCAGCGCGATCGGCACCAGCGCGAACAGCAGGCCGCTGCCGGTGCCGACACCCACCGCGATCGCGATGCCGGAGAACAGCAGCGCCAGCAGGAAGGCGAGTGCAGTGCTGCCGCCGTTGTTGTTGAACATCGTGCCCTTGAAGCGCCTGTCCAGCGCCTTCCAGTGCGCGCGGATTGCCGCCTGCACGGTGTCGGCGTTGTCCTTGTCGAGTTCGAGCGCGGCCCGCCCGGCGAACAGCTTGCCGAGCAGGGTGGTCTGCTCGCCCGGCGTGCCGTTCGTGTCGCCGCCGTCGGTCCTCTCCAGGCGCCAGTGGTCCGTCATCAGGCCCTTGTCGCGCTCGATCAGCAGGCAGCGCGCGACCGCGAGCGAGAGCACGTCCGCGGAGAAGCAGCGGGTGTCGTAGCCCATGCGCCTGATGAAGCGCAGGCCGGCGGGCGAAATGCCCGCGGGCGGCTCGTAGCGCGCGATCACCGTGCCCGGTGGCGGATCGCGGCCGACCTGGCGCCAGCGCAGCACGCAGTAGGCGAGCACGACGATGAGGCCGAGCAGCGCGACCAGCACCGCGCGGTTGTCCTTGAGCAACCACAGGAATTTCTGCGCGGCGGTGGGTTCGGGCACCAGCCCCTTCGGGAACGAGAGCACGAGGGTCAGGCCTTCGCCCGGCGCCAGCGGCGCGGTCAGCCGCCATCTGGCGACGCCGGGCGAAGGCAGCGTCACGTCGTACGATTGGCCGCGCTGGCCCTGTGCGCCCGTGTAGCCTTCTGCGTCCATCTCCGCGGCCGGCACCGCCTGCGGCAGCTGGACTTCGGCGCCGCCCTGTTCGATCGGAAACACCGAGCCGGTGCCGATCGCGTTCCAGTAGAGTTCGTCGTGGTCGGCGAAGAAGCCGAGCTGGCGCGTGGTGCGGTAGTGGATGCTGAAGGTGAAGCTGCCTGGCGTCGGCAGGAAATCGTCGTTGCCGGTGTTCACGCGCACGCCGTTGCTGCGGGTTTCGGTGAACCATGGTTCGGGGCGGCCGTCGCGACGCACCTCGATCACATCGAAATCGACGACCATGCGGTTGCCGTAGCGATCGCGATAGCGCGTCGGGAAATCGCGCTGGATGCCGCGGCGGATCTGATGGCCTTCGGCACGCACGCGGATGTGTTCGACCACGTCGAGGCTGCCGTCGGCGTTCAGCGTGATCTCGCTGTCGTAGGACTCGATGCGCTCCTGCGCCGCCAGCGGCAGCGTCGCGGCCGCGAGCAGCAGGGCGAGGGCGATCGCGAACAGGCGGACGGGCGCGCTCACGGCAGTTCCACCCGCACCGCCGCGCGCTGGGCGTCGCCGGCTTCGAAGAATTCCTCTGCGCCGAAGCCGGTCGCGCGCGCCACCAGCAGGTCGGGGAAGCGCTGGACGGCGTCATTGTGGTCGCGCACGGCGCCGTTGTAGAAGCGGCGCGCGTACTGCAGGTGTTCCTCCACCCCGACCAGGTCGCGCTGCAGCTGCGCGAAGTTCTCGCTGGCCTTGAGGTCGGGATAGGCTTCCTTGAGCGCGAACAGCCGGCCGATCGCCTGCTCCAGCGCCTGCTCCACCTGCGCCAATTGCGGCCTGCCCTGCGTCGCCAGCGCCTGCGCGCGCAGTTCGGTGACAGCCTCCAGCACCGCGCGCTCGTGGCCGGCGTAGGCCTGCACCGCCGACACCAGCGACGGCACCAGGTCGTGGCGCCGGATCAGCTGCACGTCGATGTCGGCCCAGGCTGTCCGCACCTGGTTGCGCAGGCGCACCAGGCGGTTGAACACCGCGATCGCCCAGACGAGCAGGGCGAGCAGCAGGCACGACAGCAGCAGGAGGAGCAGGCTCATCGTTCAGGTTTCCGTTCGGGGCCCGTATCCGCCATGACGCGCGACGGCGGCGGTCTGTGACAGGCAAGGGTACCGGACGCGACTGGACCGCAACGGGCGGTGGCGTACACTCGGCCACCCGAATCCCAGGAGCGTTGGCCCGACCATGACGACCGTGAACAGACTGCGCCTGCTTTCGACCCTCGCCGGCCTTGCATTCTGCGCCGGTGCGCTTGCCCAGCAGCCTGCGCCGCAGCCGCAGCCGCAGGCCCAGCCCGCGCCCGCGGGACAGCCCGCCATGGACCAGCTCACGCCCGAGCAGCGCGCGGCGCTGGCCAAGCAGGACGCGGACATGAGCCAGGCGGCGCTGCAGGTCATGGCGCTGGTGGACGCCAACCGCATCGGCGAAGTGTGGGACGGTGCGTCGGCGGCGATGAAGAACGTCGTCTCGCGCGACGAGTTCATCAAGCAGGTCACGATCGACCGCAACCGCCTCGGCGCCGTGGCCACGCGCGCGAACCCGGAGGTCAGCCGTTCGCTGTTCAAGGCCGGCCAGCAGGTGCCCGAAGGCCTCTACATCAACGTGCGTTCGGCGACGAAGTTCGCCAACGAGGCGCAGCCGGTGCGCGAGCTGGTGTCGTTCCGCCTCGACGAGGACAAGGTCTGGCGCGTGTCGGGGTACAGCCTGCGCTGAGGCGCGCGGCCGTACGCGCGCGCGGCTGCGCCTACGGTGCGTCCAGCACGCTCCCCGAGACCAGCGTGAAGCGGCCGTCCGGGGCGATGCGATAGCTTGCGCGGTAGCCGGGGCCGGTTTCGCGCGCGTTGCCGGTTTCCTCGCGGATCGAGAATGCGTCCGCGGCCTCGACGTCGTAGTCGCGGCGGTACAGCAGGCCCATGCCGCCGACCAGCAACTGGTCGACGAGCGCGCCGTCGGCTTTGGCGGTGCTGAGCAACACGTCCAGGTGCGCCTCCTCCAGTTCGGTGCCGGTGTCGATGCGCAGCAGCCAGACGCGGGCGCCGCCGGTGTCGCCCAGGCGGAACAGCCGCAGGCCGCGGTGCCGCAGCGTCGCCGGCGCGAGGGTGCCGTCTTCCTCGTGGTAGGCGAAGACCCGGCCGTAGGCGCGATCGAAGGCCGCGGGCGATTTCAGCGTGCGGCTGCCGAACAGCGACTGCATGCATTCGGCCAGCGCGGGGCTGGTGGCGGCATCCGCGTGCGTAGCCGCGAAGCCTTCGGCCAGCGGCAGCGGCAGCGGAAGCAGCGCGGTGGGCAGGCACTGCAGCACGGGCGCGTGGTTTGCCGCCGGTGAAGCTTCGGCCTCGGCATCGGCCGGCGTCGGCTCGCTACAGCCCGCGAACGCCAGCGCGATCGAGGCCGCCAGTGCGTGCAATGCAGACCGGCGAAGGCCGGCAAGGGGAACGTCAGGCATGCGGAAGGCGTGCGGGGGCAAGCGGTCCAGCGACGGATGATAACCGCCCGACATGACGGGCATGGTCGATCGCCGATTGATCCGGCTCAGCAATGCCCGGATCCGCAGATCGGCCCCCGTATCAAATTGAAGGCGTCGGGGCGGTAGCCCCGACCTACCCACTTGCGGGCCGGGATGCCGGCGTTGCCTCAGTCCCGCTCGAAGCGCGCGATCTCGTCCAGCAACTGCTGTCCGCGGCGGATGCCGTCGCCGCCATCGCCCAGGTTGCGGGTGGCGGCAGGCGCCCGTGGGCCTGCGGCGGCGCGGTTCCTCGACCGGCGGATGTACCAACCGGTGCCGGCAAACCCGATCAGGCTGACCGCCATCGCGCTCCAGATGTACGACGGCGCCTGCTGGAACAGGTTGACGCGGCCAAGTCCGGCAAAGGCGATGGTGACGGGCAGCCACATGAGCCACCAGGACAGTCCGCAGACCGTGCCGTTGAGCAGGTAGACCTGGAGCAGGCGGGCAATCTGCTTCTGGATCGAGACCACCGGCGCGGCGTAGTCGATGCCGGTGGCCCGGCTGATGGTCATCGCGGCGAGGATGATGTTCGCCACGCCGAAGACGTGCACCGCGATCCCGGCCGCGAACGGGCCGGGGGCGTCCGTGTTGCGCGACCAGCAGGCGATGCCGAGCACGACCAGGCCGACCCCGAGCAGCAGCTGCAGCGCCTGCCCGAGGACCAGTGGCCGCAGTTGGCCGTGAACCCGATCCAGCTTGCGGTCGCGCAGCAGCTGCCACTGGAGGTCCTGCTGGCGTTCCAGCTGCCTGCCCAGCGACTGCCAGGCCAGCTTGAGTTCGTCGAGTTCCATGGTCGATTCCATCTGCATGTCGGGGGGTCAGGTGGTTGCGGAAGGCGCGGCATGGCCGCGGATGCGCTGCTTGAGGCGGCTGATCTTGCTGGTGACGTTGCTCTCGCCGAGGCCCAGGATCTCGGCCATCTCGCGCGTGCTGCGCTCTTCGAGATAGAGCACCAGCAGCGCCCGGTCCAGCGGTTCGAGCGTGGCGAGGAAGCCCTGCAGCAGGCGCAGCCGGTCGGCGGTCTCGACGTCGACGGCACGTTCGTCGGCAACCTCGTGCAGCGCTTCGTCGAGCGGCACGGCATGGCGCCGGCGCAGGCTTTCGCCGCGCAGGAACGAGATGCCGGTGTTCAGCGCGATCCGGTACATCCAGGTCGGGAAGCTGCGCGCCGGGTCGTAGCCGGGCCACGCGCGCCACAGCTGGGCGGCGATCTCCTGGGCGAGGTCGGCGCGGTCCTCGGCGCCGTTCGCGTAGGTGTTCGCGATCTTGAACACGATGCCGCGGTGGCGCTGCAGCAGCTCGTCGAACCGGGCGTGCGTGGCGCTGTCCATCGGGTCGGCGTGATCCATTGCGTGTCCGCGGGTCGGGGCGATTGTGCCTGTCATGCCGGGGTGATTCGCGCCGGGGACAGCTTTGTCACACCGGGGCGCTCCGGCGATCGCCCCGGGGCTACTCGACGATGCCCTTGGCCTCGGACGTGCCCAGCACCTCCGGGTGGTCGATGCGGCGCTGCGGGTGCAGCAGCGGATGCATGAACACCGCCACCAGGATGATCGCCACGCCGCCGTAGAACATCGGCGTGAGTTCGCGCTGTTCCGACAGCAGCAGCATCGCCAGCACGATGGCGTAGACCGGTTCGAGGTTGACCGCCATCTGCGCCGAGAACGCGCTCATGTGCCGCAGCGCGACCAGCGACAGCGCGAACGGGAACAGGGTGCAGGCGCCGGCGAGCAGCAGCAGCCAGAGCGCGTCGGACGGCGAGGGCAGCACCAGCAGCGGGCCGGCGAAGGCCGGGAACAGCGTCGGCATCAGCGGCGCGAGCGCGGTCAGCGCCAGCGTGCCGGCGCCGAGTTCGACCGCGGTGACGGTGAGCGGGTCGGCGTGCTCGACCAGGCGCTTGTTGAGCGAGCCGAACACCGCCACGAACAGCGCCGACAGCGCGCCGACCGCGATGCCGATGCGCATGTCGACCGAGACGCCGCCGACCACCAGCGCCACGCCGGGCAGCACCAGCACGCCCAGCAGGACCTCCCGTTTCGAGAATCGCCGCCGCGCCAGCTTGGGCTCGATCACCGCGGTGAACACGGTGGCGAGCGCCATGCAGGTCGCCGCGATCGAGGCGTTCGCCAGCTTGATCGCGCCGTAGAACGTCAGCCAGTGCAGGGCGACGAGCACGCCGACGCCGGCGTAGGCCAGCAGCAGCCTCGGCGGCATCGCGCGCACGCCGCGCCACACGCGCGGCACCAGCAACAGCGCCAGCACCACCAGCCCCATGCGCCACCACACCAGCGGCAGCGCCGGCAGCGTGATCAGCTTGCCGAGGATCGCGGTGAAGCCCCACAGCAGCACGCACAGGTGGATCTGCCAGTGGGCCTTGGTGGCGGGATTCATCGCGGCACGGAGGGATGAGGGGGCGACAGGATGCATCCGCGGCGGGGAAACGTCACGTGGCAGCGGTCGCCTTGATCGGTGGGGCGTGGTGCGGTGTCGTTGGCGCCGGGGAAACTTCCGGCCCTGCCGGGGGCATGATTCGACCCCGGCTGTCGCAAGGGCAGGTTGCCTGCTTCCGGTCGCAGAACTCCCTGATCCCGTCATCCCCGCGAAGGCGGGGATCCAGCGTCTTCAAACTTTTGAAGGCGCAAAGACACTGGATCCCCGCCTTCGCGGGGATGAGGAGTTTGCGGGGGTGACGAGGGAGGCTATTCCGGCGATTGCGCCGTCAGCCAGTCGATCACGCACCGCACCGCCGCGCGCGGCTTGCGGTGCGAGGGATAGACGACGTGGTAGGCGTAGCGGCCCGGTAGTGCCTCGCCCGGCAGCCGCTGCAGCTGGCCGCTGGCCAGCCACGGCGCGACGATGCGCTCGCGCGCCAGCGTGGCGCCCAGCCCTTGCGCCGCCGCGCGCAGGGCGTCGGTGGCGTCGCTGAAGACCAGCTGCGGGTCGAGCGCGACGCCGTGCACGCCGTTGGCGCGGAACCAGTCGTGCCAGCCCTGGTGCGACAGGTCCCCGATCAGCGGCAGGCGCGCGATGTCGGCGGGCGCGTGCAACTCGGCGCGGCCGGCGAGCGTGGCGTTCGCGACCGGGAACAGCGATTCGTCCATCAGTCGGATCGCGGCCAGCCCCGGCCAGTGCCCGGGGCCGTGGCGGATGCCGACGTCCGGACCGGAGTCGTCGAAGCGGGTCAGCGAGATCTCGGTGTCGATGCGCAGACGGATGTCCGGATGCGCGTCGATGAAGCTGGGCAGGCGCGGGATCAGCCAGGTGTAGGCCAGCGAGTGCAGGGTGGTGAGCCGCACCACGTGCCGGTCGTCGCGATGGCGGTGCAGGTCGCGCATCACCACGTCGATGTCGTTGATCGCGCCGCCGGCGGTGTCGGCCAGCAGCCGGCCTTCCGCGGTCAGCGACACGCCGCGCGCGTGGCGCTGGAACAGGGCGACCCCGAGCCGCGCCTCCAGCTTGCGCACGTGGTGGCTGACCGCGCTCGCGGTCAGGTGCAGTTCCTCCGCGGCATGCGCGAAGTTCTGGTGGCGGGCGGCGGATTCGAACGCGGCCAGGGCCGGCAGGAGGTCGGAGCGCAGGGCCATGTGAGCCACAAATCTGGTTCATACCTGGATCGAATACTACGCGTTTGTGGCCGGGCATGGCGACGGCAAGAATGGCGTCCGACCGCAACGGGATTCATGTCATGAGCGCGACGCCCTCGATCAGCTGCCCGGCGCCGGCGCGCGCGGAAGCCGGCTGGCTGACGCCGCTGGAGCTGTGCGTGCTCGGCGCGATCTGGGGCGCCTCGTTCCTGTTCATGCGCGTGGCGGCCAACGATTTCGGCCCGGTGCCGCTGGTGGAAGTGCGGCTCGCGCTGGGCTCGCTGGTGCTGCTGCCGTTCCTGTGGCGCGCGCGGGCGCAGTTCCCGGCGCGGCTGTGGCCGAAGCTGGCGATGATCGGCGTGATCAACTCGGCGCTGCCGTTCGTCCTGTTCGCCTGGGCGGCGCAGCGTGCGCCGGCGGGCATCGGCGCGATCGCCAATGCGATGACGGTGCTGTTCACCGCCCTGGTCGGCGTGCTGTTCTTCGGCGAGCGGATCGGCGGGCGCCGCGCGACCGCGCTGCTGGTGGGGTTCGCCGGCGTGGTGGTGCTGGCCAGCGGCAAGGTCGCCGGCATGAGCGTGGGCTGGGCGGCGGCGGCGGGCGCGACGGCGTCGCTGCTGTACGGCTTCGGCATCAACCTGGTGCGCCGGCACCTGACCGGGCTGCCGCCCGCGGCGGTCGCTTCGGCCACGCTCGGCGTCGCCGCGCTGCTGACCCTGCCGTTCGCGGCGTGGACCTGGCCCGTGCAGGCGATCCCAACGGTGTCGTGGCTGTCGGCGGCGATGCTCGGCGTGCTGTGTACGGGCATCGCCTTCGTCATGTACTACCGGCTGATCGCGCGCGTCGGCGCCAGCCGCGCCTCGACGGTGACCTACCTGGTGCCGCTGTTCGGCGTCGCCTGGGCCTGGTGGCTGCTGGGCGAACCGCTGACCTGGCCGATGGCCGTCGCCGGCGCGCTCATCCTGGGCAGCGTGGCCTTCAGTCAGCGCGCATCGACCTGAGCGGCAGGCTCCGGCGCTCCGGCGGCTGCACGCCGCTGCTGCGCGCGCCCGAGCCAGATCCCGAGCATCGCCCAGAACAGCGCCAGCGGCACGACGACGGTGACCAGCCCGCCCAGCGCCAGGCCGAGGCGCCCGAGCAGGCCCTCGGTCTGTGCGCCGACCACGTCGCCGGCGCGATAGACGAAGGTGTCGATGAAGGCCTTGGCCTTGTACTTGTCCTCGCGGCTGATGACCGTGAACAGCGCCTCGCGCGCGGGCCGGGTCAGGCCGCGCTGCACGGCGCGGTTCATCGCCTCGAGCAGGATCAGCACCGCGAACGAGCCGTAGATCGCCAGCCCGATGAAACCGAGCGCGGTGGCCACCGGCAGCGCGGCCAGCGCGAAGGCCAGCCCGAAGCGGCGGATGATGTGCCCGGTCAGCGTGAGCTGCAGCAGCAGCACCGCGACCTGGGTCCACATGTCGATGTTGCCGAGCATGCCGGTGCGCGCGTCGAGGTCGCTCTCGGCCGCCGCCACCATCTGCAGGCGGGTGAAGTAGATGAAGGTCGCGACGATGGTCATGGTCAGCACGTAGCCGGCGATGCCCATCAGGTAGGGCGAGGAGAACACCGCGCGCAAGCCCGCCCAGGCGCTGCCGCCGATGCGACGCTCCTCGTCGGCGACGGGGGCCGCGGCGGTCGCGTCCGCGACTGCGCCGGGACGGTCCGGACGCACCCGCACCAGCGTCCACGCCAGCGCGATCGCCAGCGCGAGGAAGCCGGCGGCGACCAGCAGCAGGCTCGGCGTGCCCAGCGGTTCGGCCAGGTGCGAGGCCAGCCACGGCCCGAAGATCGCGCCAAGCGTGCCGCCGACCGCGATCAGCGCGAACAGCCGCTTGCCCTGTTCGCTGGAGAACCGGTCGGCGAGCAGCGCCCAGAACACCATGGTCACGAACAGGTTGAACACGCTGAACCAGACGTAGAACACCTGCCCGCTGCGTGCGCCCACCGCGCCCGGCGCGAACACCAGCAGCGACCAGAAGCCGGCCAGGCTCAGCGCGAAGAACGCGTAGGTCGCGGCGATGAAGTGCAGCCGCCGGAAGCGGCTGACCAGCCAACCGAACACCGGATTGACCAGCAGGGTGACCACCGCGGTGCCGATGAACAGCCAGCGCACGCTGTCGATGCCGCGCTCCATGCCGAGCGCGTCGCGCGCCGGTCGCAGCATCATCAGCGCGGTAAGGATGCAGAAGAAGAACAGGCCCGCGACCAGCACCGGCGCGAGTTCCCCGCGGCGGAGGTTGAACAGGTTGGAGATTCCCTCGCGCATCTTTTTGTCAGTTCCTCACGGCCCCAATCCCGTCATCCCGGCGCAAGCCGGGATCCATTTTCGCTGTCGTGCACTCCACTTTCCGGAAGATCATCCAGCAATGATGATGCTTGTCATTCCGAGCGTAGCGAGGAATCTGCTTCCGATCAGGCGGAGCAACCGCAAAAATAGATTGACCGACCTCAGGCGAACATCGCCACCAGTTCGGCCTGCTGGTCCTCGTCCAGCAGCGGGCCGACGCCGCCCTTGAGGTTGTCGGCCTGGCGCTCGGGCTTGCCGGTGGCGGGGATCACCACGGTCACCGCCGGATGGCTGACGACGAACTTCAGGAACATCTGCGCCCACGAGCCCACGCCGACGTCCCCGGCCCAGGCCGGCAGCGGCTTGTCCCGGCTAGCGGCGAACAGCTTGCCGTCGTCGAAGGCGCGGTTGACCATCACCGCGATGCCCAGCTCCTGCGCGGCGCGGAAGACCGTATCCGCCGCCTGCGGCGCGTTGACCGAGTAGTTGATCTGCACGAAGTCGGGCTTTTCCGCGCGCATCAGGCGCTCGGTATCGGCATGGCCGCGCTCGAGGTAGTGGGTGATGCCGATGTACTTCGCCTTGCCCTGCGCCTTGAGTTCGCGCGCATACGGCATGGCCTCGGCCATGTTGCGCAGGTTGTGGACCTGCAGCAGCTCCACCTTGTCCGTGCGCAGCCGGCGCAGCGAATCGGCCCACTGCGCCTCCAGGTCCGCGCGGTTGTCGGCGGCGAGCTTGGTGGCGAGGAAGCAGCGCTCGCGCCAGCCGCCCTCGGCCAGCAGCGCGCCGACCACGTCCTCGGCATTGGAATAGTTCGGCGAGGTGTCGATGACGCTGCCACCACCCTCGAAGAACACCTTCATCACGTCCTTGAGCGCGCTGAACTCGGCCGAATCCAGCGGCACCTCGTAGCTGCCCGAGGTGCCGACGCCGATGGCCGGGATCGCCTCGCCGCTGGAGGGGATGGCTCGCGTGAGCAGGGCGCCGCCGAGCGGCACGATGTCGGCAATGGCGCCCATGGGCTTCTCGCGCACGGCGGTCGGGTCGGGGCGCTCCTGGCTGCAGGCGGCGAGCGGCGCGAAGGCGAGTCCGGTGGCGGCGAGTCCGGCGGTGGCGATGAAATCGCGGCGGCTGGTCATGGCGAATCTCCTCGGGGATCGGTCGAATTCGTCGACGTGCGCGTCGATGTTGCCCGAGGGTGGCGTAAACGCTCGTGAGAATCCAGTGCCGTTGGATAGTGGTGCGCCAGCACGGAATCCGCGGGAGCGCGTTCACGCACGCCGGTCACGCGCAGACCCCGGTGCAGGGCCGGGATGCGGCCGCATCGGGCAGCGGCAGCGCGATCGCACGGGCGTCCGCGGCCCGCATCGCGCTCAGGATTCCGCCTTCCACGGATCGTAGCTGCCGAACCACCACAGGTGGCCTTCGGGATCGCGGCAGGAGTAGGCGCGACCGCCGAAATCCTGGTCGGCGATGTCCTGCACGATGGTCGCGCCGGCGGCGGTCGCGCGCGAGTAGTGCGCATCGACGTCGTCCACGATCACGCAGGGGCTTTGCGTCTCGCGCAGGCCGATCTCGTCCGGCTGCGCGATCTGCCGGCCCCATTCGCTGTCGTTGTCGGTCGAGCCGAGCATGAGCATGCCGTTGCCGAAGGTCAGCTGGGCGTGGTGCACGGTGTTGCCGTCGGCATAGACCGCGTGTTTCGTGAAGCCGAAGGCGCCGCACAGCCAGTCGATCGCCGCGGGCGCGTCGCGATAGCGCAGGCAGGGGATGATGGTGCTGCGGGTGTCCGTGCTGGTGTTCATGTCGATCTCCTCGTGAATGCCGCCGGTCGGCGGCGCAGCGCAAGCCTGCCTGCGTCCGCGGCCGGCGTCTTGTAGATTCCGGCGCTCAGGCCTGCGGCACGTGGGTCGGCCAGGGCCCCTGCTGCGTGAGGTAGGCCGTCGGCGTCATCCCGGCGAAGGCGCGGAACTCGTGCGCGAGGTGCGCCTGGTCGTGGAAACCGCCGTCGGCGGCGATGCCGGCCCAGTCGACGCGCTCGCGACGGTGCACCTGCGCGACCACGCCGTGGAAGCGCTGCAGACGCGCGTAGCGCTTGGGCGACAGGCCGACCTGCTCGCGGAACAGTTCACCGAACCGGCGCGGCGACAGCCGGCAGTGCGCGGCGATGGCCGGCATGCGCTGGGTCGCGGGCGCGGCGTCGATCAGCCGCAGCGCGTGCGCGATCGCCGGGTGCCTGTGCGCGCGGATCGCGTCGGCATGTGCGCACAGCCAGCGTTCGACGATGCGCAGTCGCGCCTGCGCGTCGCGGGCTTCCAGCAGCCGCTGCCGCAGCGTGCGTGCGCCACCGGGGGCCAGCGCGTCGAGGTCGACGTGGGCGTTGGCGATGGCGTCCATGCGCTCGCGGAAGAACGGCGCGGCGCCGCCGGCGCGGAACACGATGCCGAGCACGCGCGTCTGCTCGACGGTGTCGATCAGGGTGCTGCGGTGCGAGGGTCCGTCGAGGGCCGCGCCGGCGTTGCGCGTGCAGCGCAGCTGGTCGTCGTAGACGCGGGTCTCGTCCTGCGCGAGGTTGATCACCAGTTGCGGCTGCGCGGAGGGCAGCAGGCGGTCGAACGCATGCGCCTGGCGCGGCAGCTCGCAGTCCCAGATCGATGCGACCAGCGACGACAGCGGTTCGGCGGGCTGGATGGCCAGCAACCCCATGGCCGGGCTCCGGAAGGTCCGCCGGCAGGGTAGCGCAAGCGCGGGCGCCGCGCGGGACCGGTCATCGTCCGTGCACGCGGATTGGGTAAGCTTGCGGCGGGAGGGACGGGAGCCGATGCGATGTCCCTGTTCCAGCGACTGAAGACGTGGTGGCGCCGGCGTTGGTCAACTCGCCGTGGCGCAGCGGTGGTGGCAGCATCGCCGCCGTTGCCGGGACCGGCGCCCGGTGTCGACGCGGAACCCGATGCGGGCGACGCCGCCCGCTCGCCGCGACCGGTGCCGGTCGCTTCACGGCGTTCCACGACGACGGGCAACGCTCCGCGCAGGATCCGCCTGGCGCTGCAGGGTGGCGGCTCGCACGGCGCGTTCACCTGGGGCGTGCTCGACGGCCTGCTGCAGCGCGACGACATCGGCATCGACGCGATCTCCGGCACCAGCGCCGGCGCGCTGAATGCGGCGGTGCTGGCGACCGGCTGGGCGCAGGATGGCCGCGAGGGCGCACGCGAGGCGCTGCAGCGCTTCTGGCGCGACATCGGCAACGCCGGCGGCAGCTACCTGCTGCCGCTGCAGGCCCCGTCGTTCGGTCCGCCCTTCGACCTGAACGCCGTGCCGGGCTACGACTGGGCCAGCCGCTTCCTGCGCACGCTCAGTCCCTACGACTACAACCCGCTCAACCTCAATCCGTTGCGCGACGTGCTGGTGCGGCACGTCGACGAACAGGCGCTGCGCGACGGTCCGATCCGCCTGTTCGTCACCGCGACCGCGGTGCGCAGCGGCGAACCGTGCGTGTTCAGCGGCGCTGCGCTCGGCCTCGACGCGCTGCTGGCGTCGGCCTGCCTGCCGTTCCTGTTCCAGGCCGTCGAGATCGACGGCGAGGCCTACTGGGACGGCGGCTACAGCGGCAATCCGTCGATCCATCCGCTGGTCGATCCCGACGCGGACTGCGACATCGTCGTGGTCCGGCTCAATCCGGCGCATCGCGAGGGCGTGCCCAGGCGCAGCACCGAGATCATGGACCGGATCAACGAGATCACCTTCAACGCCAGCCTGATCGGCGAACTGCGGATGATCGGGCAGGTCGGCCGGCTGCAGCGGCAGGTGGCGACGGACGGCGTCCGTGGCCCGGAGTGGCGGCTGCACGTGATCGCCGACGACGTCGATCTCGCGACCCTGCCGGCGTCGAGCCGCCTGCGCACCGATCCCGGCTTCGTCGAGAGACTGCATGGCTTCGGGCTGGCGGCGGTGGCGCGGTTCCTCGATGCGCACGGGGAGGCGATCGGGCGGTATTCGAGTCATGAAGCCACTGCGTGAGCGACGGCCGTGCGGGGCGGGGGTGACGAACGATCGACCCGGCGACGCGATGCCCGAACGATTCGTCGATCCGCCCCATCACCTGTAGGAGCGGCTTCAGCCGCGACCGGGCGCTCGACGAGATCGTGCAGTGATCGCGCCTGAAGGCGCTCCTACAATGTCCAGGTGCGCTCGTTTCTGCAGGATTGCCCGTTTCGGCCGCGTATTTCAGGGAGGCTGCTGCCCGCCGGCCGCACGCCCCCTGTCGGTCAAACGCGCGATCTCACGCTCGCCCCTGCGCTCGACGCGAACCAGTCCCGCGCCGGGAATGCCGCCGACGCTGTCCTCGCCGATCCACGCCAGCGTGCGCAGCAGCACGCTCATGCGCACGCCCAGGCGCTTGCACAGGCGCGGCAGCGACATGCCGTCCGGTTCCGCCGACAGTTCGGCCAGCAGCGCGGCGACGAGGGCGGGGTCAGCGGACAACGGAGGCGTGGATGTCGCGCTGGCGCGGCGCGTCGGCATCGTTGACGTGCGGCGTCACGACCACCGGGATCGACTTGGAGGTCGGCGTGCGCGATTCGTCGGCGAAGCTCGACAGCGGCACCAGCGGGTTGGTTTCCGGGTAGTAGGCCGCGAGGCAGCCGCGCGGGATGTCGTACTCGACCAGCAGGAAGCGTTTGGCGGTGCGCCTGACGCAGTCGTCGCAGAGGCTTTCCAGGTCCACCCAGTCCCCGGCCTTCATGCCCAGCGCGGCGATGTCGTCGGCGTTGGTGAACAGCACGCGACGTTCGCCGAATACGCCGCGGTAGCGGTCATCGAGGCCGTAGACCGTGGTGTTGTACTGGTCGTGCGAGCGGGTGGTGGCCAGGGTGAACACCGGCTGCGCGCCGCGCATGCGGCGGGCGCGGTGGATCGGGTTGTCGGTGGGCACCTGCGCGGCGATGAAGTTCGCCCTGCCGCTCGGCGTGTTCCAGACGCGGTCGCGCGCCGTGTTGGACAGGCGGAAGCCGCCGGGCACGCGCACGCGCGCGTTGAAGTCGTGGAAATCGTCGAAGGTCTTCGCGACCAGGTCGCGGATGCGGTCGTAGTCGCCGACCAGCCACAGCCAAGGCAGCTTGCTGCGCACGCCGAGCGTGGCGTTGGCCAGGTGCGCGACGATCGCCGGCTCGGACAGCAACTGGTCGGAGGCGGGCGGGTTGATGCCCGACGACAGGTGCACCATGCTCATCGAATCCTCCACCGTCACCGCCTGCGGACCGGTGTCCTGCAGGTCGATCTCGGTGCGGCCGAGGCAGGGCAGGATCAGCGCGTCGCGGCCGTGGACCAGGTGGCTGCGGTTGAGCTTGGTGGTGACGTTGACGGTCAGGTCGCAGCGGCGCAGCCCGCGTGCGGTGGCGTCGCTGTCGGGCGTGGCGATGGCGAAGTTGCCGCCCATCGCGAAGAACACCCGGGCCTTGCCCTCGATCATCGCCTCGATCGCGCCGACGGTGTCGTAGCCGTCCGCACGCGGCGGCTCGAAGCCGAACACCTGCTCGATGCGGTCGAGGAACGCCGCCGGCGGCTTCTCGTAGATCATCATCGTGCGGTCGCCCTGCACGTTGCTGTGCCCGCGCACCGGACAGGCGCCGGCGCCCTCGCGGCCGAGGTTGCCGCGCAGCAGCAGCAGGTTGGTGATCATGTTGATCGTCGGCACCGAATGCTTGTGCTGGGTGATGCCCATGCCCCAGCAGGCGATCACGCGTCCGGACCGCAGGTAGATCTCGCCGGCGTGGCGGATCTGCGCCTCGTCGAGGCCGGATTCGGCGATGATCGTTTCCCAGGCTTCGGCGCGGACGTCTTCGGCGAAGGCGTCGAATCCCGCGGTGTGCCCGTCGATGAAGCCGCGGTCGAGCAGCGAGGCTTCGCCGCGCGCGAGGGCTTCCGCGTCCCGTTCGAGCACGTGCTTGATGATGCCCTTGATCGCGGCGAGGTCGCCGCCGATCTTCAGCTGCAGGTAGTCCGACGAGATCTTCGTCGAACCGTAGGTCATCATCTCCAGCTTGTCCTGCGGATCGGCGAAGCGCTCCAGCCCGCGCTCGCGCAGCGGGTTGAACGAGACGATCCGGCAGCCGCGCCTGGCCGCTTCGCGCAGTTCGCCGAGCATGCGCGGGTGGTTGGTGCCCGGGTTCTGGCCGAAGATGAAGATCGCGTCGGCCTTCTCGAAATCGTGCAGCGAGACCGTGCCCTTGCCGACGCCGATCTGCTTCTTCAGCGCGGTGCCGGAGGACTCGTGGCACATGTTCGAGCAGTCCGGGAAGTTGTTGGTGCCGTACTCGCGCACGAACAGCTGGTAGAGGAACGCGGCCTCGTTCGAGGTGCGCCCGGAGGTGTAGAAGATCGCCTCGTCCGGCGAGGGCAGGGCATTGAGGTGCTGTGCGATCAGCGCGAACGCGTCGTACCAGCTCACGGGGACGTAGTGGTCGGTCGCCGCGTCGTAGCGCATCGGCGTGGTCAGGCGGCCCTGCTGCTCCAGCCAGTAGTCGCTGTACTCGGCCAGCTGCGCAACGCTGTACTTCGCGAACAGCTCGGGGCCGGCACGGAACTTCGTCGCCTCGGCGGCGACGGCCTTGGCGCCGTTCTCGCAGAATTCGAAGGTGGAGGTGTGGTCGCGGTCCGGCCAGGCGCAGCCCGGGCAGTCGAAGCCATCGGGTTGGTTGGCGTGGAGCAGGGTCTTCGCGCCCTTGATCTCGATGTCCTGCTCGATCAGGTGTCTGGCGACGCTCTTCAGCGCGCCCCAGCCGCCGGCGGGGCCGTCGTACTTGCGGATCGGGTCGTGGCTCATGGTGCGGAATTCCTGCCTGCGCACGCGGCCGCCAGCGGGGCGGCGGCTTCCGGCAGCAGCCGGCGTGCGTGGGTATAGACGGCGTGCCCGTCGTCGCGGGCGAAGCCGATCAGGGTGAGGTTGGCGCGCTCGGCCAGCGAGATCGCCAGCGCGGTCGGCGCCGAGATCGCGGCCATCAGCGCGATGCCGGCGCTGGCCGCCTTCATCGCCATCTCGTAGCTGGCGCGGCTGGTGACGACGAGGAAGCCGTCGGCGGGATCGAGCGCGGCGGCATGGGCGTGCATTCCGCCGATCAGCTTGTCGAGCGCGTTGTGGCGGCCGACGTCCTCGCGCACGAGCTTCAGTCCTCCGTCCAGTCCGGCCCAGCCCGCGGCGTGGGTCGCGCCGGTGACCGCGTTGATCGCCTGCGCCCCGCGCAGTTCGCGCAGGGCGCGGCGCAGGGCGTCGACCGGCACGCGCACCTCGGCCGCGACCGGCGCGGGCGTGCGCAGCGCGGCTTCCAGCAGTTCGCTGCCGCACACGCCGCAGCCGCTGTGTCCGCTCATGCTGCGCCGGCGCAGCGCCAGCGCTTCGGCGCGCCCGTCCGGGATCCGCAGGCGGATCTCGATGCCTTCGAGCAGGTGCTCGATGCCTTCAATGCGCACGTCGTCGATCCGCTCGACGATGCCTTCGCTGAGCGCGAACCCGGCGGCGAAGTCCTCCAGGTCCGCCGGCGTGGCCATCATCACCGCGAACGGCGCGTCGTTGTAGACGAAGGCGACGGGCACCTCTTCGGCGACGTGGTCGTCGAGCTGGCGACGGCCGCCGTGGCGCCAGCGTTCGACCGGCCTGAGCGTGCTGCCGGCGATGGGTGGAGGCTTGTCGATGTCGGGTCGATCGGCCATGGCTGCAAGTATGCGCCCCGTGGGCCGGCCGGTTCGAGCGGATCGGCGTGTCCGGCCGGGCGATGCGGGCGTGTCGCGCGGGTGCCGCGGGTCAGCGTTCCGCAGGCGTCATCGCCCTTTGGTCGATACCCCACCGCCAGCGGCGGGGTGGTTCATTCGATCGGCTCGTCCAGCAGCAGCTGTCGCGCGAAGCGCACCGGCGGCGCGCCGTAGGACAGGATGCCGTCGTGGTAGGCCTTGAGGTCGAACGCCTCGCCCTGTTTCGCCTCGGCCACCTTGCGCGCGTCGAAGTGCTCCTGCGCGCCGACGAAGTAGGTGGCCAGCTGGGTCGAGGACAGCTGCGCGCGGATCCACTTGCCGTCGGCCTCGCTCTGCTGCTGGAAGGTCTGGCGCACCATCAGGTCCATCGCCTGCTCCTTGCTCCAGTTGTCGACGTGCAGGCCCTGGTCGAGGATCGCGTTGGCCACCGCGCGCGCGTAGAACTTCAGCTGCATCAGCCGGAACAGCGGGTCGTTGTCGAGGTAGCCGGCGTCGGCCAGGACCCGCTCGGTGTACACCGCCCAGCCCTCGGCGAACGGGCCGGAGCGGAACACCGCGCGCAGCGTCGACGGGAACCGCGCCGAGTGCGCGCCCTCGAGGTAGTGGCCGGGCATCGCCTCGTGGATGGTCAGCACGTGGATCAGGCGCTTGTTGTATTCGCGCAGGAACGAATCGACCTGGGCGTCGTTCCAGTCGTCGGGGATCGGCGAGATCGCGTAGTAGGTATCCAGGCCCTTGTCGAGCGGGCCAGGCGAATCGGCATAGGCGACCGAGAAGCCGCGCTGGAATTCCGGCATCAGGATGATCTTGACCGGATCGTCGGGCACGCTGACCAGGTCCTTCTCGCGCACGAACGCCGTCGCCACCTCGAGCGTGTGCCTGGCGAAGTCGACGACTTCCTCGCGCGCGGGTTTGTCGGCATAGGCCAGCTCCATCGCCGCCTCGATCGCCCGCTGCTTCTCGTCCTCGGTCGGCGCATCAGGCGTCTCCGGCGCACCGGCCCGGCCAGCCAGCACGGTCTTCGCGACGCCGTACATCTCGTCGCGGATGCGCCCGAGCTCGGCCTCGGCGCGCTGGCGGATCTCCTGCCGCGACAGCGAGGAGTTCAGCGCGTACCGGAGTTTCTGGTCGTACAGCGCGGCGCCGATGCGGAAATTGCCCTTCGCGTTCGGGACCAGCACGCCGTCGAGCCACTTCTGGTGCTCCTCGACCGCGTCGCGCAGCGTGGCGACCGCCGCGTCGAGGCGCCTGCGATCCTCGCCCTGCAGTTGATCGGCGTTGGGGGTGATGAAGGTATCGACCAGGGTGAGCACGCCCTTGTTCTGCTTCGCGACGGTGTCGGCGTGGGCCTTGGGCACGCGCGCCGGGTCGAGGCTTGCGCGCGCCTGCGCGAGCAGGGCGGGGATCTTCTCCATGCGCGCCGTGGCGGACCTGAGCCGCTCGGGCATCGGCGCGAACTCGCGCGCCATCAGGCCGTAGATCGCGCCACCGGCGAGGCCGCTGTAGGTCTGCGGATCCCAGGCCCAGCTTTGCAGGGTTTCGGCGTCCCAGAGGGCGTATTCGAGCTGGTTGCGCAGGATCTTCGCGTCGACCTGGTTCTCGCGCGAGAGCCTGGTCGCGTCGATGGCGTCGAGTTCGGCGAGGAAGCGACGGTTGAACTCCACGGCCTTGCGTCGGCCCGCTTCGCCGACGTCGTCGAGCTCGGCGTCGAAGCGATGGTCGCCGATCTGGGTCGCCGCCACCGGCGACAGCGCGAGCGACTGGTCGAGGTAGCGGCCGGACAGGTCGGCGAACGCGGCGTCCGGCTGCGACGCGGCGGCGGTTTCATCCGCATTCGCGGCCGGCGGCGCGGCGGCTGGCGGCGGCGCTTCGCCCCGGCAGGCGGCGAGGGAGACGGTCAACAGCGCGACGGCGAGCAGGGAAGGGCACATGGAGGCATTGGATCCTGAACGGGCTTGGCGCAAAGCATAGCGCGGTGTCGCGCTGCCGCAGCATCGACGTGTTTGCCGGCGCACCGTGCCGAAAGTCATTTGCGTCGATCTGCTGCGAACGCAAGAATCGATGTACAGGGAACCTCGAAAGACCATCGTGACTCCCGTGAAGACGGGAATCCGCGGGCTCCGGATCGAGCGTCATCCCGGCGAAAGCCGGGATCCATTTTGATCTTGATTCCTGCTTTACGCGGGAATGGTCAGGATCAACTGCAAAATGGATCCCGGCTTTCGCCGGGATGACGAGTTGGGAAAGCCGGCTACTCGGAATTGCCACAGCATTAAGGAGATACGGCCTTGCAACGACGCGATTTCCTCGCCCTTGGCGGCCTCGGGCTGGGCGGGCTGGCATTGCCGCCGCTGGTCGGCAGGGCGATCGCGGCCGAGCAGCTGGTGTCGACGCTCGATGTCGCGATCAAGAAGCCGCTGGCCGACGCCGCGCTGCAGGCCGCGACCGGCGCCGGCGCCAGCTACTGCGACGTGCGCATCGGGCGCTACCTGCAGCAGTCGCTGCAAACCCGCGAGGACCGGGTCGAGAACGTGGTCAACACCGAATCGACCGGCGTCGGCGTGCGCGTGCTCGCCGATGGCGCCTGGGGCTTCGCGGCAACCAACGGACTGACCACGGATTCAGTGGCCGAAGCCGCGCGCCGCGCGGTGGCGATCGCGCGCGCCAACGCGAAGATCCAGGACGCGAAGGTGCAGCTGGCGCCGGTGCAGGGGGTGGGCGAGGTGTCGTGGCGGACGCCGATCCGCAGGAACGGCATGGAAGTGCCGGTCAAGGAGAAGGTCGAGCTGCTGCTGTCGGTCAATGCCGCCGCGCTGCAGGCGGGCGCGAGCTTCGTCAACTCGCAGATGTTCCTGGTCAACGAGCAGAAGTATTTCGCCAGCACCGACGGCTCCTACATCGACCAGGACGTGCACCGCATCTGGACGCCGTTCACGGTGACGGCGGTGGACAAGGCCAGCGGCAGGTTCCGCACGCGCAACGGCCTGTCCTCGCCCGCCGGCATGGGCTACGAGTTCCTGGAGGCGGACCCCGCGCAGCGCTTCGAGCTGCCCGGCGGCGTGGTCGCCTACGGCCTGTCCTACGACATGCGCGAGGACGCGATCGCCGCGGCGAAGCAGGCGCAGGAGAAGCTGAAGGCGCCGTCGGTGAAGCCGGGCAAGTACGACCTGGTGATCGATCCGAGCAACCTGTTCCTGACGATCCACGAGAACGTCGGCCATCCGCTGGAGCTCGACCGCGTGCTCGGCTACGAGGCCAACTACGCCGGCACCAGCTTCGCCACGCTCGACAAGCGCGGCTCGTTCCGCTGGGGCAGCGACCTCGTCAACCTGTACGCCGACAAGACCCGGCCCGGCAGCCTCGGTGCGGTCGGCTACGACGACGAAGGCGTGAAGTGCAAGCGCTGGGACCTGGTGAAGGACGGCATCCTGGTCGACTACCAGTCGGTCCGCGACCAGGCGCATATCCTCGGCAAGACTGAGTCCGACGGCTGCTGCTATGCCGATTCGTGGTCGAGCGTGCAGTTCCAGCGCATGCCGAACGTCTCGCTGGCGCCGGGCAAGGCGCCGCTGACGGTCGCGGACATGATCCGCGGCGTGGAACGCGGCCTCTACGTCCACGGCCGCGGCTCCTATTCGATCGACCAGCAGCGCTACAACGCGCAGTTCGGCGGACAGCTGTTCTACGAGATCCGCAACGGCGAGGTCGCGGGTCTGGTCGAGGACGCGGCCTACCAGATCCGCACGCCGGAGTTCTGGAACGGCTGCGTCGCGATCTGCGACGAGCGCGATTTCCGCCTCGGCGGTTCGTTCTTCGACGGCAAGGGCCAGCCGAGCCAGGTGTCGGCGGTCTCGCATGGCGCCAGTACGGCGCGCTTCGACGGTCAGAACATCATCAATACCGCGCGATCGCTGGGCTGAAACGCGCATGCCGATACCAAAGCCGGCCGCGCGACCCGTGCCGAAAGTCATTTGCGCGACGTGGGCGAGGGCGCAAGAATCGGGAATCACGTGATTCGCTCCCGGCGCGGTTGCATCGCGCCGGTCCCCGGCACTCCGGCCACCGCGTGGCGACCACCCTGGAGAGACAGCCTTGCAACGACGCGACTTCCTGGCCCTGAGCGGCCTTGGCATGGGCAGCCTGGCGCTGCCGTCCTTCCTCGGCAAGGCGATCGCCGCCGAGCAACTGGTGTCGACGCTCGATGTCGCGATCAAGAAGCAGCTCGCCGACGCCGCGCTGCAGGCCGCGACCGGCGCCGGCGCCAGCTACTGCGACGTGCGCATCGGGCGCTACCTGCGCCAGTTCGTGATGACGCGCGAGGACAAGGTCCAGAACGTGGTCAACACCGAATCCACCGGCATCGGCGTGCGCGTGATCGCCGACGGCGCCTGGGGCTTCGCGGCGACCAACGGCCTGTCGACCGATTCCGTGGCCGAGGCCGCGCGCCGCGCGGTGGCGATCGCGCGTGCCAACGCGAAGATCCAGAGCGAGAAGGTGCAGCTGGCGCCGGTGCAGGGCGTGGGCGAGGTGTCGTGGCGGACGCCGATCCGCAAGAACGCGATGGAAGTGCCGATCAAGGACAAGGTCGAGCTGCTGCTGTCGGTCAACGCCGCGGCCACCGGCGCCGGCGCCAACTTCGTCAACTCGACGCTGTTCCTGGTCAACGAACAGAAGTACTTCGCTAGTACCGACGGCTCCTACATCGACCAGGACGTGCACCGCATCTGGGCGCCGTTCACCGTGACCGCGATCGACAAGGCCAGCGGCAAGTTCCGCACCCGCGACGGGCTGTCGGCGCCGGCGGGGCTGGGCTACGAATACCTCGACGGCGACGCGTCGCAGAAGTTCGTCTCGCCCAACGGCGTGGTCAACTACGGCCTGTCCTACGACATGCGCGAGGACGCGGTCGCCGCGGCGAAGCAGGCGCAGGAGAAGCTGAAGGCGCCGTCGGTGAAGCCCGGCAAGTACGACCTGGTGCTCGATCCCTCGCATACCTGGCTGACGATCCACGAATCGGTCGGCCACCCGCTGGAGCTCGACCGCGTGCTCGGCTACGAGGCCAACTACGCCGGCACCAGCTTCGCCACGCTCGACAAGCGCGAGGCGAAGTTCCGCTACGGCAGCGACAAGGTCACCCTGTTCGCCGACAAGACCCAGCCCGGCAGTTTGGGCGCAGTCGCCTACGACGACGAAGGCGTGAAGTGCAAGCGCTGGGACCTGGTGAAGGACGGCATCCTGGTCGACTACCAGACCATCCGCGACCAGGCCCACATCGTCGGCAAGACCGAGTCCGACGGCTGCTGCTACGCCGACTCGTGGTCGAGCGTGCAGTTCCAGCGCATGGCCAACGTGTCGCTGGCCGCGGGCAGCGACAAGCTGTCGGTGGCCGACATGATCAAGGACGTGGAGAACGGCATCTACATCATCGGCGACGGCTCGTTCTCGATCGACCAGCAGCGCTACAACGCGCAGTTCGGCGGACAGCTGTTCTACGAGATCAAGAATGGCGCGATCACGCGGATGATCGAGGACGTGGCCTACCAGATCCGCACGCCGGAGTTCTGGAACGCCTGCTCGGCGGTCTGCGACGACAGCGACTACCGCATGGGCGGCTCGTTCTTCGACGGCAAGGGCCAGCCCGGCCAGGTGTCGGCGGTCTCGCACGGCTCCAGCACGGCGCGCTTCGACGGCGTCAACGTCATCAACACCGCCCGTTCGCTCGGCTGACCGGCACAGGAGACCCATTAGATGAGCATCTTTACCGAAGCCGAAGCCAAGGCCATCCTCGACAAGGTGATCGCGCTGTCCACCGCGGACGAATGCACCGCGACGCTGAGTGGCGGCACCTCCGGCAACATCCGCTTCGCGCTGAACAACGTGTCCACCAGCGGCATCGTCGACGACGTGTCGCTTGCCGTGAACGTGGCGTTCGGCCAGCGCGTGGGCACCGCGACCATCAACGAGTTCGACGACGCATCGCTGGAGCGCGTGGTGCGCCGCGCCGAGGACCTCGCGCGGCTGGCGCCGGAGAACCCGGAATTCATGCCGGCGATCGAAAAGCAGGCCTACCGGCCGACCGGCACGTTCAGCGCCGCGACCGCCGCGATCACGCCCGAACAGCGCGCGCGGATCGCCGCCGCCTCGATCGGGCCGTGCAAGGACGCCGGGCTGATCGCCGCCGGCTACCTCGAGGACAGCCACGGCTTCGTCGCCATCGCCAACAGCAACGGCAACTTCGGCTACCAGACCTCCACCGGCGCCGACTACACCTGCACGGTGCGCACCAAGGACGGCACCGGCTCGGGCTGGGTCGGCCGCAACGTTACCGACGTCTCCGACCTTGACGCGTCGCGCAGCATCGACATCGCCATCCGCAAGGCGCGCGAATCCGCCGACGCCAGGGCGCTGGAGCCGGGCAAGTACACGGTGATCCTCGAGCCGCACGCCGCCGCGGGCCTGATCTCGTTCATGATGAACTTCTTCGACGCGCGCAGCGCCGACGAAGGCCGCAGCTTCCTGTCGAAGAAGGGCGGCGGCAACAAGCTCGGCGAGCAGGTCTACGATCCGCGCGTGAACCTGTGGGCCGATCCCTGGGACGCCGACGTGCCGGTGCTGCCGTGGGACGGCAGCGGGCTGGCGCGCACCCGGATGCCGATCATCGAGAACGGCAAGGTCGTCAACCTCGCCTATTCGCGCTACTGGGCCAAGCAGCAGGGCAAGACCGAGACCGCGATGCCGGGCAACCTGATCCTGGGCGGCGGAACCAAGTCCACCGCGGACCTCGTGCGCGAGACCGAGAAGGGCATCCTCGTCACCCGCACCTGGTACATCCGCATGGTCGATCCGCAGACGGTGCTGCTGACCGGCCTGACCCGCGACGGCACGTTCTACATCGAGAATGGGCAGATCCGGTATCCGCTGAAGAACTTCCGCTTCAACGAGTCGCCGGTGATCATGCTCAACAACATCGACGAGTTGGGCAAGCCGGTGCGCGTGAGCGGCGACGAGTCGCGGTTTGCGATGATGATTCCACCGATGCGGCTGCGGGATTTCACGTTCACATCGCTGTCGGATGCGGTGTGACCGCCATCACCCGGCCGATCGCGCGGGACATGGCCGGGTCGATCGGGAGCTCCCTGGAGAACTCCGGTTTGTCATTCCGAACGCAGTGAGGAATCTTGTCGAAACAGATGGCCCGGGTTGGGCGGCTTTGCTGCCGTAGCGCGCTTCCTGCTTCGCTTGGAGTGGCAGTCGTGTGCGGGTTGCCTGGTCGCAGGATGGCGGAAGCAAGAGCTTCCGCTCGCCGCGGGCGAGCGGGTTCATTTCTTTTGCTGGCCCAAAAGAAACGAACCAAAGAAAAGGGCCTTCCTCGCAAGGTCACAAGCCCTCAGCTGGAAGTGTGTCGGGATTTTTCGACACGGCATCCGTGCCGTGGCGAAAAACGGCGGGCATCCATGCCCGCCGCCCACCGGGTCTGGATGGTGGCTCGTTGTTTGCCGGGAAGGGCAATGCTCTCGACGTTCTTCGAGTACCCGACAGGATGTCATCCCGAGCGCAGCGAGGGATCTGTTTCTTGGCGTCATGCCCGGATTACAGGCAAGGTCCCTCGCTGCGTTTGGAATAGCAGCTCCGTTTTGGTGGACGTTCTCCGGGACGAGGTTCGGACTGGTGCGACAGCGTCCTGACTGGATGAACCGCGGGCAGTTCCTGCGGATGATGCTCGGTGCCGCCGCGACGCTGGCGCTGCCGCCGCTGCGTGCGCAGTCGGCGGCCTACGATTTCCGGTTCACGCGCCTGAAGTACGACTCCGGCGACTGGGATGTGGATGCGCGCATGCCGTCGAACCTCATCACCTCGCTGATCGACTACACCAACCTGCGGGTGGACCCGAAGGAGCACGTGGTCGAACTCGCCGATCCGAAGATGCTGTCGGCGCCGTTCTGCTACCTGGCCGGGCACAAGCTGGTCGAGTTCAACGAGGCCGAGCGGCGCAATTTCGAGCGCTACGTGCGCAACGGCGGCTTCGTGTTCGCCGACGACTGCAACCACGACATCGACGGCCTGTTCGCGAAGTCGTTCGAGGCGCAGATGGCCTCGATCTTCGGCGCGAAGGCGCTGAGGAAGCTGCCCAACAGCCATCCGATCTACAGCAGCTTCTTCCGCTTCCCGGACGGCCCGCCGGCGACCAGCTTCGAGCTCAACGGCTGGGGCGACGACCTGGTGCACGACTATCTCAAGGGCATCTCGATCGACGGCCGCCTCGGCGTGCTCTACAGCAACAAGGACTACGGCTGCGAATGGGACTACGACTGGCGCAACAAGCGCTTCCTCGCCGAGGACAACACGAAGTTCGCGGTCAACATCGTGATCTACGCGCTGACGGCATGAGAATGCACGTACCACTTCGCCTGGGTATCCATTCGCCGTCACGACGGTCGTCCCAGCCGTCGTTCCTGCCGTCATTCCAGCGAAAGCTGGAATCCATGGTGACGTTCTGCTTGCCGCGGCCAAAATGGATTCCAGCTTTCGCTGGAATGACGGTGTCTCCGGCGCGCCGTCGCCGCTTGCCTTCCGAACAGCCGTGCCAGACCAGGATCACCCCATGAGCCCCCCCCTCACCGAATCCGAAATCCAGTCGCGCCTCTCGCGCCTGGCCGACCTGCGCACGGCGATCGCCACCGCGATCGTCGGCCAGCACGACGTCGTCGAACAGTTGCTGACCGGCCTGCTCGCAGGCGGCCACTGCCTGCTGGAAGGCGTGCCCGGCCTCGGCAAGACGCTGCTGGTACGCACCCTCGGCCAGGCGCTGGCGCTGCAGTTCCGGCGCGTGCAGTTCACGCCCGACCTGATGCCCAGCGACCTGCTCGGCACCGAACTGCTGGAGGAGGACCACGGCACCGGCCACCGGCATTTCCGCTTCCAGCAGGGACCGGTGTTCACCAACCTGCTGCTCGCCGACGAACTCAACCGCACGCCGCCCAAGACGCAGGCTGCGCTGCTGGAGGCGATGCAGGAGCACACGGTCAGCTTCGCCGGGGTCACCCACGCGCTGCCGGCGCCGTTCTTCGTGCTGGCGACGCAGAACCCGATCGAGCAGGCGGGCACCTACCCGCTGCCCGAGGCGCAGCTCGACCGATTCCTGCTGCACATCGCGCTCGACTACCCGGGCGAGGACGAGGAGCGCGCGATCATCGCGCAGACCACCTCGGGCCGGTCGGCCGAGGTGCCGCAGGTCATGGATGGCGACGAGATCCTCGCGCTGCAGGCGCTGGTGCGCGAGGTGCACGTCGGCGACGAATTGCTGGCCTGGATCACGCGGCTGGTGCGCGCCACTCGTCCCGGCGACGGCGCGCCGCAGGTCGTGCGCGACTACGTGAAGTGGGGCGCCGGCCCGCGTGCGGGGCAGTCGCTGGTGCTGGCCTCGAAGGCGCGCGCGCTGCTGCACGGGCGGCTCGCCGCGACCCGCGAGGACGTGTCCGCCCTGGCCGCGCCGGTGCTGCGCCATCGCCTGCTGCTGTCGTTCGCCGCCGAGGCCGAACGCAAGCGGCCGGACGACGTGGTCGCCGCGCTGCTGCGCGAACTGCCGCCGCCCGGTGCCTGACCGGTACGCCGCGATGTCCTTCGATCCGGTGCCGCCGGAACTGCGCGCGCAGCTGCGCGGGCTGCGCATCGCCTCGCGTCGCGCGAGTGCGTTGCGCGGCGGCGGGCTGCACCGCAGTCGCGACAAGGGCACCGGGCTGGAGTTCTCGCAGTATCGCGGCTACGAGCCGGGCGACGAGCCGCGCCGCATCGACTGGAAGCTGTATGCGCGCAGCGACCGCTTCTTCGTGCGCGAGGCCGAGCGCGACAGCCCGCTCGCGGTGTGGATCCTGCTCGACGCCAGCGCGTCGATGGCGCAGGCGGACGAGGCGCGGCTGGACTGGACGCGGCTTGCCGCGGGCAAGGCACTGGCGACGTGCATCGCCGAAGTCGCGCTGGGCCAGGGCGATCGCGTCGGCTTCGCCGCACTGCGCGCCGAGGCGCCGCACCTGTTGCCCGTCGCCGGCGGCCAGCGCCAGCGCGACCGCCTGCTGCTCGAACTGCACGGGCTGTCGGCGGTCGGCAGGTTCCCCGATGAAGCGGGCGTGCTGCCGCTGTGGGGCCGCATCGCCGCCGACGATCTCGTCGTCATGATCGGCGATTTCTTCGACGAGCCCGCGATCACGCTGGCGACGCGCCTCGCCGCCGCGCGGCGCGAGGTGCTGGCGATCCAGCTGCTGACGGTCGGCGAACGCGACTTCCCGTTCCGCGGCGGGCGACGCTTCGTCGATCCCGAGACCGGCGATGAACTGCCCGGCGACGGCGCCAGCCTGCGCGCCGGCTTCCTCGTGCGCTTCGGACAGGCGCAGCAGGCGCTGCGGGCACGATTCGACGGCGCGGGCATCCGCCACGCGACCTGCGCGCTCGACGAACCGCTGATCGCGCCGCTGCGGGCGCTGTTCGCCGACGTGCCGGGGACGGCGGGCGCGTGAGCGTCGCCCTGCTGCTCCCGGCCGCGCTCACCGCCCTGGCGGCGCTGGCCTTGCCACTGCTGATCCATCTCGCGCGCCGCCTGCAGCAGCGTCCGATCGCGTTCGCGGCGCTGCGCTGGCTGCGTGCGAATCCCAAACCGGACCGCCGCATCCGCTTCGACGAATGGCCGCTGCTGTTGTTGCGACTGCTGCTGCTGGCGCTGCTGGCGCTGTGGCTGGCGAGGCCGGTGCTGACCGGCGCCGAATCCGCGACGCCGTGGACAGTGGTCGCGCCCGGCGCTGCGCAGGCCGTCGCGGAGATGCGCGACGAGGGCGATGCGGGTGAATGGCGCTGGCTGGCGCCGGGCTTTCCCGCGATCGAGACCGCGCCGCCGGACGGACCGCTGCCGGCAGCGAGCCTGCTGCGCGAACTCGACGCGCAGCTGCCGCCGGCAGTCGTGCTGACCGTGCTGGTGCCGGAGCGACTGGCCGGCATGGATGCGCAGTGGCCGCGCCTGTCGCGCGAGGTGCAATGGCGCGTCGTGGCGGGCGTCGATCCCGTGCCCGAGGTCGAGGATTCCGTTCCGGAACTGCAGATTCGGAACGACGAGGTGCATCGCGACGCCGTGCGCTATCTCCGTGCCGCGGCATTGGCCTGGGATGAAGCCGCGACGGATGCGCGCGTGGCCGTGGCGGAGGCGGGCGACGGGCCGTTGCCGCCGACGACTGCGACGCTGGCGTGGCTGCGCACGGATGCGCTGCCTGCCGAAGTGGTGCAGTGGATGGAGCAGGGCGGACAGGTGCTGCTCGCGTCGGACGCAGCAGAGCCGATGGCGGACATTGCGGCGACGGTCTGGCGCGACGAGGCCGGCCAGCCGCTGCTGCTGGCGACGGGCCGCGGCCAGGGGCGACTGCTCAGGTTCGCGCGGCCGCTGCAGCCGCAGGTAATTCCGCAGCTGCTGGATGCATCGTTTCCCGATCGGCTGCGTGACGTGCTGCAGCCGGTCCCCGCGCCGACGCTCGCGACGGCGGCCGCGAACCCGCCGCGTGCGGATGCGCCGGCCTGGACGCCATCGCCGCGCGAACTGCAGCCGTGGCTGGCGCTGCTGGCCGCCGCGCTGCTCCTGCTCGAACGCTGGCTGGCGACGTCGCGCCGGCGCGAGCGCGTCGCATGAGCGGGATCGGCATGCTCCACCTGCGCTGGCGACAGGCGCGCTGGCGCGCAGCGTTCGACGTGCTGGCGGTCGCGATGCCGCTGGCGATCGCGTCGGCGGTCGTGGCATGGCGAGTGGCGGGCCCGACGCCGGCGCTGCTGGCGGCCATCGCGGCAATGATCGCCATTGGCTTCGCAATCGTGCCGCGCTGGCGACGCCACGACCGCGACTGGCTGGTGGCGCGACTCGATGCCGACCGCGGGGATCTCGAGGACAGCAGCGCGCTGCTGTTCGCGGACGACGCCGCGCTGCGGCCGATGCAGCAACTGCAGCGGGCGCGGCTGGAGCAGCGCCTGCGCGAACGTCCGGTTCCCGACCTGCGTCCTGCCTGGTCGCTGCGCGCGATCGCGGTGGCGACGATCGTCGCCCTGCTTGCCGTCGTCGCCGCACTGGCATGGCCGGTTCGCAACGATTCCGTCGCCGCGGGCGCCGCGATGCCGTCTTCCGGCGCGCAGTCCGATGCGCCGCCGCGCCTTGTCGCGCGCTCATTGCACCTGCAGCCCCCGGCCTATACCGGCATCGCCGCCACGACGCTCGACGCGCTCGACGCGAAAGCGCCCGCTGGTTCTCGCCTGCGCTGGACGCTGCGCTATGCGCCACAGCCGACCGGCGTCGATCTCGTATTCCACGATGGTCGCAGGATCGCGCTGCGGCGCGAGGGCGAGGACTGGACCGCGGACTTGGTGCTGCAGGCGTCCATGCTGTACCGCGTCGTGCCTGAAGGGCAGGAGGCCGCCTCGCCGCTGCACCGACTCGACGCGATTCCCGACCAGGCGCCGCGCGTGCGGCTGCTGTCGCCGGAGCAGACGCTGACCCTGCTGGCGCCGAACCAGCGCGACTGGCGGCTGGTCTTCGAGGCGGAGGACGACCACGGCGTCGCCGCCGACGCGCGACTGCTGTTGACGCGCACCGAGGGCAGCGGCGAGAACATCCGCTTCCACGAGCACGTCGTGGTCTTGCGCGGCAGCGGCTCCCCGCGCCAGCGCCGCTTCGAGGCACGCGTGGCGCCGTCGACCTACGGACTGCAGCGCGGCGAGGACCTGATCGCGCGGCTGGAGGTGCGCGACAACCGAGCGCCGCAGCCGCAGGTCGTGCGCAGCGCCAGCGCGATCCTGCGCTGGCCGGCCGAACCGGTGCTCGGCGCGGACGGCCTGGACGGACTCGCGCGGCAGGTGCTGCCGGCGTACTTCCGCAGCCAACGCCAGATCATCATCGATGCAGAGGCGCTGCTGAAGGAAAGGCCGAAGCTGGAAGCCGACGAATTCGAAAAGCGCTCCGACGCGATCGGCGTCGACCAGCGCCTGCTGCGCCTGCGCTACGGCCAGTTCCTCGGCGAGGAAAGCGAGGGCGGCGCGCAGGCGCCGCCGACCGCCGACCTGCCCACCAGCGATCTTCCGACGAACGACCATGCGGACGATGACGAACACACGGACAACGACGGGCACGATCACGGACCAGCGCCTGCGGCCGGGCACGACGGCCACGGACACGATCCCGCGCCTGCGGACGCCCCCGCCGGCTTCGGCGTCGCCGACGACATCCTCGAAACCTTCGGCCATACCCACGACATTCCCGAAGCCGCGACGCTGCTGGATCCGGAGACGAAGGAAACCCTGCGCGGCGCGCTGCGCGAGATGTGGCAGTCGGAGCTGCACCTGCGGATGGCGGCGCCGGAGCAGGCGCTGCCCTACGCCCATCGCGCGCTGGCACTGATCAAGCAGGTACAGCAGGCCGAGCGCATCTACCTGGCGCGCGTCGGCACCCAGCTGCCGCCGATCGACGAGACGCGCCGGATGACCGGCAGGCGCGACGGCATCGCCGGCCGCGCGCTGCCGCGCGGACCGGCGCCGGCCGGCGACGACGCGCTGGACGCCGCCTGGCAGGCGCTGGCCTCCGCCGATGCGACAGCCCCGGCGCTCGACGCGCTGCAGCGCTGGATCGACGCGAATCCGCAACGCATCGACGACCCGCTGTCGCTGGTCGCGCGCATCGACGAGGTGCGCACCGATCCGGCCTGCGCCGAGTGCCGCGCCGCGCTGCGCGCGCTGCTGTGGGGCGCGATGCAGCGGCCGGCGGGTGTTTCGGCGCGGCGCGACGCCGCCGGCGCGGTCGGCCGACGCTATCTCGAACGGCTGCGGCCGGAGCCGGCGCCATGAACGCACAGGCCATCGTCGCGATCGTCCTTGCGCTCGCCGCGCTCGTGGCCGGCGTGCGCGTGCTGCTGGCCGCGCGCCGTGACCCGCGCAGGCCGCGCGCATGGCGCACGCTCGCACTGGTGCTGCTGCAGCCGCTGCTGGCGGGCACGCTGTACCTCACCCTGTTTCCCCCGCCGCAGCCGGTGCGCGCCGGTGTGATGACCGTGCTGACCGAAGGCGCGGCCCCGCCATCGCAGTCCGCCGGTGCGCAGGGCGACGTCGTGCTTGCGCTGCCGGAAGCACCGCGCGTGGCCGGCGTCGAACGCGTGCCGGACCTGGGCACGGCCCTGCGCCGTCATCCCGGCACCACGCACATCCGCGTGCTCGGCGCCGGGCTGGTCGCGCGCGATCGCGATGCGGCGGAACGCGTCGCGGTCGAGTACGTGGCGCCCGAGCCGCCGCGCGGGCTGGTGCGGCTGGATACGCCACGCCGGCCGGGGCAGGGCGATGCGGTCGCGATCGCGGGCAATGTCGCGGGCGTCGGCGGCGGCCGCGTCGAACTGCTCGATCCCGCAGGGCGCCGGATCGATGTCGTGTCGCTCGACGACGAGGGCGGCTTCTCCCTGCAGGCGCTCGCGTTCGCGGCCGGGCCGGCGGCGTTCCGGCTGCGGATCCGCGACGGCGAGGGCGCGCAGGTGGACGAGGTCGACCTGCCGCTGTGGATCGAGGAAGCGCCCGCGCCGCGGGTGCTGCTGCTCGCCGGCGCGCCGAATCCGGAAACGCGACAGCTGCGGCGCTGGATCGAGGATGCCGGCCTGCCGCTGCAGGCGCGGGTCAGCCTGGGCGGCGGGATGCGGCTCGGCGATGCCGCGCCGACCACCGAAGTGCTGGCGCGGACGGACCTGCTGATCGCCGATGCGCGCGCATGGACGGACCTCGGCGATGGCGGTCGTGCGCGCGTGCTCGATGCGGTCCGCGCGGGCATGGGACTGCTGGTGCGCGCCGACACGCCGCTGCCGGCCGGCGCGCTGCGGGCGCTGCGCGGCGAAGGCTTCGCGATCGAGGGCGGTACCGCACTGCAGCCGTGGCAGCCGGCGATGCCGCGACTGCGCGACGAGGCGGCGCTGCGCGCGCGCAGCGGCGCGGGCAGCGAGGACGCGCCGTTCGATCCGGCGCTGGCCGACGCCGCGGTGCCGGCGCTGTCGCGGCGCGCATGGCGCATCTCCGGTCCCGGCGCGATTGCGCTGGTGGCCGGCGATGCCACGCATGGCGCCTGGCGCGCGGAGGGCGAGGGCAGGATCGGGCTGTGGACACCGGTCGATACCTTCCAGCTCGCCCTGCACGGCCGCCGCGACCTGTACGCCGACCTGTGGCAGCCCGTGATCGCGGAGCTGTCTCGCGCGCGCCGGTCTGCGCCGCCCGACATCGCATCCGATGCGCGGGCGGGCGAGCGCACGGCGATCTGCGGACTGGCCGGCGATGCCGTCGTCGAATCGCCCGACGGGCGCGCACATCCGCTGCTCGTGGATCCCGCGACCGGCCATCGCCGTTGCGCCGCGTTCTGGCCCGAATCCGCCGGCTGGCACCGCCTGCTTGCCGGCGATGCCGTCCATCCGTTCCACGTCGCCGCGGCGGACGCCATGCCCGCGCTGCGGCTCGCGCAGTTGCACGAGTCGACGCGCGCGCTGGCGGCGCGTTCGCCCGCGCAGGCCGACGCCGGCGAGGCCCGCCGCCCCGGCCCGTCCTGGCCGTGGTTCCTCGGCTGGCTGCTGCTGGCCGGCGTCGCCTGGTGGCTGGAGCGCGCGCGCGTCGGCTTCGCCGCTGCCGCCGTGCAGCACGATGCCGCGCCGGGCATGCGCTAACCTGACGGCGTCCACGAGGGAGGATCGACATGGCGAAGTACGAAGGCAGCTGCCACTGCGGCCGGATCGCATTCGAGGTCGAAGGCGACATCAGCGAGGTGATCGACTGCAACTGCTCGCTGTGCCGCCGGCGCGGCGCGCTGCTTGCGGCCTTCCCGCGTTCGGCGCTGACGCTGAAGACGCCGGAATCCGACCTGGGCACCTATCGCTTCAACCGCAAGGCCATCGACCACCGCTTCTGCCCCGACTGCGGCGTCTCGCCCTTCAGCGAGGGCAAGAGGCAGGACGGCTCGGTGATGACGATGGTCAACGTGCGCTGCCTGCCCGCGGTCGACCTGTCGATGCTGAAGGTCACCGCGTTCGACGGCGCGAGCTATTGAAGCCGGCAACGACCCCATGCGGCGCGTCCGGGCGTTGTGTCGCCTGCGCGGACGGCGCGCGAACCGGAGTGGCGGGATGAAGCAGCGATCGCGGATTTTGCTGGCCTGCGGCTTCGCGCTGCTGGCCGCGGCCTGCAGCGAAAAGTCGGGCCAGGCCGAGAGCCTGGCCTACGGAGGCGCCGCGCCGGCGCCGGCTGCGGACGTCGGCGCGAACGTTGCGCGCGATGCTTCGTTCCTCGCCTACGAGCACAATGCGACGGTCACGCTCGCGGGCGACGCGATCGCCGCGCGGCTGCAGCAGGCGCAGGACGCCTGCAACGACGCGAAGTTCGGCGACTGCGTGGTGCTCAATGTCTGGCAGGAGGGCGGCGACCAGCCGTCCGCGAGGCTGGGCATGCGGCTCGCGCCGGCGGGCGTGGAGCCGATGATCGCGCTGGCCAGCGCCGACGCCGAGCTCGGCAGCCGCAGCACGCGCGCCGAGGATCTCGCCGTCGTGGTGCGCGACAACAGCCTCGCGCAGCAGCGCCTGCGCAAGGAGCGCGAGCGCCTGCAGGAGTTCCAGTCGCGGCGCGATCTCTCCGTCGCCGACATGATCGCGCTGTCCAGGCAGCTTGCCGAAACCGAGGCGCAGATCGAGGCCGCCGAGCAGGAAGGCGCGCAGCATCGCCGCCGCATCGACACCCAGCTGCTGACGATCGATTTCCGCCCGACCTCGTCGCAGGCGAGCCGCAGCGAGGTCTGGCTGGCGATCCGCGACTCGGGCGCGACGCTGGCCTCGGGCGTGGCCTGGACGATCCGCGCGGTGGCCTTCCTGCTGCCGGTGGTGCTGGTGGTCTGGGTCCTGGTTGCGGTGATCCGCCGCTGGCGGCGGCGCAGGGGCTAGGACCTGTTGCGGGGTCGGAGATGTGTGCCCGCAACGAAATCCGGAGCCGTCATCCCCGCGGAGGCGGGGATCCAGCGTCTTCGGGCGATCGAAAAAAGCAAAGACGCTGGGTCCCCGCCTTCGCGGGGATGACGGGTCGAGTCTTCGTCGATGGGTCTTCAATCGGCGTCGCACGCAACGGGATCGATGAAATGACGCGAAAACTACTTCTGCTCTTCCTCCTCGCCGGCGCCTGGTCGTGCGCGCCGGTCCTGCACGCTGCCTGCCTGACCGAAGGCACGTCGCGCGAGGCGCTGCAGGCGCTGAAGACGCAGCAGTTCGCTGTGGACGATGCCGCCGCGCGCATGAGGATCGCCGAAGGCCTGGTCGACTGCCTCGCCGATCCCGACCCGGCGCTGCGCGACGGCATCGCCTACGAGGGGCTGGCGCACTGGATGCGGGCCGGGCAACTCGATCGCGAAGCATTGCGCACCCTGCGCAGGCGCCTGTACGCGATCGTCGACGGCGGCGAAGGGGAGGGCTTCGCGCGGCCGTTCGCTGCGCTGGTGCTGTCGGAGGTCGCGCGCACCGATCGCGTATCGCCGTGGATGACGCCGGACGAGCGCGCGGCGATGGTCGACAGGGCCGCGGCCTACGTCGAGACCGTGCAGGACTACCGCGGCTTCGACGATCGCGAGGGCTGGCGCCACGGCGTCGCGCACGGCGCCGACTGGCTGATGCAGCTGGCCCTGCACCCGGCGCTGAACCGCGCGCAGGCCGGGCGCATCCTCGAAGCGGTGGCGGCGCAGGCCGTGCCCGAATCCGCGCACGCCTACGTCTTCGGCGAACCGGGACGCCTGGCGCGGCCGGTGCTGGCGGTCGCGCGCCGCGGCCTGCTCGCCGACGCCGACTGGACGGACTGGTTCGCCGGCCTGCCGCCCCGCGTCGGCGAACCGGAGCAGGCCTATGCCGACAGCGACTGGCTCGCGCGCCGCCACGACCTGGTGTCGTTCCTCAACGCCGTCTACGTCGAGGCCGACCGGGGCAATGAGGACACGCTGCGCGCGCTCAAGCCCGCGGTGCTCGCAGCACTGAAGTCCGTGCCGTAAGCGACGCGCGCAGTCAGGCCGCCACTGCGCCGTCGAACGACGGCGCTTCCGCCTGCTGCAGCGCATGGGCGACCGCCATCTCCAGCATCGTCGGCGCGATGTAGCGGCGGTGGACGCCGTCGATGAGCCCCATGTAGGCGCGTCCAAACGGATTGCGGCAGCGCACGCGCGTGCCGAGGGTGATGCGGATGCCGTCCGGCGCGAACTCGACGCCGACGCAGGAGCGGAACGCGAGATGGCGGTCGTCCGCGCCGAGCAGGACTTCCGCGCGGCGTCCGTCGATCGACACTTCGTGCGCGAGGACCGGATGGCGGCCCGCGAACAGGCGGCTGCGGTCGTTTGACAGCAGCGATGACACCGGGCAGCCCAGCGGCGAGGTACGCAGCCGCAGGGGCCGCACCAGCGCGTTGCGCAGCCGCATCAGCCAGGACACGCCCTGCGGGCGGTTGGCGAGGAAGCCTTCGAGGACGTCGGCGAGCAGTTCAGCCGCGCCACGGCCGTCGCCGTCGGGCGGCAGCGTCAGCGCGACCATGTCCTCGTGGTGGAAGTCGTCGGCAAACTGGCGCGACAGCAGCGAAGCCGCCGGCACCGCATGCAGCGGCACCGCCGCATGGCGGAAGCTGCGTCCGATGAAGCCGGCCGGGCGGCGGGCCTCGGCCAGCCTGCGCTTGACCCGGCCGACGCGTTCGCGGATGCGCGCGCAGGCGCGCAGGGCGAAGGTGTCCGGGGCGGCATGCAGGGACAGCGTCGTGGTCCGGGCCCGCCAGGCATGGAACGGCTTCGACGCGAGCAGGCGCTGCACCGGATCGGGCAGCAGTTCGGTCAGGGCCGGGATGCTGGCGCCGTCGTTGCGGATGGTGTCGGCCAGTGCGGGGTCGTCGATGCCGCCCAGCTCGTCGGTATGGCACGACAGCGCGAAGAACACCGGATGCGGGCTGCCGGGCCGGCGCGGCGCGAACTGGTGCCAGGTGCCGCCGCCGAAGCGCACCGCGAACAGGCTGTCCGGCGGCACGTCGACCACGTGCAGCGAATCGATGAAGGCGCCCGGATCCGACTGCAGCGCGGCATCGTCGATGGTCGAGAAGCGCAGCTGCGCGCCGCCGCTGCCGGCGATCGCGGTGAACACGCGGTGCCCGGCGTGGCGATGGAACGGATGCCCGCCCGCGTCCACGGCGAAGGAATAGAGCGAGGTGCGGTCCGACTTCGACAGGTCGACGCCGAACAGCTTGGCCGAGGGTTCGTCCAGCGCATCGACGAACGAGGCGTGCCCGCGCTGGTGGCTGCCGGCGCTCGCGAACAGCTGGTTGCCGCCGCCGGGCCCGAGCTGCGCGACCAGGCAGACCTCGACCGGCAGGCCGCCGCTGCGCGACGGGATGCGGACCATCGGGAAACCGCGTGTCGTCTGCAGCAGGGCGGGCATGGCAGTGTCCTCAGCGCCTGGACGTGGATTTCGCCAGCCGCCGCGATTCGCGCTTGAGCGGGCCGGCGGTGGGGCAGATCTCGAAGGCGAAACCGGTCAGCGAGTTGACCAGGTTGTCGGCCTTGAGCCGGTAGTGCACGAACTGGCCGCGGCGCTCGCCGACCACCAGCCCGGCCGTCTCGAGCACGGACAGGTGGCGCGAGATCGCGGGTGCGCTCATCGCGAAGCGGCTGGCGATCTCGCCCGCGGTGAGCTCCTGCGCCGAGAGGTAGGCGAGGATTTCGCGCCGGGGGCGGGAGGCGAGGGCTTCGAAGACCTTGTCGACGGACATGTTGAATTAATCAATTAACTTATTAGTTAAGTTATTGGGGGCCGAAGTGCTTGTCAATAGGGTGTTGGCCCATCCCGGAACACGCCCGGTCGCGAATGGCGCTGGGGACTGCCGGCGCTCCCCCGGAAATCGCCGACTTGCCCACGGCGGCGGCTGTGGGCGCGGCGATCGATCCCGGAACGCGAAATCCCGACCTGTCATCCCGAGCGCAGCGAGGGATCTTCTTCCAGACGATTGGACGCAAGATCCCTCGCTGCGCTCGGGATGACAGCGGATGCGCTCTCGTCCGGGCCTCCGCCGCGCCGCGGCGCGCGGACCACGGTCACGGTGCAGTCTGCGTCGGCGACCACCTGGGCGGATACGCTGCCGAGCATCCGGCGCACGCCGGTGACGCCGCGCGCGCCCATGAGCACGTGGTCGATGCCGTTGTCGCGGGCGAAGGCCACCAGCGCGTCGGCGACGTCGCTCGATTCGAGCACGTGGAAGGTGATGCGGTGGTCGGGCAACTGCAGGGCGCGCGCCCAGTGCCGCATCGCGACCAGGCGCTTGACGTGACGATTGCGGCCGGTCTCGTCGAGATTGCTGTCCATGCCGATGCGGGCAAGGCGCATCACCGTGACGCAGGCCAGGCGCGCGCCCGGCGAGGTCTGCACGATGCGCTGCACCAGGTCGTTGAGCGCGGCGTCGAGGTTGCGGTCCTGCTGCTTGACGTCGAGTGCGACCATCACCAGCGGCGCGTCCTTCGCCGGCGTCCCGCGGCCGCCGTCCACGGGTGCGGATTCGACGCCGAGTGAGCGGAACCAGCGTTTCGCGACCGCAACCGTGCCGTCGCGGCGCTCGCGCTCCGCGCGCTCGCTCAGCGGCACCTGCTCGGGATGCTGCAGGTCGAAGGCGAGCTGCGCGGCGTTCGGATGGCGCGCGTCGGGGTCGACTTCGAGGCAGCGCAGCACGATTTCCTGGAACCAGCGCGGGATGTCGGGCCGCAGTGCGCGCGGCGGTATGGGATCCTGGTACAGCCGCCGGCGCAGGCCGCGGCGGCTGGCGGGATTGCCGAACGGGCGCTCGCCGGTGGCGAGGTGGTACAGCGTCACGCCGAGCGCGAACAGGTCGCTGCGCGGGTCGTCGCGCACGCCCAGCACCTGCTCGGGCGAGATGTAGGGCGCGGTGCCGAGCGGGATCTGGAATTGTTCGGAGAGCAGGTCGGGCAGCTGTGCGTGGTGCGACAGGCCGAAGTCGATCAGCACGATGCGTTCGGCGCCGGCCGCGGGATCGACATGCAGCATCAGGTTGCTGGGCTTGATGTCGAGGTGCACGACATGCTGGCGGTGCAGGTCGTCGAGCGCGATCGCGGCCATCGCGCCGAGCTCGGCAACGCGATCGATCGGCAGCGGCGCGCTGTCGAGCAGCGTGCGCACGGTGTCGCCCGCGACCTGTTCCATCACCAGCCACGGCTGGTCGCCGTCCTCGCCGGTGTCGACGTAGCGCGGCACGTGCGGGCCGGACAGGGTCGGCATCAGCATGCGCTCGACCTCGAAGCCGACCAGCTTGGCGACGCCCTCGCCGTAGCCCAGGTGCGGCAGCTTCATTATCAGCGGGAACTGCTGCGCCGGGTGTGAGACCTGCCACAGCGTGGCCATGCCGCCTTCGTGCAGCGGCGCGACCAGCGTGTAGCCGCCGATGCCTTGTCCCGGTTGCAGCGATCCGGCCATCTCAGCCTCCTGTCAGCAGGCGTTGCGCGAACGCTCCGGGCAGGCCGGCGGCGACGATCTTCGCGGCGGCGCGCTCGTGGTCGTAGGGCACGCGCAGGAAGGTCAGGCTGCCATCGTCGCTGTCGTAGACCGCGCAGGCCGCCGCCGGATCGCCGTCGCGCGGCTGGCCGCAGGCGCCCGGGATCGCCAGCCAGCGACGCGAACCGCGCAGGGGCACCGGCTGGCCGGACACGGGTTCGAAATGCCCGGCAGGTCCGGGTTGCGCGTAGTACAGCGCGGGGCGGTGCTCGTGGCCGCAGAAGGTGAGGCGCTGCGCGGTCGCCTCGAGGCTGCGGGTGGCGGCGGCGCGGCCGGAGACGTAGCTCCAGTCCGCCGGCGCCCAGGCATTGGCGTGCACGTACAGGCGATCGTCTTCCTCGACCTGCAGCGGCAGCGCGCGCAGGAACGCGGTCTGCGCTTCGTCGAGCCGTCCCTGCGTCCAGGCGATCGCCGCGCGCGCCTCGGGCACCATGCGTTCGGACGGCGCCTCGATCGCGGCCTGGTCGTGGTTGCCGAGCACGGCAACCGCGCCGCGCTCGACCTGCGCGCGCACGGTGTCGACCACCCAGCCGGGGTCGGCGCCGTAGCCGATGAGATCGCCGAGGAAGACGTGGTGCGTGCAGCGCTCGCGTTCGAGCGCGGCCAGGCAGGCCTCGGTCGCTTCGCGGTTGGCGTGCAGGTCGGCGAGCAGGGCGATGCGCATGTCGTGCGGCGTGTCTCCTTTCCCCGTGCATGCTAGTCGGTTTGGCCGGGCGGGCGACATTCGTCCAAGGTTGCAGGGGCACCGTGCCGATCCAACGGATGTCATCCCGACCGAAGGGAGGGATCTCGTCGATGGGGTCATGGGGCCATGGAAGCGAGATCCTTCCCTTCGGTCGGGATGACATTCCGTAGGACTTGGGGATGCCGGACCGCCGGCGTGAACGGATTGCCGGCGATGGCGCGTGCATGCAGGCATGCATCTGCCGTGTGCAGCACCGCGATTTGAACTCGTGCGCCGGATTGGCCAGACTCGGGGCTGCCGCATCGCCGCGAACGCCCGTCCCGTCCCCGAAGGAGACCGCGCATGACCACGCGCCGTGATTGCCTGAAGTTCTCGCTGGCCGCCGCGATGGCGGCCGCGCTGCCGCCCGGCCGGCTGTTCGCCGCCGACGGGGCATCGCTGCTGACCCGCGCCATTCCCTCCAGCGGGGAACAGGTGCCGCTGGTGGGCCTGGGAAGTTCGGCGACGTTCTCCCAGGTGGCGCGCAGCGAGGATGTCTCGGCGCTGCGCGACGTACTCAAGGCGCTGGTCGACGGCGGCGGCACGGTGTTCGACACCGCACCGTCCTATGGCGCGTCGGAGGAGGTGGCCGGCGATCTCGCGCGCGAACTTGGTCTCACCGACAAGGTGTTCTGGGCGACCAAGGTGAACGTCGTGCCGCGCGGCGGCGACAAGGCCGATCCGGCCGCGGCGCGCGAGCAGATCGAGGCCTCGTTCCGGCATCTCGGCAAGGACAGGCTCGACCTGGTCCAGGTGCACAACCTGGCCGACATCCCGACCCAGCTCGGCATCCTGAAGGAACTCAAGGCCGAAGGCCGGGTGCGCTACATCGGCGTGACCTCGACCAGCAAGCCGGCCTATCCGCAGCTGATCGAGGCGATGGAGAACGAGCCGCTGGACTTCATCGGCGTCGACTACGCGATCGACAACCGCGACGTCGAGGAGACGATCCTGCCGCTGGCGCAGGCGCGCAGGATCGGCGTGCTGGTCTACCTGCCGTTCGGGCGCACGCGGCTGTGGAGCCGGATCGGCGACAGGCCGCTGCCGGAGTGGGCGGCGGAGTTCGACGCGCATTCCTGGGCGCAGTTCCTGCTGAAGTTCGTCGCCGCGCACCCGGCGGTGACCTGCATCACGCCCGCGACCAGCAAGGCGCGCAACATGCTCGACAACCTCGGCGCCGCGCGCGGGCGGTTGCCGGACGAGGCGCAGCGCAGGCGGATGGTGGAACTGATCGACGCGCTGCCGGCGGCGGGTTGAGTCGACCATCACCCGTCTCCCGGCGAAAGCCGGGATCTATTTGGCTCTTAACCAAGGGAGCAGGATCGCGCCTGGAGACGGTTGGTCGTGAAAATGGATCCCGGCTTTCGCCGGGATGACGGCCTGTAGGGATTACGGCCTGCAGGGATGACGGCCTGAGATGGCGGCAGGACACACCGCCTATTCCGCCTCGTCCTCCTCGATCTCCACCAGCGCATCGAGGTCGAAGGCCAGCGCCTCCACCGCCTCGCGTACCTTGCGTGCGGTGGACGGGTTGGGCACTTCCACCTCGATCCCGTGCGTCTGCGCGCCGATGGCGTCGGACAGGCCGGCGGAACTCGAGTCCGCGTCGTCCATGTGCGGCATCAGGTCGTCGGTCTCCTCGACGTGCTCGATGCCGTCGAGGCTTTGCAGCAGGTTGATGATCGCGCGGACGTGGTCGTCGTCGCCGGCGATGCGGAAGCGGAGCAGGGCCATCGTGTCCTCGGCTGCGGTGGGGGCAACCGCAGTCTGGGCGCGCAAAGGAAAACGCCGCGTGACGAACCTGCGTGCGTTGCGTTCAGCGTTTCGCGGCGTCGGGCGTACGCACCGGGATGGCGATGTTGCACAGGTCGATGTGGCCGGCCGGGCGCTTGTAGAAGTCGTCGCGGCGGTTGCGGCGCGATTCGACCATCGCGTCGAAGGTCGGCGTGTCGGTGCGCAGCACCTCGATGCGCTCGCGCTCGGCCTCCGGCACCTCCGCGGCGAGGGTGATGGCCTTGATCGGCGTGCGCTGCGCGGGATCGTCGTAGAAGCCCATCGGTTCGGGGCCGCGCGGGGTTGCGCTGAGCAGGTCCATGCCGCGGATGACCCGGCCGACCACGGTGATGTTGCGGTCGAGCTGGCGCGGCGACTGGCCGGTGACGACGTAGAGTTCGGCACCGATGCTGCTGTCGGCCTCCAGGTTGCGACCCGCGCCGAGCGCGCCGTAGCAGTGCGCCATCCACGCCTGTCCCTGCGCACCATCGCGCGCGGCGGGGAAACCTTCGGCGAAACCGACCTGCGCCGCCCAGCCGTCGCGATCGGGCAGGGCATGGAACGGCAGGCCGCGTGCGCTGCGCTCGAATTCGGCCGGCAGCTTCGTCTTCGCGCTGCCGGTGGACCTGGCCTTCTCCGGGTCATCGGCGTCGGCATCGCCGAACTGCACCACGAAGTTGTCGTGGGAGCGATAGAGGCTGGTGCCGTTCCAGAAACCTTCCGTCGCCAGCGTGCGGATATTGGCGACGTGTTCGGGCGCGAACGCGGGCGCCAGCTCGATCACCACGCGGCCCGCCTCCAGGTCCATGTAGAGCGTGTTGGCGGGATCGGGCGTGCGCCAGTCGGACGGTTGCGAGGCGTCGAGTATCTCCTGCGTGGTGCGCGGCCTGGCCTGGTCGTCCGGCTCGGCGGCGGCGAGCGGCAGGGCGAGGGCGGCGGCAACGAGGGCGGCGAGGGCGAGGCGTTGGCGGGTCATGCGGGCTCCCGGTGGGCGTGGGGCGAAGCTGCGGGGTGTTGCCGGGTTGGAAAAGTCCGGTTTGTCATCCCGAACGCAGTGAGGGATCTCCCGTTGGATACTGAAGGCCGGGATTTCTCCCACGGATCAAGTCCGGGGTCGAAATGACAGTGCTTCTTTCTATGCCGTCAGCCGCGTCAGCCAGCCATGCCGGTCGGGCGCGCGGCCGTACTGGATGTCGGTCAGGTCCTTGCGGATCGCCATCGTCACTTCGCCCGCCCCGGCATCGGCGCTGCCGACGCTGAAGTCGTGGCCCTTGAGCACGCCGATGGGCGAGATGCTGGCCGCGGTGCCGCAGGCGAAGACTTCGGCGATCTCGCCCGAGCGCACGCCGTCGATCCATTCGGCGATGTCGATGCGGCGTTCGACCACTTCGTGGCCGCGGTCGCGCAGCAGCTGGATCACGCTGGCGCGGGTGATGCCTTCGAGGATGCTGCCGGACAGTTCCGGCGTGGCCACGCGGCCGTCGCGCCCGACCAGGAACACGTTCATGCCGCCCAGTTCCTCGACGTGGCGACCGCTCTCGGCGTCGAGGAACAGCACCTGCGCGCAGCCGTTGTCGTAGGCCTGCTTCTGCGGCAGCAGCGAGGCGGCGTAGTTGCCGCCGCACTTGGCCGCGCCGGTGCCGCCGCGACCGGCGCGCGCGTAGTCGCGCGACAGCCAGATCGACACCGGCTTGATCCCGCCCTTGAAGTAGGCGCCGGCCGGGCTGGCGATGACGTAGTAGGCCACGCGCTGCGCCGGGCGCACGCCGAGGAAATCCTCGTTGGCGATCATGAAGGGACGGAGGTAGAGGCTGGATTCGCCGCCGGACGGCACCCACGCCGCGTCGGCGCGCACCAGTTGCCGGATCGATTCGACGAACAGGTCCACCGGCAGTTCCGGCAACGCGAGGCGCCGCGCGGAGCGCTGCAGTCGCGCGCCGTTGGCATCGGGGCGGAAGCTCCAGACCGAACCGTCGGCGTGGCGGAATGCCTTCAGGCCTTCGAAGATTTCCTGGCCGTAGTGCAGCACCGCCGAGGCGGGCGACAGGGTCAGCGGGCCGTAGGCCTGTACGCGCGCGTCGTGCCAGCCCTGGTCGACGGTCCAGTCGATCGCGGCCATGTGGTCGGTGAAGTGCTGGCCGAAGCCCGGGTTGGCGAGGATGGCGTCGCGCTCGCCGGCGGGGACCGGGTGGTCGGACGGGAGGGTGCGGAAGGCGGCGGAAGGGTCTGTGCTCATGGCTGTGGCCGGAAGGGGTAGGGCGATGCTGGAAAGGCCTGGGTTGTCATTCCGAAGGCTATGGTTGTCATTCCGACCCCGGACCTGATCCGGGGGAGGAATCTCGGGAAATCAGGAAGCAGATTTCTCGCTACGCTCGAAATGACAGAGGTTTGGCATGACAAGTGTTCGTCAAATGACAGGTGTTCGGTACGACAGGTGTTCAGTGGTTCCCTGACTCAGATGTGCAGGGCATGCCCGAGCGCGCGCAGCGCGGCTTCCTGCACGGCTTCGCCGAGCGTCGGGTGCGGGTGGATGGTGCCGGCGACGTCTTCCAGCGTCGCGCCCATCTCGATCGACTGCACGAAGGCGATGGACAGCTCCGACACCGCCACGCCCACGGCCTGCCAGCCGAGGATGCGGTGGTCGCCGGCGCGCGCGACCACGCGCACGAAGCCGTCGGACGATTCCAGCGTCATCGCGCGGCCGTTGGCGGCGAACGGGAACAGCGCCGTCCTGACCTCGACGCCCTGCGCCTTCGCCTCGTCCGGCGAGAGCCCGACCACGACCACTTCCGGATCGGTGAAGCACACCGCGGGGATCGCGGCCGGCACGAAGCGGCGCTTCTTCCCGGACACGATCTCGGCCACCGTCTCGCCCTGCGCCATCGCCCGGTGCGCCAGCATCGGTTCACCGGCGACGTCACCGATCGCCCAGACATTGCGCATCGAGGTGCGACACTGGTCGTCGATCTTCACCGCCTTGCCGGCCATGTCGAGCCGCAGAGATTCGAGGTTGAAGCCGTCGGTCTTCGGGCGGCGGCCGACCGCAACGAGGATACGGTCGGCGTCGATCTCCAGTTCCTTGCCGCCGCCGTCGCGCACGCGCAGCGCGCCGCCGTCGGTCAGGCCGAGCACGCTGTGGCCCAGCAGCAGTTCCACGCCCGAGGCCTTGAGGTGCTTGGCGACCGGCTGCGTCAGCTCGGCGTCGTAGGCGGGCAGGATGCGGTCCTGCGCCTCGACCACGGTCACCTCGCAGCCGAGCTTGCGGTACACGGTGCCCAGCTCGAGGCCGATGTAGCCGCCGCCGACCACCACCAGCTTCTTCGGCAGTTCGTCCGGCGACAGCGCTTCGGTCGACGACACCACCTTGCCGCCGAACGGCAGGAACGGCAGTTCCACCGGCACCGAGCCGGTCGCCAGCAGCAGGTGCTCGCACTTGATGCGCAGCGTGCCGCCATCGTCGGCGGCGCCGGCGACGTCGACGGTCTTGCCGTCGACGATCTCCGCCCAGCCCTTCACCAGCCGCGCGCCGTTCTTCTTCAGCAGCGCGCCCACGCCCTGGGTGAGGCGCTTGACGATGCCGTCCTTCCAGGCAACCGTCTTCGACAGGTCGAGCGCCGGCTTGTGCACGGTGATGCCGAGCGGCGATTCACCCGCGGCGAACGCCGCGACCCTGGCGAATTCCTCCGCCGCGTGGATCAGCGCCTTCGACGGGATGCAGCCGATGTTGAGGCAGGTGCCGCCCTGGTGGGCGCCTTCGACCACGATGGTCTGGATGCCGAGCTGTCCGGCGCGGATGCCGGCGACGTAGCCGCCGGGGCCGCCGCCGATGACGAGCAGTTGCGTTTCGATGGTCTGCGACATCGCCTACTCCAGGAACATCAGGGCGGGGGTTTCGAGCCCGCGGCGGATCGCCTGCACGAACTCGGCCGCTTCCATGCCGTCGACGATGCGGTGGTCGAACGAGGACGACAGGTTCATCAGCTTGCGCGCGACCACCTGGCCCTCGCGCAGCATCGGCCGCTCGATGATGCGGTTGACGCCGACGATCGCCACTTCCGGATGGTTGATGATCGGCGTGGACGCGATGCCGCCGATCGGGCCGAGGCTGCTGATGGTGATGGTGGACCCCGACAGTTCCTCGCGCGTCGCCTTGCCCGCGCGCACCGCGGCGGCCAGGCGCGCGATCTCGGCCGCGGTCTGCCACAGGTCGAGCGATTCGGCGTGCGCGACCACCGGCACCGACAGGCCCACCTCGCTCTGCGTGGCGATGCCCAGCTGCACGCCTTCGAAGCGGGTGATGACGTTGGCCTCGTCGTCGTAGCGCGCGTTCATCTGCGGGAACTCGCGCAGCGCCAGCACCAGCGCGCGCGCCAGCAGCGGCAGCAGGGTCAGCTTGCCGCGCTGCTTGCCCCAGCGTTCGTTGAGCTTCGCGCGCAGGGCCTCGACTTCGGTGACGTCGATCTCCTCGACGTAGGTGATGTGCGGGATGTTCGACCACGAGGTCTGCATCTTCTGCGCGATCTTGCGGCGCAGGCCCATGACCGGAATCTGCTGCTGGCCGCTGCGGCGCGCGTAACCGCTGCCGCCGCCGCCGCCGATCGCCTTCGTCTTGCCGCCGGCTTCGACGTAGGCGTCGAGATCGGCCTGCAGGATGCGGCCACCGGGGCCGGTGGCGGGCACGTAGCGCAGTTCGATGCCCAGGTCCCAGGCGCGGCGGCGGACGGCCGGCGAGGCCAATGGCGCTTCGTCCGCGGCCAGCGCGGGCGGACTGGTGATCGCGCCACGTTGGGCGACCGTGTCCGGCGCGGGCATGGCGGCGGGCGCGGGATCGCTCTTCGCGGGCGCGGCGGGTTTCGCGGGTTCAGGCGGCGCGGCTTCGGCCTTCGCGGCGGGCGCGGGCTCCGGCTTCGCGGGCGCGGCGGCTTCGGCGGCATTTCCCGCGCCTTCCACCTCCAGCCGGATCAGCTCGCTGCCGACCGCCATCATCTCGCCCGGCTGTCCGCCCAGCGAGACCACGGTGCCCGCGACGGGCGAGGGGATCTCGACCATCGCCTTGTCGGTCATCACCTCGGCGACGACCTGGTCCTCGGCCACGGGGCCGCCGACCTCGACCTTCCAGGCGATCAGCTCGACCTCGGCGATGCCTTCGCCGATGTCCGGCATCTTGATGACGTGGTGTCCCATCGCTCAGTCCTCCAGCACGCGGCGCATCGCGTCGATGACCCGGGCCGGGCCCGGGAAGTAGTCCCATTCCTGCGCGTGCGGGTAGGGCGTGTCCCAGCCGGTGACGCGCTCGACCGGCGCTTCGAGGTGGTAGAAGCAGTGCTCCTGCACCAGCGCGACGAGTTCGGCGCCGAAGCCGCAGGTGCGGGTGGCCTCGTGCAGCACGATGCAGCGTCGGGTCTTCTTGACCGAATCCATGACGGTGTCGTAGTCCAGCGGCCACAGGCTGCGCAGGTCGATCACCTCGGCGTCGATGCCGGCTTCCTCGGCGGCGGCCAGCGCCACCCAGACCGTGGTGCCGTAGGTGACGATGGTGAGCTGGCTGCCTTCGCGCGCGACTGCGGCCTTGTCCAGCGGCACGCTGTAGTAGCCCTCGGGCACCGCGTTGCCCGGGTGCTTGCCCCAGGACACCACCGGGCGGTCGTGGTGGCCGTCGAAGGGGCCGTTGTACAGGCGCTTGGGCTCGAGGAAGATCACCGGGTCGTCGTTCTCGATCGACGAGATCAGCAGGCCCTTGGCGTCGTAGGGATTGGACGGCATCACCGTGCGCACGCCGCAGACGTGGGCGAAGATCGCCTCCGGGCTCTGGCTGTGGGTCTGGCCGCCGTAGATGCCGCCGCCGCAGGGCGTGCGGAACACCAGCGGCGCGGTGAACATGCCGCGGGAGCGGTAGCGCAGGCGCGCGGCCTCGGAGGCGATCTGGTCGTAGGCCGGGTAGATGTAGTCGGCGAACTGGATCTCCGCCACCGGACGCAGGCCGTAGGCGGCCATGCCGATGGCGGCGCCGGCGATGCCGGTCTCGGAAATCGGCGCGTCGAACACGCGATGCTTGCCGTACTTGGCCTGCAGGCCATCGGTGCAGCGGAACACGCCGCCGAAGTAGCCCACGTCCTGGCCGAAGACCACGACGTCGTCGCTGCGCGCCAGCATCACGTCCATCGCCGAGCGCAGCGACTGGATCATCGTCATCGGCGCGGTGCCGGTCGGAAGTTCGGTCTGGCTCATGGTCAGGCTCCCAGCTGCTGGCGCTGGCGGCGCAGGTGTTCGGGCATGTCCTTGTAGACGTCGTTGAACATCTCGGCGGGGCCGGGGCGCAGCTCGCTGCCGAGCGCGCCGTGGGTCTCGGCCTCCTTGAGCGCGCGCGAGATCTCGGCGTCGTAGCCGGCGCGGGTCTGCTCGTGCCGTTCCTCGCTCCACAGGCCGCGCTTGACCAGGTGCTGCTTGAGCCGTTCGATCGGATCGCCCAGCGGGAAGCGCTGCGCGTCGTCGGCGGGGCGGTACTTGGATGGATCGTCGGATGTGGAGTGCGGGCCGGCGCGGTAGGTGACCCATTCGACCAGGGTCGGGCCGAGGTTGCTGCGGGCGCGCTCGGCGGCCCAGCGCGAGACCGCATACACCGCCAGCAGGTCGTTGCCGTCCACGCGCAGCGAGGGGATGCCGTAGCCGACGCCGCGCGCGGCGAAGGTGGTGTTCTCGCCGCCGGCGATGGCCTGGAAGGTCGAGATCGCCCACTGGTTGTTGACCACGTTGAGGATCACCGGCGCGCGGTAGACGTGGGCGAAGGTCAGCGCGGCGTGGAAGTCGCCCTCGGCGGTGGCACCGTCGCCGACCCAGGCCGCCGCGATCTTGGTATCGCCCTTGATCGCCGAGGCCATCGCCCAGCCGACCGCCTGGATGTACTGGGTGGTGAGGTTGCCGGAGATGGTGAAGAAGCCGTGCTCCTTGTACGAGTACATGATCGGCAGCTGGCGGCCCTTGAGCGGATCGGCGGCGTTCGACAGCACCTGGCACATCATCTCCACCAGCGGTGCGCCCTTGGCGATCAGGATGCCCTGCTGGCGATAGGTCGGGAAATGCATGTCGCCGTCGCGCAGCGCCAGGGTCTGGCCGATGGCGATGGCTTCCTCGCCCAGGCACTGGATGTAGAACGAGGTCTTCTTCTGGCGCTGCGCGATCACCAGGCGCGCGTCGTAGGCGCGGGTCTTGAGCATCGCGTGCATGGCGTCGAGCAGCAGCTGGTCGTCGATGTCTTCGGCCCAGGGACCGACTGCGTTGCCGTCGTCGTCCAGCACCCGGACCAGCTGGTCGGCCAGGGCTGCGGTCTGCGCCGCGGTCACGTCCAGCGGCGGTTTGGCGACCGCACCGGCCGGGCTGAGCTTGAGGTAGGAGAAGTCGGTGGTCTGGCCGGGCCGCGCGCTGGGCTCGGGGACGTGCAGGTGCAGGCTGGAAGAGGCACTCATCTGGCTGGACCTCGGAAGGGATCTGGTGGGCCGACCCGCGGGGGACGACCGGGTTGTGTCGATCCGGCCCGCAGATTGTAGGAGCGCCCCCGGATCAAGTCCGGGGCAGGCTTCAGGCGCGGGCGCTTTCCCGGTGTCGCGCGGCGCCCGGTCGCGGCTGAAGCCGCGCCTGCAACAGAAATGCGGGGCGGATCGGTGGTCCGCGAATGCTATCAGGTATCGTATATTTCTTATTGTTCCTGTCAGATATCTGTTAAACAGATGGCACTGCCCGCAAACGCCTCCCTGCGCCAGTTCCGCTACTTCTGCGCGGCGGCGGAGCTCAAGCAGTTCTCGCTCGCCGCGCGGCAGTTGCGCGTGTCGCAGTCGGTTGTGACCACCGCGGTCAGGCAGCTGGAAGCGATGATGGGCGTCACCCTGTTCGAGCGGCTGCCGCACGGGGTGGAGCTGACCGCCGAAGGGCACAGGTTCCACCAGCGCATCCGCCACATCCTCGACTCGCTGGAGGATGCGCTGGACGAACCGCACCATGCCGCGCACGATCTGGCCGGCAGCGTCCGCATCGGCGCGTCCTACGTCGTCCTCGGCTATTTCCTGTGCGGCCTGCTGGCGCGGTTCCGGCGCACCTATCCGTACGTCGAGATCGACCTGGTCGACATGGACCGCCAGGGCATCGAGGCCGGCGTCGAAAGCGGCGACCTCGATCTCGGGCTGTGCATCGTCTCCAACTGCGATCCCGGCCTGGCGCTGGCGCGCAAGGTCCTGCTGCGCTCGCGCCGGCAGCTGTGGGTCTGCGACCAGCATGCGCTGATGGGGCAGGACGACGTCCGCCTCGCCGACGTTGCCGCCTATCCGTACATCATGCTGACGGTGGACGAGGGAGAGGCTTCGGCGTCGCGCTACTGGCAAGCGACCGGGCTCGAACCCAGCGTGGGGTTCCGCACATCCTCGATGGAGGCGCTGCGGGGGCTGGTGGCCTACGGGTTCGGCGTCACCATCCTGTCGGACATGGTCTACCGCTCCTGGTCGCTGGACGGGCGCAAGATCCAGGCGCGGCCGATCAGCGAGAAGATCCCGCCGATGGAAGTGGGCATGCTCAGCCGCCCCGACGCGGACTGGACACCGGCCGCGAGGGCCTTTCGCCAGTTCGCGGAGCTCGCCTGCGGCGTCTGAGGCCGGATTTTCCGGCTCTTCGCCGGGGAGGGCGTGGCGAAGGGGCGTCATTCGTTGCCGGTGGCCCCCACCCCAACCCTCCCCCGCAAGCGGAGGAGGGAGCCAAAAGCGGAGCAGCTGCTCTTGCTCCCTCCCCCGCGCAGCGGGGGAGGGTTGGGGTGGGGGTGAGTCCACAGGACAAGACTAATGGCACACTCGCTATACAGAACTAAACAATAGTATGCCGCCCATGTCAGGAGAACCCGCATGGGCGACGGCGAAGACCAGGGCGATCCGCAGCTGCGCAAGTTCCAGAAGGAGCTGAGCGCGGGCACGGTCTCGCTGGCGCTGCTGGCGGTCCTGGCGGCGTCGGGCGAGCCGATGTACGGCTACCAGATCGCCAAGACCCTGGAGCGCTTCGGCGAGGGCGTGCTCAGCGGCAAGCAGAGCGCGCTGTACCCGGTGCTGCGCAACCTGCAGGCGGCGGGGCTGCTGGACAGTTTTGTCGAACCTTCCGACGCCGGCCCACCCCGGCGCTATTACCGCATCACCGCTGCCGGGCACGACACCCTGCACGCATGGGCCGCCGCCTGGCGCGCGACCCGCGACTCCGTCGATTCCGTCCTGGAGGGGACACGCGAATGAACACCGGACGACTGCCGACCACGATTCCCGAATACCTGGAGCACCTGCGGCGCTCGCTGGCCGGCGCGGACCCGGCGCTGGTGCAGGACGCGCTGTACGACGCCGAGGAATATCTGCGCTCGGAGCTGGCCGAGAACCCCGGCAGGAGCGAAGCCGAGGTGATCGCCGCGGTCGCGTCGAGCTACGGCGCGCCGGACGAGGTCGCCGACATCTACCGCGACACCGAGGTCAAGGTGCAGACTGCGCTGCGCGCGCCGCCGCCGCGCCCGCGCGGCTCGGTGCTGGGTCGCTTCTTCGGCGTGTTCGCCGACCCGCGCGCCTACGCCTCGCTGTTCTACATGCTGCTGGCGCTGGCGACCGGCATCTTCTACTTCACCTGGGTGGTGGCCGGTTTCTCGACCTCGCTGGGCCTCTCGATCACCATCATCGGCGTCCCGCTGCTGATCCTGTTCTTCGGCTCGGTGCGGGTGCTGTCGCTGGTCGAAGGCCGGATCGTCGAGGTGATGCTCGGCGAACGTATGCCGCGGCGGCCGCTGTACACCGCGCGCGGCCGCAGCATCTGGCAGCGCATCGGCGACATGTTCACCGACCCGCGCACCTGGAGCACACTGCTGTACTTCGTGCTGATGCTGCCGTTGGGCGTGCTCTACTTCACCGTGGCGGTGGCGCTGCTGGTGATGTCGCTGTCGTGCGTGTTCAGTCCACTGGCGCTGCTGCCGGGGGTGCATTTGAGCGTGTGGATGTTCGGAATCAACCTGCCCGAGGAAGCGCCGTGGCTGTTGTTGCTGGTAGCGCTGTTCGGCGTGGTGCTGCTGTTTGTCACCCTGCACGTTGCGCGCGGCGTAGGCAGGATGCACGGCCTGCTGGCCAAGCACTTGCTGGTCAAGACCGCGCAGTTCGCATGAGCCAGGGAATGACGGTGCGCGCGTGGTTGTTCCTGGGCCTTGCGTTGGCGTGCGGCGTCGCAGTGGCGTCGGAACCGCGATTCGCGTTCGCGCCGCCGTCCGATGACGCAGAGATCGCGAAGGCGGTCGCAGGTCTGTCGGAGCGGGTGCTGTCGGTCCACGGTGCGGGCCAGGTGCAGGTATCTGCGGCTGGTCTCGCGCACCTGCGCATCGCGGCCGGACAGGATCGCGATGCCATCGACGGCATCCGTGCGTTGATGGACGCCTACACCTCGCAAGGCGACCACGACCGTTCGCGGCGCTGGGTGCCTTACCTGCTTTACGCGCAGGCGCGTGCGCAGCCTGTGCGGGGATTCGGCAAGGCCTACGCCGCCGCTTTCGAGGCCTACTTCGGAGGATTGGGCGACCTCGAGGCGCAACGCACGCAGTTCTGGTTCGGCGGCGACCTGGCGCTCGCCAGGGCCGATCTCCGCGATTCCGTGTCGCGGCTCGGCGATACGGCGGAGATCGCATTGGACGATGCCCTTGGCCTGGCGCGCCGGCAGGCGTTCGTGGACGTGCTCGCGGCGGCTTCGACGGCCGGCGCGCTGATCGCAGCGGACGAGGACGGGCGCTACCTCGTCGACGAGGACGTGCTGATCCGCACGCCGGGGGGCATCACGCTGTCCGCGGTGGTGGCGCGAAGCCGGAAGACCGCGTTGCCGTCCCCTGCCGCAATGCAGTTCACGATCTATACGGTGCCCGCGGACAACCGCGCGGTCGCCCTGCAGGCTGCGGCGCGGGGGTACGCAGGCGTGGTGGTCGATGCGCGCGGCAAGCGCCTGAGCACCGACGGGATCCGGCCGTACGAGACCGAGGCCGACGATGCGGCCGCCGCGGTCGAGTGGATCGCCCGGCAGCCGTGGAGCGATGGACGTGTCGGCATGTACGGCGGCAGCTACTCCGGGTTCGCGGCCTGGGCGGCGACCAAGCGCAGGCCCCCGGCGCTGAAGACGATCGTGCCCTACGTGGCGGCCATTCCCGGCCTCGGGCTGCCGATGGAGAACAACGTCTTCCTCACCGCCAACTACGCCTGGCCGTTCTATGTCGCCGGCAACCGGCTGCTGGACGAGGACAACTACTTCGACCGTGAGCGCTGGCAGCGCCTGCCGGAGGCCTGGTACGCCAGCGGGCGCCCGTATCGCGAAATCGACCGGGTCGACGGCACGGCCAACCCCTGGCTGCAGCGCTGGTTGTCGCACCCGGCCTACGATGCGTACTGGCAGGCGATGGTGCCCTACGGCGAGGATTTCGCGCGGATCGGCATCCCGGTCCTCAGCATTACCGGCTACTACGACGATGGACAGGTCTCGGCACTGCAGTACTTCAAGGAGCACCTGCGCCACCGGCCGGAAGCAGTGCACTACCTGGTGATCGGCCCCTACGACCACTTCGGCGCGCAGGCGACGTTCAAGCCGCGGTCGCTGCGCGGCTACGACATCGATCCTTCCGCGCAGTTCGACACCCGGGAGCTGACCTTCCAGTGGCTCGACCACGTGTTGCGCGGCGGAGAACGTCCGGCGCTGCTGCAGGATCGGGTCAACTACCAGCTGATGGGGGCTGACGAATGGGGGCATGCTTCGTCGCTCGCGGAAGCGGCGGACGTCGTTGCCTTCCATCTGTCGGACGTGCCTTCCGGCGTGTACCGGCTGCTGTCGGATGCGCCGGTGGAGCGGCCGACGTGGCTGACCCGGCGCGTCGACCTTGCGGACCGCTCCAGTGGACATGGCGGCTACTATCCGGATCCTGTCGTCGTCGACCGCATCGATCCGGACGGCGGCTTCGGGTTTGCCAGCGCGCCCTTCGACGAGCCAACCTCGGTGATCGGCACCTTCTCCGGTGAACTCAGGGTGCGCAGCAGCAAGCGCGATTTCGATTTCAGCGTGGTGCTCTACGAACTGCGGCCGGACGGCAGCGCGATGCAACTGTCGTACTACGTCGGCCGCGCCAGCTATGCGCGCGACATGACTCGCCGCGAACTGCTGGTGCCGGGCGAGTGGACCACGCTGCCGTTCGAGCGCACGCGGATGACAGCTCGCCGGATGCCGGCCGGCAACCGCCTGCTGGTGGTGCTGGACGTCCTCAAAGACGCTCACCACGAGGTCAACATGGGCACCGGGGGCATGGTGGCCGATGAGTCCATCACTGACGGCGGCACGCCGTTGGCCGTCGACTGGCACAGCGACAGCGTGATCCGGGTTCCGTTGCGGGCGGAGCAGTAGGGGATATCCGGGGGAGCCGTGTCCAGGCAGGTTGCCGTCTCGCCTGGAGAAGACGTTTCTTCCGTCGTTCCCCAGAAGGGAGCAAGCGCTTTTCAGCGGCCGAAGCGCCTTTCAACAGTCGAATGGCTGTCCATGGCAGGCCATTCGGTGTCTTGAGGTGAAGGACAACATGGATCCCGGCTTTCGCCGGGATGACGATCGGTTTTGTTCTTGCGACTGCAGGAAGGACCCAGTTGGCCGGTCCGTTCGGGAATGACGCTGCGCTTCAGCGCCGCACGGCACGTTTCCGCGCAGGCTTCGCCGTGGATGTCTTCGCCACCGGCTTCTTCGCCGCGCGCCTGGCAGGTGGTGCCTTCGGTTTCGCGGGCACGTTGCCGCCTGCCACGTTCGCGGCGATGAAGTCGCGCACCCGCGGATAGACCTGCTCGCGCCAGCGGCGGCCGCTGAAGATGCCGTAGTGGCCGGCGCCCTTGACCGTGAGGTGCTGCTGGCGGTCGGCGGCGATGCCGGTGCACAGCTTGTGCGCGGCGCGGGTCTGGCCGAGGCCGGAGATGTCGTCGAGCTCGCCCTCGATCGTGAACAGTGCGGTGTCGCGGATCGCCGAGGGCTTCACCCGCTCGCCGGCCACGTCCCACAGGCCGCGCGGCAGCAGGTGTTCCTGGAACACGACGCGGATGGTGTCGAGGTAGTACTCGGCCGGCATGTCGAGCACGGCGTTGTACTCGTCGTAGAACCGGCGGTGCGACTCGGCGTCTTCCAGGTCGCCCTTGATCAGGTCCTGGTAGAAATCCCAGTGCGACATGAAGTGCCGCTCGGGGTTCATCGCCATGAAGCCGGTGTGCTGCAGGAAGCCGGGATAGACCCGGCGCCCGGCGCCCGGGTAGTTCTGCGGCACCGGGTGGATGACGTTGTGCTCGAACCACCAGTGCGGCTTCTGGGTGGCGAGGTTGTTGACCGAGGTCGGCGACTCGCGGGTGTCGATCGGGCCGCCCATCATCACCAGCGAACGCGGCACGACCTCGCCGCGCGCGGCCATCAGCGACACCGCGGCCAGCACCGGCACCGTGGGCTGGCACACGCTCATCACGTGCAGGTCCTGCGCGCCGATGTGGCGGATGAAGTCCTGGATGTAGCCGACGTAGTCGTCGAGCGTGAACTCGCCGACCTCCTTGGGCACCATGCGCGCGTCGACCCAGTCGGTGATGTAGACCTTGTGGTCGCGCAGCATCGTGCGCACGGTGTCGCGCAGCAGGGTGGCGTGGTGGCCCGACAGCGGCGCAACGATCAGTACCGGCGGCTGCCCGCGCATCTCGCCGATGGTGCCGGCGTCGTCGGTGTAGCGCTTGAAGCGCAGCAGGTTGCAGAAGGGCTTCGAGACGACCTTCTTCTCGACGACCGGGTAGACCTCGCCCTCCCACTCGATCGAGTGGATGTCGAAGGCGGGCTTCTCGTAGTCCTTGCCGACGCGGTACAGCAGTTCGTTGGCGGCGGCGATGCGCTCGGCGCCGGGCATCGCGGAAAGCCAGCTGCCCGATGCGGAGAAGGCCCTGGCGTTGGCGTCCGCCCAGTAGGTCAGGGGGGCCATCCAGGAGCGGGTGAGTTCGTGGAACTGGTACAGGAGCATCGGCTCTCGCTGTCGGCGACTGCTGCGTCGCAGCATACTCCATCCCGGGGAAACCGGGAGTCAATGGGGCCGGAGGCGGGATTCCGCCGGATTCGGGCCAATCCTGAACGGGGCAGGGGACAGGTGCAGCTGAAGCTGAAGTCGAAGCCGCTCCCACGGCAACGGCATCAACCGGCGGCGGTTTCGAGGGCGGCGGCATTCCCGGCCAGCGCCGGCGACAGCCAGCAGTGCGAGCCGACCTGGCGCAGGCCCAGCGCGGCGAAACGCCTGCGGTAGAACGCTGCCGGCCGGGCCTGGAAGTCGACGTCGTCGCCCTCGGTCTCGTCCTCGCGTGCGAAGCATTCGAGGAAGGCCACGCCGCCGCACAGTTCGGCCAGCCCGGGCAGGCCGCGGTCGAGTTCCTTCAGCGGCAGGTAGTGCATCACGTCGCTGCACACCAGCAGGTCGACCGGCGGGCAGGGACGCAGGGTGGCGAAGTCGGCGAAGCGGGCGAGGTGCAGGTTGCGGCGGGCGCCATGGCGGGCGATCGCGTATTCGCTGCCGTCGAAGCCCAGGTAGCGCAGCTTCGGCCGCAGCTTCAGCAGCGGCGCGCGCCATGCGCCTTCGCCGCAGCCGACGTCGAGCACGCTGCGGATCGGGCGTTCGAGGTGGTATTCGGCGGTGGCGACCGCGAGCGCGACCTTGCGCGCCAGCCGCCGCGCGCCGCCGATGCCCTGGCGGCGGTACCACTTGTCGAAATAGCGTTGGTCGTAGCGCTTGCTCATGGCGTGGGGGCGGGAAAAGGCGGCGGCTACAATAGCGCGCCCATTCGCCATCGTCGCCGCGCCTGCGGCGGCGGACGCCGGAGATCCGCGTGAACGCCTATGTCTGGACCAAGTCCGCGCACCTGCTGTTCGTGATGGCCTGGGTGGCGGCCGCGTTCTACCTGCCGCGGATCCTGATCAACCTGGCCGAGGCCGGCGACGAGCCCGCGGTGCGCGCGCGGTTAGTGCTGATGGGGCGGCGGCTGTACCGCTTCGGCCACGTGATGTTCGGCTTCGCGGCATTGCTCGGCCTCGCGCTGTGGCTGCACTTCGGCGTGGCCGGCGGCTGGCTGCACGCGAAGCTGGCGCTGGTGGCGCTGCTGCTGGCGCACTACGTCGTGGGCGGACGCTGGTTGAAGGGCCTCGACCGGGGCCGCGCGCTGCCGTCGGCGAAGGCGCTGCGGATCTTCAACGAGGTGCCGGTCTTCGTGCTGCTGGGCGTGATCTGGCTGGTGCTGGCCAAGCCGTTCTGATGCCTGTCGGGTGGTGCAGGAGCAGCTTCAGCCGCTCCGATTCGCAGGTCGGGGCTACGTCCCCGACAACCAGTCCGTGGTTGCGGCTCCACGCGGGATTCGCCTGCGGCGGTCAGCCCGCGACCGGCGGAAGATCGCCGGCGGCGACGATACGGTTGCGTCCGCGATGCTTGGCCGCGTACATCGCGCCGTCGGCGCGGCGCAGCAGCGATGCCGGGTCCTCGTCCGCCGGTTCCAGCGCGGCCAGGCCGATGCTGGCGGTGACATCGAGGCCGGGCACGCCCATGCGCGCGCCCGCCTCGGCGATGTGCTCGCGGATCGCCTCCAGGCGCTGCCGCGCGTGCCCCGCGCCGACGCCCGGCAGCAGCACCAGGAATTCCTCGCCGCCCATGCGCACCACGTCCGCCTGTCCGCGCATGGAGTGCACGATCGCATCGGCCACCACCACCAGCACGCGGTCGCCGACGTCGTGCCCATGCACGTCGTTGATGCGCTTGAAGCGGTCGACGTCGATGAACCCGATCGCAAGCGGCGTCGCATCCGCGCGCGCCCGGGCGAAGCAGCGGTCGAGCCGCGCCATCCCCGCGCGCCGGTTCTGCACGCCGGTCAGCACGTCGGTGTCGGCCAGCACGCGCATCGCGTCGCGCTGCTCGCGCAGCTGTCCGTAGCGGTTGGTCAGCGTATAGGCCATCACCACCAGGAACCACGTCAGCACCAGCTGGATGACCTCGATGCGGTACTCGATCACGATCCTGTTCGTGCTGACCCGCTGCAGGAACAGCGCCAGCAGCGGCAGCATCGAGGCCAGCAGCGCGAAGGCGCGGTGATCGCCGCGGCGGATCGACAGCAGCGCCGATGCCGTCAGCACCATGCCGACCACCATGAAGCCGTAGTCCGCGATCCGCCACGCCAGGCGCAGCGCAGCATGCGGCAGCACCGCCGCCAGCAGGCCGATCGCTATGAAGGAGAACGCCAGCCACCGCTGCCCGGGCTGCACCACGGGCCACTGCCGCGCGATCCCCGACAGTCCCCACAGGACCTGCAGCATGGCCGCGTATCCGAACGTCGACAGCGCGACCAGCCAGCGCGATTCGTGCCCGCCGACCGGCAGCCACGGCTGCGGGTATCCGCTCAGCCCGCTGAGCACGGCCTGCCACAGCAGCAGGGCCAGGCACAGCACGACGTGGACGATGAAGCTGCGGTCGCGGGCGCCGAAGAAGCCCATCAGCGCCGAGAATCCCAGCGCCAGCGCGATCGCCATGCACGAGGCGCGGACCAGCAGGCGCAGCGTGTCTTCCTGCTGCACGGTACTGGGTCCGCCGACGCGCACGGTGGGCATCCAGTTCGGCTTGAGCGGTGGCGTCCAGCCCACCCGCACCGGGTCCGTGCTGCCGACAGGCGGGACTGCGACCAGGCCGATGCCGGCGCGGAAGCGCGAGTCGCGGGTGCGGGCGTCATGCATGCGCCCGCAGGCCTGTCGCTCGCCGAGGGCGACCATCACTTCGCCGGCGAACACGTTGAAGACGTTGACCGCCTGCGGCGTGCCCGACCAGCCCCCGGCGGGCGCCGGGATCTCGACCACCTGCAGTCCGCGCAGGGCCTTGGGGCTGCATTCGCGCATCGGGGTGGCGTCGGTCGTGCCGCCGCCGACGAACAGGTAGGCGGGGGACGGGTTCGAGGCAGTAGCGGCGGAAGCGGCCACGAGCAGCAGGCACAGCGCGGCGAGCCAGGCGGCGGGCGCCGGCTTCGGCCTGTGCTTGCTGTGGCGCCATGCGCTCATCGTGTTCGCCCGTCCCGGATCGTGCGGACGGATGCGAAGCGCTTTCGTCCCCCGGGCGGCATTATCCCCGGAGACGGCCGTCGGGCGCACGCAGGCCCTGTCGATCGGCCCGCCGCTCCTGCAGCCGGGGGCATTGGCGTTGGATTCAGTCGCCGGCGCGACCCTGGCGGTGGACGTCGTGCGTCGCCACGCCGACCGCGCGGTCGGGCAGGGCGAAGTAAGCGGGCCGCTGCAGCGTGCGCGCCATGTCGCGCATCCCGCTCTCCCAGTGCTCGCGCAGCGGGATCGTGCCGAAGGCGTAGTCCTTGTTCTCCTGCTCGTGCGGCTTGGCCTGGTAGATCAGGTGGACGATGTTGAACACGCGGTCGTCGAGATAGGGCGACAGCGCTTCGTCCAGGTGCGGCGGCAGCCTGCGCTCGGGCAGGCGGTCGATCAGTTCCTTGAGCGAGGTGCGCAGCTTCTGCGCGACCTCGACCATCTGCGTGCCGTGGCGGGTGCGGCTGGAGTAGCGGATGTCCTTGATCCGCTCCAGCACGTCCATCATCGTCTTCGGCCGCGCGCCGCGCGCGCTCCACAGGTCGACCTGGAACACCAGCGTGTCCTCGTGCGGACGGCTGTCGAGGATGTACTCCAGCGGCGTGTTGGAGACGATGCCGCCGTCCCAGTACGGTTCGCCGTCGATCTCGACCGCGGGAAACGCCGGCGGCAGCGCGCCCGAGGCGAGGATGTGCTCGACCCGGATCTGCTCCTGTGCGCTGTCGAAGTAGCGGAAGTTGCCGCGCACCACGTTGGTCGCGCCGACGGTCAGGCGCACGCCGGGGTCGCGGTTGATGCGCTCGAAATCGACGAAGCGCAGCAGCGTCTCGCGCAGCGGCGCGGTGTCGTAGAAGCTGGTGGCCGAGTCGCTGCCGTCGCCGAACAGGAACGGCGACAGCGGCCGCGCCTGGAAGAAGCCGCGCTGGCCCTGCACCAGTGCGCCCAGCGCGCTGAGGTTGCGCGCCCACGACAGCAGTCCGTCGTGGTCGGGCACGGCTGCGAGCATCGCGCGCACGCCGACCGCGGGCAGCGCCAGCGGTCCGGCGGGCTCTGAAACCTGCTCCCAGAACGCGCGCAATTGCGCGATGCGGTCCTCCGGCGCGTTGCCGGCGAGGATCGCGGCGTTGATCGCGCCGATCGAGATGCCGGCGATCCAGTTCGGCGCGATGCCGGCCTCGTGCAGGCGCTGGTAGACGCCGCACTGGTAGCCGCCGAGCGCGCCGCCGCCCTGCAGCACCAGCGCCACCGTCGGATAGCGGCGGACGTGCGCGCAGACCGCTTCGTTCATGGCCGGCATGCGCCTACTGCATGAACCAGCCGTGGCTGACGACGATGCTCTGCCCGGTCAGCGCGTTGCTCTCGAACGCCGCAAGCGTCAGCGCGACGTTGGCGACGTCGTCGACGGTGGTGAACTCGCCGTCCACGGTGTCCTTGAGCATGACGTTCTTCACCACGTCCTCCTCGCTGATGCCCAGTTCCTTCGCCTGCTCCGGGATCTGCTTCTCGACCAGCGGCGTGCGCACGAAGCCGGGGCAGATCACGTTGGCGCGCACGCCGTATTCGGCGGCTTCCTTGGCAACGGTGCGGGCGAGGCCTAGCAGGCCGTGCTTGGCGGTGACGTAGGGCGCCTTGAGCTTCGAGGCCAGGTGCGAGTGCACCGAGCCCATGTAGATGATCGCGCCGCCGGACTTGCGCTTCTCCATGTCGCGCAGGGCTTCGCGGGTGGTGAGGAAGGCGCCGTCGAGGTGGATGGCGAGCATCTTCTTCCAGTCGGCGAGGCTGAAGTCGGTGACCTTGTTGACGATCTGGATGCCGGCGTTGGAGACCAGCACGTCGACCCGGCCGTAGTGCGCGACCACTTGCGCGATGCCGTCGACGACCTGCGCCTCGTCGGTGACGTCCATCGCCACGGCGAGCGCATCGCCGCCGGCGTCGCGGATGTCCTGCGCCGTCGCTTCGGCGGCGTCGAGCTTGAGGTCGGCGATCGCGACCTTGCCGCCGGCGGCAGCGTAGACCTCGGCGATGCGCTTGCCGATGCCGCTGGCGGCGCCGGTGACGACGCAGACCTTGCCATCGAGACGATTCATGCATGGGCTCCTGGGTGGGGGACGGCCAGCATAGCGGCGCGGGCGTGGCCGGGTCCTGCAGGTCCGAGCGATCGCCGCGCAACGCTGCGTTGCCGGAGGATGCCGACGGCGCGGCCACTCCGGCCCGCAAAGACCAGGAACGGTGTAGGTCGGGGCTACGGCCCCGACGCCGTCGACCTCCCCCGTCGGCCGCGTAGGGCCGACCTACGGACCCGGCGCATTTTGGGGGGCGGAGCCATCAAGCCCCAGGCTTTGTCGGGGGATCCTTACCGCGCTTCGAACTCCGCCGGATCGGGCAGCTCCACCGGCACGCCGTCGGCGCTGCAGGTGCCGGCGGCGCACAGGCGCTGCCGCAGCTTCGGCGTGGCCTGGACGATGACGTGGTAGATCACATGCTGCTCCAGCGTGCCGCGGAAGGAGTCGCTGCCGGGGCCGCGCGCCCAGATGCCGACGTCGTCGCCGCCGTGCGACTCGGATTTCAGCGGCATCAGCGCTTCCTGCATGTAGTCGGGGTGCGCGGTGTCGACCTCGCGCAGGTCGGGCCGGCCTTCGGCTGCCTCGAAGGCGCCCGGATGGTGCAGGTGGCGCTTGGGGCCGGCCGGCTGGGTCGCGCTGGCGCCGGTGTAGCCGGGGCCGTTGGCATAGACCAGCGTGGTGTAGGGCAGGCCGAACATGTCGCGGGCGTAGTCGTTGGGATCGTCGTCCTCGCTGGTGCGGCCGCGCACCTTGCCCAGGATCGGGTTGCCGCGCTTGGGATAGCCGACGAAGCCGAGCGTGTGCGAGTGGTCGGCGGTGACCACGATCAGGGTGTCGTCGGCCGAGGTCATGTCCGCCGCGGCGCGCACGGCGCGCGACATCGCCGAGGTCTCGTCGAGCGCGCGGTAGGCGTTGCCCTCGTGGTTGGCGTGGTCGATGCGGCCGCCCTCGACCAGCAGCACGTAGCCGTCGCGGTTGCGCGACAGCTTCTCGATCGCGAAACGCGTCATCGCTTCCAGGTCGGGCTCGCCGGCATCGTCCTTGCGGCGATCGTGCTCGTACTGCATGTGCTCGAACTCGAACAGGCCGAGCACGGCGCCGGCGCCGGCCGCGTCGCGCAGTTGCGCGCTGTTCCAGACGTAGGCGCCGCCGGGATGGCGCTGCCGCCACTCCTGCGCGAGGTTGCGGCCGTCCAGGCGCAGCCCGACCTTGTCGTCGTACTCGGGGTCGCGTTCGGACACGGGCAGGAACTGGCCGCGGCCGCCGCCGAAGGCGACGGTGGGCCCGCGTCCCTCGGGGAAATCGAGCAACTGCTGCGCGATGTCGCGGCAGCCGGCGGCGCGGGCCTCTTCCGGCAGGTCGGCGTCGTGCTCCCAGTTGCGGTCGGGCGAGTGCGCGTAAGTGGCCGCGGGCGTGGCGTGGGTGAGGCGGGCGGTGGTGACGATGCCGGTGGCCAGGCCGGCGGCGTCGGCGAGCCGCAGCCACGACAGCGTGTGCCGGCCGAGGCTGTCGGCGCAGTCGTCGCGGCGTCCGGCGGAGACGCCGATCGCGCCCATGTGCGACTTCACCCCGGTCGCGACCGCGGTCATGGTGCCGGCCGAGTCGGGCGTCTGCGAATCGGTGTTGTAGGTCTTGCTGAAGGCGGTGTGGGGAAACGTCTCCCACGACAGCTGGTGCTCCTCGCCGGGCCTGCCGCTGCGCTGGCCGTCGAAGATGCGTGCGGCGGCGACCGTGGTCAGGCTCATGCCGTCGCCGAGGAAGACGATGACGTTCTTCGCGCGCCCGGCCATCGCGCCGTTGCCGGCGGCGCGCGCGGCGCCGCTGCGGTACCACCACTGCGCGGTTTCGCCGGCGGGGTGTTCGATCGCGGGCACGTCGACGGTGATGGCGGCCGACGTACCGGCTCGGTGCGGGGCGGCGGTACAGCCGGCGAGCAGGGTGGCGAACAGGACGGTGGAGAGGGGAAGCAGGCGCGGCATCGCAAGGTCCGGTGAAGATGGAATGCCGGGGATGCCCGGGCTGCCGTCATTCCCGCGAAAGCGGGAATCCATTTTCCGGCTACGGCGGACGCCGGGGGCACGATGGATTCCCGCTTTCGCAGGAATGACGGAATTGGAGAGGGCGCTTCCCCGAAGCGGGCAATTATGCCGCGTCGCGGTGTCCCGCCCGTGACAGCGCGGCGTTCCAGCCGCCGCGTCGCCATCGGCGCCGGCGTCGGCTAAGGTGACTGCCTTCCCCCGCCGGAACGCGCATGAAACTGGTCCACGCCTGGCTGAAGATCCCGTTCTGGCAGCGCGTCGCCGCCGGTTTCGTGCTCGGCGCGCTCGCCGGCTGGCTGATGGGGCCGGCGGCGCAGACCTGGTTCGGGCCGCTGGGGACGGTGTACGTCAACCTGATCAAGATGATCGCCATCCCGCTGGTGTTCTTCGCGGTGGTCAGCGCCGTCGGATCGCTGGCCGGGCAGCGATCGATCGCCGCGCTGGCGGGGCGCACCTTCCTGTGGTTTGCGATCACCGCGGTGCTGGCGGTGGCCGTCGGGCTGGCGTTCGGGCTGGTGCTCAAGCCGGGCGTCGGCGTGGACATGGGCAGCCTGCAGGTGGCGGAAAACTACCGCCAGCGCGACGTGCCCGGCCCGCTGGACGTGCTGATCAACATCGTGCCGGAGAATCCCTTCCGGGCGCTGGCCGCACTCGGCGCCGGCAAGGCCGGCGACGGCCAGAACGTCATCGTCCCCAGCAACTTCACCATCCTGCAGGTGATCTTCTTCGCCGGGCTGATCGGTTTCGCGCTGGTGAAGCTGGGCGCGAAGACCGCGGGCGTGCGTGCGCTGATGGACGAGTCGCGCGAGCTGATGATCCAGGTCACGCGCTTCGTGCTGGAAGCCACGCCGATCGGCACCTTCGGCCTGATCGCCGCGCTGGTGGGCAGCTACGGCTTCGGGCAGCTGGTGCCGCTGGGCAAGTTCGTGATCGCGCTGTACGCGGCCTGCGCCTTCCACGTCGTGGTGGTCTACAGCGGCCTGCTGCTGGCGCACGGCCTGAGCCCGCTGAAGTTCTTCCGCGGCGCGGCGCCGGCGATGCAGGTGGGCTTCGTCGCCTCCAGCAGCTTCGCCGCGCTGCCGCTGTCGCTGAGTTCGGCCACCCACAACCTCGGCGTGGACAGGAACTACGCGGGCTTCGCCGTGCCGCTGGGCGCGAGCATCAAGATGGATGGCTGCGGCGCGATCTACCCGGCGCTGGGCGCGGTGTTCATCGCCCAGTTCATGGGACTGGAGCTGTCGACCGGGCAGTACTTCATCATCGCCCTGGCCTCGGTGCTGGGCAGCTTCGGCACCGCCGGCGTGCCGGGCACGGCGGTGATCATGGCCACCGTGGTGATCAGCGCCGCCGGCCTGCCGCTGGAGGCGATCGGCATCCTCTACGCCATCGACCGCATCCTCGACATGATGCGCACGATGACCAACGTCACCGGCCAGGTGCTGGTGCCGGTGCTGGTGGCGAAGCAGACCGGGCTGCTGGACCGCGAGGCGTTCGAGCGGGCGTCGAGCAACGTCGGCATCGAGGACGCGTCCGGACGCGACCCGGGCTGAACGCCGGCGGTCACGCAGTCTCCCGGCCCCGGGCTTCGCCCGACACCCACCACGCGAACCCCGCCGCGGTGAAGAACATCAGCAGGCTGTAGACCGCCGCCGGGATCGACATCGCGGCGTTGCCCAGCACGTTGAGCGCGATGAAGATCGCCAGCGTGCCGTTGTGGATGCCGATTTCCATCGCGATCGCGATCGCCTGCTTCCGCGGCAGGCGGATCGCCAGCGGCGCCGCATAGCCGGCGCCCAGGCTGGCGAGGTTGAACAGCAGGCAGGCCAGGCCGACCGCGGCGAACGAGGCCAGCAGCGTGCTCCATTCCTGCGCCACCGCGGCGACGATCAGCAGCGCCAGCACCAGCACCGACAGCAGCCGGATCGGCTTCTCCATGCGCGCGGCGAAGCCCGGCGCGAAGCGGCGCACTGCCATGCCGATCGCGACCGGCAGGAGGATGATCAGCGCGACCTCGACGATCTTGCGCACCGGCGGCGGCACGTACTGGCCGGCGCCGAGGAAATGTTCGAGCGACAGGTCGAGGATGACCGGCAGCGTCAGCAGGCACAGCACGCTGTTGATCGCGGTCAGGGTGATGTTCAGCGCCACGTCGCCGTGCGCGAGGTGGCTGTAGATGTTCGCGGTCGCGCCGCCGGGCGAGGCCGCCAGCAGCATCAGGCCCACGGCCAGCTCTGGCGACAGCCTGAACAGCAGCGCCAGCGCGAACGCCACCCAGGGCAGCACGCCGGTCTGCAGGAACAGCCCGAGCAGCACCGCGCGCGGGTAGCGCGCCACGCGCTTGAAGTCGTCCGGGGTCAGGCCCAGGCCGAGGCCGAGCATGATCACGCCGAGCGCGAGCGGCAGCAGCAGGGTGGTCAGCAGGGAAGACTGCATCGGCGTCGCTCCGTCGTGATGCGGATCAGGCGGGCGGCAGCGGCGCGCGCGGTGATGCCAGCCGTGCCGCGCACCAGGCGACCGGCACCGGCAGCAGCACGCCGACGATCGTCATCCAGGCCGGATGCGGCAGCATCGCGGCGTTGAGCACGACGCCGGCCACGATCAGCAGGCCGACGCCCAGCGCTGCACCGACGCGATGGCGCCGGCTGATCCTGGCGGCGACCCAGCCGCCCACGAACGCGGCGACCGTCCAGCCCATCAGCACCCAGAGCTTCTTGCCGATCGTGGCGGAGGCGACCAGGCGCGCGAGGTCTTCCTCGCTGTCGAGGTCGATGCCCGGCGGCAGCGGGAACAGCGACATGCCGAGGTATTCGAGCAGCAGCATCGTTGCCAGCGCGACGATCAGTCCCAGCAGCACCGCGAGCGTCGAGCGGATCATTTCTCACTCCCCGGGGATGGATGCCGCGCGGCAGGACGTGGCGGGCCGCCGGGATACTAGCATCGTGCCCCGCGAAGTCGGGGAGCGCTGGAAGCTGTCGTCTGGAACGCGGTGAGCGCCTGCCTGCGATCCTTGTGCCCGGGGTGCAGGCGTCGTTGACGGCGTCATCGAGAAGCAAAGACGTCATCCAGAAGCAGAAGACGTCATCCCGGCGAAAGCCGGGATCCATTTTGCAGTTGCTCCTTGTTCTTCCTGCGTAACGCGGAAAATCAAGATGGATCCCGGCTTTCGCCGGGATGACGGTGCTTCCGGGATGACGCTGCTTTCAGGATCGTGCAATCGGGAGAAGGGAAAGCGGAAGAAGGAAAGGTCGGCTGCCGGCCAGGGCGACGTTCCGGCGCACGCCGCCAACGAAAAGGCCGCCTTGCGGCGGCCTCGGTCAACCCGGTCCGGGAACCGGCGCCTCAGCTCTCGCTGCCCAGCCCCGCGACGCGGCGCGCCTGCAGGAACTTGTGGCTCCAGTAGCCGGTGTCGAGTTCGGACACGGTCACGTCGCGGCCGGTGCGCGGCGCATGCAGGAAGCGACCCTCGCCGATGTAGATGCCGACGTGGTCGACGCGCTTGCCGCGGCGGCCGAAGAACACCAGGTCGCCGGGGACCAGCGAGGTGCGCTCGATCTTCTCGCCATCGCGCGCCATGTCGCGCGAGACGCGCGGCAGTTCGATGCCCAGGGCGGTGCGGAACACGTAGCCGACCAGGCCGCTGCAGTCGAAGCCGCCCTCGGGCGTGGTGCCGCCCCAACGGTACGGAGTGCCGAGCAGGGCGAGGCCGCGCTTGAGCAGGCTCTGCGCGCGGCCTTCTTCCTTCTGTTCCGGTGCCTGCGCGGCCTGCAGTGCTGTGGCCGCGGCGATGATCTGCTGGTTGACGTCGCTGGCGAACTGCACGTCCTCGGAGGCGCGCGGCAGCGTCCCGGCAACGAGGTTGGTGGTGACCGAGCCGGGAGCGGCGAGGGCGTCGGCCGAGTCGCCGGCAAGGCCGGGACCGGCGAAGGCGGGGAGCGAGGCGAGGCCCAGCAGGCAGCCGCAGAGGACCGGGAGCTTGCCCTGTCTGGCCGGAATGGAGCGATGGGAGGTTCGGCCGGACGGGGCGTTTCGGTTCGTCACGCGGGCTTCACGAATCACGGATCAGCGGCGGAGTTTGCCCGAGTGAAGGCCTCGTGATGTTAAATACAGGTTAATCAAACCTGGACAAGTCCGTGATTTTGCTCACAATTTCGTTCAGGTTTTCAGTGCAGCACGCGCTTCGCGCCGCTGTAGCGCTGGCGCCAGTAGCTGCCGTCGAGGTGGTCCAGCCGCACCGTGCCGCCGCTGCTGGGGGCGTGGACGAAGCGGCCTTCGCCGACGTAGATGCCGACGTGGGTGACCTGCGCGCCGCTGCCGAAGAACACGAGGTCGGCGGCCGCGAGCCGGCGCGGTTCGATCTTCGGCCCCTGGTAGGCGGCGAGGTCGCGCGAGGTGCGCGGGAGCCGGAGGTCGAGCATGTCGCGGAAGACGTAGTTGACCAGCCCGCTGCAGTCGAAGCCGCCTTCGGGCGTGTTGCCGCCGTAGCGATAGGGCGTGCCGACCAGGCTGATCGCGCGCATCAGCACGGCATTGGCGGCCGCCGGATCGTCCGGGGTAACCACCGGCCAGTCGCGGGTGGGCACCGTGGCGGCGGCGCGCGGGGTGGGGCGCACCTCGTCGCGGCCGCAGGCGGCCAGCAGCAGGGCCGCCAGCGCCGCGGCGGCCAGCAGCGCGCGTGCCCGCGGCCCGCGGGTTGGCGTTGCCGCGGCGGAGGCCGGATAATGCGCGGCCCTGCCGCCCGAGGGGGGGATGCATTCGCGTAACGGTTCCATGCGCGGCATCCTGCCCGGGCCATCCCCTCCAGACAAGCCGCGGCCCATGCCGCGCCAGCGAGCCGTCCATGAAGATCGAGAAAGACCGCGTCGTCCGTTTCCACTACACCGTCTCCGAAGCCGGCCAGGCGCCGGTGGAGTCGTCGAAGGAGCGCGGCGAGCCGCTGGCGATCCTGGTCGGCCACGGCAACATCATCCCGGGCCTGGAGAAGGCGCTGGACGGACACGAGTCCGGCGACAGCTTCGGCGTCGACGTGCCGGCGGCCGAGGCCTACGGCGAGCGCCGCGACGGCCTGAGCCAGCGCGTGCCGAAGAAGCATTTCGGCGCGCAGAAGCTGGCCCCGGGCCAGCAGGTGGTGCTCAGCACCAACTTCGGCCCGCGCGCGGTGACGATCGAGAAGGTCGGCATGAGCGTGGTCGACGTCGACCTCAACCACCCGATGGCCGGCAAGGACCTGCATTTCGACATCGAGATCGTCGACGTGCGCGAGGCCAGCCCGGAGGAGGTCGAGCACGGCCACGTGCACGGCGACGGCGGTCACCAGCACTGAGTTTGCGGCGTTGTCGGGGGTGCCCGGCCCCTGAGAACACTGCCGTCATTCCGGTGTTCACGATCGTCCCCCGGCCTGGTCGTCATCCCCGCCCTTGTCGTCATCCCGGCGAAAGCCGGGATCCATTTTCACGATCGGTCGTCGCGGGGCCCGGTTCCGCCGGCCTTCATTGAAGGACAAAAGCCAAATGGATCCCGGCTTTCGCCGGGATGACGATCGGTGGGATCCCGGGGGCATCGGTAGCCCGGGGACGGCAATGGTGGATCGCCGCCCGCTGCGCGCTGTGCTGTAATTCCTCCGCCATCCCGGGGGGAGTCCCAATGTCGCGCATCCTGCGGGCCGCGTTCGCGGCCGTGCTGCTGCTGTCCGCAAGCCTGGCTTCGTCGCAGGACGCCGCGCCGACCGTCGCCGGGCCCGATGCTCTGCCGACGGAGGCGGTGGCGGATGCGCCCGCGCCGCGCGCGATCGATGCCGCCGACCTGTCCGCCTACGTCGACGGCCTGGTCGACGCGGCGATGGCGCGCGACGGCATCGCCGGGGTCACCGTGGCGGTCGTCGATCGCGAAGGGCCGCTGCTGCTGCGCGGCTACGGCATCTCGGCGCTGTCGCCGCGGCGCGAGGTCGATGCGGACGGCACGCTGTTCCGGATCGCCTCGATCTCGAAGACCTTCACCTACCTGCTCGGCCTGCAGCTGGTCGACGAGGGCCGGCTCGATCTCGACAAGCCGGTCAACGACTACCTCCCCGATGCGCTGAAGCTGCCCGACGACGGCTGGCCGCCGGTGCTGGTGCGGCACCTGTTCACCCATACCGCCGGCTTCGAGGATTCGGCGATGGGCCACCTGTTCGTGGACCGCGCCGAGCGGGTGCTGACCACGACCGAGTACCTGCAGCGGCACCGGCCGAAGCGGGTGCGCGCACCGGGCACGTTCGCGGTGTATTCGAACTATTCGGTCGCGCTGCTCGGCGCGCTGGTGGCGCAGGTGTCCGGCACGCCGTTCGACGCGCTGGCCGAGCGCCGGCTGTTCCAGCCGATGGGCATGCGCCTGACCACGTTCCGCGAACCGCTGCGCGAGAGCGATCCGCGCAACGCGGGCCCGGCGTTCGAAGGGCGCTGGTCGGAGGGCTTCCGGCGCAGCGGCGGCGCGTTCAAACCGCAGGTCTTCGAGCATGTCGCCCATGCCGGGCCGGCCGGCGGCGCGTCGAGCACCGCCGCGGACATGGGCCGCTACATGCGCATGCTGCTGCGCGGCGGCGAGCTCGACGGCCTGCAGGTGCTGTCGCCGTCGCAGCACGCGCGGCTGCTGGGCGAGCCGCTGTTCCGCAACGCGCCGCAGGTGGGCGGGTTCTCCTACGGCTTCTTCGACACGCGCGTGGGCGCGCTGCGCGTGCTCGGCCACGGCGGCGCGACCAGCTGGTTCCATTCGATGATGTCGGTGGCGCCGGAGGCCGGCGTCGGCATCTTCGTTTCCACCAATACCGATACCGGGCGGCGCTTCGCGGCGCAACTGCCGGAGAAGGTGCTGGAACGCTATTTCGAACGCGCGCGCACGCCGCCGCCCGCGGCCGCGCCGGAAGGCTTCGACGCCTCGCGCTTCGCCGGCAGCTACAACGGCAAGCGCGGCAACTACTCCAGCGCGGAAAGGGCGTTGCTGCTGACCACGGTTCAGGTCGCCGCGGCCGAGGACAACAGCCTGGTCGTCACCGCCGGCGGCGACAGCCGGCGCTGGGTGCCCGAGAGCGGGCTGGTGTTCCGCGCGGCGGAAGGGCCCGGCCGCATCGTTTTCTACGAGGACGAGGACGGCGGCATTGCCGGCTTCGGCAACGCCAGCGGCCACAACGTGTTCGAGCGCGCGGGGACGCTGCAGCAGGGCGGGACGCTGCTGTCGGTACTGGGGCTGGCGGGCGCGGTGTCGCTGCTGGTGCTGGTGGGCGGCTGGCTGCGGCGCGGCCGGCGCGATCCCGCCGCGCCCGCATCGCGCCGCGCGGCGTTCTGGCTGTACGTGACGGCGCTGGCGTGGCTGGCGTTCGTGGCGCTGGTGCTGGTGTACGTCCAGGGCGCGACGGCGGACGAGACCGCGGTGTTCTACGGCTATCCCGGCACGCTGCTGACCGCGCTGCTGTGGTCGACGCCGGTGCTGTTCGTGCTGGTGCTGGTCGACGTGCTGCACCTGCGCGCGGCCTGGCGGGCGAAGGGCTGGGGCCTGTGGCGCAAGCTGCGGCATACGCTCGCGGTGGCGGTGTACGTGCTCGCCGCGTACATGCTGTGGGCCTGGAACCTGGTGGGCTGGAAGCTGTGAGCGCGGGCGGGACGCCTCCCGCCGTGCCGCCGCTGCCCGGGGCGTTCGCGCCGATCCACGCGGCGCAGCGCATCCCTGCGCTGGACGTGGTCCGCGGCTTCGCGCTGCTGGGCATCTTCCTGATGAACATCGAGTGGTTCACGCGGCCGTTCCAGCAGATGGGGTCGGGCATCGATCCGGCCGCGGCCGGGATCGACCGCAGCGCCGCCTGGCTGGTGTACGTGTTCGTGCAGGGCAAGTTCTGGGTGCTGTTCTCGCTGCTGTTCGGCATGGGCTTCGCGGTGATGTCCACGCGCGGCGGCCACGGCGCGCAGTTCCGGCGCACCTATGCGCGGCGCTGCGTGGCGCTGCTGGCGTTCGGCCTGCTGCATGCGCTGCTGCTGTGGCCGGGCGACATCCTGCACGCCTACGCCATCGCCGGCCTGCTGCTGATGGCGCTCGGCGAGATCGGCAACCGCGCGCGGCTGGGGCTGGGCATCGGTGTCTATGCGGTACTGGCGGCCCTGACCGTCGTCGGTGGTGCGCTGCTGTCCGTGCTGCCGGCGGAGGCGACCGCCGAATTCGCGAAGGCAGGCGAGGAGACGGACGCCGCCGCGGCCGCGGCGGCGCGCGTCTACGCCGAAGGTGGCTACTGGCAGGTCGTGCTGCAGCGTGCGCGCGATTTCGCCACGGTGGCCCTGCCGGCGGCGATGATGGTGGTGCCGATGGCGCTGTCGGTGTTCATGCTCGGCGCATGGCTGGTGCGCAGCGGGCGCATGCACGACATCCACGCGCAGCGCGGCTGGTTCGCGCGGCTGGCGCTGTGGACGATCCCGGCCGGGCTGGCGTTCGTGGCCCTGAGCGTCCGCGTCGGGACGGGCTTCGACGGCATGCGCGAGATGGGACCGATGCTGCTGGCGACCGGCCTGATGCTGCTGGGCAACCTGCCGCTGGCGCTGGGCTACCTGGCGCTGGTGGTGCTCGGCCTCGGCACGCCCGGGCTGTCGCGGCTGCTGTCGTGGCTGGCGCCGGCCGGGCGCATGGCGCTGAGCAACTACCTGCTGCAGTCGCTGGTCGCCTCGACGCTGTTCTATGGCTACGGCTTCGGCCTGTGGGGGCAGGTGGGGCGCGCGGGACAGGTGCTGCTGGTGTTCGCGGTGTTCGCGCTGCAGGTCGTCGCCAGCGGCTGGTGGCTGTCGCGCTTCCGCTTCGGGCCGATGGAATGGCTGTGGCGCTGGCTGGCCTACGGCAGGCGTCCGCAGTTGCGGCTTTGATGGGGCGAACCGTCCCTGCCGGCATCGCGTTCGCCGCTACACTTTGCGCATGAGCGAACGCAGCGACATCCTCGTCATCGGCGCCGGCGTGTCCGGCCTGGCCAGCGCGCTGTGCCTGCTCGAACGCGGGCGTTCGGTGCGGGTGGTCGACGCCGGCCGCGTTGGCGGCGGCAGTTCGCACGGCAACTGCGGCACGCTGACGCCGAGCCATGCCGGACCGCTGCATGCGCCGGGGATGGTGGCCAAGGCACTGCGCTGGATGCTCACGCCCGATGCGCCGTTCTACGTCAAGCCGCGTTTCGATCCGACGCTGTGGCAGTGGATGCTGCGCTTCGCCGCGCGCTGCAACGAACGCGACTGGGCCGCTTCGGCGCGGGCGCGCGCGGCGATCCTCAACGCCTCGCGCGCGGCCTATCCGGACTGGGTGGCGCGGCACGCGCCCGACTGCGAATACGCCGAGCCGGGCACCTGCTGCGTGTTCCGCGATGCCGGCGAACTTGACGCCACCGTGCGCCGGCTGCCGCCGCTGCGCGAACTGGGCATCGACTGCGAGGTGATCGACGGGCCGACCCTGCTCGCGCAGGAGCCGGCGCTGCGCGAGGGCGTCGCCGGCGCGGTGGTATACCCGGGCGACGCGCAGCTGCGGCCGGACCGCTACGTCGCCGCGCTCGCGCGCGCGGTGCGGGCGCTGGGCGGCGTGATCGAGGAACATTGCGAGGTGCGCGCGGTCGAGCGCGACGGTGACGGCATGCGCGCGGACACCGCGCGGGGCGAGCGCCGTGCGCGCGAGGTGCTGCTCGCCACCGGGGCCTGGTCGCCGCTGCTGGCGAAGTCGCTGCGCCTGCCGTGGCTGCGCGGCGCGATGCAGCCGGGCAAGGGCTATTCGATCACCTACTCGCGCCCCGGGCTGGCGCCGAGGCGGCCGATGACGCTGCACGAGCGCAAGGTCTGCGTGACCGTGTGGGAGGACGGCTTCCGCCTCGGCAGCACCATGGAGTTCTCCGGCCACGACACCGCGCTCAACCGGCGCCGGCTCGACGCGCTCGAGCGCGGCGCTGCCGAGTACCTGCACGAGCCGGTCGGGCCGGAGAAGCGCGAGGAGTGGTACGGCTGGCGTCCGCTTTCGTGGGACGACCTGCCGATCATCGGTCGCGCGCCCGGCCACGATCGCCTGTGGCTGGCGACCGGGCATGGCATGCTCGGCGTCAGCATGAGCCCGGCCACCGGCCGCCTGCTCGCGGAACTGGTGGCCGGCGAATCGCCGCACATCGATCCCGCGCCCTATTCGCCCGCACGGTTCGCCTCATGAGCACGCCCTCGCCGCTTGATTTCGACCTCGTCGTGCTCGGCGGCGGCAGCGGCGGCCTCGCCGGCGCCTTCCGCGCCGCGCAGCATGGCGCGCGCGTGGCCCTGCTGGAGCCGGGCGAACTCGGCGGCACCTGCGTCAACGTCGGCTGCGTACCGAAGAAGGCGATGTGGCTGGCCTCGGAGCTGGCCGAGCGCATCGAACTGGCTTCGCGCCTGGGCTTCGATGTGGCGGACAAGCCGCGCCTGGACTGGCCGGCGTTCATCGCCAGTCGCCAGCGCTACATCCACGGCATCCACGCCAGCTACCTGCGGCGGCTGGACGCGGCCGGCATCGCGCTGCTGCCCGCGCGCGGGCGCCTGCGCGACGCGCACACGGTGGAATGCGAGAACGGCACGCGCCTGCGCGCGAAGCACGTGCTGCTCGCGACCGGATCCAGCCCGCGCAGGCCCGACGTGCCGGGTGCGGAACTCGCCGGCATCTCCGACGATTTCTTCGCGCTGTGCGACGCGCCGGAACGCGTGGCCCTGGTCGGCGGCGGCTATATCTCGGTGGAGCTGGCGGGCGTGCTGCAGGCGCTGGGCAGCCGCGTCGACATCTACGCGCGCAGTCCGCGCCTGCTCGGGCATGCCGACGCGGAACTGGTCGAACGCCTGCAGGAGAACTACCGCCAGCAGGGCATCGGTCTGCATTTCGGCTACCGGCTGGCGGCGATCGAAGGCGAGCCGGGCGAACTGCGGCTGCGCGACGCCGATGGCCATGCCGGCGATGCCTATGCGCAGGTCATCCTCGCCGTCGGCCGCGGCGCCAACACCGCAGGCATCGGGCTGGAGGAGGCGGGCGTCGAACTGGACGCCGACGGCAACATCGTCGTCGACGCGTTCCAGCGGACGTCGCTGCCGCACGTCGTCGCGGTCGGCGACGTCACCGGCCAGGTGACGCTGACCCCGGTCGCGATCGCCGCCGCGCGCCGCGCGATGGACCGCGTGTTCGGCGGCCGTGCCGACGCGAAACTCGACTACGACGACATCCCGACCGTGATCTTCGCACATCCGCCGCTGGCCGCGGTGGGCCTGACCGAGGCGCAGGCGCGCGAACGCCACGGCGACGACGTGCACGTGTACCGCAGCACTTTCCGGCCGATGCTGCAGGCGCTGGCCGACCGGTCGCAGCACAGCCTGTTCAAGCTGGTCTGCGTGGGCGCGGAGCGGCGCGTGGCCGGCATCCACCTGCTCGGCGAAGGCGCCGACGAGATCCTGCAGGGCTTCGCGGTGGCGCTGAAGAAGGGCCTGACCCTGGCCGACCTGCACGACACCGTCGCAATCCATCCCACCAGCGCCGAGGAAGTGGTGCTGATGCGGTGAGGAGCGTGCGCGGAAGGCCCGTCCCCTGTCATCCCGAGCGCAGCGAGCAACTGTCTTGATCAGGTGGCGGCGGCAGCCGCCATCTGATCGCGCATTTTGGCGTTCAGGATGACCAGCAGCTTGCGCATGGCCGCGACCAGGGCCACCTTGGCGACCTTGCCCTGCGCACGCAGGCGTTGGTAGAACGTGCGCATGTGCGGGTTGAAGCGCACAGCCACCAAGGCCCCCATGTACAGCGCCTGGCGCACACTCGCTCGACCTCCCCAGATGCTGCGGGTTCCACGCATCGAGCCACTGTCGCGGGCCAGCGGGGCCACGCCGACCAGCTTGGCAATGGCCTTGCCGTCGAGTCGCCCCAGTTCCGGCAGGTGCGCGGCCAGCGTCGCCAGCAGGACCGGTCCCACGCCTTTGACCTGCCGCAGGATGGCCAGATCGGATTG
>NZ_VOHK01000007.1 GCF_007859325.1 Luteimonas marina | reverse complement strand
GGTCGGCGTGGCCCCGCTGGCCCGCGACAGTGGCTCGATGCGTGGAACCCGCAGCATCTGGGGAGGTCGAGCGAGTGTGCGCCAGGCGCTGTACATGGGGGCCTTGGTGGCTGTGCGCTTCAACCCGCACATGCGCACGTTCTACCAACGCCTGCGTGCGCAGGGCAAGGTCGCCAAGGTGGCTCTGGTCGCGGCCATGCGCAAGCTGCTGGTCATCCTGAACGCCAAAATGCGCGATCAGATGGCGGCTGCCGCCGCCACCTGATCAAGACAGTTGCTCGCTGCGCTCGGGATGACAGGCATCAAGAACCGGCTGGCGTGGCCCCGGATTCAATCCGTGGCCACTCCGGCGATGCGCGACGAATGGCTGCGCCGTGGCTCCCGGCTTGCGCCGGATGACGGGTCGGAGGCTGTGGACGGCGGTTCTACTTCACGCCCAGCTGGTCGAGCATGAACGCGAACATCTCCGACTGCTCGCGGTAGCGGCGGAAACGTCCCGACTTGCCGCCGTGCCCGGCCTCCATGTTGGTGCGGAGCACGAGCGGGCCCTTGCCGGTGTCGACGTCGCGCAGGCGCGCCACGTACTTCGCCGGCTCCCAGTACTGCACCTGCGAGTCCCACAGCCCGGTGCCGACGAACATCGCCGGATAGGCCTGCGGCTTGAGGTTGTCGTAGGGCGAGTACTGCACGATGTAGTCGTAGTACTGCTTCTCTTCCGGATTGCCCCATTCGTCGTATTCGTTGGTGGTCAGCGGGATGCTCGGATCGAGCATCGTCGTCACCACGTCGACGAAGGGCACCTGCGACAGGATCACCCGGTAGCGGTCCGGCGCCATGTTCGAAACCGCGCCCATCAGCAAGCCGCCCGCGCTGCCGCCGTACGCGGCGACGCGATCCTTCGCCGCATAGCCTTCCTTCACGAGGAAATCGGTGACGTCGATGAAGTCGGTGAAGGTGTTGATCTTGTTGAGCAGCTTGCCGTCGTCGTACCAGCGCCGGCCCATCTCCTGGCCGCCGCGGATGTGCGCCAGCGCGTAGACCATGCCGCGGTCGAGCAGACTGACCGTGGTCACGCTGAAGCCGGGATCCATCGACATGCCGTAGCTGCCGTAGGCGTACTGCAGCATCGCCGCGGCGCCGTTCTTTTCGAAACCCTTGCGGTAGACCAGCGACACCGGGATCCTCTCGCCGTCGCGCGCGGTCGCCCAGACCCGCTCGGTCACGTACTGCGTAGGGTCGTAGCCGATCACCGGCTGCCGCTTGAGCAGCCTGCGCTCGCCGGTGGCGGTGTCGAGCTCGTAGGTCGTGGCCGGCGTGGTCAGCGAAGTGTAGGTGTAGCGCAGCTTCGTCGTGTCGTGCTCGGTATTGGTCGAGATGCCCATCGAGTACGCGGGCTCGTCGGCCTTCACGTATTCATCCTTGCCGTCCTTGCGCAGGATGCGCACGCGCTCGAGCGCGTCGGAGCGTTGGGCGAGCGCGATGAAGCCGTCGAAGACCTCGAAGTTTTCGAGGAACACGTCCTCGTCGTGCGCCACGATGTCCTTCCAGTCCTTGCGCGAGGTCGATCCGGCCGGCGCCTCGACCAGCTTGAAGTTCTTCGCGCCGTCGGCGTTGGTGAGGATGATCCAGCGGTCGCCGAGATGGTCGGCGCTGTACTCGAGGTCGCGCTCGCGCTTGGCGAGGACCGTGAATTCGGACGGATCGGCTGCCGGCGCGTAGCGCAGCTCGTCGGACACCGTGCTGCTGACCGCGATCACGAGGTAGCGGTCGTCGCGGGTCCGATCCACGCCCATGTAGAAACTGTCGTCCTCCTCCTCGTAGACGACCGCGTCTTCCTTCGGATCGGTGCCGATCACGTGGCGCTTCACGCGCTTGGTCAGCAACGTTTCCGGATCGTTCTCGACGTAGAAAACGGTGCGGTTGTCGTCGGCGAACACCAGGTCGCCCGAGGTGCCGCGGATCTCCTCCGGATACACCTTGCCGGTCGCGAGGTCGCGGAAGCGGAAGGTGTACTGCCGACGGCCGTTGGTGTCGTCGGCCCAGGCCAGCAGATTGTTGTCCTGGCTGACCTCGTAGGCGCCGACCGAGTAGTAGTCCTTGCCCTCGGCCAGCGCGTTGACGTCGAGCAGGACCTCCTCGCCGGCAAAATCGCCGCGCTCGTTGGCCTGCTGGATCGACAGCGCATCGACGCCCGGGCCGTCCTTGCGGCGGGCGTGGATCGGATAGTCCTTGCCGGCCTCGAACCGCGCGTAATACCACCAGCCGCGCTCGCGCGCCGGGATCGAGCTGTCGTCCTGCTTGATGCGGCCGACGATCTCGTCGTACAGCTTGTCCTCGATCGGCTTGAGCGGCGCCATCACCTGGCTGGCATAGGCGTTCTCGGCCTCGAGGTAGGCGAGCATCGCCTTGTCCTCGCGCTTGTCGTCGCGCAGCCAGTAGTACTCGTCGTTGCGCTGCGCGCCGTGCGGCGCCTTCACCACGTGGGGACGCTTTTCGGCGTCGGGCGGGGTGGCGTCGGCGGCAATGCTGGTCGTGGCGGGAAGCGTCATCAGGATCGTGGTCGCAAGGAGAATGGCGGCTTTCATCGGGAATTCCGGCGAAAAATGAGGATATCGACTGCGCCCCGGCATGATCCGGGGCGCGGGGCCGGGGTCACTTCCGGGCCAGCTGCTGCCACAGGAAGGTGAGGTACAGCGCGTCCATGTGCGCGGCCTGCCGGTTGTCCGCCGCGCCGCCGTGGCCGCCCTCGATGTTCTCGTAGTAGCGCACGTCCTTGCCGGCCTCGGACATCTTCGCGAACATCTTGCGAGCGTGGCCCGGATGCACGCGGTCGTCGCGGGTGGAGGTCAGCAGGATCGTCGCCGGGTAGTCCTTCGCCGGATCGAACAGGTGGTAGGGCGAGAACGTCTTGATAAATTCCCATTCTTCCGGCTTGTCCGGATCGCCGTACTCGGCCATCCACGAGGCGCCGGCCAGCAGCTTGTTGTAGCGCTGCATGTCGAGCAGCGGCACCTGGATCACCACCGCGCCGAACAGTTCCGGGTATTGGGTCAGCATGTTGCCGGTAAGCAGGCCACCGTTGCTGCCGCCGCGGATGCCCAGGTGCGCCGGCGAAGTGACCTTGCGCGCGACCAGGTCCTGCGCGACCGCGGCGAAATCCTCGTAGGCCTTGTGGCGGTTGGCCTTGAGCGCCGCCTGGTGCCAGCGCGGGCCGTATTCGCCGCCGCCGCGGATGTTGGCGACCGCGTAGGTGCCGCCCTTCTCCAGCCAGCCCTTGCCGACGCCGCCCGAATAGCCCGGCGTGAGCGAGATCTCGAAGCCGCCGTAGCCGTAGAGCAGGGTCGGGTTGCCGCCGTCGTAGGCGAGGTCCTTCGGGCGGACGAGGAAGTAGGGCACGCGGGTCCCGTCCTTCGATGTCGCGAAATGCTGCTCGACCACGTGCTTCGAGGCATCGAAGAAGGACGGCTGGGTCTTGAGCGTTTCCGGCTGGTTCGCGCCCTCCCCCGCGTCGCCCAGCATCAGCGTGGTCGGCGTCAGGTAATCGGTCACGGTCAGCCACAGCGCGTCGGACTCGTCGCTGTCCACGGCGCCGGCGCCGATCGTGCCGAATTCCGGCACGCCCTCGAGCGGCCGGCGCGCCCAGCCGTCCGCGCCCGGTGTCAGCACGAACAGGCGGTTCTTGACGTCATCGAGCACGTTGATGACAAGATGATTCTTCGTCCAGGACGAGCCGGCCAGCGACGTCGTGTCGGTGGGCTCGAACAGCACCTCGAAGTCGCGCTTGCCGGCCATGAAATCGTCGAACTTCGCAACCAGCAACGAACCCGCCGCGTAGGTCTTGCCGCCCGTCGTCCACGGCTCGCGCAGTTCGAGGCCGATCCATTCGCGCTGCACCGACTTGTTCGCCGAGTTCGGCGCGTCGATCTTGGCCAGCGAGCCATCGGCGTTGCGCAGGTAAAGCTCGTCGTTGTAGAAGGCCAGCGTACGGCTGACGAAATCGCGCTCGAAGCCCGGCGTATGGTCGTGGCCGGCGGCGATGTACATGTCGTCCGGCTTGCCCTCGTACACGACCGCGGCCGAGGCCAGCGGCGTGCCGCGCTTCCATTCCTTGACGATGCGCGGGTAGCCGGAGCTGGTCAGCGAGCCCTCGCCGAAATCGGTATAAACGTAGACCGTATCGCGGTCGATCCACGACAGCGCGCCCTTGGCCTCGTCGCGGAAGAAGCCATCCTCGACCCACGACTTCGCCGCCAGGTCGAACTCGCGGGTGACGTCGGCGTCGGCGCCACCGCGCGACAGCGCGACCAGGCAGCGCGCGTAATCGGGGCGCAGGCAGTTCGCGCCATGCCACACCCAGTTCTCGCCCTCGGCCTTGTTCAATGCGTCGAGGTCGATCAACACGTCCCATTGCGGCTTGGGCTTGCGGTACTCGTCCAGCGTCGTGCGCCGCCACAATCCGCGCGGATTCTGTTTGTCGCGCCAGAAGTTGTAGTACCACTCGCCCTGCTTGTAGACGCCGGGGATCTTGTCGTCGGAGTCGTAGATCGCGAGCAGGTCCGCCTCCAGCCGCTTGAACTCGGGCGTACTCGCGAGTTCGGCCTCGGCCTTCGCGTTCTGCGCCTTGACCCATTCCAGCGCCTTCGGATCCTCGACGCCTTCCAGCCACTGGTTCGGATCGGTCACCGCCACCTCCTCGTTCGCATGCGCCGGACCGACCGACAGGCCTATCGCGAGCGCGAGCGCCGCGGACACAGGGATCAGCTTCGTCATGATGGATGCCCCCTCCGGAAAAAGTTGTCGAACGCTACCACAGGCGAGTCCGGGAGCCGCAGTGCCGAAAGTCGGCCGGGCTCGTCATCCCGGCGAAAGCCGGGATCCATTTTGCTGTTGCTGTTCCTGTCGCACGTCAGAAACGAAAGTCAAAATGGATCCCGGCTTTCGCCGGGATGACGGGCAAAAAAATGTCGCACAAAGAAAAACCCCCAGCCGCTCGGCTGGGGGTTTTGGGTAAAGACCCTGGCGATGACCTACTCTCGCATGCGGATGCACACTACCATCGGCGCGTAAGCGTTTCACTTCCGAGTTCGGAATGGGATCGGGTGGTTCCACTCAGCTATTGTCACCAGGGAGACCGTGGAGGGTCGCCGGCTTCACGGGGAAGCAGCGCTCACGCTCTCATTGGGTAGGGAAGTAGCGAATCGTATTGGTCCGAACGTCCGCGACGCATCGCAGAGTCCAAGGCCACTTGAGGTTATATGGTCAAGCCGCACGGATCATTAGTACTGGTTAGCTCAACGCATTACTGCGCTTACACACCCAGCCTATCAACCACCTGGTCTTGATGGTTCCTTTAGGGGGCTTGTGCCCCGGGAGATCTCATCTTGAGGCGCGCTTCCCGCTTAGATGCTTTCAGCGGTTATCGCTTCCGAACATAGCTACCCGGCAGTGCCATTGGCATGACAACCGGAACACCAGAGGTTCGTCCACTCCGGTCCTCTCGTACTAGGAGCAGCCCCTCTCAAATCTCCAACGCCCATGGCAGATAGGGACCGAACTGTCTCACGACGTTCTGAACCCAGCTCGCGTACCACTTTAAATGGCGAACAGCCATACCCTTGGGACCGACTACAGCCCCAGGATGTGATGAGCCGACATCGAGGTGCCAAACACCGCCGTCGCTATGGACGCTTGGGCGGTATCAGCCTGTTATCCCCGGAGTACCTTTTATCCGTTGAGCGATGGCCCTTCCATTCAGAACCACCGGATCACTAAGTCCTACTTTCGTACCTGCTTGATCCGTCGATCTTGCAGTCAAGCACGCTTATGCCTTTGCACACAGTGCGCGATGTCCGACCGCGCTGAGCGTACCTTCGAGCTCCTCCGTTACTCTTTGGGAGGAGACCGCCCCAGTCAAACTACCCACCATACACGGTCCCCGACCCGGATTACGGGCCCAGGTTAGAACGTCAAGCACGACAGGGTGGTATTTCAAGGATGGCTCCACCTCAGCTAGCGCCAAGGTTTCACAGCCTCCCACCTATCCTACACAGACGAACTCAACGTTCAGTGTAAAGCTATAGTAAAGGTTCACGGGGTCTTTCCGTCTTGCCACGGGAACGCTGCATCTTCACAGCGATTTCAATTTCACTGAGTCTCGGGTGGAGACAGCGCCGCTGTCGTTACGCCATTCGTGCAGGTCGGAACTTACCCGACAAGGAATTTCGCTACCTTAGGACCGTTATAGTTACGGCCGCCGTTTACCGGGGCTTCGATCAAGAGCTTCGCCTTGCGGCTGACCCCATCAATTAACCTTCCGGCACCGGGCAGGCGTCACACCCTATACGTCCACTTTCGTGTTTGCAGAGTGCTGTGTTTTTGATAAACAGTCGCAGCGGCCTGGTCACTTCGGCCTCCCCCAGCTATTCACCAGAAGAGGCGCACCTTCTCCCGAAGTTACGGTGCTATTTTGCCTAGTTCCTTCACCCGAGTTCTCTCAAGCGCCTGAGAATTCTCATCCTACCCACCTGTGTCGGTTTACGGTACGGTCTGCGTAAGCTGAAGCTTAGGAGCTTTTCCTGGAAGCGTGATATCAGCAGCTTCGCCCTAATGGGCTCGTCCTTAGTCTCAACGTTGCGCCCCCGGATTTGCCTAAGGGCACCGCCTCAACTCTCTCACCGGGACAACCAACGCCCGGCCTGCCTAACCTTCTCCGTCCCTCCATCGCACTTACGCGAGGTGCTGGAATATTAACCAGCTTCCCATCGACTACGCATTTCTGCCTCGCCTTAGGGGCCGACTCACCCTGCGCCGATTAACGTTGCGCAAGGAAACCTTGGGCTTTCGGCGTGCGGGCTTTTCACCCGCATTATCGTTACTCATGTCAGCATTCGCACTTCCGATACCTCCAGCAGACTTCTCAATCCACCTTCGCAGGCTTACGGAACGCTCCTCTACCGCGCATCACGAAGTGATGCACCCCAAGCTTCGGTTCTGTGCTTAGCCCCGTTAAATCTTCCGCGCAGACCGACTCGACCAGTGAGCTATTACGCTTTCTTTAAAGGGTGGCTGCTTCTAAGCCAACCTCCTGGCTGTCTGTGCCTTTCCACATCGTTTCCCACTTAGCACAAAATTTGGGACCTTAGCTGTGGGTCTGGGTTGTTTCCCTTTTCACGACGGACGTTAGCACCCGCCGTGTGTCTCCCATGCAGTCCGTCTCGGTATTCGGAGTTTGCAATGGTTTGGTAAGTCGCAATGACCCCCTAGCCATGACAGTGCTCTACCCCCGAGAGGATTCACATGAGGCGCTACCTAAATAGCTTTCGAGGAGAACCAGCTATCTCCGGGTTCGATTAGCTTTTCACTCCTAATCACACCTCATCCCCTACCTTTGCAACGGGAGTGGGTTCGGGCCTCCAGTACCTGTTACGGTACCTTCACCCTGGGCATGACTAGATCACCCGGTTTCGGGTCTATTGCCTGCGACTATGCGCCCTTATCAGACTCGGTTTCCCTTCGCCTCCCCTATACGGTTAAGCTCGCCACAGACAATAAGTCGCTGACCCATTATACAAAAGGTACGCAGTCACCCCGAAGGGCTCCTACTGCTTGTACGCACACGGTTTCAGGATCTATTTCACTCCCTTCACCAGGGTTCTTTTCGCCTTTCCCTCACGGTACTGGTTCACTATCGGTCGGTCAGGAGTATTTAGCCTTGGAGGATGGTCCCCCCATGTTCAGACAGGGTTTCTCGTGCCCCGCCCTACTCAATTTCATCGAAATGGCCCTTTCGCATACAGGGCTGTCACCTTCTATGGCAGGCCTTTCCAGGCCTTTTTGCTAGAGCCAAATCGACTTTTGGGCTAGTCCCCGTTCGCTCGTCACTACTAAGGGAATCTCGGTTGATTTCTTTTCCTACGGTTACTTAGATATTTCAGTTCACCGCGTTCGCCTCGAGCAGCTATGTATTCACTGCACGATACTCCTTGCGGAGTGGGTTTCCCCATTCGGACATTGCCGGATCAAAGCTTGTTGCCAGCTCCCCGACACTTTTCGCAGGCTACCACGTCCTTCATCGCCTCTGACCGCCAAGGCATCCACCGTGTGCGCTTATTCGCTTGACCATATAACCCCAAGTCGCCTCGGGGTTGCAGTGCCCGTGGTTACAAGCCACGGACGCGAATATTGCAACGACTCAAATATAAGGAATCTTTCGATTCCCGCCTTAGCCTCATACGACACGTTTTGGACAATTCATCCCAAACGCTCGCTACTTCCCTATTTTTCAAAGAACGCGACACCGGCTTCAAGGCCAGGTCGCTTCAATCTGTATGTGTGCGCTGCAATCCATCACGAAGCTGGTGGAGCCTGTCGGGATCGAACCGACGACCCCCTGCTTGCAAAGCAGGTGCTCTCCCAGCTGAGCTAAGGCCCCAAGTGGTGGGTCTGGGAGGACTCGAACCACCGGCCTCACCCTTATCAGGGGTGCGCTCTAACCACCTGAGCTACAGACCCAGTCTGTCTTGTGCGGATTGTGCAGGTTACTTGTGCGGACGTCTGACAGGCAATTAGCTGTCTTTAGTCTCAAAAGGAGGTGATCCAGCCGCACCTTCCGATACGGCTACCTTGTTACGACTTCACCCCAGTCATCGGCCACACCGTGGCAAGCGCCCTCCTTGCGGTTAGGCTACCTGCTTCTGGTGCAACAAACTCCCATGGTGTGACGGGCGGTGTGTACAAGGCCCGGGAACGTATTCACCGCAGCAATGCTGATCTGCGATTACTAGCGATTCCGACTTCACGGAGTCGAGTTGCAGACTCCGATCCGGACTGAGAGAAGGTTTCTGGGATTGGCTTGCCCTCGCGGGTTTGCAGCCCTCTGTCCTTCCCATTGTAGTACGTGTGTAGCCCTGGCCGTAAGGGCCATGATGACTTGACGTCATCCCCACCTTCCTCCGGTTTGTCACCGGCGGTCTCCTTAGAGTTCCCACCATTACGTGCTGGCAACTAAGGACAAGGGTTGCGCTCGTTGCGGGACTTAACCCAACATCTCACGACACGAGCTGACGACAGCCATGCAGCACCTGTCTCACGGTTCCCGAAGGCACCAATCCATCTCTGGAAAGTTCCGTGGATGTCAAGGCCAGGTAAGGTTCTGCGCGTTGCATCGAATTAAACCACATACTCCACCGCTTGTGCGGGCCCCCGTCAATTCCTTTGAGTTTCAGTCTTGCGACCGTACTCCCCAGGCGGCGAACTTAACGCGTTAGCTTCGATACTGAGTTCCTAGTTGAACCCAACATCCAGTTCGCATCGTTTAGGGCGTGGACTACCAGGGTATCTAATCCTGTTTGCTCCCCACGCTTTCGTGCCTCAGTGTCAGTACTGGTCCAGGTAGTCGCCTTCGCCACGGATGTTCCTCCTGATCTCTACGCATTTCACTGCTACACCAGGAATTCCACTACCCTCTACCGTACTCTAGCCCGCCAGTATCCAATGCAATTCCCAGGTTGAGCCCAGGGCTTTCACATCAGACTTAACGAACCACCTACGCACGCTTTACGCCCAGTAATTCCGAGTAACGCTTGCACCCTTCGTATTACCGCGGCTGCTGGCACGAAGTTAGCCGGTGCTTATTCTTTGGGTACCGTCATTCTCTCCGGGTATTAATCGGAAAGTTTTCTTTCCCAACAAAAGGGCTTTACAACCCGAAGGCCTTCTTCACCCACGCGGCATGGCTGGATCAGGCTTGCGCCCATTGTCCAATATTCCCCACTGCTGCCTCCCGTAGGAGTCTGGACCGTGTCTCAGTTCCAGTGTGGCTGATCATCCTCTCAGACCAGCTACCGATCGTCGCCTTGGTGGGCCATTACCCCGCCAACTAGCTAATCGGACATCGGCTCATCTATCCGCGCGAGGTCTTGCGATCCCCCGCTTTCACCCGTAGGTCGTATGCGGTATTAGCGTAAGTTTCCCTACGTTATCCCCCACGTATAGGCAGATTCCGATGTATTCCTCACCCGTCCGCCACTCGCCACCCAGGGAGCAAGCTCCCCTGTGCTGCCGTTCGACTTGCATGTGTTAGGCCTGCCGCCAGCGTTCACTCTGAGCCAGGATCAAACTCTTCACTTAAATTTTTCGGACCCGAAGGTCCTAATAGCTTGAGTGCAGTCGTCGTCCCGAGCTCCAAATTACTCGCTTGCATTTCTGCATTTGAATTGACTTGTTGCTCTGTTACGAACGTCTGCAAGATGGACAGTCATCCACCGGCCAGACGCCCGCACAAGTCACCTGCGCACACTGTCAAAGATCGTTGGAAACAGGCCTCAGCGCCTCGCTTCCGTACCCGTTGGCGTTTTGCCTCAGGGAGCCGCCCATGATAGCGCGGTTTTTACTTTCGTCAACACCTCGTGACGAGGTTTTTGACCTTCCCTTCAGCTTGCCGCCCGGAGGCGTTTCGTCGAGGGGAGCCGCACATTCTAGCCCGTTTTTTCCGTCCGTCAACACCCTGTTCGGGGGATTTTTCGGGTCCGGAAGGGCCTGGTTCGTTGCCGTTCCGGGCCCCGGCCGATGCGGGGCGCGCATTCTGCACGTTCGCCGCCGGTTTGCCTAGCCCCCTTCCCCTTCCGGCCGTCTTGACTCCCCGTTCCGGCTGGCCGATGTTGCCCGTTACCGACTTTTCCGGAGCCCCCAATGCGATTGTTTCCGCGCGTCGCCGCCATCGCCCTGCTCGTCTCGTCGACCGGCTGCGCCAGCGCCGACGCGCCGTGGGTGGAACTGGGCGGAAAGCGGTACGTGGTGGAGGTTGCCGACGACGATGCCGAGCGCGCGCGCGGGCTGATGTTCCGCAACGAGCTGCCCCGGGGACACGGCATGCTGTTCATCCACGATCGCGAGGAGCCGCAGGCGTACTGGATGAAGAACACGCGCATCGCGCTCGACATCCTCTATTTCGACGATGCGCTGACGCTGGTTTCGCAGCAGCGCGACGTGCCGCCGTGTTCGGCCGGCAACGCCTGTCCTTCGTATCCGAGCAATGTGCCCGCGCGCTACGTGCTGGAGCTCAACGCGGGCGAGGCGGCGCGGCTGCAGCTGTCCGACGGCGCGCCCCTGCGACTCGCACCGGCCCTGCAGGATGCGCCTTGAACCACACCTGCACAAGCCTTGCGCGGGCGACGGGTGCGGCGCAGTCTTGCCGTCATGGATGTGATCGATCCGCTGCCTGACTGGCGTGCGCTCGCGGCGCTCGACGACGAGGCCCTGCCGCTGCTCGGCGTCGCCCTGCTGATCGCGCGCGACGAGTATCCCGACCTCGATCCGCGCCGCTACGCGCTGCAGGTGCAGGGCCACGCCGCGCACCTGCGCGACGCGCTGGACCGGGAGTCGCACCTCGCGCTGAAGATGCGCGCGATCAATCGCTACCTGTTCGAGGAAGTCGGCTACGCCGGCAACCACGACGAGTACTACGACCCGCGCAACAGCTACCTCAACGAAGTGTTCGAACGGCGCCTGGGCAATCCGCTCTCGCTGGCGCTGGTGCAGATGGCGGTGGCGCGCGAGGTGGGGCTGCCGCTGGACGGGGTGTCCTTCCCCGGCCACTTCCTCGTGCGCCTGCCGGTGGACGACGGCATGCTGGTGATGGATCCGTTCAACCGCGGGCGTCCGCTCGATGTCGACGAACTGCGCCAGCGCGCGCGTGCGCACATGGGCGGCGATGCGCCCGACGACGACGCGCTGTCGCAGATCCTGCATCCCGCATCGAACCGCGCGATCCTGGTGCGCGTGCTGCGCAACCTGCACGGCGTCTACCAGGAGCGCGGCGACTGGGAGCGCGCGACGCGCAGCGCGGACCGCGTGCTCAGCCTGGCACCCGACAACCCCGAGGCCCTGCGCGACCGCGGCATCGGCTACCTCGAACTCGGGCACCTCGCCGGCGCGCGGGAGGACCTGCGCCAGTACCTGCTGCGCCATCCGAAGGCCGAGGATGCGGCGGCGGTCCGGCTGCGGCTGATCGAAGCGGGGCTGGGGCCGGCGCGGCTGCACTGATCCCGTTCGCGATCAAGGCAGGGTGCAGGAGCGGCTTCAGCCGCGATCCAACGCGTTCGGCGGGTCGCGGCTGAAGCCGCTCCTACGGCATTCCGTGTGCCTGAGGCATGGGGCGGCGCGGTACGGGTCGGGCGCGGCCGCTACAGCGTCAGCATCTCGAAGTCGTCCTTGGTGACGCCGCAGTCCGGGCAGGTCCAGGTCTCCGGGACGTCCTCCCAGCGCGTGCCGGGCGGGATGCCGTCGTCGGGCAGGCCCGCGGCTTCGTCGTAGATGAAGCCGCAGACGACGCACATCCAGCTGCGGTAGGCGGTGTCATTCATCGGATAATGGCGCGCACGCGTCAGGAGAGTCCATTACATTGTCCCATTCAACGCGCCCGCTTGAAACCGAGACCGCGCCGCCGTCGCGCGCGCGCGGCCTGTATCCGGTCACGCCCGACCTCGCGGATACCGGCCTGCTGCTGGCGAAGGTGGCGCAGGTGCTGCCCCATGCCACCTGGCTGCAGTACCGGAACAAGGCCGCGGACCCCAGGCTGCGGCGCGTCCAGATCGAGGCGCTGCTGCCCGCATGCAGGATGCACGGCGTGCCGCTGATCGTGAACGACGACTGGCGGCTGGCACTGGACTGCGGCGCGGACGGTGCTCACCTGGGCGAGGACGACGGCGACGTTCGCGAAGCCCGCACGGCGCTGGGCGCGGCGGCGATCATCGGCGCGTCGTGCTACGACTCGCTCGAGCGCGCGCGGCGCGCGACCGCGGCCGGCGCGAGCTACGTCGCCTTCGGCGCGTTCTTCCCCACGACCACGAAGCTCACGACGCGACGCGCCGGCGTCGCGCTGCTGCGGGACTCGGCCGGCCTGGGCGTGCCGCGGGTGGCGATCGGGGGGATCACGCCCGACAATGCGTCGTCGCTGGTCGAGGCCGGCGCCGATCTGCTGGCGGTGGTCGGAGGCGTGTTCGATGCGCCCGACTCCGCCGCCGCGGCACGCGCCTATCTGGCGTGTTTCCCCCACCCCAACCCTCCCCCGCAAGCGGGCGAGGGAGCATCCAGGTTTTCCGCATGAACCACGACACGTCCCACGCCCTGTTCGAACGCGCCCGCGCGCTGCTGCCCGGCGGCGTCAATTCGCCGGTGCGCGCCTTCAAGTCGGTGGGCGGGGAACCGTTCTTCGTCGCGCGCGCGGACGGCGCGTACCTGCATGACGTCGACGGCAACCGCTACGTCGACTACGTCGGCTCCTGGGGGCCGATGATCGTCGGCCACAACCATCCGAAGGTGCGCAACGCGGTGCAGGACGCCATCGGCAACGGCCTGTCGTACGGCGCGCCCTGCCCGGCGGAAGTGACGATGGCCGAGACGATCGCGCGGCTGGTGCCCTCGTGCGAAATGGTGCGCATGGTCAACTCCGGCACCGAGGCGACGCTGTCGGCGATCCGGCTGGCGCGCGGCGCGACCGGGCGGGCGAAGATCGTGAAGTTCGAGGGCTGCTACCACGGCCACGGCGATTCGTTCCTGGTCAAGGCCGGCAGCGGCGCGCTAACCTTCGGCGTGCCCACGTCGCCGGGCGTGCCCAAGGCGCTGGCCGACCTGACGCTGACCCTGCCCTACAACGATTTCGATGCCGCGACCGCACTGTTCGACGAAGCCGGCGCCGACATCGCCGGCCTGATCATCGAGCCGGTGGTCGGCAACGCCAACTGCCTGCCGCCGCGGGAAGGCTATCTGCAGCATCTGCGCGCGCTGTGCACCAGGCACGGCGCGCTGCTGATCTTCGACGAGGTGATGACCGGCTTCCGCGTCGCGCTCGGCGGCGCGCAGGCGCGCTACGGCGTGGCGCCGGACATCAGCACCTTCGGCAAGATCATCGGCGGCGGCATGCCGGTGGGCGCCTACGGCGGCCGCCGCGAGCTGATGCAGCAGATCGCACCCGCGGGACCGATCTACCAGGCCGGCACGCTGAGCGGCAACCCGGTGGCGATGGCGGCCGGGCTGGCGATGCTGGAGCTGATTTCGGCGCCGGGCTTCCATGACCGGCTGGAGGCGACGACGCACGCGCTGTGCGACGGTCTCGAAGCCGCCGCGCGCGACGCGGGCGTGCCGTTCACGACGACGCGCGTCGGCGCGATGTTCGGGATATTCTTCACAGATGCGCCAACGGTCGACACCTACGCCCAGGCCGTCGTCTGCGACACCGCCGCGTTCAACCGCTTCTTCCACGCGATGCTCGATCGCGGGGTGTTCCTCGCGCCGTCGGCGTTCGAGGCCGGTTTCGTGTCGGCCGCGCACGACGACGCGGTCGTCGCGGCCACCCTCGCCGCGGCGCGGGACGCGTTCGGGGTGGTCGCCGCGGGGTGAAGCCACGCATCCGCCAGCTGCTGTTCGATTTCGACGAGGTGCTGGCGCGCTACCACCATGAAAAGCGCATCGCGCACCTTGCCGCGTTCGCCGGCTGCGGGCACGAGCGCGTGCGCGAGGTGTTGTTCACGTCGGGGCTGGAAACCGAATACGACGGCGGCGCGATCGAGACCGCCGCCTACCTCGGCCGGCTGGGCGACGGCATCGGCAGGACCGTCGACGAGGAGGCGTGGATCGCCTCGCGCCTGGCCGGGAGCATCGCCGATGCGGCGATGCTCGCGCGCGTGGCGGCGCTGGACGAGTCGCTGGCGCTGGGCGTGCTGACCAACAACGGCGCGCTGATGGCGCGGGCGATCGCGCGCATCGTCGAACCGATTTTCCATCGGCTGGACGGACGCGTGCTGTGCAGCGGCGCGCTGCGGATGCGCAAGCCGGATCCGGCCGTCTTCGGGCGCGCGCTCGAGCTGCTTGGCTGGGACGCGGCGAGCACGCTATTCGTCGACGACTCGTTCGCCAACGTGCAGTCGGCGCGGAAGACGGGGCTGCACGCCGAGACCGTGGTCGACGCGCGATCGTTCGGACGGGTACTGAAGCGATACGGGCTGGCCTGACGACCTGCCCGTCGTCGGCGCGTGACGCGCAGGACCGAATCGCCGCGGCCCGGCCGCAACGACGACCTCGTCCATTGAACGTCCCGGGACGCCGCGCCGGGCTGCGGAGGCCGGGTCGACGCACGGCAGCCGCACCCTGCCGTCGCCATCCTCGCACGATCCGCATCCGCGGCCGGCGTCAGGCCCTGGCCAGCGCCTGCCGGAGCCGTTCAAGCCCCTCGGAGACTTCCGCGTCGCTGATGTTGAGCGGCGGCACGAAGCGCAGCACGTCCGGGCCGGCCTGCAGCAGCAGCAGGCCGTTCTCCGCCGCGAGGTCGAGCAGTTCGCCGACGCGGCCGGCGTGTTCGGGCTTGAGCACGGCGCCGAGCATCAAGCCGCGGCCGCGCACTCCGGAGAACAGGTCGAGGTTGCCGTCGAGCGCGTCGAGGCCGGCGCGCAGCGCCGCCGCCTGCCGCGTCACGTTGGCCATGGTCTCGGACGAGGCCAGCTTGCGCAGCGCGACGCGCGCCACCGCCGCCGCCAGCGGGTTGCCGCCGAAGGTGGTGCCGTGGTCGCCGAACTGCATCGCCTCGGCGACCTTCGGCCCGGCGAGCAGGGCGCCGATCGGGAAGCCCCCGCCCAGCGCCTTGGCCAGGGTCACGATGTCCGGCGTGACCTGGTCCTGCCAGTGCGCGAACAGGGTGCCGGTGCGCCCCATCCCGCTCTGGATCTCGTCCAGCGCCAGCAGCGCGCCGTGGTGGTCGCACAGTTCGCGCACGCTGCGCAGGAAGCCGGGCTCGGCCGGCATCACCCCGCCCTCGCCCTGCACCGGCTCGACCAGGACCGCGGCGACGTCACCGCAGGCCATCGCGATCTCCAGCGCGGTCGCATCGTTGAAATCGACGTAGCGGAAGCCGCCGGGCAGCGGCTCGTAGCCGGCCTGGTACTTCGGCTGCGCGGTCGCGGTGACCGCGGCCAGGGTGCGGCCATGGAAGCTGCCGCGGAAGGTGACGATCACGCGACGCGAGGGTTCGCGCCCCTGCGCGGTGGCCCACTTGCGGATCAGCTTGATCGCGGCTTCGTTGGCCTCGGCTCCCGAATTGCACAGGAACACGCGCGAGGCGAAGCGCGAGGCGGCGGCCAGCTCCTCCGCCAGCCGCAGCGGCGGCTCGCTGTAGAAGACATTGCTGGTGTGCCACAGCTTCCCCGCCTGCTCCGCCAGCGCGGCGACGAGGTCCGGATCGCCGTGGCCAAGGCCGCAGACCGCGATCCCGGCGGAGAAGTCGATGTACTCGCGCCCGTCGCGGTCCCACAGCCGCGCACCCTGTCCGCGTTCGAGGATCACCTGGCGCGGCCGGTAGACCGGCAGGTAGCGCTGCTGGCCGAGGGCGACGAGGTCGGCGGTGGTGCTGGGCTGGGTCATGCGCGTGACCGATGGCGTGGCAGAGGTCGGCATTGTGCCGCGTCCGGGTGCGCCGCGGGACCGTCCGCGGTCACCAGCTCCCGGTATTGGGCATCGACGCCCAGGGCTCGGCCGGCGGCAGCGCCGCGCCCTTCTGCAGCAGTTCGATTGAGATCAGGTCCGGGGTGCGCACGAAGGCCATGCGGCCGTCGCGCGGCGGGCGGTTGATGACGACGCCCAGCGACTGCAGGTGCGCGCAGAGCGCGTAGATGTCGTCGACCTCGAAGGCGAGGTGGCCGAAGTTGCGGGCGCTGCCGTAGTCCTCCGGCGGCGAGCCATCCGCGGGCGGCCAGTTGTACGTCAGCTCGACCTCGGCCTCGGGATTGGCCGGGGCGCCGAAGTAGACCAGGGTGAAGCGGCCCGCTTCGTTCTCCATGCGCCGCGTCTCGCGCAGGCCCAGGCCCTCGGTGAGGAAGCGGCTGGTGGCGTCCAGGTCGTGGACGCGGATCATCGCGTGCAGGTACTTCATCGTTTCATTTCCTTCAGGTCGATGCCTCGCCGCTTGCCGCGCAATACGGTACTGAGGTCAGTGGAAGATGCATCTTGTCATCCCGATGCCCCGCCCTTTGGGGCGTGGCTGTTTGTTTCAGTCGAGGAACAGGTCCGGCAGCAGCGGCTGCGAAGGATCGACGGCATAGCCCGACAGGTCGGAGACGCCCGCCTCGTATAGCACCTCGTCGTCGATCAGGAAGCGGCCGCTGAAGCCGGCGGCCGGGCGCGTGAGGATCGCGTGCGCGGCGTCGGCCATGATCGCGGGCGAACGGCCGTTGCCGCCGGACACGCCCGGGATCATGTTCAGCGCGTCGGTGGCGATCAGGGTGCGCGGCCACAGGCCGTTGATCGCGATGTTGCGCTCGCGGAACTCCGCGGCCAACCCGAGCGTGATGAAACTCATGCCCATCTTCGCCAGCGTGTAGCCGGTGTGCGGCGCCCACCACTTCGGGTCGAGCGACGGCGGCGGGCACAGCGTCAGGATGTGCGGATTGTCCGCCTGCAGCAGGTGCGGCAGGCAGGCCTGCGCGCACAGGAAGCTGCCGCGCGCGTTAACCTGCTGCATCAGGTCGAAACGCTTCATCGGCGTGTCCAGTGCGCCGCGCAGCCAGATCGCGCTGGCGTTGTTGACGAGGACGTCGAGGCCGCCGAAGGCGGCGACGGTCTTCGCGACCGCGTCCTTCACCTCGCCTTCCTCGCGGATGTCGCACTTGATCGCCAGCGCGCGGCCGCCGGCCTCCTCCACCGCCTTCGCCGCGGTGTGGATGGTGCCGGGCAGCTTGGGGTTCGGTACGTCGGACTTGGCGGCGATGACGACGTTGGCACCGTCGCGCGCGGCGCGCAGGGCAATGGCCAGGCCGATGCCGCGCGAGGCGCCGGTGATGAACAGGGTCTTGCCGGAGAGGGTGGTCATGGAAGCTTGTCTCGGTGTTGCGGAACGATGTTGGTTGTCATCCCGAGCGCAGCGAGGGATCTGCCTTTTCCGCGACAGGCAGATCCCTCGCTGCGCTCGGGATGACAGCACATTCTTGGCAGGACGATATCCGTTCGCTCCTCACGGCTTCGGCCCCTGCCCTTCGTTGTCCTCCCACTTCAGCAGCCGCCGGGTGACGAAGCGGTACACCGGCTTGCCGGTGCGGAACCACAGGTCGCGCACCCAGGAGTTGCGCTTGAGCACCCGCCGTTCCACCGGCGTCAGCGCCTCGCGGCAGTACATGCGCTTGTGCTTGAGCAGATGCCGCAGGTCCTCGCGGAACAGCAGGCGCATCCAGCGCGAACGCGGATCGCCGCGGGTGGCGAGCTGGAAGTCGATCAGCCCCGGGCGACCGTCCTCCAGCACCAGCCAGTTGGCTTCCTTGGCGAGGTCGTTGTGGGCGATGCCGCGGCGATGCAGCTGCAGCAGCAGCCGGCGCGCGGCGCGGAAGTACGCCAGGTCCCCGCGCGGCGGCCGCTGGTACATCGCCGCGCCTTCCATGTAGCTGCGGTCGAGCCGGCGCCCGTCCCAGGCCAGCAGCTGCGGCACGTCGGCCATGCCGTCGATGCGGCGCAGGGCCCGCGCCTCGCGCCGCGCCAGCCACCAGGCAGGCAGGCGCAGCCACAGGGGCACGTGGGCGAGGTCGCGGCGCACGAAGACGCCATCCGCGCCGCGCATCAGCGAGATGCGGCCGAAGCTGTCGGCCTTCAGCGCGCGGAACTCGGTGGCGGCGTCGCGGTCCATCGCGACAGTTTAGGCGAGCGGTCAGGACCGGCTGTCATAATCCCGCGATGACTTCCGGCTGGTTCGACGCCACGCTCGCCTGGATCAGCGCGCACCCGGTCGCGGCCGGGGGACTGATCTTCCTGATCGCGTTCTGCGATTCGATCATCGTGCTCGGCATCGTGGTGCCGGCGCTGCCGCTGCTGTTCGCGATCGGCGCGCTGATCGGCCTCGGCCACGTCGACGGCACCTATGCGATCACCTGCGCGGCGCTGGGCGCGTTCCTGGGCGACGCGACCGGCTACTGGGTCGGACGCCGCTGGGGGCCGCAGCTGCGCGAGCACTGGCCGTTCAGCCGCCATCCGCAGCTGCTCGACCGCGGCGAACTGGTGTTCCGCCGCCACGGCGCCAAGAGCATCCTGATCGCGCGCTTCGTCGGCGCGATCCGCGCCTTCGTGCCGGCGATCGCCGGCATGCTGCACATGCCGCTGCGGCGCTACGTGCCGATGAGCCTGTTCGCCTGTTTCCTGTGGGCGGGCCTGTTCCTCGCGCCGGGCTGGGTGTTCGGCGCCTCGTACGAGGCGGTCGCGGCCGTCGCCGACCGGCTGGTGCTGGTGCTCGGTGGCCTGCTGGTGGCGCTGGCGCTGGCCTGGGCCGCGGTGCTGTACGGCTATCGCTGGTTCGACCGCCACGCCAACGACCTGCTGGCGCGCGCACTGCGCTGGACCCGCGCGCACCCGCGGCTGGGCCGCTACGCCGCGGCGCTGATCGACCCGAACCGGCCGGAATCGGCCTCGCTGGCGATCCTCGCCGCCTGCCTGCTGGCGATCGGCTGGGCCTGGTTCGCGCTGCTGGGCACGGTGTGGATGCGCGGCGAGCCGCTGGCGCTCGACCTGTCGGTGTTCCAGGCCATGTACGAACTGCGCAACCCGCTGGCCGACCGGCTGATGGCGGGCCTGGCCTCGATCGGCGACTGGGAAGTGCTGATGCCCGCGGCCGTGCTGGCGCTGGGCTGGCTGCTGTGGCGTCGGCGCTGGATCGCGGCCGCGCACTGGGTGGCCGCGCTTGCGTTCGGCCTGGTCCTCACCACCGGCCTGGCCCATCTGATCCACATGCCGCTGCCGCCCACCGTGCACAGCGGTTTCGGCTTCCCGTCGGTGTCGGTGACGATGACCACGATCACCTTCGGCTTCTTCGCCGTGCTGATCGCGCGCGAGCTGCCGGGACGCACGCGGGTGTGGCCGTACATGGTCGCAGGCCTGGTCGGCGTGCTGCTGGGCTTCGCCCGGCTGTACCTGGGCGCGCACTGGCTCAGCGACGTGGTCGGCGGAATGCTGCTCGGCATCGTCTGGCTGCTGGTGCTGGGCATCGCCTACCGGCGCCACGTGGCGCGCTCGTTCTGGATGCGGCCGCTGGCGGCGATCTTCTACATTGCATTCGCGCTGGCCGCGCTGTGGCATGCGCCCAGGGCGGTCGATCCCTTGCTCGACCGCTTCCGCTCGCCGGAATCGGGCGTGGTGCTCGACCGCGAGGCCTGGTGGCGGGACGACTGGGCGCAGTTGCCGGCGCAGCGCCGCGAGCGCGACGCCAGCCGGCGCTGGGCGCTGGAGGTGCAGGTCGCCGGCCCGCTGGCGCCGCTGCAGGGCCACCTGCGCTCGCTGGGCTGGGAGGTGCAGCCGCAGGCGGACTGGATCGCGACGCTCGGCCTGCTCGACGACGACACCCCGGCCCCCGAGCAGCTGGTGCTGCCGGCCACGCTGGACTCGGAAGCCGAGACCCTGCTGCTGCGCCGCCCCGCGGCCGACGGCAGCATCCACGCCCTGCGCCTGTGGCGCGCGCCGGCGCGGCTCGCCGACGGCACGCCGCTGTGGATCGGCACCACTCAGACGCTCGAATTCCAGCGCCCGCTGTACGGCCTGTTCGGCATCTGGCTGCCGGCCACCCACGGCGACGCGGCCTACGCCGAACTGCGTCGCGCGCTGACCGGCTTCCCGCTGCGCGAGGCCGCGCATCCGCTGACCGGCGCGCCGGTGCTGCGCCTGCGCACCGATGCGGCGCGCGCGGAGCAAGAGCCGCCTCGTTGATCCGCCGTAGGTCGGGGCTACGCCCCCGACGCGCCAGGCCCGGATGCACGGCACGTCGGGGACGTAGCCCCGACCTACGTCAATCGGGCAGGAGCGATCAAGGTCCCGTCCGCCGTTTCAGAGCATCCCGAGCAGGTCGTCCAGGCGCCGGTCGGGATCGTCCTCCTGCAGCAGGCGCTGGCGCTGCGGCAGGGTCAGCGGCAGCAGTTCCGCCAGACGCCAGCCGACCCATGCGGCATCGTCGAACCGCGGCTCGGGGACGCGCACGTCGGCCTCGCCCAGCTGTTCGAGGATCCGGCGCAGCACGTCGCCCAGCAGCGCGTGCTGCGGCTGCAGCTCGGCCACGGGATCGGGATCGCACCACGCCACCTCGCCCACCACCAGGCCGTTGTCGCGCACGCGCGTACGCGTGACGTGGAAGCGGCGGCCGCCGCGCAGGCGCAGGTGCAGCAGGCCGTCGGGCCCGTTGTCGAAGTCCTCGATCCGCGCCTCGGTGCCCCAGGCCATCGGCGTGGCCGGCGCACCGGCCTCGGTCCCCTGCGCGATCAGGCACACGCCGAAGCCGGTGCCGTGGCGGCCGCAGTCGCGCACCAGGTCGAGGTAGCGCGGCTCGAACACGCGCAGGCCCAGCGCGGCGCCGGGCACCAGCACGGTGTTCAGCGGGAACAGCGGCAGGGAATCGGGCATGGGGGGAGTCTAGAACCAGTAGACGCGTCGGCACTACCGGCGGCATCCAGCCGTCGTCCCCGCGAAGGCGGGGACCCAGTGTCGTCAGGTTGTTTCGATCTTGAAGACGCTGGATCCCCGCCTTCGCGGGGATGACGGTCCGGGGGGCCTGGCATCACGCAAACAAGCGTGCGGCCCGATCGGCGTCAACCCTCGCGCAGCAGCGACAGGAACCGCCGCGGCGCGCCGTCGAAGCCGCCGTTGGACATGAACACGACGTGGTCGCCGTCGCGGGCGATGGCCTGCAGCGCGGCCAGCAGGGCATCGGCATCGGCCACGGTGCGCGCCTCGCCGCGCACGGCCGCGACCACCTTGCCGGCGTCCCAGGCCAGCTCCGGGCGATGCAGGAACACCACCGCGTCGGCGCCGTCGAGCGATGGCGCCAGCGCGTCGGCATGCGCGCCGAGCCGCATCGAATTGCTGCGCGGCTCCATCGCCACCACGATCCGCGCCTTGCCGACCTTCGCGCGCAGGCCCGCAAGCGTGGTCGCGATCGCGGTCGGATGATGGGCGAAATCGTCGTAGACGGTGACGCCGCGCGCCTCGCCCAGCACTTCCAGCCGGCGCTTGACGCTGCGGAAGCCCGCCAGCGCCGGGATCACGCCCGCCACGTCCACGCCCACCGCCGCGCAGGCCGCCAGCGCGGCCAGCCCGTTGAGCACGTTGTGGTCGCCGACCAGCGGCCATTCGACCACGCCCAGCTCCTCGCCGCCGCGCAGCACCGCGAACGCGCCGCCGTCCCCGCGCAGCTTGCGCGCACTCCACTCGAACGCGGCATCGAAGCCGAAGCGCTCGACCGGCGTCCAGCAGCCCATCTCCAGCACCTCGCGCAGGCGCTCGTCGTGGCCGTTGACGATGAGCCGCCCGCGTCCCGGCACCGTGCGCACGAGATGGTGGAACTGGCGCTGGATCGCGGCCACGTCGGGGAAGATGTCGGCGTGGTCGTACTCGAGGTTGTTGAGGATCGCCACCAGTGGTCGGTAGTGCACGAACTTGCTGCGCTTGTCGAAGAACGCGGTGTCGTATTCGTCGGCTTCGACGACGAACGGGAGTCGGGAGTCGGGAGTCGGGAGTCGACCACCGCCTCCAAGCCGCGCGGAGACGCCGAAATCCTCCGCCACCCCGCCGATCAGGAAACCCGGCTCGCGGCCCGCCGCCTGCAGCAGGAAGGCCAGGATCGTGGTGGTCGTGGTCTTGCCGTGGGTGCCGGCGACCGCCAGCACATCGCGCCCGGGCAGCACGTGGTCGCGCAGCCATTCCGCGCCCGAGACGTAGGCGCGGCCGCTGTCGAGCACCGCCTCCACCGCCGCGTTGCCGCGCGAGAGCGCGTTGCCGATCACCACCGTGTCGCAGTCGTCCGAAATGTGTTCGGGCAGGTAGCCCTGTTTCAGCGCGATGCCGAGCTGTTCGAGCTGCGTCGACATCGGCGGATACACCGCCTGGTCGCTGCCTTCGACGGCGTGCCCGAGTTCGCGCGCGAGCGCGGCGACGCCGCCCATGAAGGTGCCGGCGATGCCAAGAATATGAATCTTCAAGATCCCGACTTCCTACAAGATCACAAACAGGTCCGGCGAAACGACTCCCGCGCGGCGCCGACGCCCCCTCCCCCGCCTGCGGGGGAGGGCTGGGGTGGGGGCAACGAAGACAGGTTGGCTGTCGGATAGTGCCGCACACCGGAGCCTGCCCCCATCCGCCTTCGGCACCCCGTATCGAGTACGGGGCAGGCGCTTCCCCCGCACGCGGGGGAAGGAACAGCCATCAACCGACCGCTTTCTCCGGCGCGATCGCCTCGACGATGCGCGTGAACACCTCGTCCAGCGCCCCCACGCCGTCGACCACGGTCAGCTGCCCGTGCTGGCGGTAGAACTCGATCACCGGCGCGGTCTGCTGGTCGTACACCTGCAGGCGCTTGCGCACCGACTCGGGATTGTCGTCGGCACGGCCCTCGGCCTTGGCGCGGCCGGCAAGGCGTTCGACGATCTGCTCGTTGTCCACCGTCAGCTGCACCGCCGCGTCGAACGACTGCCCGAGGCTGGCCAGCAGCTCGTCCAGCGCCGCCGCCTGCGCCAGGTTGCGCGGGTAACCGTCGAGGATGAAGCCGGAGCGGGTGTCGTCGCGCGAGAAGCGGTCGCGCAGCATGCCGAGCAGGATCTCGTCGCTGACCAGGTCGCCGCGTGCCATCACTTCCTTCGCCTGCAGCCCCAGCGGGCTGCCTGCCGCCACTTCGGCGCGCAGCAGGTCGCCGGTCGAGATGTGCGGCACCTGCAGGTGCTCCTTCAACTTCGCCGCCTGCGTGCCCTTGCCCGAGCCGGGCGCTCCCAACAATACCAATCGCATCGAGGACTCCCACCAGATCGAAACCGTAGAGCGGCCACGGCGGGTTGCTAAACTCCCGCCGGCACCGCGGATTCAGACGCCAGCTTAACCCATCGACCCGTCCCCCCGACCTCATCCAAAGGGCGCACATGGCTACCGGAACCCTGCTCTATTCCCAGTCCGGCGGTGTCACCGCCGTCATCAACGCCACCGCCTCGGGCGTGATCGCCGAGGCCCGTGCCCGCAAGGTGAAGGTGCTGGCCGCCCGCAACGGCATCCTCGGCGCCCTGCGCGAGGAACTGGTGGATACCTCGAAGGAGTCCGCGGCCGCGATCCGCGCGCTGGCGCATACGCCCGGCGGCGCGTTCGGCTCCTGCCGCTACAAGCTCAAGTCGGTCGAGGCCGACCGGGCCAAGTACGAGCGCCTGCTGGCCGTGTTCAAGGCCCACGACGTGCGCTGGTTCCTCTACAACGGTGGAAACGATTCCGCCGACACCGCCAACAAGGTCTCCAAGCTGGCGGCAGAGTTCGGCTACCCGCTGACCTGCATCGGCGTGCCCAAGACGATCGACAACGACCTCGCCGTCACCGACTGCTGCCCGGGCTTCGGCTCCGCGGCCAAGTACACCGCCGTCTCCGTGCGCGAGGCCGCGCTGGACGTCGCCGCGATGGCCGAGACCTCCACCAAGGTCTTCGTCTACGAGGCCATGGGCCGCCACGCCGGCTGGCTGGCCGCCGCCGCCGGCCTGGCCGGCAAGGGTGCGGATGATGCGCCACACCTCATCCTCTTCCCCGAGCGACCCTACGACGAGGCGGATTTCCTGAAGCAGGTGAAGAAGGTCGTCGCCCGCGTCGGCTACTGCGTCGTGGTCGCCAGCGAAGGCATCCAGACCGCCGACGGCCGCTTCGTCGCCGACTCCGGCGGCGGCAAGGACTCCTTCGGCCACACCCAGCTCGGCGGCGTCGCCTCGTACCTTGCGGGCAAGGTCAAGGACGAACTCGGCTTCAAGGTCCACTGGACCCTGCCCGACTACCTGCAGCGCTCCGCCCGCCACCTCGCCTCGAAGACCGACGTCGACCAGGCGCTGGCCGTCGGCAAGGCCGCCGTGCAGTTCGCGCTCAAGGGGCAGAACGCAACGATGCCGGTGATCGTGCGCACCGCCGACAAGCCCTACCGCTGGAAGATCGGCAGCGCGCCGCTGGACAAGGTCGCCAACCACGAGAAGAAGTTCCCGGCGAGCTTCATCCGGCGCGACGGCTACGGCATCACCGACAAGGCGCGCACCTATCTCGAACCGCTGATCCGCGGCGAGGCGCCGCCGCCGTACGGGAAGGACGGGATTCCGACGTACGTGACGCTGAAGAACGTGGCGGTGAAGAAGAAACTGCCGAAGTGGGGTGGGTGATCCGGTGCGTCCCTGATCTCGGTGACGGGCACGGGTTGGGGTACGGCGCCGTGTCGGCACCCTGGTGCTGCATGGCGAGGGGCTGACTTGATCTCAAGCGGGCAGCGGTTGTGCCGATGCGCCGCGCCTTCGGGATCTGCGTGCTTTGTTTGCCATCGCGCAGGTTCAGGAGCAAGAGCGTTCCGTCCGCCTTCGGCGGCCGGGTTCATTTCTTTTGCTGGCCCAAAAGAAACGAACCAAAGAAAAGGGCCTTTCTCGACAGAGCTAACCTGCCGACGGCAGGTTCGAGGGGATTTTTCGACACGGCATCCATGCCGTGGCGAAAAACGGCGGGCATCCATGCCCGCCGCCCTCCGGGTCTCCATGCGTCATGGCTGCCGAATCATTGGTCGCAGTCCGTAGGAGCGCCTTCAGGCGCGACTGGTTCCGGTGCCGTGCAGTTTCCGGTCGCGGCTGAAGCCGCTCCCACAACGGCCAAGCACTGTCATTTCGAGCGCAGCGAGAAATCTAGGCTTGGTCGCTCGAGATTCCTCACTGCGTTCGGAATGACAAGCGGGGGTTTTCCAGCTTTTCCCTTGGCAGCCGCACAGTCCCCAGACCCGTAGGGCGCCGCACATGGATGTGCGGCGTTTTTCGCCACGGCACGGATGCCGTGTCGGAAAATCCCCTCACACTTCCCCGTTCGCGGATTCGCCTTGTCGGGGAAAGCGTTTTTCTTTGGTTCGTTTCTTTTGACGCTTATCAAAAGAAATGAATCCGCCGAAGGCGGAGGCTTCTGCTTCACCCATGCCCTTAACCGACATGCATTCCGGAACCCCGCCGCACGGGTTGAAACCCGCCCTATGCGCCCCGTCAGGCTTCGAGCATCGACAGGTTCCGCACCGCGCCCTTGTCGGCGCTGGTGGCCAACAGCGCATACGCCTTCAGCGCAGCGCTGACCTTGCGCGCACGCGGATGCGCGGGCTTCCAACCCTTCGCGTCTTGTTCATCGCGACGCGTACCAAGCTCTTCATTGGACACCAGCAAATCGATCGTGCGTGCGGGAATGTCGATGCGGATGCGGTCGCCGTCGCGCACGAGTCCGATCGCGCCGCCGGCGGCGGCTTCAGGCGATGCGTGACCGATCGATAGCCCGGACGTGCCGCCGGAGAAGCGTCCGTCGGTCAGCAGCGCACAGCTTTTGCCCAGCCCCTTCGACTTCAGGTAGCTGGTCGGATACAGCATCTCCTGCATGCCCGGTCCGCCCTTGGGGCCCTCGTAACGGATGACGACGACATCGCCCGCCTTCACCTCGTCGCCGAGGATGCCCTGCACCGCCGCGTCCTGGCTCTCGTAGACGCGGGCGCTGCCTTCGAAGACGTGGATCGATTCGTCGACGCCGGCGGTCTTCACCACGCAGCCGTCGACGGCGATGTTGCCGTGGAGCACGGCGAGGCCGCCTTCCTGCGAATAGGCGTGTTCGACGTCGCGGATGCACCCCCCGGCGCGATCGGCGTCGAGCGTCGGCCAGCGCGTGTCCTGGCTGAAGGCGACCTGGGTCGGGATGCCGGCCGGGCCGGCCTTGTAGAAGGCGGCGACGGTCTCGTCGTCCACGGTCGCGATGTCCCACTTCGCGATCGCTTCGCCCAGCGTCCTCGCGTGCACGGTGGCGACGTCGGCATGCAGCAGCCCGCCGCGCGCGAGTTCGCCGAGGATCGCCATGATCCCGCCGGCGCGGTGCACGTCCTCGATGTGGTACTTCTGCGTGTTCGGCGCGACCTTGCACAGCTGCGGCACGCGCCGCGAGAGACGGTCGATGTCGCGCAGCGTGAACGGCACCTCGCCTTCCTGCGCGGCGGCGAGCAGGTGCAGGATGGTATTGGTCGAGCCGCCCATCGCGATGTCGAGCGTCATCGCGTTCTCGAAGGCCTCGAAGGTGGCGATGCCGCGCGGAAGTGCGGTCGCATCCTCGGCGCCGTACCAGCGATGGCACAGCTCCACCGCGGTGCGGCCGGCGCGCAGGAACAGCTGCTCGCGGTCGGCGTGCGTGGCCAGCGTGGTGCCGTTGCCGGGCAGCGACAGGCCGAGCGCCTCGGTCAGGCAGTTCATCGAGTTGGCGGTGAACATGCCCGAGCACGAGCCGCAGGTCGGGCAGGCGCTGCGTTCGACCGCGGCCACCTGCTCGTCGGACACGTTCGGGTCGGCCGCCATCACCATCGCGTCGACCAGGTCGAGCTTGTGGTCGGCCAGCCGCGTCTTGCCCGCCTCCATCGGCCCGCCGGAGACGAACACCGTCGGAATGTTGAGCCGCAGCGCGGCCATCAGCATGCCGGGGGTGATCTTGTCGCAGTTGGAGATGCACACCAGCGCGTCGGCGCAGTGGGCGTTGACCATGTACTCGACCGCGTCGGCGATCACCTCGCGGCTGGGCAACGAGTACAGCATGCCGTCGTGGCCCATCGCGATGCCGTCGTCGACGGCGATGGTGCTGAACTCCTTGGCCACGCCGCCGACGCGCTCGATCTCGCGCGCGACAAGCTGGCCGAGGTCCTTGAGGTGGACGTGGCCGGGCACGAACTGGGTGAACGAATTGGCGATCGCGACGATGGGCTTGTGGAAGTCATCGTCCTTCATGCCGGTGGCGCGCCACAGCGCGCGGGCACCGGCCATGTTGCGGCCGTGGGTGGAAGTCTTGGAGCGGTACTGGGGCATGGATTTCGCGGGGGATGACGCATCGCGTCAAAGGGGTGATTCTGGGGACTTTCCGCCGTTTCAGTTGCAACGATTTCGCCCGCAACGAAAGTCGCAGCCGATTTCCGGGCAGCGTGCTTGACAAAGCCTGAAACGCCGGTTTAGTTTGCGTGAATGCTGCAACGCCACACGCCCACGACGAATGTCCACGACGCCAATGCGGCGTCCATTCTCGTACTCGTCCTTATTACCTCACCCACAGGTGCGGGACGATCGGGCGCGTAAGCAGAAAGCGCCGGAATCCGAAACCCCGCACCGCAAGGGCGGGGTTTTTTGTTGCCCTCCGCATCCACCATCCACCATCCACTACACGCACCAGAGACCCGACATGACCCAGCCTTCCCTTCCCCGCCCCAGCATCGCCATCGTCGGCTACGGCAGCCAGGGCCGCGCGCACGCGCTCAACCTGCGCGACTCCGGCTTCGACGTGACCGTCGGCCTGCGCCCGGGCGGCCCGACCGAGGCCAAGGCCAAGGCCGACGGCTTCAGCGTGAAGTCGCCCGCCGAGGCGGTGAAGAGCGCCGACCTGGTCGCGGTGCTGACGCCCGACATGGTGCAGAAGAAGCTGTACGACGAAGTGCTGGCGCCGAACCTCAAGCAAGGCGCCTGCCTGCTGTTCGCACACGGCCTGAACGTGCACTTCGGCATGATCTCGCCGCGCGATGACCTCGACGTGGTCCTGGTCGCGCCCAAGGGCCCGGGCGCGCTGGTGCGCCGCGAGTACGAGATCGGCCGCGGCGTGCCCTGCATCTATGCCATCCACCAGGACCGCAGCGGCAAGGCCAAGGATCTCGCGCTGTCCTACGCCGACGGCCTCGGTGGCGCCCGCGCCAACCTGATCGAGACCACCTTCAAGGAAGAGACCGAGACCGACCTGTTCGGCGAGCAGGCCGTGCTGTGCGGCGGCGCCTCGTCGCTGGTGCAGGCCGGGTTCGAAGTGCTGGTCGAGGCCGGCTACCAGCCGGAGATCGCCTACTACGAAGTGCTGCACGAACTGAAGCTGATCGTCGACCTGTTCTACGAAGGCGGCATCACCCGCATGCTCGAGTTCGTCTCCGAGACCGCGCAGTACGGCGACTACGTGTCCGGCCCGCGCGTGATCGACGCCGCGACCAAGGAACGCATGCGCGAAGTGCTCAAGGACATCCAGGACGGCACCTTCACCAAGAACTGGGTCGCCGAATACGAAGCCGGGCTGCCGAACTACAAGAAGTACAAGCAGGCCGACCTCGAGCATCCGATCGAAGTGGTCGGCAAGCAGCTGCGCGCGAAGATGGTGTGGCTGGACAATTCCCCGAAGGAACAGAAAGAGGCCGCGTGATGAACGGTGCGCACTGGCTGGTGCAGGCCCTGGAGGCCGAAGGCGTCGATACGCTGTTCGGCTATCCGGGCGGGACGATCATGCCCTTCTACGACGCGCTCCACGGCGCGTCGCTGAAGCATGTGCTGGTGCGCCACGAGCAGGGCGCGGCCTTCGCCGCGAACGGCTACGCGCGCGCCAGCGGGCGCGTCGGCGTGTGCGTGGCGACGTCGGGACCGGGCGCGTCGAACCTGGTCACCGGCATCGCCGACGCGATGTTCGACTCGGTGCCGATGGTGGTCCTCACCGGCCAGGTGCCCACCTTCCTGATGGGCACCGACGCCTTCCAGGAGCTGGACGTGTTCGGCATGACCATGCCGATCGTGAAACACAGCTTCCTGCCGCGCAGCGTGGACGAGCTGCCGCGGGTGTTCGCGGAAGCCTTCCGCATCGCGCGCAGCGGGCGCCCGGGGCCGGTGCTGATCGACCTGCCCAAGGACGTGCAGGTGGCCGACGCCTCGCACCTGCCGGTGCATTCGCCGCTGCCGGTCGAGCCGGTGCCGCCGCCGCCCGACGCCGCGCTGCATGAAGCCGCGGCGCTGATCTCGCAGTGCCACAAGCCGGTGGTCTACGCCGGCGGCGGCGTGGTGCTGGGCGACGCGGTGGAGGCGTTCCGCGAGTTCGTCGACCTGACCGGCCTGCCGACCGTGCTCACCCTCAAGGGCCTGGGCGCGCTGCACGCCAACCATCCGTCCAACCTCGGCATGCTCGGCATGCACGGCAGCCGCGCCGCGAACATGGCGGTGCAGGAAGCGGACATGCTGATCGTGGTCGGCGCGCGCTTCGACGACCGCGCCACCGGCAAGCTGGCCGAGTTCGCGCCCAACGCGCGCGTGGTGCACCTGGACGGCGACTGCTGCGAGATCGGCAAGCTGCGCGCGGCCGACGTGTCCGTGCCCGGCGACCTGTCGGCGAGCCTGTTCCGCCTGGCCGCGCCGCTGGCCGCGCAGATGGAAGGCCGCCATGCCGCCACGCGCAAGGCCTGGCGCGACACCTGCCTGGAGCGCAGGCAGCGCCACGCCGCGCGCTACGACGCGCCCGGCGAGACCGTGTACGCGCCGGCCCTGCTCAAGCGCCTGAGCGAACTGGCGCCCAACTCCATCGTCGCCTGCGACGTCGGCCAGCACCAGATGTGGGTCGCGCAGCACTGGCGCTTCCAGCATCCGCGCCAGCACCTGACCAGCGGCTCGCTGGGCGCGATGGGCTTCGGCCTGCCCGCCGCCCTGGGCGCGCAGATGGAAAGCCCGGCCGCGCAGGTGATCTGCGTCAGCGGCGACGGCTCGTTCCTGATGAACGTGCAGGAGCTGGCGACGATCCGGCGCTACCGCATCCCGGTGAAGATCGTGCTGCTCGACAACCAGGCGCTGGGCATGGTGCGGCAGTGGCAGGAGCTGTTCTTCGAGAAGCGCTATTCGGAGATCGACCTGTCCGACAACCCGGACTTCGCCGAGGTCGCGCGCGCCTTCGGCATCGAGGCGCTGCACGTGGACAAGGCTGCGGGCGTCGAGGACGCGCTCAGGGCGCTGCTGGCCGCCGAGGGCCCGACGCTGCTGCACGTCGCCATCGACACCGCCGCCAACGTCTGGCCGCTGGTGCCGCCCAACCACAACAACGCGCAGATGATGGACCCCGACGACGCCGGCACGCTGGACACCGGCGAACCGGCCGCGGCCCAGACATCGCCTGCATCGTCGAGCTCCAGGGAAGCCAACAATGCGCTATCAGCTTGATTTCACGCTGCGGCGGGCCGAGGGCGCGCTGTCGCGCGTGCTCGGCGCCACCGAGCGCCGCGGCTTCAGACCGCTCTCGCTCGACGGCGAGGCGCAGCCCGACGGCGACCAGTGGCGGCTGCGGCTGACCGTCGAGGGCGAGCGCTCGGACGAATCGCTGCAGCAGCAGCTGGCGAAGATGTACGACTGCCTGTCGGTCTCGGTACAGCCCTGCCCATGAGCGTGCGCCATCTGCCCGCGTCCGCCCGTCCCCGTCATTCCTGCGAAAGCAGGAATCCATTTTGCGTTTCGTCTCCGGCAAGCGCCGCAAAAGCCAATGGATTCCCGCTTTCGCGGGAATGACGAACGTCAAGTATCAAGACCCACGCCAGAATCCCCATGACCGCCACCGTCACCCCCATCACCGAAGCTGCACACGCCGCCAAGCCTGTCGCCTGGTTCGACGGAGCGCTGGTCGAAGGCGACACCCTGCAGGCCGGCCTGACCACGCACGCCCTGCACTACGGCAGCGGCGTGTTCGAGGGCATCCGCGCCTACGCCACCGAAACCGGCGCGGCGGTGTTCCGCCTGCCCGAGCACCTGGAGCGCATGCGCCGGGGCGCCGGGATGTTCGCCCTGCCCTTCGATCCCGCGCTGGCCACCGAGGCGGTGCTGGCGACGCTGCGCGCCAACCGCCACCGCGACGCCTACATCCGCCCGCTGGCCTGGTTCGGCGAGGGCAGCTTCGGCCTCGACGTGGAAGGCCACGTCCCGCACATGATGGTCGCCACCACCGCTACCCAGGTCCACCTCAACGGCACCCGCGCGCGGCTCGGCGTCAGCCGCTGGCGGCGCAACCCCGCCGACTCGCTGCCGCCGCTGAAGCTGTGCGGCGGCTACGTCAACTCGATCCTCGCCAAGCGCGAGGCCAAGGCACGCGGTTTCGACGAGGCGCTGTTCACCGACCGCGACGGCAACGTCGTCGAATGCACCGGCGCCAACGTGTTCCTGGTCAAGGACGGGCGCGTCACGGCGGTCGAGCACCGCGACGCCCTGCCCGGCATCACCCGCGACACCCTGATCGAGCTCACCGGCGCGCAGTCGCGCGCGGTGACCCTGGCCGAACTGCTCGACGCCGACGAAGTCTTCGCCTGCGGCACCGCCGCCGAAGTCGCGCCGGTGGCGCAGATCGAAGACCGCGAGTACGGCGACAACCCGGTCACGCGCGAGCTGCAGGCGCTGTACGGCCGCGTCGTGCGCGGGCAGGAAGCGGCGCACCGCCACTGGCTGACCGAAGTCTGATGGACCCTGCCGTAGCCAGCACCATTTCCGTGACCGCCGGCGACGTGCTGGCGGCGCAGGCGCGGCTGCGCAAGTACCTCGACGTCACCCCGACGCACTACGCCGAGCGCTTCGGCTGCTGGCTCAAGCTGGAGAACCTGCAGCGCACCGGCTCGTACAAGGTGCGCGGCGCGCTGAACGCACTGCTGGCCGCGCGCGAGCGCGGCGACGACCGCCGCGTCATCACCGCCTCGGCCGGCAACCATGCCCAGGGCATGGCCTGGGCCGCATACCGGCTCGGCATCCCCGCGATCACGGTGATGCCCAAAACCGCGCCGGAAACGAAGGTCGCCGGCGTCGCCCACTGGGGCGCGACCGTTCGCCTGCACGGCGAGACCTACGACGAGGCCAAGGCCTTCGCCAGGGAACTGGCCGAACAGAACGGCTTCCGCCTGCTCTCGGCCTTCGACGACGCCGACGTGATCGCCGGCCAGGGCACGGTCGGGCTGGAGATCGCCGCGGCGATGAACCCGGACGTGGTGCTGGTGCCGATCGGCGGCGGCGGCCTCGCCTCGGGCGTGGCGCTGGCGCTGAAATCGCAGGGCGTGCGCATCATCGGCGCCCAGGTCGAGGGCGTTGACGCGATGACCCGCGCGCTCAAGGGCGACCGCAGCCTGCGCGACCCCGTCGCGACGCTGGCCGACGGCGTCCGCGTCAAGGAGCCGGGCTACCTGACCGAGCACCTGCTCAAGGACCTGCTCGACGACGTGGTCATCGTGCGCGAGGCCGAGCTGCGCGAGACCCTGGTCCGGCTGGCGCTGGAGGAGCACGTGATCGCCGAGGGCGCCGGTGCGCTGGCGCTGGCCGCCGGCAAGCGCGTGGCCGGCAAGCGCAAGTGCGCGGTGGTCTCGGGCGGCAACGTCGACGCCGGCGTGCTGGCGACCCTGCTCTCCGAAGTGCGCCCGCGCCCGCCGCGCAAGCCGCGCCGCCGCACCCAGGAACGACTTCCATTGCCGGCGGCGAAGCAGCAACCCCCGCGTCCCGCCGGCCTTCTCCCCGCCAATGACGCAGCGCAACCGCGGCTGACATCCGTACCTAGTAACATCAGCAAGGATCTACCCGAGGAACTCCTCGCATGAACACCACCCCCGAATTCGTACGCATCTTCGACACCACCCTGCGCGACGGCGAGCAGTCCCCCGGCTGCAGCATGACCCCGCAGCAGAAGGTGGTGATGGCGCGCGCGCTGGCCGAACTTGGCGTCGACATCATCGAGACCGGCTTCCCGGCCAGCTCGCAGTCCGACCGCGAGGCCACCGCGCAGATCGTGCGCGAACTGCGCGACCCCACCCTGGCCGTGCTCTCGCGCTGCCTGCCCGGCGACATCGAGGCCTCCGCGCGCGCGCTCGAAGGCGCCGCGAAGCCGCGCATCCACGTCTTCCTGTCCACCAGCCCGCTGCACCGCGAGCACAAGCTGCGGATGAGCAAGGAACAGGTGATCGAATCGATCGGCACCCACGTCGCGATGGCGCGCAGCTACGTCGACGACGTCGAGTTCTCGCCCGAGGACGGCACCCGCACGGAAGAGGACTTCCTGCACGAGGCGGTCGCCGTGGCCATCGCCGCCGGCGCCACCACGATCAACGTGCCCGACACCCTCGGCTACACCACGCCCGAGGAGATCCGCGGGCTGTTCGAGCGCATGATCGCGAACATCCCCGGTGCGAAGGACGTGATCTTCAGCGCCCACTGCCACAACGACCTCGGCCTGGCCGTGGCCAACTCGCTGGCGGCGATGGAGGGCGGCGCGCGCCAGATCGAGTGCACCATCAACGGCATCGGCGAGCGCGCCGGCAACGCCGCGCTGGAAGAGCTGGCGATGGCGCTGAAGGTGCGCAACGCCTTCTACAACATCGACACCCGGCTCGACACGCGCCGGCTGGTGCCGACCTCGCAGCTGCTGCAGCGCCTGATCGGCATGCCGGTGCAGCGCAACAAGGCGGTCGTGGGCGAGAACGCGTTCGCGCACGAGTCCGGCATCCACCAGCACGGCATGCTGCGCAACCGCAACACCTACGAGATCATGAATCCGTCCGACGTCGGCTGGCCCGACACCAAGATGGTGCTGGGCCGCCACAGCGGCCGCGCCGCGCTCGAGCACCGCCTGCGCGCGCTGGGCTACACGATGGAGGACGAGCAGCTCGACCAGGTGTTCGCCCAGTTCAAGGCACTGTGCGAGGAGCAGCGCGTGGTCGAGGACGAGGACCTCGAGCGCCTGATCGACGGCGGCGTGAGCGGCCAGGGCTACCGGCTGTCGTCGATGACCATCAGCGACCGCGGCCAGCGCGCCAGCGCGCAGGTCGAGCTGTCCGCCCCGGACGGCCGCAGGTTCAACGAGAGCGCGCTCGGCGACGGTCCGGTGGATGCGCTGTTCGCGGCGCTGTCAAACGCCACTGGCGTGAAGCTGTCGCTGGAGAGCTACAGCGTGCACAGCGTCGGCCTCGGCGCCGACGCGCAGGGCGAGGCCTCGCTCAGCGTCCACCACGACGGCATCGAGTACCAGGGCAGCGGCACCAGCCGCGACATCATCGAGGCCAGCGCGCTGGCCTGGCTGGACGTCGCCAACCGCATCCTGCGCAGGAAGCCGGCCGGCTCGCCCTCGGTCGGCAAGGTCGCGAACGCCTGATCCCGGCGCGTCGCCCGCGCAGGCGCGCTCCGCGCGTCCGCCCGCCATCGCCACCGTAATCCCTGCTCCGGGGCAGCCCGCAGGCTGCCCCGCTCCGCTTCCACACCCGACCACATGCCCATGCACGCTGACATCGTCGTACTGCCCGGAGACGGGATCGGCCCCGAAATCGTCTCCGCCACCCTGCCGGTGCTCGAGACCATCGCCAGACGCCACGGCCACGCCTTCGCGTTCCGCGAGCACGACATCGGCGGCATCGCCATCGACCGCCACGGCGAACCGCTGCCGGCGACCACGCTCGAAGCCGCGAAGCAGGCCGACGCCGTGCTGCTGGGCGCGGTCGGCGGGCCGAAGTGGTCGGATCCGAACGCGAAGGTGCGTCCCGAGCAGGGCCTGCTGGCGATCCGCAAGGGCCTGGGCCTGTTCGCCAACCTGCGCCCGGTGCGTCCGCACCCGGCCGCGCTGGGCGCCTCGCCGATCAAGCCGGAACTGCTCGAAGGCGTGGACATCGTGGTCGTGCGCGAGCTGACCGGCGGCATCTACTTCGGCGACAAGACCCGCAGCGACACCGACGCCACCGACCTGTGCCGCTACACCGTGGCCGAGATCGAGCGCGTGGTGCGCAGCGCGGCGACCCTGGCGCGCAGCCGCCGCGGCCACCTCACCTCGGTGGACAAGGCCAACGTGCTCGAAACCTCGCGCCTGTGGCGCGACGTGACCACGCGGGTGATGCGCGAGGAGTTCGCGGACGTGACCGTCGAGCACCAGCTGGTCGACTCGATGGCCATGCACCTGCTGTCGAAGCCGCGCGCCTACGACGTGGTCGTGACCGAGAACATGTTCGGCGACATCCTCACCGACGAGGCCTCGATGCTGGCCGGCTCGCTGGGCCTGCTGGCCTCGGCTTCGCTGGGCGCCGGCAAGGTGGGGATCTACGAGCCGATCCACGGCTCGGCGCCCGACATCGCCGGCAAGGGCATCGCCAACCCCTACGCCACCATCCTCAGCGCCGCCCTGCTGCTGCGCCATTCGCTCGGACTGGAGGAGGAGGCGCAGGCGGTGGAGCACGCAGTGGATCGCGCGCTCGACGACCGGGTGTTCACCGCGGACCTCGCCGCGCCCGGCCAGGCGGTCTCGACCGCCGACGCCGCGCAGGCGGTCATCGACCGCCTCGGCGCCTGATCCCGAAAACAACCGTAGGAGCAGCTTCAGCCGCGACCATCGCGGATGGGGTTCACCACGGGTCGCGGCTGAAGCCGCTCCTACGACTGGCAGCGGTGCGGCAAACGCATCCGGCTGCCCTGCAATCACAGGAAGGACGCAATGCCCGGCAGCAGGAACGAGTTCATCGCGCGCGTGCAGCAGCGCGATCCGCAGCAGCCCGAATTCCTGCAGGCCGTGCAGGAGGTCACCGCCAGCCTGTGGCCGTTCCTCGAACGCCATCCCGAATACGCCCGCGAGGGGCTGCTGGAGCGGCTGGTCGAACCCGAGCGCGTGCTGCAGTTCCGCGTCAGCTGGGTCGACGACCACGGCCAGGTGCGGGTCAACCGCGCCTGGCGCGTGCAGCACAGCTCGGCGATCGGCCCGTTCAAGGGCGGCATGCGCTTCCATCCCTCGGTGAACCTGTCGATCCTCAAGTTCCTGGCCTTTGAACAGACCTTCAAGAACGCCCTGACCACCCTGCCGATGGGCGGCGGCAAGGGCGGCTCGGACTTCGACCCCAAGGGCCGCAGCGACGGCGAGGTGATGCGCTTCTGCCAGGCGCTGATGCTGGAGCTGTACCGCCACCTGGGCCCGGACACCGACGTGCCGGCGGGCGACATCGGCGTCGGCGCGCGCGAGGTCGGCTACATGGCCGGGATGATGAAGAAGCTGTCCAACCAGGCCGGCTGCGTGTTCACCGGCAAGGGCCTGGCCTACGGCGGCAGCCTGATGCGGCCGGAGGCGACCGGCTACGGCACGGTCTACTTCGTCGAGCAGATGCTGCACCACGCCCGCCGCGAAACGCAGGGCGCGCGCGTGCTGGTGTCGGGGTCGGGCAACGTCGCGCAGTACGCGGCGCTCAAGGCGCTCGAACTCGGCGGCAGGGTGCTGACCCTGTCCGACTCCGGCGGCACGCTGTATGCGAAGGACGGCTTCGACGAGGACGCGCTGGCCGAGGTCGCGACGCTGAAGAACGAGCGCCGCGGCCGCCTGGCCGAACTCGGCGACGACCGCCGCTTCGAATACCTGCCCGGCCGCCGCCCCTGGCACGTCCCGGCCGAAATCGCCCTGCCCTGCGCCACCCAGAACGAACTGGACGAGGACGACGCGCGCACCCTGGTGGACAACGGCGTGGTCTGCGTGGCCGAGGGCGCGAACATGCCGAGCACGCTGGAGGCGGTGGACGTGTTCCAGCACGCGCACGTGCTGTACGCGCCGGGCAAGGCCAGCAACGCCGGCGGCGTGGCGACCTCGGGCCTGGAGATGAGCCAGAACGCGCTGCGCCTGTCCTGGCACCACGCCGAGGTGGACGAACGCCTGCACGCGATCATGAAGGACATCCACGGCCACTGCGTCCGCCACGGCAAGCGCACGGACGGCAGCGTCAACTACGTCGACGGCGCCAACATCGCCGGCTTCGTCAAGGTCGCCGACGCGATGCTGGCGCAAGGCGTGTATTGATGCTGGCGCAGGGCGTGTATTGAAGTTGCCTGCGCTCGACGCCGCAGGAACGCTGTCATCTCGAACGCAGTGAGAGATCTGCCTCCGGCAGCATCGTCAGCAGAGCAGATCTCTCACTGCGTTCGAGATGACAGGCCTGGCATTCACACCTGCGCCGGGCTCAGCCTGCCGCGCCGAACAGCCAAGGCTGCGCGGCGCGGTGCCGCGCCTCGAACGCGGCGATCGCCTCGCGCTCCTGCAGGGTCAGGCCGATGTCGTCGAGGCCGTTGAGCAGGCAGTGCTTGCGGAACGCGTCGACCTCGAACGCGTACTGCACGCCGTCGGGCCGGGTGACGGTCTGCGTGGCGAGGTCCACGGTCAGCGCGTAGCCCTCGGTCGCCTCGCACTGCCCGAACAGCGCATCGACTTCCGCGTCGCGCAGCACGATCGGCAGCAGCCCGTTCTTGAAGCTGTTGTTGTAGAAGATGTCGGCGAAGCTCGGCGCGATCACCGCGCGGAAGCCATACTCGTCCAGCGCCCAGGGCGCGTGCTCGCGCGAGGAGCCGCAGCCGAAGTTCTCGCGCGCCAGCAGCACGCTGGCGCCGGCGTAGCGCGGGAAGTTCAACACGAAGTCCGGATTGAGCGGACGCAGGCTGTTGTCCTGCCCCGGTTCGCCGACGTCGAGGTAGCACCACTCGTCGAACAGGTTGGGACCGAAGCCGCTGCGCCGGATCGACTTGAGGAACTGCTTGGGGATGATCTGGTCGGTGTCGACGTTGGCGCGGTCGAGCGGGGCGACGAGGCCGGTGTGGGTGGTGAAGGCTTTCATCGGCGTCTCCTCAGGCCTGCATCATTTCGCGCACGTCGACGAAGTGTCCAGCCACCGCCGCCGCCGCGGCCATCGCCGGACTGACGAGATGGGTCCGCCCGCCGGCGCCCTGGCGGCCCTCGAAGTTGCGGTTGGAAGTGGACGCGCAGTGCTCGCCGCTGCCGAGCTTGTCGGGGTTCATCGCCAGGCACATCGAGCAGCCCGGCTCGCGCCATTCGAAGCCGGCGTCGAGGAAGACCTTGTCGAGGCCTTCGGCTTCGGCCTGCGCCTTGACCAGGCCCGAGCCCGGCACCACCAGCGCCTGCTTCACGCTCGCGGCAACCTTGCGGCCCTTCGCGACTTCGGCCGCCGCGCGCAGGTCCTCGATCCGCGAGTTGGTGCAGGAGCCGATGAAGACGCGGTCGAGCCTGATGGTCGTGATCGGCTGGTTGGCTTCGAGGCCCATGTATTTCAGCGCGCGCTGGATCGAATCCTTGCGCACCGGATCGGCCTCGCGATCGGGATCGGGCACGTTCTGGTCCACCGCCAGCACCATCTCGGGCGAGGTGCCCCAGCTGACCTGCGGCCGGATGTCTTCCGCGCGCAGCTCGACCACGGTGTCGAAGTGCGCATCCCCGTCGGACACCAGGTCCCGCCACGCGGCCACGGCCGCGTCCCAGTCGGCACCCTTGGGCGCGAACGGACGGCCCTTCACGTAGTCGATGGTCTTGTCGTCGACCGCGACCATGCCCACGCGCGCACCGGCCTCGATGGCCATGTTGCAGATCGTCATGCGCCCTTCGACCGACAGCGCGCGGATCGCGCTGCCGCCGAACTCCAGCGCGTGGCCGTTGCCGCCGGCGGTGCCGATCCTGCCGATCACCGCCAGCACGATGTCCTTGGCGGTGACGCCGAACGGCAGCTCGCCATCCACGCGCACCAGCATGTTCTTCATCTTCTTGGCCACCAGGCACTGCGTGGCCAGCACGTGCTCGACCTCCGAGGTGCCGATGCCGTGCGCCAGCGCGCCGAAGGCACCGTGCGTGGAGGTATGCGAGTCGCCGCAGACCACGGTCATGCCCGGCAGGGTCGCGCCCTGCTCCGGGCCGACGACGTGGACGATGCCCTGGCGCACGTCGTTCATCTTGAACTCGAGGATGCCGAAGTCGTCGCAGTTCCCGTCCAGCGTCTCCACCTGCAGGCGCGAGACCGGGTCGGCGATCGCCATCAGGCCGCCGGCGCGCTCGGCCTTCGTCGTCGGCACGTTGTGGTCGGGGGTGGCGATGTTGGCGTCGATGCGCCAGGGCTTGCGTCCGGCCAGGCGCAGGCCTTCGAACGCCTGCGGCGAGGTGACCTCGTGGAGGATGTGGCGGTCGATGTAGATCAGCGAGGAGCCGTCGTCGCGACGCTTGACCTCATGCATCTCCCACAGCTTGTCGTACAGGGTCTTGCCGGACATGGACGCTGCCTCGATTGCATTCTGGCGATGGGGGCGGGAAGCCAGGACAACCACTCGTGCCGTCATCCCGGCTTTCGCCGGGATGACGGCACGGACAGCTGTCCGAACCTTCCGCCCACCGGGGCTGGAAACCCGATGCTAGGCAGTTGCGTTCCATAAAACAAATTCATATTTTTCATTCATCGAATAACCAATGAGAATGAAATGGACCTCGCCAGCCTCGAGGCCTTCCTCGCCATCGCCGACAGCGGCGGCTTCTCGGCCGCCGGCGAGCGCCTGCACCTCACCCAGCCGGCGGTCAGCAAGCGCATCGCCGCGCTGGAGGCCCAGCTCGGCCGCCGGCTGTTCGACCGCATCGGCCGCGAGGTGGCGCTGACCGAGGCCGGCCAGGCCCTGCTGCCGCGCGCCCGGCGCATCCTCGCCGAACTGGAGGACACCCGCCGCGCGCTCGGCAATCTCGACGCCGAGGTCGGCGGCCGGCTGAGCTTCGCCACCAGTCACCACATCGGCCTGCACCGGCTGCCGCCGCTGCTGCGCCGCTTCGGCCAGACCCACCCGCAGGCGGCGCTCGACCTGCGCTTCCTCGACTCGGAGCAGGCCTGGGCCGAGGTGCTGCACGGCCGGCTGGAGCTGGCGATCACCACGCTCGGCCCCGCGGCGGCGCCGCTGCGCACGGTGCCGGTCTGGGACGACCCGCTGGAGTTCGTGGTCGCGCCGGAGCACCCGCTGGCCGGGCGCGGCGAAGTGACCCTAGGCGACCTCGCCGCGCACCCGGCGGTGCTGCCCGACGCCAACACCTTCACCCACCGCATCGTCGCCGACCGCTTCGCCGCCGAGGGCCTGGCGCCGCGGCTGCGCATGACCACCAACACCATGGAGACGCTGAAGATGCTGGCGAGCGTCGGCCTGGCCTGGAGCGTGCTGCCGCACACGATGCTCGACGCGCAGACCGTCGTGCTGCGCGTGCCCGGCGTGGCGCTGCGACGCCAGCTGGGCTACGTCACCCATGCCGGGCGCACGCTGTCGAATGCCGCGCGCGCGTTCATGGCGCTGCTCGACGATGCCGCCGGGCCTGCATCAGTCCACGGGCACTGACTCCGCCTGCGGCTCGTCCCGGCGCACCTTGAACCACGCCGCGTACAGCGCCGGCAGGAACAGCAGGGTCAGCACGGTGGCGACCGTCAGGCCGCCCATGATCGCCACCGCCATCGGCCCGAAGAACACGCTGCGCGAGAGCGGGATCATCGCCAGGATCGCCGCCAGCGCGGTCAGCACGATCGGGCGGAAGCGGCGCACGGTGGCGTCGACGACCGCGTCCCAGCGCGCGTGGCCGGCGGCGATGTCCTGCTCGATCTGGTCCACCAGGATCACCGAGTTGCGCATGATCATGCCGGCCAGCGCGATCGTGCCCAGCATCGCCACGAAGCCGAACGGCACCCGGAATACCAGCAGGAACAGGGTCACGCCGATCAGCCCCAGCGGCGCGGTCAGCAGCACCAGCGCGGTGCGCGAGAGGCTGCGCAGCTGCAGCATCAGCAGCGTCACCACCACGAACAGGAACAGCGGCAGGCCGGCCTTGATCGAGTCCTGGCCGCGCGCGGAGTCCTCGACGGTGCCGCCGGTTTCCAGCAGGTAGCCTTCCGGCAGCGCGTCGCGGACCTCGTCGAGCGTCGGCAGGATCTGCGCGACCACGGTCGGCGGCGTCAGGGCGTCGCGGATGTCGGCGCGCACGGTGATCGTCGGCAGGCGGTCACGGTGCCAGATGATGCCGTCCTCGAACACGTATTCGAGCGTGGCGACCTGCGACAGCGGCACCGACTGCCCGCTCTCGGTCGGGATCGCGAGGCTGCCCAGCAGGTCCAGCCGCGCGCGTTCGTCGGCCGGGCCGCGCATCAGCATGCCGACCAGCTCGTTGCCCTCGCGGTAGGTGCTCACCTGCAGCCCGCTCAGCGAGCCCGACAGGAACTGGGCCACGTGCTGCGAACTCACGCCCAGCGCCCGCGCGCGGTCCTGGTCGATCCGCAGCCGCACGACCTTGCTCGGCTCGCTCCAGTCGAGGTTGACGTTGGCCACGTGCGGGTTCGCGCGCACCTTGTCGGCGACCTGCTCGGCCAGCGCGCGCACGCGCTCGACGTGCTCGCCCGACACCCGCAGCTGGATCGGATAGCCGACCGGCGGCCCGGTTTCCAGCCGCGTCACCCGCAGCTGCAGCTCCGGGAACATCGGCGCCACCTCGTCGATGAACCAGCCGCGCAGCGCCTCGCGCGCGGCGACATCCTTCGACATCACCACGAACTGGGCGAAGTTGGCCTGCGGCAGCTGCTGGTCCAGCGGCAGGTAGAAGCGCGGCGAGCCGGTGCCGACGTAGGCGACGTAGTTGTCGACGCCCTCGCGCCCGTCCAGCAGCGCCTCCAGCCGGCGCACCTGCGCCTCGGTCGCGCGCAGCGAGCTGCCTTCGGCCAGCTCGACGTCGACCATCAGCTCGAGCCGGGTCGAATCCGGGAAGAACTGCTGCGGCACGAAGCGGAACAGCGCGATCGAGGCGACGAAGGCCGCGACCGTGGCGCCGATCACCAGCCAGCGGTGCTGCAGCGACCAGTCGAGCAGGCTGCGGAAGCGGCGGTAGAAGGGGCGCTGGTACGGATCGTGATGCGCGCCGCTCTTGCTGTTGCCCCCTCCCCCGTTCACGGGGGAGGGTTGGGGTGGGGGCAACCCGGTCGCAGTATCGTCGCTCCGCGCCGCTTCACGGCGCGCCCCCTCCCCGGCCCTCCCCCGCAGGCGGGGGAGGGAGCTTGAAAGGCGCTCCCACAGCGACGGCTGCCGATGCCGGTCGTGCAGGTCCGGCAGCATCTTGTCGCCCAGGTACGGAATGAACAGCACCGCCGCCACCCATGACACCAGCAGCGCGATCGTCACCACCTCGAACAGCGATCGCGTGTATTCGCCGGTGCTCGAGGCCGCGGTCGCGATCGGCAGGAAACCCGCCGCCGTCACCAGCGTGCCGGTCAGCATCGGGAACGCGGTATTGGTCCAGGCAAAGCTCGCCGCGCGGAAGCGATCAAAGCCCTGCTCCATCTTGATCGCCATCATCTCGACCGCGATGATCGCGTCGTCGACCATCAGGCCCAGCGCCAGCACCAGTGCGCCCAGCGAGATCTTGTGCAGGCCGACGTCGAAATAGCGCATGACGATGAAGGTCATCGCCAGCACCAGCGGGATCGACACCGCCACCACCAGCCCGGTGCGGAAACCGAGCGAGAAGAAGCTGACCAGCAGCACGATGGTCACCGCCTCGGCCAGCACCTTGACGAACTCGCCCACCGAGTCCTGCACCGCGCGCGGCTGGTCGGCGACCTTGCGCAGCGCCATGCCCGCCGGCAGTGTGCGCTGCAGCCGCGCGAACTCGTGCTCCAGGGTCTTGCCCAGCCGCAAGATGTCGCCGCCCTCGTGCAGCGACACGCCGATGCCGATCGCGTCCTCGCCCATGAAGCGCATCCGCGGCGCCGCCGGATCGGCGAAGCCGCGGGTCACGGTGGCGATGTCGCCGAGCCGGATCGTGCGGTCGCCGGCCCGGATCGGGAATTCGCGGATCTCGTCCACCGAAGCGAACGCGCCGTCGACGCGCAACTGCACGCGGTCGCTGGGCGTTTCGAAGAATCCTGCCGGCGTCACCGCGTTCTGCTGCGCCAGCGCCTGCTGCACCGCCGCCAGCGGCACGCCGAGCGTGGCCAGCTTGGTGTTGCTGACCTCGATCCAGATCTTCTCGTCCTGCAGGCCGACCAGCTCGACCTTGCCGACGTCGGGCACGCGCTGCAGTTCGAGCTGGATGCGGTCGGCGTAGTCCTTCAGCACCGCGTAGTCGAAGCCCTCGCCGGTGAGCGCGTAGATGTTGCCGAAGGTGTCGCCGAACTCGTCGTTGAAGAACGGGCCGACGGTGCCCTCGGGCAGGGTCGCGCGGATGTCGCCGACCTTCTTGCGCACCTGGTACCAGAGTTCGGGGATCTCCTTCGAGCGCATCGAATCGCGTGCCATGAAGATCACCTGCGATTCGCCCGGGCGCGAGTACGAGCGGATGAACTCGTAGTCGCCGGTCTCCATCAGCTTCTTCTCGATGCGCTCGGTGACCTGCTGCGCCACCTCGTCGGCGGTCGCGCCCGGCCACAGCGTGCGGACCACCATCACCTTGAAGGTGAACGGCGGATCCTCCGAGCGGCCAAGCTCCAGGTACGAGAACACGCCCGCGACCGCGACCACGATCATCGCGTACAGCACCAGGCTGCGGTTGCGCAGCGCCCATTCGGAGAGGTTGAAGCGCATGCGTCAGCCTCCCCGGATAGAGCCCCTCCCCCGCTTGCGGGGGAGGGGTTGGGGTGGGGGGCAGTCCGAAAACCGCATCGCTCCCATCGCGACACCTTGGTCGAAATCGACTTCGGCGCTTTCCCCCATCCCGTTCCCTTCCCCCGCGAGCGGGGGAAGGGCGAAGGTGCCATGCGCGTTCGGCGTCGAAAACATCATGGCGTCTGTCCCGCTGGCGGCTGCGGATGCTGCGGTTCTATTGGCCGATTGTCCCGATCCACCGGCACCACCTCCTGCCCTTCGCGCAGCAGGTGCCCGCCCGCCGACACCACCCAGTCGCCGGCCTCCAGCCCGGACAGCACCGGCACCCGCGTCTCGCCGAACGCGCCCAGCTCCACCGGCACCGAATCCAGCGCATGCGTCGCCGGATCCACCACGAAGACCGCGTGGCGCCCGGCCGCGTCGCGCTGCAGCGCCGACAGCGGCACGCTCAGCGCCGCGCGCTCGCCGCTGCGCTGCACGTACACGCGCGCGCTCTGGCCGAGTTCGACCGCGGACTCCGCGCTTTCGTCGAGCGCGACGCGCGCGGCATAGGTGCGCGCCTGCGGATCGGCCGCGGCGGCGATCTCGCGGATCGTGCCCGGCAGGTGCTGGCCGGGCGCGCTCCACAGCTCCACCATGACCGGCTGGCCGACGCTGAAGTCGCGGATGCGCGATTCCGGCAGCGCGATCGCCACCTCGCGCCCCGCGTCGCCGGCCAGGGTGAAGATCGCCTGCCCGGCCGCGACCACCTGCCCGGCCTCGGCCTGCCGGCTCGCGATCACGCCGTCGCGCGGCGCGCGCAGCTGCGAATAGGCGGCCTGGTTGCGGGCCACGTCGAGTTCCGCGCGGGCCGCGCGCGCCTGCTCCTCGGCGGCCTTCCACGCGGCGGTCTGCCCGTCCAGCGCCGACTGGCTGACCAGCTTGTCCTTGGCCAGCGCCTCGAAGCGCGCGCGGTCGGCGCGCGCGCGCGACAGCTCCGCTTCCGCCGCGGACAGCTGCGCCTGCGCGGCCTGCGCCTGCAGCCGCTGGTCGCCGGGATCGAGTTCCGCCAGCACCTGTCCTTCGCGCACCGCGGCGCCGGCGTCGACGTGGCGCCGGACGAGGTTGCCGCCGATGCGGAAGGCGAGCGGACTTTCCTCGCGCGCGCGGACCTCGCCGGCGTAGGCGGCCAGCGCGGCGTCCGCGCCGCCGGCGGGATGCTCGACCAGCACGGGTCGCGGGGCTTCCTGCGGCGCATCGCCGCGGCCGCAGGCCGACAGCAGCGCCGTCAGCACAAGCAGGAGGAACGGGCGGAACCTGTTCGCGGGCATAGGGGGTGGGGATCAATTAATGAACCGGCGCGTATAGTATAAATATCAAACCGGTTGGTCTAGTATTACATCATGTCATTGAAACCCGCATCTCCCCTGCCCCCCGCCGCGCCCGCCAGGGCTGCCGCCGGCCCCGGCCGCCCGAAGGATCTGGCCAAGCGCGCGGCGATCCTCGACGCCGCCAAGCGGATGTTCACCCAGCACGGGTTCGAGGGCGCGAGCATGGACCAGATCGCGGCCGAGGCCGGCGTCTCCAAGCTCACCGTCTACAGCCATTTCGGCGACAAGGAAGCGCTGTTCGGCGAGGCCGTGCGCGCGGTCTGCGCCACGCTGATGCCCGACGACCTGTTCGTCGCCGACACCACCGCGCCGCTGCATTCGCAGCTGGCCGACATCGCCCGGGCGTTCTTCGCGATGATCACCAGCGACGAGGCCCTGGCCACGCACCGGATGATGATGACCCCGGGCAGCGACGAGCGCGTGCGCCAGATGTTCTGGCAGGCAGGCCCGGAGCGCACGGTGCGTGCCTTCTCCGCGTTCCTGGAGGCGCGCGCCGAGCGCGGCGAACTCGACGTGCCGGACGTGCAGCGGGCCGCGAAGCAGTTCTTCGCCCTGCTCAAGGGCGACCTGCACACGCGCATGGCCAGCGGCCTGTGCGAGCGCCCGACGCCTGCCGCCGTGGACGCGCACATCGACGCCACCGTCGACATGTTCCTGCGCGCCTACGCCGTCCGCCCGGCGCCGGCGGCGTGAGCCGGCGGCGCGCCATCGGTCGCGGTGACTTCCGGCACTCAGCCACAACGGCGCCGCTGGCGATGATGGCCCCGCGAATTTGCCCGATCCGGCCAGTAGAATCGCGTTTCTCCCAATCCAATCCCCGGACCGCACGATGACGTTCGATTACGCCAAGGCCCGCGAGACCATGGTCGAGCAGCAGATCCGTCCCTGGGACGTGCTCGACACGCGCGTGCTCGAAGTGCTGGCGCGGCTGCCGCGCGAGGCCTTCGTCGCCGAGCGCCACCGTGCGCTGGCCTATGCCGACCTGGAGCTGCCGCTGGGCCACGGCGAGACCATGCTCAAGCCCGTGGTCGAGGGCCGCGCGCTGCAGGCGCTGGCGCTGGAGGGCAGCGAATCGGTGCTGGAGATCGGCACCGGCGGCGGCTTCCTGACCGCCTGCCTGGGCTCGCTGGCGCGCGAGGTCGTGAGCGTGGAGCGCCATGCCGACCTCGCCGACGCCGCGCGCGAACGGCTGCAGGCCCAGGGCATCGGCAACGTCGACGTGGTCGCGGCCGACGCCTTCGCGTGGGAGCCCGGCCGCCAGTTCGATGCGATCTGCGTGACCGGCGCGGTCGACACGGTGCCGTCACGTTTCGTGCAGTGGCTGCGTCCCGGTGGCCGGATGTTCGTCGTCCATGGCCGCGTGCCGGCGATGGAGGCGGTGCTGGTGCGCAACGATGTCAACGGCCAGCGCATCGAATCGTTGTTCGAGACCGGACTGCCCTACCTCGCCGGCGCCGAGCCGACGCCCGAATTCAAGTTCTGACGCTTCCGAATTTCCCCAAGGATCCCCGATGCTCCGCCGCCCCCTCGTCCTCTCCCTTGCCCTCGCCCTGTCGTCCGCGCCGGTCTTCGCCGAGGACCTGATGCAGACCTACGAGCTGGCGCGGGTCAACGATCCGCAGCTGTCGATCGCCGAATCGCAGCGACTGTCCACGCGCGAGAACGCGGTGCAGGCGCGCGCCGGGCTGCTGCCCCAGATCGACGGCAGCGCAAGCCTGGGCCGCTCGCATGAAGCCGGGGAAACCGGTACCTCGCGCAGCCGCAGCTACCGCGCCAACCTCAACCAGAGCGTCTTCAACTGGGCGCAGATCTCGAACCTGCGCGCGCAGCGCGACTACAGCACCGCCGCCGACTACGACCTCGAGGCCGCCGGCGACGAACTGGTCTCGCGCACCGCCAACGCCTATTTCGACGTGCTGGTGGCGCTGGAGACGCTGGCCGCGGCCGAGGCGGCCGAGGAAGCGTTCCAGAAGCAGTTCGACTACGCCGACAAGCGCCTGGAAGTCGGCCTGGCGCCGATCACCGACGTGCACGAGGCCCGCGCCCAGTACGACGGCGCGCGCGCCAACACCATCCTGGTGCGCAATGCGCTGCAGGACGCCTACCAGGCGCTGGCCGAGATCACCGGCACCCCGATCAACGCGCTCAGGGCGCTCCCGGAAGACTTCCGCCCGGAGCTGCCCGCCGGCGGCGACGCCGAGGCCTGGGTGCAGCGCGCGCTGGAGACCAACCCCAGCCTGCAGGCGGCGAAGTACGCGGTGCAGGGCTCCGAGCACGGCGTCTCGACCGCGCGCGCCGGGCACCTGCCGACGCTCGGCCTCGGCGTGACCTACAGCAACAGCACCGGCTGGTATTCGCCGTCGCCCGGCCAGGTCAGCGCCACCGACGAGGGCAGCAGCATCGGCCTGACCCTGACCGTGCCGATCTTCTCCGGCGGCGAAACCCAGTCGCGCGTGCGCCAGGCGATCGCCAGCCGCGACATCGCCCAGGACCAGCTGGAACAGGGCCGCCGCGCGATCGAGCGCAACACCCGCTACGCCTACCAGGCGCTGGTGGCGGGCATCAGCGAGGTCGAGGCGCGCCGCCTGGCCCAGGTGTCGGCGCAGAGCGCATACGACGCCTCGCAGGTGGGCCTGGAGGTTGGCACCCGCACCGTCATCGACGTGCTGATCAACCAGCAGAACCTGTTCAGCGCGAAGCAGCAGTACGCCACGGCGAAGTACAACTACCTGCGCAACCGCCTGCTGCTCGAACAGGCGGCCGGCACGCTGGACGTCGCCACGGTGCAGGACGTCAACCGCCTGCTGACGCAGGACGTGACCGCGCCGGCCCAGTAGGAGCGCCTTCAGGCGCGATGCCTTTCCCATGCGCCCCCGCGCACCTGTTGGTCCGGCCCACCGTAGGTCGGCCCTACGTGGCCGACGCTGGATGCTGACGGCATCGGGGTCGTAGCCCCGACCTACCCCGTTCCCGGTATTTGTGGGCCGGATCGACAGGGCATGTCCGCCGCAATCACCCCGAGCGTGCGCCGCAGCGCCCCGCGCCCGTTGCGCACCAGCGCCAGCCCGGCCTCGCGCATCGCCGCGCGTGCCGCGTCGTCGGCCAGCAGCTGCTCCAGGATCGCCCCCACCGCCTCCACGTCCTCGCCGATGCGCAGGGCGCCGGCGGCTTCCATGTGCCGGGCGATGTCGCTGAAGTTGTGCAGGTGCGGGCCGCTGGCCACCGGCGTGCCGACCGCCGCCGGCTCCAGCAGGTTGTGGCCGCCGATGTCCTGCAGGCTGCCGCCGACGAAGGCCACGTCGGCGCAGGCGTAGAACTGCTGCAGTTCGCCCAGCGTGTCGAGGACGAACACCGCGTCCTCCGGGTCCGGCCAGTGCGTGAGCTTGCGCGTGGCGACGCGCCAGCCGGCGTCGACCGCCTGCTGCGTGGCGCCGCGGAAGCGCTCGGGATGGCGCGGCGCCCACAGCATCAACAGGTCCGGCAAGCGCTCGCGCAGGCGGCGGTGGATCGCGAGCACCGCCGCTTCCTCGTCCGGATGCGTGCTCGCCGCGATCCAGACCGGGCGCCCGCCGATGCGCTCGCGGAAATCGGTGGCCGCGCGCGTGATCTTCTCCACGTCGAGCGCGATGTCGTACTTGAGGTTGCCGGTGACCACGAGCGAGGCGGCCGGCGCGCCCAGCGCGGCGAAGCGGCGCGCATCGTCGTCCGACTGCGCGGACACCCGCCGCAGCGTGCGCAGCACCCGCGACAGCAGCGGCCGCAGCACGCGGTAGCCGCGCAGCGAGCGCTCCGACAGGCGCGCGTTGACGAGGTAGGCGGGGATGCCGGCGTCGCGGCAGCACAGCAGCAGGTTCGGCCACAGCTCGGTTTCGACCACCAGCGCGATGCGCGGGGTGAAGTGCGCGAGGAAGCGGCGCACCGCGCCGGACAGGTCGTAGGGCAGGTAGGCGTGCTCGACGCGCTCGCCCCAGATCGCGCGCACGCGCGCCGAACCGGTGGGCGTGATCGTGGTAACCAGCAGGCGCTGGCCGGGATAGGCATCGAGCAGGGCGTCGACCAGCGGCGCGACCGCGTTGACCTCGCCCACCGACACCGCATGCACCCAGATCGGCGTGGGCGTCGCCGGCGTCGTATAGCGCGCGTAGCGCTCGCCCCAGCGCTCGAAATACGCCTCCTGGCGGAAGCCGCGCCAGATCAGGTGGTAGACCGTGACCGGCACGAGCAGGTACAGCACGGCCGAATACAGGCCGCGCAGCAGGCGTTCGGTCGGGTCGGCTTGCATCGGGACAGGATAGCGGGAATCGCCCATGACCTTGTCATTCCGAGCGCAGCGAGAAGCGCTTCACAACGGCGAAGCCGGTCAATCTCGTATCCGAAGCCCGCGAGGCGGAGATCCCTCCCCCGGATCAAGTCCGGGGTCGGGATGACAACTGGACGGCAAAAGGCTGACGGCAAAGGGCAAAGGACAAATGATGTCGGCCATGTCCAACACATGGCTTCCGCCGCAGCACGACTGCCGCTCCGGCCGCGCCCACCGCCACCGACTACAATCCCGCCATGAGTTCGACCGACGCCCCGCTGCCCCCGCCGCCGCTGTCGCCGCGGCACTGGCCGACATGGCTGGGCATCGGCGCGATGGCGCTGGCCGCGCGCCTGCCCTGGCTGTGGCAGCGCGCGATCGGGCGCGGCATCGGCACGCTGCTGCGCGTGGCCCTGCGCGATCGTCGCGAAGTCGCCGCGCGCAACCTCGCGCTGTGCTTCCCGGAGCTCGACGCGGCCGCGCGCGAGACGCTGCTGCGCGAACACTTCACCGCGCTCGGCATCGGCCTGTTCGAGTTCGCGCGCGCGTGGTGGGGATCGGTCGATCCGATGCGCAAGGGGCTCGTCGTCGAAGGACTCGAGCACATCGAGGCCGCGCGCGCCGGTGGCCGCGGCGTCATCGTCGTCTCCGGCCACTTCAGCACGCTGGAGATGTGCGGCCGGCTGATGTGCGACCACGTGCCGCTGGCCGGCATGTATCGCCCGCACGCGCAGCCGGCGATGGAATGGGCGGTGCGCCGCGGGCGCGCGCGCTATGCGGCGGCGATGTTCCCCAAGCAGGACGTGCGCGGCGCGGTGCGCCACCTCAAGAAGGGTGGGCTGCTGTGGTACGCACCCGACCAGGACCCGAGCCGCGGCGACGCGGTGTTCGTGCCGTTCTTCGGCCATCCCGCGCACAGCCTGACCTCGACCCACGCGCTGGCGCGCATGTCCGGCGCGGCGGTGGTGCTGTACCAGCATCGGCGTCGCGCGGATGGCGGCTATACGCTGACGCTATGGCCGGCGCTGGACGATTTCCCCTCGCGCGACGCCACCGACGATACCGCGCGCGTGATCGCGGGCATCGAGACGATGGCGCGCGCGGCGCCGGAGCAGTACCTGTGGATCCACCGGCGCTTCAAGCGGCAGCCGGATGGGGGGACGGTCTACTGACTTCCAGTATCCCGTGAAGCGCCGGCTCCGCTTCCCTCTCAGGTTGTCATCCCGAACGCAGTGAGGGATCTGGCTTCGGGCGACAGATCCCTCACTGCGTTCGGGATGACAACCTGACATGCCGCCGCGACGGCATGCCTCCTCAGTCGCGACGACTCGCCAGCAGGCTGCCCGCATACAGCGCCGCAAGCAGCAGCGTCAACCCGCCCCAGAACGTCGAATAGAACGCGAGATGGGTGTTGAACGGGAACACCGTGACCGCGAGCGCCAGCATCGCCGGTCGTGCGCGCTCGCGCGCCGGTGCGTCCGCGAAGCGCCATGCGCGCCAGGCCAGCGCCGCGCCGGCCAGCCACAGCAGCAGGCCGATGCCGCCGGTTTCGCTGAGGATCTCGAGCACGATCTGGTGCGCGTGGAACGCCGGCCCCTGCCCCCATGCCGCGAGTTCGCCCGCTTCCGGATCGCAGTCGGCGAAGGCGCGGCGGAACCCGCGCGCGCCGACGCCGTTGACCGGATGCTCGCGCGCCATGCACGCGGCCGCGCCCCAGATGCGCGCGCGACCGGACAGCGCGGTATCGACGCCGGCGGCGTCCTCGGCGGTCCACGCCTGCGCGGTCAACACCACCCGCTGCTGCACCTGCGGCGACACGAACGACAGCGCCACCAGCGACAGGGCGCCGGCCGCGAACACCAGCAGCAGCTTCTTCCAGCCCAGCAGGCTCCAGCCGCTGAACAGCAGCACCAGCGCGAAGGTGATCCACGACGCGCGCGAGCCGGCGAACAGCACCACGGTGCCGACCAGCATCGCCGCGACGATCCAGCCGGTGCTGCCGAAGCGGCGCCCGGCGTAGTACAGCGCGAACGGCGACAGGCTCGCCAGCACCACGCCGAGCTTGCGGTTGCACGGCCCGAGCACGCCGCCCAGCCGATCCAGGCCCGCGGCCTGCTCGGCCGTGCACATCGGCCGCCCGCTGATCGCCTGCTTGAGCGCGTCGATGCTCCAGAACAGCGGACTGGTGCCGGTGACGACCTGGGCCAGCGCATCGATCGTCCAGATCCCGACGATCACCGCCAGCCCGGCGAAGGTGAGCTGCCGGCCGCGCGGATTCGCCACCGCCGAGGCCGCCAGCCACAGGAAGGGCAGGTAGCGCAGGTCGACCAGCGATTCGCGGAAGGCGCGGCCGTGGTCGACCGCGTCGATCGACGAGACCAGCTGCGGCAGCCAGTAGGCGCAGAACAGCACGCTGGTCAGCGCCCAGGCCTGCAGGCTGAGCAGGCGCATGCCGCCGCGGAAGCGCCCCCATACCAGGTACACGATCGCGGCCAGCGCGCCCAGCACCATCACGCCCTCGGCGTAGCCGGGCGCCGGCCACAGCGCGACGAAGGCCAGCACCCAGTGCGGCGCCCAGCGCCAGCCGGCGGGCGCGGCGTCAGCGGTGGCGGGCGGCGGCGTGATCGTCGCGGAGTTCGTCATAGACCGACAGCGTGGCGTCCTGCATCGCCTGCAAGGTAAACGGAATGGTATCGGGAAGCGACGGCGGGCGGGTGAGCGCCGCCCTCGCCGCCCGATGCAGCGCCCCGGCGTCGAACGGCGCCACCGCGCCCGCGGGCTGCAGCGCGCGCAGCAGTTCGCCGACGCCGCCGTGGTCCCAGCCCACGACCGGGCGCCCGACCGACAGCGCCTCGATCACCGTGCGCCCGAAGGATTCGGGCTTGCGCGAGAGCTGCAGCACCAGGTCGCTGGCGGCGTAGGCCCCGGCGATGGCCGAGATCGGCGGCGTGATCGCGAGGACGCCGTCGACGCCGACTTCCAGTGCCAGCCGTTCGAGCTCGGCTGCGTACGCCTCGCGCCCGTCCTGCACCGCACCGGGCATCCACAGCCGCGCGTCGAGGCCGTCCGCGCGCAGGGCGGCGAGCAGCGCAATGGCGTCGCCGTGGCCCTTGAGTCGCGTCCCGCGCCCGGGCAGCAGCAGCAGCGGGCCTTCGCCGGCGAGCGCCGGATGCAGGGCGGCGACGCGCTCGCGCGCCGCGCGATCGGGCGCGGGCGCGCGCGGGAAGTCGGCCGGATCGATCCCGCGCGGGATCACCCGCAGCCGCTCCGGATCGGTGCGCGGATAGTGGAGCAGCACGTAGTCGCGCACCGTGTCCGACACGCAGACCACGCGCTCGCCGCGCGCCATGATCGCGCTGTAGCGCGAAGGCGAATTCAGGCCGTGCACGGTGGTGACGAACCGCGGCCGGCCCGCTTCCGGCATCCCGCGCAGCGCACGCCAGCCCAGCCAGGCCGGCAGCCGCGAGCGCGCGTGCACGATATCGACGCCTTCGCGCGCGAACAGCGCGCGCAGCACGCGCACGTGCCGCAGCACGGCGAGCGACTTGCGGCCGATGTCGAGCTCCACGTGTTCGGCGCCGCTGGCCCGCAGCCGCGGCAGCAGCCGCCCGCCGGCGGAGACGACGATGGCACGATGCCCGGCACGCACCAGTGCGTCGGCGATCTCGAGGGTGGAGCGTTCGACGCCGCCGGACTCCAGCGCCGGCAGCAGCTGCACCACGGTCAGCGGGCGCGGCACGCGGGATGCCGCCCCGGCCTCAGTCGACCAGGACGAAGTGCGCGCCGCAGTACGGGCAATCGGCTTCGCCGCCGTCGGCCTCGATCGGCAGGTACACGCGCGGATGCGAATTCCACAGCCCCATCGACGGCAGCGGGCAGCTCAGTGGCAGGTCATCGCGACGCACCTCGTAGCGGGTTCGCGCGTTGGCTTGCGTGGGCTGGGGCTGGGGCTGGGTGGCGGTCATGGCGGCGGCGTGTGGTTGCAACGGACGCATTCTACTACCGCGGAGGGGTTGGGATCGGCCAACAGCCGGCAAGTGCCCAAACCCCCGTCATTCCCGCGAAGGCGGGAACCCAGTGTCGTTGCTTCTTCCCTGCCAAGGCACAGCGCTCGCTACGGCGAGCCTGAAAAGCCAAAGACGCTGGGTTCCCGCCTTCGCGGGAATGACGAGTGTTGGGAATGCCCTGCCAACCCCTACGGCGGCAGGTCGAACAGCAGCACGTCGGCGACGTCGTCGCCGGCGCCGGTCAGCCGCAGGCTGCCCTGCTCCCCGGACATGCCGAGCGCGTCGCCGGCCGAGAGCGCGCCGCCATCCGCGCTCACCGCGCCCTGGACCACGTGCAGCCAGTACAGCCGCGCGGGATCGAGCGCGTGCTCGACCGACACGTCCCGCGCCAGCCGCACGCCGCGCATCCAGGCCTGCTGGCGGATCGCGAGGCTGCCGTCGCCGCCGTCGGGCGAGGCCAGCGTGGCCCAGCGGCCTTCGCGCTGCAGCGGGTCGAACGCGCGCTGGTCGTAGTCCGGCGGCGCGTTCACGCGGTCGGGCATGATCCAGATCTGCAGGAAGTGCACCGGCACGCCATCGCCGCCGTTGTACTCGCTGTGCTCGATGCCGCTGCCCGCGCTCATCCACTGCACTTCGCCCGGCCGCAGCACGCCGCTGCTGCCGGTGCTGTCGCGGTGCGCGAGCGCGCCGCTGATGACGTAGCTGAGGATCTCCATGTTCGCGTGCCGGTGCGGCGGGAAGCCGCCGCCCGGCGCCACGCGATCCTCGTTGATCACGCGCAGCGGCCCGAACCCCATCCATTTCGGCTCGTGGTAGTGGCCGAACGAGAACGTGTGCCGGCTGCCGAGCCAGCCGGCGTCGACGTGCCCGCGCTCGCCGGAGGGTCGGACGATGCGCATCGCCCGGGCTCAGCCCGCGGCGTCGGCTTCGGGCGCCGCCACCGATGCCTCGGTGGTGATGCGCAGCTGCACCTCGTCGCTGACGTTCGGCGCGTAGGCGCCCACGCCGAAGTCGCTGCGCTTGATCGTGGTGGTGGCGTCGAAGCCGGCGGTCGCGCGCTTGAGCATCGGGTGCTCGCCGAAGCGGTTGATCGTCACGTCCAGCACCACCGGATGGGTGTTGTCCTTGATCGTGAGGTCGCCGGTGACCTTCAGGCGGTTGCCGCCGGCGGATTCGACCGATGTGCTCCTGAACGTCGCGACCGGGAACTTCGCCGCGTCGAAGAAGTCGGCGCTGGACAGGTGCTCGTTGAAATCGGTGGCGAACGAGACCAGGCCCGACAGCGGCAGCGTCACTTCCACCGACGAGGCGCCGACGTTGTCGGCGTCGTAGACGATCGTGCCCTCGACCTGGCCGAAGTTGGCGACCGGGTTGGAGAAGCCGAAGTGGTTCCACTGCGCGACGACGTTGGTGTGGTTCGGATCGATGACGTAGGTGCCGGACACGCCTTCGATCGGGGCCTCGGCGGGCGCGGTCGCTTCCGGCGCGGCGGGCGCGGCCTCGACGGCGGCTGCCGGCGGCTCGGCCGGCTTGCAGGCGGCGATGGCCAGCGTCAGTGCGAACGGGAGCAGCAGGAGTTTGGTAGCGTGCTTCATGGTCGTTGCCTCTTGAATGCGGGTGGGTTGGGTCACTCCGGCGCGGATTCGGCCTGCGCCTCGGTGGTGATGCGGATCTTCACTTCGTCGCTGACCGCGGGCGCGCCGCGGCCCAGTCCGAATTCGCTGCGCAGCACCGTGGTGGTGGCATCGAATCCGATGGTCGGCCGGTTGTTGCGCGGGTGCGGGCCGGCCTTGTTCAGCGCCACGTCCAGCACCACCGGGCGCGTGGCGTCCTTGATCGTGAGCTCGCCCGACACCTTCAGCCTGCCCTCGCCCGCCGCTTCCACCGCCGTGCTGCGGAAGGTGGCGACCGGGAATGTCTCGACCTCGAAGAAGTCGGCGTTGCGCAGGTGTTCGTCGAAGCGCGCGACGTGCGAGTTCAGGCCCGACAGCGGGATCCTGACCTCGACCGACGAGGCCGACACGTCGTCGGCGTCGTACACGATCGTGCCCTCGACCTGGCCGAAGTGCGCGGTCGGGTTGGAGAAGCCCAGGTGGTTCCACTGCGCGATCACGTCGGTGTGGGTCGCGTCGATCGTGTAGGTCAACGGCGCCGCGGCGGCGGACGTGGCGAGCGCGCCCAGCGCGAGTCCGAATGCGAGGCGGGTCAGGGATCGTGGCATGGAAGCTCCTTGCGGGACGGGGGCGGGACGAAGGGTCGTGGACAGGCTCATTCGATGCGCGCGGCTTCGTCGAACGACAGCCGCGGCGAGCGCGGGAAGATCGCCGACGCATCGCCCTTGCCGAGGTTGACCAGCACGTTCGACTTGATCGACGTGCCCTTGAAGAAGGCCTCGTCGACCTTGTCGGTGTCGAAGCCCGACATCGGCCCGGTATCGAGCCCCAGCGAGCGCGCGGCCAGGATCAGGTAGGCCGCCTGCATGCTGGAGCCGCGCAGCGCAACGCGATACAGCCGCTCCTCCGGCGAACCCTCGAACCACGACTTCGCGTCCACGTGCGGGAACAGCACCGGCAGCTTGTCGTAGAACGCCATGTCGTAGCCGACGATCACCGTCACCGGCGCCGTCAGCGTCTTCTTGTAGTTGCCCTCGCTCAGCGCCGGGCCCAGCTTCTCCTTCGCCTCGCGCGACTTCACGAACACGAACCGCGCCGGGCAGGAGTTGGCCTCGGTCGGGCCGAGCTTCACCAGGTCGTAGAGCCGGCGCAGCGTGGCGTCGTCGATCTCGCCGGAGAACGCGTTGTGGGTGCGGGCGGTGCGGAACACCTGGTCGAGCGCGGCATCGGACAGCGTGTCGGTCATCGGACGTCCTCGGCGGGAAGGGAAGGCGGAAAGCGTGCAGTGTAGAGTTCCATGAACGACGTTCAGCCGCGGTCACCGGAACGGATGATTACAAATTTGGAACGAGCCGGCGCCGCGGGCATCGATTCCCCCCAAATCTGGTCACTCAGCGACGGCCGCGCCGGCAACGCGCGGCAGGCCGACGCGCTGGCCGACGCCCTCGGCGGCGCGGTGCGCACGCTGTCGCTCGCGCCGCGCGCGCCCTGGCGCTGGTTCGCGCCCCGGGCGCTGCCGGCGGCGGGCCACGCCTTCGGCGCCGGATTCGCCGACGCGCTCGCCGCCCCGCCCGCGCTCGCCATCGGCTGCGGCCGGCAGGCGGCGCTGGCGACCCGGCTGCTGCGCGCGCGCGGCGCCGCGGCCGTGCAGATCCTCGACCCGCGCATCGACCCCACACACTGGGACCTCGTGGTCGCCCCCGAGCACGACGGCCTGGCCGGCGACAACGTCGTCACCCTGCTCGGCAGCCTCAACCCCGTCGACGACGCCTGGCTGCAGCGCGCGCGCGACGCCTTCGCCGCGTTCGCCGACCTGCCCTCGCCGCGCATCGCCCTGCTCGTCGGCGGCCCCACCGCGCAGGCCCCCTACGACGGCGCCGGCTTCGATGCGCTCTGCGCGCGGATCGAAGCGATGCGTACGCAAGCCGGCGGCAGCGTCCTGGCCACCACCTCGCGCCGCACGCCGCCCGGCATCGTCGATGCCCTGCGACGCCACTTCGCCCGCACGCCCGGCCTTGCCTGGTGCGGACCGGACGACGGCCCCAATCCCTACCCTGGCCTGCTGGCCTGGGCCGACCGCATCGTCTGCACGCCCGACTCGGTCAACATGGTGTCCGAAGCCTGCGCCACCCGCGCGCCGGTCCACGTCTTCAACCTTGAGCGCGCGCGCGCGCGGCCGCGAAGATTCCTCGATGCACTGCTGGCGCGTGGGCGCATCGGCGGAATGGATGACGAACCCGCCGCGATCACTCCGCTGCGCGAGACTGCGCGCGTTGCGGAAGCTGTTCGCGTGAAGCTGGGAGTCTTTCGGGACTGAGCGACACCTGTCGTATCGTCATTGCGGTTCCCCGCTGCGCACGGTTCTGGAAAAATTCGAGTCACTCCAAGTGGATTCGGATGGTCGTGGGTTGGTCATTTCATACAACCCAGCTGTTTCGGAAGTATCGATTGTGGACAAGCAACTGCTCCTTTATCGAAAGTACGCGACCGTCAAGTGGCCCTGGGAGGACATGATTAAGGAATGCAATTCTGATGAGTCATTCGTTGGGGGCTAACAATTCATTCAAGCCGACGCCGCTTCGCGGCGCGGCTTAATTCAGGCGTTACTTGCAATCAACATGAAACTCAGTGATCTCGAGAAATCGGCACTACAGCTCAACGCTCTCTACGAACAGCTCGAGATCAAGAAGTATGGGCGTGCCTGGACCACGGAAGAGCTTGCGCTTGGCTTCATGGGAGACGTCGGCGACTTGGCAAAGCTGATCCAGGCGAACGCCGGCATCCGGGAGATCGACGACTGCAAGGCGAAGCTCGGCCATGAACTGTCGGACTGCCTGTGGTCGATCATTGTCCTTGCGAACAAGTGCGGCATCGACCTGGAAGCGGAGTTCGTCAGGAACACCCGGGAACTTGTCGACTACGTCTCCAGCGAGTTGGACAAATAACCCGGGCGCTTGCCGCACGGGGACGCTTGCGGACTCGCCGCGGAGCGGGCCCAATGGGGATTGCAGATTCCTCCATGTCCCTGCCACCTCCCGGATCCCTCGATGCAACATCTCGCCTACCTGTTCTCCGATCCCGTGCTCGCGGGCGTCGCGATCCTCGTGCTGGGTGGCGCCGCCCTCGTGCGGTTCAGTGGGTCGAAGCCGCTGGAGTTGCGCGTGCGAATCCTGCGCGGCATCTGGATCGCGGCGTTCGTGACGCTGGCGATGTGGGGCATGCAGCAGGAGCGGAACGTGGCCGAGGGCAGCACGACGCCGAGCGCGGAAGCGCCGGCCGGCGTCACGAGCAAAGGGACGACGCGCTACGTGTCGGAGGCGCAGGCGTTTCGCCATGCGGCGGTGCTGTGGGTGGTGCTCGGCGCGGGGCTGACGTTCGCTCTGGTGGAGATGCTGGTGCTGCGGCGACAGTCGCGGGACTGAGCCGGTACGGCTGGATGCAGGAGCAGCTTCAGCGCGGCGGCGCGGCGAGTTCGCGGGCGTCGAGGAAGCCGTCGCGGTTGGCGTCCTGGCGCTGGAAGCGTTCGGCCAGTCGCGCGAGGTGGTCGCCGCGGGTGATCGGCTTGCCCTTGCCGCCCGGCTGTTCGTCCGGGGTCAGCACGCCGTCGCGGTTGCGGTCCATGCCGTCGAAGGCGTAGCTCATCCAGTCCTGGTATTCGGCCAGCGAAACGCGGCCGTCGCCGTCGGCGTCCATCTTCGCGAGGTATTCGCCGGTCCGGGTGACCTGGGTGAAGGCGATCGCGGGCAGGAGCAGGAGGAGGATGGTCAGCAAGCGCATGTGGGGAGTTTAGCGGCTGGGTGCCCCCCCACCCGGCGCTTCGCGCCGACCTCCCCCGCAAGCGGGGGAGGTATATGCGCGCCGACCTGTGCCGGCGGGCGATGAGTGCGGGGTAACGCCGCCTCAGGCGTGGGCCGACTGCAGCGAATAGCCCTTCAGGCGCGCCGAGTATTCCTGCAGCGCGCGGATGCCGCTGGCCTCGGCCTCGCGGCACCAGGCCTGCAGGTTGTGCAGGGCGTCGCTGGCGTTGCTGGTGCGTGCCTCGAGGACGGCGGCGAGGCTGCGACGGTATTCGACCACGGTGCGGATGCGCGGGCGCTGCGAGATCCACTGCTGCATCTGTTCGCGCGCTTCCGGGCTGAGCCAGCGGCCGTCGTCGACCAGGCCCTTGCGCAGCTTGCGCGGCAGCAGCGAGCGCAGTTTCGCGCCGGCGGCCTGCGCTTCCTCGCGCAGCGCCGGCATCAGCACGTTGCGCTGGTAGTCGGTCATCGCCTGGAAGCGGTGCGCGAGCAGCGCCTTCATGGTGTCGGTGTCGGGCGCCTGGATGTTGGGGCGCACGTCCAGCGAAGGCGCGACGCGCAGCACCTTGGCCAGGCGCAGCGTCTGCAGGCCCTTGATCGCGGCCCAGCCGATGTCGAACTCCCACTTGCGCAGCGCGAACTTGGCCGAGCTCGGGAAGGCGTGGTGGTTGTTGTGCAGTTCCTCGCCGCCGATCCACACGCCCCACGGGGTGAGGTTGGTGGCGGTGTCGGTGGTCTCGAAGTTGCGGTAGCCCCACCAGTGGCCGAGGCCGTTGACCACGCCCGCGGCCCAGAACGGGATCCACGCCATCTGGATCGCCCAGATCGCGACGCCGGCGAAGCCGAACAGCGCGAAGCTGGCGAACAGCAGCACGACCGGGCCCATCGTTGCGTACGGCGTGTAGAGGTGGCGCTCGATCCAGTCGTCGGGCGCGCCCTTGCCGTACTGCTCGATGTCGGCGCGCATCGCGCGGGCCTCGCGGTACAGCTCGACGCCGCGCCAGAACACGGTCTTGATGCCCTTGTGCATGGGGCTGTGCGGGTCGTCCTCGGTCTCGCACTTCGCGTGGTGCTTGCGGTGGATCGCCACCCACTCGCGGGTGATCATCGAGGTGGTCAGCCACGTCCAGAAGCGGAAGAAGTGCGCCAGCAGCGGATGGAAATCGACGCCGCGGTGCGCCTGGCTGCGGTGCAGGTAGAGCGTGACCGAGAAGATGGTCAGCTGGGTCGCGACCAGAAAGTAAAGCGCGAGCGACCAGAAGCCGAACTGCAGCAGGCCGCCGGCGAGGAAATCGATCAGGGACGCGGGCATGACGATGTCAACGTGGTGTGAACCCGGTCATGATGGGGCCGGTGCCGCACGAAGGCCACCCCTGCGCCCGCGTATGGTGTGCAGCCGATTCATCCCCATGTCCTGCCGATGACCGTCGACCGTCCCGCCGCGCCGCCCCCCCTGATCGAACTCGACGCCGCCAGCGTGCTCCGCGGCGGCGCCCGGCCGGCGCTGGACGGCGTGAACCTGCGCCTGCCGCAGGGCCGGCACACGGCGATCCTCGGGCCCAACGGCTGCGGCAAGTCGACCTTCATCCAGCTGATCACGCGGCAGCTGTATCCGATGGCGCACGCCGATGGCCGGCCGGCCGTGCGGATCCTCGGCGAACACCTGTGGGACGTGCGCGCGATCCGCTCGCGGCTGGGGATCGTGACCGGGGCGATGCACGACGACCTGGCCTCGCTGCCTGAACTGGCCGTCGAGGACGTGGTGCTGGGCGCCTTCGACGCGCGGCTGGCGCCGCTGCCGGAAGACGAGGTGTCCGGAGAGAAACTGGCGCAGGCGCAGGCCGCGCTCGCGCGGGCCGACGGTGCGCACCTGACCGGCCGCATGTACGCCACCCTGTCCACCGGCGAAGCCAGGCGCGTGCTGCTGGCGCGCGCGCTGGTGCACGCGCCGATGGCGCTGCTGCTGGACGAGCCGGCGGCGGGGCTGGACGTGGTCGCCCGCGACCACCTGCTACGGACCCTGCGGCGGCTCGCGCACGAGGGCGTGACCCTGGTGCTGGTGACCCACCACGCCGAGGAGCTGGTGCCGGAGATCGGCCACGTGGTGCTGCTGCGCGAGGGGCGCGTGGTGGCCGACGCACCGCGCGCGCAGGCGCTGGTTCCGGACCTGCTGTCGCGCACCTTCGGCGCCCCGCTGCGCCTGGTCGACGGCGATCCCCCTGCCTTCGTGCTCGAAGGGACCAGCGACGATGCCTGAGCTGCCCGAAGTCGAAACCACCCGCGCCGGCCTCGCCCCGCACGTCGAGGGCCGCCGCGTGCGCGCGGTGACCTTGCGCCGGCCGGACCTGCGCTGGCCGATCCCGCCCGAGATTTCCGCAACCCTGCCGGGCCAGCGCATCGACGCCGTGCGCCGCCGCGCCAAGTACCTGCTGCTCGACACCGCCGCCGGCAGCGCGCTGCTGCACCTGGGCATGTCCGGCAGCCTGCGCGTGCTGCCGGCGGACACGCCGCTGCGCGACCACGACCACGTCGACCTCGTGCTCGATGGCGGCGGGCCCGACTCGAAGCGCGTGCTGCGCTTCAACGATCCGCGCCGCTTCGGCTGCCTGCTGTGGCAGCCGACCGGCGAGACCCACGCGCTGCTGCGCGGCCTCGGCCCCGAGCCGCTGTCGGACGACTTCGACGGCGATTACCTGTTCGCGCGCAGCCGCGGGCGCAGCGCGCCGGTGAAGGCCTTCCTGATGGACCAGCGGATCGTGGTCGGGGTCGGCAACATCTACGTCGCCGAGGCGCTGTTCGCCGCCGGCGTCTCGCCGCTGCGGGCGGCGGGCAAGGTCTCGCGGGAACGCTACGCCGCGCTCGCCGCCGAAATCCGTCGCATCCTCGGCCACGCCATCGCCCGCGGCGGGACCACCCTGCGCGATTTCATTTCCCCGGACGGGGCGCCCGGCTATTTCGAGCAGGAGCTGTCGGCCTACGGCCGCGGCGGCGAGCCCTGCCCGCGCTGCGGCCGGCCGCTGAAGCAGGCCGCCATCGCCCAGCGCGCCACCGTCTGGTGCGGCGGCTGCCAGCGCTGACCGCCGCCCGGCCTTCCGGCGCCGACCGCGCGGCTTCGCGGTATAGTCCTTAAGTTGACCGGGGAATTCCTTGATCCATGGCCGATAGCGCCGACATCACCCTCTGGCTGGACGCCGCCCGCGGCGGCGACCGCGGCGCGCTCGACCAGGTCCTGGCGACGCTGTACCAGGAGCTGCACTCCATGGCCCGGCGGCAGTTGTCGGGCCAGATGGGGCAGACGCTGGACGCCACCGCCCTGGTGCACGAGGCCTACCTGAAGCTGATCGGCCGGCGCGAGATCCAGTTCGACGACCGCGCCCACTTCTTCGCCTACGCCGCCTCGGCGATGCGCAGCGTGGTGGTCGACTACGCCCGCCAGCGGCTGGCGCAGAAGCGCGGCGGCGACCTGCACCGCGTCACCGACCTGCCGCACGACATCGAGGGCGGCCTGCGCCTGGACGAGGACATGCTGGCGCTGGACGTGGCCCTGAACCGGCTGGCCGCGGTCGACGAGAAGCTGGCGCACGTGGTGGAGCTGCGCTATTTCGGCGGCCTGTCGGAAGCCGAGATCGCCACCCTGCTCGGCCGCTCCGACCGCAGCATCCGCCGCGACTGGCAGAAGGCGCGGATGTTCCTGCTGGCGTCGCTGCAGGACACGTGACCGGGGAACGCGGCGTCATGGGGGGCAAGCGCCGAAGCGGGACTTTTCGGGCAATCGAATTTCAGCGCGGGGACTCCGCCCGTATTCCATATACCTCCTCCTCGCTTTTCCTTCCCCCGCCTTCGGGGGAAGGTGCCGAAGGCGGATGGGGGCGCGCCGAAGGCGCGGAAAATTGCTTCATCCACCCCTTAGCTGGAGTCCTTCTTCCGCGCCAGGGAAGGCACGGGGGCGACGTGAGCTTCTTCGATCATTGCATCGGCGGCCTCGCCCCCACCCCTTGCCCTCCCCCGCTTTGCGGGGGAGGGGGAGTGATCGTCACGCTGCGCGCGACACGTTAGCTCTATGGACGCCGAACGCTGGCAACGCCTCTCCCCGCTGCTCGACGCCTTGCTCGAGCTCGACGAGGCGGCGCGCGCCAGCAGCCTCGCCTCGCTGCGCGAGGAAGACCCGCAGCTTGCCGACGACCTCGAGGAACTGCTCGCGCTGGAGGCCGTCAGCGAGGACTTCCTCGCCGAGCCGCTGATCGCGCCGCACCCGGGCGTGCAGGCCGGCGCCACCATCGGCCCCTACGAACTCGAGCGCATGCTCGGCGAAGGCGGCATGGGCCAGGTCTGGCTGGCGCGCCGCGCCGACGGCCTGTACCAGCGGCGCGTGGCGCTGAAGCTGCTGCGCCCGGGCCTGGCCGATCCCAACCTGCGCCTGCGCTTCACCCGCGAGCGGCAGATCCTGGCGCGGCTGGAGCATCCGCACATCGCGCGCCTGCTCGACGCCGGCATCAGCAGCGACAACCAGCCCTACCTCGCGCTGGAGTTCGTCGAGGGCGAACCGATCACCGACTGGTGCCGCGCGCGCGAGCCCGGCGTCGAGACCCGCGTGCGCCTGTTCCTGCAGGTCTGCGAGGCGGTCAGCCACGCCCACACCAACCTGATCGTGCACCGCGACCTCAAGCCGTCGAACATCCTGGTCACGCCGCTCGACGACGTGCGCCTGCTCGACTTCGGCATCGCCAAGCTGCTCGACACGCCCGAGCAGTCGCTCGACCACACCCGCACCGGCCTGCGCACCTTCACCCTGCACTACGCCGCGCCCGAGCAGATCCGCGGCGAGCCGGTCACGACCATGACCGACGTGTACTCGATGGGCGTGGTGCTGTTCGAGATCCTCGCCGGGCGCAAGCCCTACCAGCTCAAGCGGCCGAGCGACGCGCAGTGGGAGGACGCGATCCTCAACGTCGATCCGCAGCGGCCGTCGCAGGTCCTGCAGCGCGACACCGACGGCGGCGGCGCGGCGGCGCGCAGGCGCGCGCGCGACATCGCCGGCGACCTCGACAACATCGTGCTCAAGGCGCTGTCGAAGAAGCCCGAGCACCGCTATCCGTCGGTCGAGGCGCTGGCGCTGGACCTGCAGCGCTGGCTCGACGGCAAGCCGGTGCACGCGCGGCCGCAGAGCATGTCCTACCGCATCCGCAAGTACGTGCGCCGGCACCGCTGGGCGCTGTCGACCGCGGCGGCGGTGTCGCTGGTGCTGGTCAGCGCGCTCGGCATCGTCGCCTGGCAGGCGCGGCAGGCGGTGCAGGAATCGGCGCGCGCGCAGGCGATGCAGAACTTCGTCGTCGGCCTGTTCGAAACCGCCGGCGACGTGCCCGCCGGCGCCTCGGTCGACGTGCGCCAGCTGCTCGACGGCGGCGAGCGCCGCATCGACCAGGAACTGGCGCACCAGCCGGTCGCCCGCGCCGAACTGCTGGGCGTGGTCGCGCGCCTGCGCGCGGGACTGGGCGACTACGACGCGGCGCTGGCGCTGCTGCAGCGCCAGGCCGCGCTGGTGGACGCGCTCGACAGCGTCCCGCCCAGTCTGCGCCTGCAGTCGACCACCGACCTGGGCCGCGTGCTGCGCCTGAAGGGCGATATCGACGGCTGCCTGGCGCGCATGCGGCCGGTGCTGGCGCTGGCCCGGCGCAGCGAGAACCGCCTGCCGCTGCCGGTGTCCGCGTTCTACTCGCAGCTGGGCCGCTGCCAGGCCTCCGCGCGCCGGCTCGACGAAGCCCGCGTGCTGTACCTGCGCTCGCTGGCGCTGCGCCGCGACCCGCTGAAGGACGATCCGGGCATCGTCGAGAACCTCGCCGACCTGGCGGCCCTGCACGCCACCGCCGGCAATACCGCGCGCGCGCTGAGCGAAACGCGGGCCGCGCTGGCGCTGCTGCGCAGCAGTTCGGGTGAGCGGCACCCGCAGGCGATCGACCTGCTGCGCTCGCTGTGCTCGCTCGAGCGCGAGTCGAGCGACACCGCCGCCGCCGAACGCGACTGCAGCCAGGCGCTGGCGCTGGCGATGAGCCTGCGCGGCATGCACCACCACGCCACGATCGACGCGCGCCGGCAGCTGGCGGCGGTGCACGTCGACCAGGGGCGCCTGGCCGAGGCCGAGGCCGAGTTCCGCGACACGCTGTCGTGGATGGTGGTGCGGCTGGGCGAACGCCACGTCGACGTGGCGCGCAGCCACAACAGCATCGGCATCGTCGCCTGGGAGCGCGGCGACGCCGAGGCCGCGCTGCGCGACCTGGAAACGGCGGTGGACATCTGGCGCGAGCACCGCAGCGAGACCCTGCTGGCCGGCGGCCTGTTCAACCGCGCCATGGTGCTGCACAGCGTCGGCCGCGACGACGAGGCGCTGCCGCTGCTGCAGGAATCGCTGGCGCTGCGGCGCAAGGCCTTCGGCGAGCGCCATGGCCTGGCCGGCGACACGCTGCGCCTGATCGGCGAGGTCGAGGCCGACCTTGGCCGCGACACCGCCTCATCCGCGCTGCGCGAGGCGCAGGCGCTCACCCGCGGCCACTACGGCGCGCAGCATTCGCATACGCGCCGGGCGGAAATCTCGCTGGCCCGGTACCAAGCCCTGCACGGCGATCCCGCTGCGCTCACCCGGCTCGACGCGCTGGCCGAACTGCCGCAGCAGGAGACGGAACTGCGCAAGGCCGGCTGGCTGGCGCGCGCCTACGCCGCCGACGTGCGCTGCCGCACGCCGTCAGAGCGCAGCCTGGCGCTGGCCAGCCTGCAGGCGCTCGCCGCGCAGGTGGAGCAGGCGCAGCCGGAAGGCGGCGCGCTGCCGCGCGAGATCATGGCCCTGCGCGAGGACTGCGTCGCCGGTCGCAGCGGTGAGCGTGGATCAGATTCCGGACCGACGGATAGCCTGTAGGAGCGGCTTCAGCCGCGATCCAACCGGCTCCGTAGAACGCCCGGTCGCGGCTGAAACCGCTCCTGCAAGGCGCCCTGTTCCGCGATCCCGACACTCGTTCCGCCGCTCAAACGTCATCCCGGCGAAAGCCGGGATCCATCTTGATCCTGATTGTCGCTTTCCGCAGAAATAACGCAGATCAACCGCAAAAATGGATCCCGGCTTTCGCCGGGATGACGAGCCCTTGGGCTGCAAGGCTGAAAGTGGTTGACTCGAAAACGCCCTAATCCAACGGCAACGGCGGCTGCAGCAGCTCGATCCGCCCCTCCCCGCGCGAAATCCGCTTGAACTCGGCGCGGCTCACCGACACGTAGCGCTCGTTGCCGCCGATCTCGACCTGCGGCCCCTCGTGCACCGCATAGCCCTTGTCGTCGACGCGCACGGTCATCGTCGCCTTGCTGCCGCTGTGGCAGATGGTCTTGATCTCGCTCAGTTCGTCCGCCCAGGCCAGCAGGTACTGGCTGCCCTCGAACAACTCGCCGCGGAAATCCGTGCGCAGGCCGTAGCACAGCACCGGCACGCGCAGCGCGTCGACCACTTCTCCCAGCTGCCAGACCTGCCCCTTGGTCAGGAACTGCGCCTCGTCCACCAGCACGCAATCGAGCTTGCCACGCACCTCGATGTCGCGTGCGACCAGCGCCTGCAGGTCGTCGCCGCGTTCGAAGGCAACGCCCTCGGCCTGCAATCCGATCCGCGACGCCACCGTGCCGCTGCCGGCGCGATGATCCAGGCGCGGGGTGAGGATCAGCGTGCGCATGCCGCGCTCGCGGTAGTTGTGCGCCGACTGCAGCAGGGTCGTGGTCTTCCCGGCGTTCATCGCCGAGTAGTAGAAGTAGAGCTTGGCCATGGCGCCAGTTTATCGATCCGCCCCGGGGATTGTGGGAGCGCCTTCAGGCGCGATTGCCTGGCGGGGACGTGGATCCTGGCCGCGGCTGAAGCCGCTCCTACGGGGGCGGGACGGATCAATGCGGTCCCTGCGGCCTGTAGAATGACGCCGCTCCGCCATCGTCGTCCGCATGTCCCTCAACCCCCAACAACGCGCCGCCGTCGCGCACTGCGACGGCCCCCTGCTCGTGCTCGCCGGCGCCGGCAGCGGCAAGACGCGGGTGATCGTCGAGAAGATCGCGCACCTGATCCAGTCGGGCCGCTATCCGGCCAAACGCATCGCCGCGATCACCTTCACCAACAAGGCGGCCAGGGAGATGCGCGAGCGCGTGGCGCGGCGCATCCGCGGCGACGCCGCCGACGGCCTGACCATCTGCACCTTCCATGCGCTGGGGCTGAAGATCCTGCAGGTCGAGCACGAGAAGGCCGGCCTGCGCCGCGGCTTCTCGATCTTCGACAGCGACGACACCCTGGCCCAGCTCAAGGACCTGATGCCGGGCGCGAAGCCCGATGCGGTGCAGGCGATGCAGTCGCTGGTATCGAACATCAAGAATGCGGGGCATTCGCCGGACGAGGCGCAGGCCATCGCGCGCAGCGCGCGCGAGCACGAGGCCGCCTCGCTGTACGCGCGCTACCAGAAGCGCCTGTCCGCGTTCAACGCGGTCGACCTCGACGATCTGATCCGGCTGCCGGTACAACTGCTGGAAGGCGACGGGGACGCCATCGCCGGCTGGCGCGAGCGCATCGGCTACCTGCTGGTGGACGAGTGCCAGGACACCAACGACGCGCAGTACCGCCTGCTCAAGGCGCTGGCCGGGCCGAAGGCGAACTTCACCTGCGTGGGCGACGACGACCAGAGCATCTACGCCTGGCGCGGCGCCAATCCCGAGAACCTCGTCCAGCTCGGCCAGGACTACCCGGCGCTGGAGGTGGTGAAGCTGGAGCAGAACTACCGCTGCTCCAACCGCGTGCTGCGCGCGGCCAACGCGCTGATCGCGAACAACCCGCACGAGCATCCGAAGACGCTGTGGAGCGCGCAGGCCGACGGCGAGCGCATCCGCGTCTGGGAATGCCGCGACGCCGCGCACGAGGCCGAGCGCGTCGCCGGCGAGATCCATTTCCTGCACACCGCGCGCGAAGCGCCGTGGAACGAGTTCTGCGTGCTGTTCCGCGGCAACCACCAGTCGCGCGCGCTGGAAAAGGCGATGCAGCTGCTGCGCATCCCCTACCACCTGTCCGGCGGCACCGCCTTCCTCGACCGCGGCGAAGTGAAGGACGCGCTGTCGTGGCTGCGCCTGGTCGCCAATCCCGACGACGACGCCGCATTCCTGCGCGCGGTGCAGTCGCCCAGCCGCGGCGTCGGCGCCACCACGCTGGCGAAGCTGGCCGAGATGGCGCAGCACGCGCACCTGCCGCTGTCGCGCGCCGCCGAATCGATGGGCCTGCTCAAGCAGCTACAGCCGCGCGCCGCCAACGCCCTCGGCGCGTTCACCGACATCGTGCGCGGGCTGCGCGCAGACGCCGCCCGCCTGCCCTCCTCGGAGCTGGTGCGCAGGCTCAACGAGAAGTCGGGCCTGCTCGCCGCGCTGCGCGAGCAGTGCAAGACCGAGGAGCTGTTCCGCATCCGCCGCGGCAACCTCGACGAACTGGCCGACTGGTTCGAGGGTGCGCGCGGCGCGGGACCCGGCGAACTCGCCGCGCAACTTGCCCTGCTCTCGCACGCCGACAAGGGCGACCCCGGCGACCAGGTGCGGCTGATGAGCCTGCACGCCGCCAAGGGTCTGGAGTTCCGCTACGTGTTCATCGTCGGCATGGACGACAACACCCTGCCGCACGAGGCCAGCCTCGACGAAGGCCGGCTCGACGAGGAACGCCGCCTGCTCTACGTCGGCATCACCCGCGCCAAGGAGCAGCTGTGGCTGTCCTACTCGCTGGAAGCGCAGCGCTGGGGCGCGAAGCTGCGGCTCGCGCCGAGCCGGTTCTTCGAGGAGTTGCCTGCCGCCGAGCTGCAGCGCGACGGCGCCGACCCGGTGGCCGATGCCGCGCGCAAGCAGGAACGCGCAACGGCGGGATTCGCCTCGATCCGCGCGCTGCTGGGCGACTGATTCCGAGCGCGGCACGCGAGCGGGAGGCTACCGCCAACCGGCATCCTGCCCACCCTCATCCTGCCGCCGTCATCCCCTTCACCGTCATCCCCGCGAAGGCGGGGATCCAGCGACTTTGATCCTGCAAGCCAACAGCCAAAGACACTGGATCCCCGCCTTCGCGGGGATGACGGCTTTTCCGGGGTTCTTCAGCCGGAGAGTGAACAACCCGAAAAAACTGTCATTTCGACCGCAGGGAGAAATCCCGTCTCCGGCGCAGGGAGAAGGAAGATTTCTCCCTGCGGTCGAAATGACAGGGTTTGCTTTTCCGCATCCTGGACGGCGCCGGCCCGGTCGCGCGCAGCCTCAGCCCTCGCCTTCGGCCAGCAGCCGCGCCAGCTGTTCGCGCAGCATGGCCACGTCCGCCTCCAGCGCTTCGACGCGCGCCACAAGCCCCGGCACGGCAGCAGATCGCGCATCCGCCACGGAAGCGGCTTCGGCCTGCACGCCGACATCCCCGCACAGCAGGTGCGCGTAGCGATCCTCGCGCTGCCCCGCCGCGCGCGGCAGCAGCACCGCCAGCGCCGGCGCACGCTGCGCGAGGCGTTCGAGATGGTGGCGCACGTCCTCGGCGTCGGCGAAGGCGTGCAGGCGTTCGCTGCGCGCCAGCAGTTCGTGCAGCGTCTGCGCGCCGCGCAGCAGCAGCAACCCGAGCAACGCGACCTGCGGCCCGGGCAGGCTGAAGCAGGCGTCCGCGCGATGCTCGTAGCGCTCGGCGCGCGAGGAGAACACCTGCTTCACCAGTCCCTTGCGCTCGAGCTCGCGCAGCGCGTGGTGCACGGCGCCGGGATCGAGCGACAGCACCGGCTCGCGCGCGGTCTTCTGGTTGGCCGCGGCCTGCGCGGCGTTGACCGTCAGCGGATAGACGTCGGGCGTGATCGCCTGCTTCTCGATCAGGCAGCCCAGCACGCGCGCCTCGACCGCGGTCAGCGGCAGGATCGTCGCATCCGCATCCATCTCCATTCCTTCCATCGCTCGATCGTACGGGCAGGATAGCCGACCCACTACGCCCGATCGGCGGCGATGCGGAGTCCGCAACGTGGCTTCGCTACACTCCGGCCATCCCGAATCGATGGAACCCGCCACATGCGCGCGATAGCACCCGCCGCGACCCTGCTTGCCGCCGCCCTGGTCCTGGCCGCCTGCAAGCCGACCTCGTTCACCGCGCCCGACGGTGCCGCGCAGCCCGCCGCCGCCCCTTCCACCGAACCGGCGACGGCGACGTCGGCCGCGACCGGCGCCGACGACAACCTCAACGCCGTGCTCTGGGTGCAGCGCTCGGCCGAATACCAGGCCAACGCGATCTCGATCTTCCGCGCCGCCGCCGACCACCTCGACGCCGCGCTGGCGCAGGCGAACTGGGACGCGCTGGTGCCCGCCGAGCGCGAGCAGGCCGCGCCGGCCGCCGGCCTCGAGCCCGCGGTGATCATGGACATCGACGAAACCGTGCTCGACAACTCGCCCTACCAGGCGCGGCTGGTCGGCAACGGGCTCGAATACGACGAGGTCACCTGGGACCAGTGGGTCGCGGAGAAGAAGGCCAGGCCCGTGCCGGGCGTGCTGGCGTTCGCCAAGGCGGCCGAAGCGAAGGGCGTGACCATCCTCTACCTGTCCAACCGCGCGGTGCACCTGCAAGAGGCCACCCTCGCCAACCTGCGCGAGGCCGGATTGCCGGTGAAGGACGACAGCGTGTTCCTCGGCCTCGGCACCCACGTCGAGGGCTGCGAGCAGAACGGCAGCGAGAAGCTGTGCCGACGCCGGCTGGCGGGCCGCGAATACCGCGTACTGATGCAGTTCGGCGACCAGCTCGGCGATTTCGTCGAGGTCGTCGCCAACACGCCCGAGGCCCGCGCCGCGCTGCTGGAGGAGTACCGCGACTGGTTCGGCGAGCGCTGGTGGATGCTGGCGAACCCGACCTACGGCTCTTGGGAGCCGGCCGTGTTCAACAACGCCTGGAGCGAGCCGCGGGAGGCGCGCAGGGCCATGAAGCGCGAGGCGCTTCTGCATGAAAAATGATTTATATCAATAATTTATATGAATCAATTTAAGGTGTTGCATTAGCTTCCGGCGCACGCTAGTCTGGCGCCGCCACAACACAAGTCCTCCGGCCACGCCGGATTCAGCGGGAAACCATCGGTTTCCCGTTTTTTTCGCCTGCGTTTCCGGCCCGCGGCTCTTGCTCTTGCAGGAGCGGCGGGAGCCTTGCCCGACCCTAGGGTCAACCCCGGGTACCGGCACGCGCGGCGGCGACGTAGCGTGCGATTGTTGCAGGCGCGTTTCGCGCCGGCCTCGCGGAGGCGCGCCATGACGTCCATCCCGTCGTCCCCCATCGACGCGCTGCGCTCGCTGCTTCCGATGCCGGGTCGGGATGGCGGCCCCGGGAACCTGCCCGGACCGGGAGACGCGCCCGGCGAAGGCATGGAGCTGGAGGATGGTCGGCCGCCGCGGCCTCCCGGCCCCCATTGGCAGACCGGCGACGCACGCGATGCCCGGCCCGACGCGCCGCCCATGCGCGGCGAAGGCGCGCCACCGCTTTCGCAAGCGGACGCCGCGCGGCTCGCCGACACGCTGTCGACGGTGATGCGCCACGACCCGTCGCATCCGCTGTTCCGCGAACTGCAGCAGCTTCCGCCGGAGGCCTTGCGCCAGCTGGTGCAGTTCGTGACCCAGCACGCGGCGGTCGGTCGCGAACTCGCCGGCCAGGTGTCCGAACCGCTGGCCCAGGCCATGGCGCGCGCCGCGCCCGAGGCCCGCGACGCCCGGCAGCCGCCACCGTCGGACGCGCGCGGTTTCGCGGAGGCGACACGCGCCCAGGCGCAAGCCCTGGCCCAGGCCCCGGGACAACAGATGGCCGCCGATCGCGCGCCGATGGCGGGAGGACGCGACACCGCTTCCCTGTCGCCCGGCCGCAGCGGCGAGGAGATTCGGGCCACGGCGATGGCCGGCGCGTTCGAGGCGCGCACGCTGTCGGAATCGCGTCCCGTTGCGACGCTGCCGCTGGCGGCGCTGCTGGCGCGCGCGGACGGCACGTTGTCCATCGTCCCGTCGTCCGGCGCGCAGGATGCGGCGCCGGCATCCGGCCACCCCGCGGGCCATGCGTCGGTCCTGCAGGAACTGGCCGCGCAACAGGCGCTGCAGGCGCGGGCACCGGGCGACGCGACGCCACCGGGACGCGCGGACGGCGCCAGCGCCGCGGTGGAGCCCGGATCGCCGGGGGGACTGCTCGGCCTGTCCGGCGCCGCGGGCGTCACCCTGGCCGCGGTCGGCAACCCGGCCGGCACCACCCATGCGAACGCGCCACAGACGGCACTGCGGGCACGCAAGCCCGAGGAAACCCGGCAGCAGGAGCGCCCGGACCGCGCGGCCGGGGCGGCGGAGGAAGAGGCCGACGGCGAGCACCCGCGCGACGGGCGCCGCGGGAGCGACGAATCCGGCGGCGGGCAGGGTCGCGGGCGGGCAACGGACGCGGACGATGGCCGCGCGCCGACGCCGCCGAGGGACGCTGCTGCCGCGGCGGCGGGGCACACGGCCGCAGCCGGGCTGATGCTGCCGCGCCATGACGACGACGAAGACGCCGACGACGGGCGCCCGGCAGGGCATGTCGGCGACGGCGATGCGGACGGGACCGAGGACATCGAGGCCCGCCACTCGCGCCGGCAGCAGTGGCTGTACTGGTCGCTGATCGTCGTCACCTACGGCTGCCTCGCCTCGGCGCTGGCGACGGTCGCGCCGGACCTGTTCAAGCTGCCCATCGACCCGGCGCACGCGACGACCTGGCGCAATGCGCTGACGATCACGGGACTGGCCACCGGACTCTGGGCCTGGCTGCTCGCCAGGCGCATGCGCTGAAGCCTGCCTCGTCGTCGTCGCCCCGACGGTGTCAGCGCGCCTTCGCGGCGGGCACGCACTTGGCATCTCCATCGCGCCGCCGGACAGGCTGGGCACCGCACGCGGCCACGTGACCACGTGCGTGCAGGGCCGATCTCCGCGCTTCTACCGCGCCCCGGAACGGCGGCCGTCGTATTTCCGGCGGATCGTGGCGCCATCGCGCCGGCCCAGTTCCTCGGCCCGCTTGCGCAGCCAGTCGTCCGCGCTCGCCTTGCCGTCGCGGCGTACGCGGCGCTCGTACTCCGGCAGCAGTTCGCGCCGGCGCTGCTCGATCATGCGCTGCATGTCGGCGCGCAGCGCCTGTTCGTCGATGGCGGCGTCCTGCGCGCCGCCCGCCAAAGGCGCCGCGGGCGCCAGCGCCGGGACCACGAGCATGGCGCACAGGGCCAGCGCCATGAAGCGCGGTGCGGACACGGCGGCACGCGTCGTGCGCGATCCACCTGTCCGCGCCTTCATCCGCGACGGCAACGCCTTGCGCCGCATGACGGCAGCCATCACCGCACCGCGGTCAGGCCCGCTTCCGTCATCGACACGCGCGCGGGGTCGATGCCGGTCGAACGCGAGACGTTGCGCCTGACGCGCGTGCGGAACTCGTCCAGCTCCGCCTTCCGGTTGGCGCGGCTCAGGACCTGGAACGTCAGGCCCGTCGACAGCGTGGAGTAGGCGTAGCGCTCGGCCAGGACCTGCCTGTCGTCGGCCGGGAGGCTGCGCAGGTCCGGCGACGCGGCGAGCTTGTCCGCGATCGCCCGCCTGGCCGCACTGCGTTCGCGCGCGCCGGGCGTCTGCCCGTTCACCGCTTCCATGGAGACGAGCAGGTAGGCAGTCATCACGTCGGCGATGTCGTTGGAGGACAGGTCCAGGTGCCGCATCAGCTTGCCGTATTCGGTCATCAGCCGGCCCGAGGAAATCACCGGCCGCAGCAGTTCGTCCGAACGCGCGTTCCCGGTGGACTCGCGCAGGATCTCGCTCCTGAGCCGGGTGCTCACCTCGTTCCGGTAGCTCACCCGCGTCGCCGAAGCGGCCCCCTTCGGCACGGTTGCGCCACCGTCGCGGGATTGGCCGTCGGGCGCACGCTTCGGCTTCGGGATCGTGCTGTCGCGAACGAGGCTTTGCAGCATGTCCATGCGATAGCCTTCGGCGAGTCCCGCCGTCGCATTGGGCTCGAACTGCGCCAGCGCGGCCCCCGGAAGCGCCAGGGCCGCGATCAGGACAAGAAAGGCTGCAGGTCTGTTCATGGGCATCCTCCGCAGTACCGGAAGCAGCAGGGCAAAAAAACGAACGCCATGCCTTCGACAGACATGGCGCCCGGGAGTTCTGAACACATCGTGTCCGGCGGCCGCGCCGGGAAGACCGCAAGGCCTCCCCGGCGACAGCCCTTGCGCGCTTACTGCTTGCGCGCGATGCCGGTCAGGCCTTCGCCAATCGACTTGATGGCGGTGGCCGCGGTGTTGCTCATGATGTTGAAGCGCTGGCTGGCCACCTGGAAGTCGGTGGACGCCTCCATGAACGCCTTGCCGTCCTTTTCCTCGCTGTGCGCGACCATGCGGTCGGCCGCGTCGACCAGGCGCGCGGATTCCTTGCCCAGCATCTCGCCCAGCGCCTTGCCCAGCGCCTCGAAGAAGTTGCGCGCCTTCTTGCTGCTGGTCGAGGTTTCCGAGGACGCCAGGTTCTCGCCGGTGACGATGTTGTTGAAGATGAAGTTGCTGATGTCGGTAGCCATGTCGATTCTCCGGATAAGTCATTGAAGGTTGTTCGTGCGAATGCCTGCGATCGTTGTCTGCTCAACGACGCGGCGGACCGCGCAACCTTCGCGACTTCGAATTCACGATGGCCGATGCCAGCGCCACCGGCGGCTCCGAAGGCTTCCCGCCTTCGTCCGGGGAAGATTGGGTGGATGTGCCGTTCAACTGCGCCTTGAACCAGGCCAGCGCCTGTTCCTGGCCGTCGCGCTGGAAGCGCCTGCCGAACTCGAGGGCGAGGTCCACGTCCTTGTTCTGCGACGGCGACAGGATGACGTCGAGTTGCCGGATCAGCGCGTTCGCGTCCTCTTCGGTCAGGACGGCGTTCGCGCGCAGCCCTTCGATCGTGTCCAGCCATTCCGAGCGGCTGGACGCGGCGGCGCCCGCGGCGGGCGCGACCGGCCCGGCGGCGACGGCTTCCACCTGCTGCCGCAATGCAAGCTCGACCTGCTCGCGCAGGGCGGCGCGGTCGTCGGCGCCGAGGACGCCGCCCTCCTCGAGGGTGGCCGCCAGTTCCTCGACCAGGCTGTCCGCGATCCGGTCCAGTTCGTCCTGCGGGGGAGCCTGGTCCGCGTCTTCGCGCGTCGCCGGCCGCAGCGGCACCACGGCCGCCGACGAAGGCGACGGATTGCGCGCTGGCTGACGACGGGGAGGACGGGCCATGGGAAGAGATCTACCAGAGGATTCTGCGGGAGGACGTGAAGAACCGTCGGGGGTCGTGATCGAGTCTACGGAACCGCTTCGGGGCAACAACTGGGGCGGACCCTAGGGGACCTCGGAACACCTGCGCGCGCGGTATCGGTCGCGTTCGGGCGAGTGCGCGGCTTGCGGTCGCGCCTGAAGGCGCTGCCTGCAGGGTCGGCACCTGGGTTCAGGCGCGATCGCCGTGCCCGAACTGCGCCGACAGCGCGGGGATCGTCGTCATCAGCTGGCGCATCTGCTCGCCCTGACGGCGACCCAGCGCCTCCGCCGCCCCGGCCAGCCACGCATTCGTCTCCTCCGGCCCGTCGCGGGACATCCGCTCGCGGAATTCCGTTTCCAGTCGCGCCTTCTCCGCGCGCAGTTCCACCAGCAGCCCGTCGTACTTGCGCAGGAGGGCGGCTTCGTCGGCGACGTCGAGGCTACCCTGCTGCCGCAGGTCGCCGAGCAGGTCCACGAGTTCCTCGCGGCTGGTCGCTACCGGCGCGGGCCGGGCATCGCGCGCGGCTGCAGGCGGGGGCGCATCGGATTGCGATCCGGACGGGGCGTCCAGGTCGACGGCGGACAGCCGGCTGTCGACGGCGGGCGCAGGCGGATTGCGGGCCGCGTGGCGCTGGGGCGGTCGTTTGCTCATGTCTGGTCCGGGGAGCCGTTCATCGGCAGGAGCGCGCGTCCGGGGACCTGCGGCGACCGTCGCTTCATGCGCCGGTCGCCGAGCCCCCGTGGCACGTCAGGCGTTGAGGCCGTTGAGGAAGCCGTTGCTGAATGCGCCGTTGAACACCGAATCGAAGCCGGAATTGCCGGAACCGGAATCGCCGAGCAGCGAACCGACCAGGCCGCCGGCCAGCTGGCCGAGCATGGGGTTGCCGGTATAGGCGGTGACCGCGAGGTTGACGACGCTGGAAACGATGTCGCCGAGGCCGCTGAGGAAGCTCATGGTGTGGACTCCTGTCTACGTGGATGTCGGGGGAAACATCACGCGCATGGCGCGCACGTGGAGTCTGCTGCGGCTCGTCCATCGCCTCCAAGCTGGGGCGTGCCCCACCCTGGGGTAAACCCTATGAAGAAAGCGATCCGAAAACTGCGGGAGCGGCTCCAGTCGCGACCGGGTGTTCGATGGCGTGCGGCAGGCGATCGCGCCTGAGGGCGCTCCTGCAAGCGAACCTGCCCCGCTTGCGGGGCATTGCGCCTTTACGAATGGCAGGAGCATCCAACAGGATGTCATCCCGAGCGCAGCGAGGGATCTCGCTTTTCTGGCTCCGGAGACAAGATCCCTCGCTGCGCTCGGGATGACAGAATTCATTTTGTTGGACGCTCCAAGGAGCCGATCGTCGCTCCTTGCGAATATCCGGGCAGGATCAATCACGGGCACCGATGGCCTCAGCCGTTGAAGTGCGGGTCGATCTCGAGGCGGCCCAGATTCTGTTCGGCGAAGCGCTTGGCCAGCGCCGGCGCGGCGTCGCGGATGGCGTCGTAGCTGTCGCGCGAGCGCACGTCCGCGCGCAGGTGCCAGCCGTCGGCAGTCCGGCTCAGCAGCAGGTCGGTGCCGGGCAGGGTCGCGTCGGCCATGCGCAGCAGGACGTGGCCGTCGCCGTCGCTGGACGCGGCGCCGTCGACGGCGAACTGGCGCACGTGCCGTTCGAGCATCTCCGCCAGCGCCTTGCCGCTGGCCATCGGCGGCGCGGGTGCGGTCGGCGGCGGCGCACCGGCGCCGTCGCGCAGCGCGGCCTGGGCCTGCATCATCGCCAGCAGGTCGGCGCCCTCGGTGGCGTTGGCGCCCATGCCGTTGTTGTCGGTGCCGTCCTGCGTGCCGCGCTGTCCGGGCAGTCCGCGCAGCGCCGCTTGCTCCTCGCCGTGGCGCGCGGCGGCGTTCGCGGCATGGCGCCCGGCCTCGAGCGAGCCCGAATGCTGTTCCTGCCGTTCCTGCAGGCCGGTGCGGCCCTCCTGGCGGCCGTGCTGCATCAGCTGGCGGAAGCGATCCACCTCTTCCTTCGGCGGCGCCTCGCGCGGCCTGTCCGCGGGCCGGTCGCTGTCGGCGCGCTGCGTGTTGTCGGCCGGGCGGTTGGACAGCGACGAGGTGCTGCCGTGGTCGATGCTCATGCGCTGCTCCTCAATGTCGGGTGCGGCCGATGTGGACGGCCTGTACCAGGTCGGCGGCGGCGTCCTCTTCCTGCCGCGCTTCGAGCGCGATCACCTCGCCGCGCCAGATGCCCTTGCGCTTCTCCAGCGCATCCTCGCGCGCCTTGGCGCGGAAGAAGGCCTGCATCGCCTCGGTGAGCGCCTGCTCGGCCTGCTGCAGCTTCTGCTGCGCCTGCTGCAGCCGCTGGCGCGCGGCCTGTTCCTGTCCGCCGAGCCAGTCGACGTGCGCCTCGCGCTGCTCCAGCGCCAGCGGGAACGGGATGCCCGGCGGCGGCGGGTCCAGCATGCGCAGCCGCTGGCCGGCGCGCTCGAGCTGCAGCGCGACGATTTCGGCCTCGATCCGCTCGCAGGCCTCGCGGCATTCGCGCACGGCGCGCTGCTTCTCGACCACGACCAGGCGCGCCTTCTCGGTGCGGTGCGTGCGCAGCTGCAGCAGCTGCTGCAGCGGATAGCGTTTGCGCGCGGCGGTGCTCATGCGAACAGCTTCTTCAGCGTGTCGGAGGACTGCGCGAACGGCACCAGCTCGCCCGAGGGCTGCTGCAGCAGCTTGCGGATCGGGCCGATCCGGTCGATGGCGAAGTCGGCGTCGGGATCGCTGCCGCGCTTGTATTCGCCCAGCTGCAGCAGCAGCTCGATGTCCTGGTGCTTGGCCAGCGCCTTGCGCAGCTGGCCGGCGGCGCGCAGGTGCGCCTGGTCGACCACCCGCGGCATGGTGCGGCTGAGGCTGGTCAGCACGTCGATCGCGGGATAGTGGTAGGCGGCGGCGAGCTTGCGCGAGAGCACGATGTGGCCGTCCAGGATCGAGCGCACTTCCTCGACGATCGGATCGCCGCCGTCCTCGTCCTCGGCCAGCACGGTGTAGAAGGCGGTGATGCTGCCGGCCTGGTTGTTTCCGGCGCGCTCGAACAGTCGCGGCAGCGCGCTGAACACCGACGGCGGGAAGCCGCGCCGCGCCGGCGGCTCGCCGATCGCGAGGCCGACGTCGCGCAGCGCGCGCGCGAAGCGCGTCACCGAGTCGAGCAGCAGCAGCACGCGCTTGCCGCGGTCGCGGAAATGCTCGGCGATCGCGGTGCCCACCCAGGCCGCGCGGCTGCGCTCGAGCGCGGGCCGGTCTGAGGTGGCGACCACGATCACCGACTTCGCCAGTCCGGCCTCGCCGAGGTTGTCGTGGATGAATTCGTTGACCTCGCGGCCGCGCTCGCCGACCAGCACGATCACGTTGACCTCGGCGTCGCCGCCGCGCGCGAGCATGCCCAGCAGGGTGCTCTTGCCGCCGCCTGCGACCGCGAAGATGCCCACGCGCTGGCCCTCGCCGGCGGTCATCACGCTGTCGATCGCGCGCACGCCGGTGGAGAACGGGCGCTCGATCAGGTTGCGCGTCAGCGGATTGGGCGAAGCCGCGTAGATCGGCATCTCGACGCCGGCGCCGACCGGGCCCTTGCCGTCGATCGGCTCGCCGTGCGCGTCGAGGATGCGGCCGAGCAGGCCGTCGCCGGCGCGCACCGAGGCCTGGCGCCCGCTGGCGACGATTTCGGTGGTCGCGGAAATGCCGTCGAGCGCGCCCAGCGGCGTCAGCAGCGTGTGCTGCTTCGACACGCCGACCACTTCCGCGGCGAGGTTGAACGCGGGATCGCCGTCGCCCGGCGGATTGCGCAGGTGGCACAGCTCGCCGATCGCGGCCTTCAGGCCGGTGGCGCGGATCAGGGTGCCGTAGGCCTCGACCACGCGACCCACGCGCTGGATCGAACGCACGCCGGCGAGCGCGCTGAGCAGCGGATCGATCGATCCGTCCTGCACCGCCTGCACCGGCACGCGCGGCAGGCTCATCGCGCGGGCTCCACCTGGCCGACGCCGGCCAGCGCAACGCGGATCGCCTCGATCTGCTGGGCGACGCCGGCGCGCACCTCGCCGGCTTCCGACACCACCACGCAGCTCAGCGGGTCCAGGCTCTCGTCGTCGACCAGCTCGATCACGCCCACCGCCGGATGCGCCTGCCGCACCGCGCCCAGGCCCGCCTGCACCGAACCGCGCACGGTCGGATGCACCCGGATCAGCAGGAACTGCTCGGCCTGCGCCGCCTCGACCGCCTGCATCACCAGCGGCGGCACCACGCTGGCGGCGTCGAAGCCGGGCGCGATCCGCGCCACGATCGCGCAGGCCAGTTCGGTGATGCGGCCGGCGGCGTCGGCAAGCACGCGCGCGCGGCGTTCGTTGAGCGCGGTGAGCTGCTCGGTCATCTGCTGCTGCGCGCGCCTGAGCCCCTCGGCAAAGCCTTCGGCCTGCCCGGCCTCGCGCGCCTGGACGATCTCGCCCTCGACCTCGCCGTAGAGCGCGTTGACGCGATCGAGCAACTGGTCGAGCTCTTCCAGCTTCGCCCAGTGCCGCGGCGACAGCACGCGCGCCGAGACCGCGCGCTCGAACTCGCGCCGTTCGAATACGGCGACGCTGCCGCCGCCGACGCGCGCAGGCGCCGCGCGCGCTTGCGCGTCGAGGCTCGCTTGCGATGCGGCGGGCAGGTTCATGCGGCGTCCTCGTCGTGGTTCTCGTGGTGCGAGGCCACCCGCAGCACCGCCTTTTCCGGCAGGTGCGTGGCGCAGTCCGCTTCGATGCCGCGCATCAGCAGGGTCCAGTCGGCCAGCGGCCGGTTGCGCCGTGCCGCCCAGGCGCGCAGTTCGGCGTCGCCCCGGCGATCGAGCAGCGCGCCGAGCAATGCCGGATCGGACAGGAATCGCGGATCGGCGACCAGCGCCTCCCATTCCGACGACAGCCGCGCCTGCACCGCGCGGTCGACGCGGCCGTCCCAGACCGTCCTGTCCAGCGCCAGCAGGTAGCTGTTGCCGAGCACCTTGCGCAGCCAGCGCACCGGTTCGCGCCGGACCTCGGCGCGGATCACCGGCGCGCAGGCGAGCACGCCGAGGTCGCGCACCAGCGCCAGCACGCGTTCGCGCGGCCAGCGCCGCTGCGTGGAGAGATGCGGGCTGCCGCCCGGTCGCGGCGCGAGCAGGCCGTCCATGACCGACGGCGGCAGCGCGCGCAGCAGCAGGCGCTGGCCCAGCGCGCTGCTGCGCGCCCGTGCGACGAGTTGGGGATCGAATCCGGCTTCGCCCCCGGCCGCGTACCACGCGGGATGGACGTCGGCGAGCAGCGCCTGCAGCGGCATGCCGGAAAGCCTCAGCCGTTCCAGATCCCGCCGCCGTCGCCCGTCCGCTGCACGCGACGCTGGCGCAGGCGGCCCCAGGCGGCCCACACCAGCCCCAGCAGCGCGAGCACGCCCAGGCCGATGCCGATCGACATCGCATTGGCGGCGGACATCGCCGCAGGCGCAGTGGACTGGCGCGGCGGCACGCCGGCGGTTGCCGCGGCGCCGGGCATCGGCACGAACTCGACCGAGACCTTGTTGATGTCGTCGAGCCCCTCGATGCCGTCCTTGACCACGGTCTTGATCCGCGTCTGCAGGTTCTCGAGGTTGGCGCCCGGCTGCTGGAAGATCACCACCGCCGCCGAGGAATGCCCGACGTCGCCGCCGAGCGGGTCACGGTCCGGCAGGGCGATGTGCACGCGCGCGTCGACCACGCCCGGATAGCCGGACAGGGTCCGCGCCAGCTCCTGCTGGCGGCTGCAGATGTAGCGCGCCTTCTCCTCGACCGAGGACGAGGCGATGCCTTCCTTCTTGAACACGTCGCACATCGACACGTACTGCTGCCGCGGCAGCCCACGCGCCTGCAGCACCTGCATCGCGCGGGAGAAGTCGCCCTTGTCGACGCGGATCTCCCAGCCGGTCTTGCTGAGCGAAGTGCGCTTCTCGGCGTTGACGTCGGCCGCGAGCAGCACCGCGAACACCTCGTTGGCCTGGCGCTCCTCGAGGTCGCCGTACAGCGTGACCCGCGAGCACGCGGCCAGCAGCAGGCAGGCGAGCACGACGCAGGCCGTGCGGCCGATGCGGGTTCCGTTGCGGGGGCGGCGCAGGTCCATCGACGGCTCCGGAAGGATCAGGACTGCTGCCGGAACAGCTGCTGCACGCCGTCGGACGTGCGGTTGGCCACGTTCGAGGTGAGCTGGGACTGGAACAGGAACTGGTGGCACTGCATCGTCATCTCGAGCATCTGTCCCGGCGTCATCTCGGTCGCGCTCGCCGACATGGCGCGCGAGAGCGACTCGATGTTCTTGGCCGTGCCGTTGAGGCTGTCGAAGGCACTGACCATCATCTTCGCGCTGGCCGATTCGCCGGCCGGCGCCGGGTTCGCGACCGCCTCGGGCGCGCCGGCCGGCTTCGCGCCGCCGCTGCGCTCCATCGCCTGCGCGAACTCGCGCACGTCGACCGCGGAGGCCTGCGGCTGCAGCGCGGGTGCGGCCGCGGGATTCGCGGCCGCTTCCAAGGCCGCCACCTGGATTGCATCGATCATGTCCGTTGCTCCTTGAAGCGCCATGCCGGCGCCGTCGAACCGCGGCGCGCGGGCGTCTGCGCCGCGCGCCAATCGCGATCAGCCGCCCGTGGCGCGACTACTGCTTCCTGGCGACCGCGTTCAGCGACTCGGCCACGCTGTTCTGCGAGGTCGCGGCGTTGTTCGACATGAACTGCATCTTCAGGCTCGCCGCGGTCAGCGCGACCATCTGCGAGGGCTGGTCGGAACCGGTGCCGATCTGGTCGGACAGGTTGGTGATCTCGGTGGCCTGCGCGTCCAGCGTCTGGCCCCACGCGCGCGACATCGCTTCGTACCAGCTGGTGCCGCCGCCCGAACCGCCGGTGCGCGCGCCGCCGGTGCCGCCCGGGCCGTTGGAGAACGTCGCGGCGCCGATGTACTGGTTGATCAGGTTGTTGTCGGTTGGGATCGTCATCGCCTTGGCTCCTTGTGCGTATGAGGGATCGAACCTCGATCCGTGCTGCGTCGAATCCGAACGGTTTCGATTGGGACTGTGGCCGGACTGTAGCGGATATTTGTTGCCGCAAACCGTGACCTAGGGTTTACCGCAGGGGTTGTTCACATCGTGTCTGCATCGATCGCGCTCGCGCGCACGCCCGGCGCGGTTTCAGGTTTCTGAACGACATTGGCGGGGCGCTGCGACGCCGCGCGGCCGTTGCCGGGCGCCTGCGCCGCATCCGCCTCGTCCTCCGGCGGCGGCGCGGGCGCGGGCGACGGCCTGAGCTTGGCGAGCGCGCCGTCGGGCTGCAGCACGTGGGCGTAGGCGCCGATCGAAATCAGCTCGCCCCAGCCCGGAATGGCGTCGCCGACGTGGTAGCGCTCGCCGTCGGCCGTCTCCACGTACGGTGAATCGCCGCGCACGATCGACACCACGTGCGCCTGCGCCGGCGCCGCGTCGCGCGCATCCGCGCTGGCGTCGGCGGCGGCGTCGAGGTTGACCGGCTCGACCATGTTGACGCCGGTCTCGACCATCGCCCGCGAGCGGATGAAGTCGCGCACCGCGCTTTCGTCGCCGCCGAAGTGGCCGCTGACGCGGACGTTGTTGCTGCCCAGGTATTCGGCCTGCACCGGGAATCCGCCGGTGCGCATGACCTCGGCGACGTCGACCGCGAGGTCCTCGCCGCTGCGCAGCGACACGCTCGCCGGCAGCGACTCGCCTTCCAGCTGCGCGCGCAGCTTGTCGCGGACCCCGCGGTTGTCGACCGTGCCCGACAGCACCGCGTGGCCGTCGACGTTGCGGGTGATCTTCACGTCGCTGACGCGATGCTCGCGCGCCAGCTCGCGCAGGCGCTGTTCGACATCGACCGGCGGCGGCTTGGCCGGCATCCACGCCGCGAAGATCGCCAGCGCGGCCAGCGCCAGCACGGCGATGCCCGCGATCAGCGGCAGCCGGCTCGCGAACGCCGGCTTCGGCCGGCGCGGCGGCGCGTCGTCGCCGGGTTCGGGCGCGAGCGCGAGCCACTCGGTGGCATCGCTGCGCCCGAACGCAATCGCGGCGTGGCCGAGGCCAATGCGCTGCACCTGCGCGACCTCGACCGGATCGCCCGGGTGCAGGGTGCGCCCGGGCAGTTCCACCGGCGCGTCCAGCGCGCGCAGATGGAAGCGTCCGTCGACGACGTTGAGCAGCGCGTGGTGCGCGGCCACGCCGAGGTCGGCGAGCACCACGTCGCAGTCGTCGCCGCTGCCGATGAGCACCATTTCGCGGCGCGACAGCGGGCGGCTGGCGCCGGCGTGCAGGCCGGCGACGATGCGCAGGACCGCGGCGTCGGCGTCAGGGGGATGTTTGTCTGGTTCGGGGGAAGACGACATCGGGCTTGGCTCCAGCGGGCGGGGGATCCCACGGGACGGGTTTCAGGGTCGGCGGGCGGCGCGGATCAGGCATTGATCTGCCCCGCCTGCACGATGCGCAGGTCCGGCGCGAGTTCCTGGTAGGACAGCACCGGCAGTTCGAAGAAATCCACTTCCATCAGCTTGCGCAGGTGGCGGCGGACGTCGAGCGAGCACAGCAGCACCGGGCGCACGCCCGGCGCCTGCCGGCCCAGGTGCGCGCGCACCTCGTTGCCGAGCCGCGCGGCGAGCTCGGGTGAGATCGCCAGCTGGCTGGCGCCGCCGGCCACGCGCACCGACTGGCGCAGCTTGTCCTCGAGTTCGGGATGGATCAGCAGCACGTGCAGGTTGCGCTCGGCGTCGGACCAGCGCTCGGCGATCTCGCGCTTGAGCGCCACGCGCACGTACTCGGTCAGCAGCACCACGTCCTTCTCGCGGCTGCCGACGTCGGTGATCGCCTCGAACGCGTCGCGCAGGTTGCGCACCGGCACGCCCTCCTCGGCGAGGCGCCGCAGCACGTCGGCCACGCGCTGCGGCGCGACCACGCGCAGCATCTCCTTCACCAGGTCCGGGTAGTCGCGCTGCATCTTGCCGAACAGGTTCGAGGTTTCCTGGATGCCGAGGAAGCTGCCGAGCCGGCGCCGCAGCGCGGCGTCGACGTGCAGCGCCATCACGTCGAGCGGCGCCAGCGCGCCCTCGGCGGCGACGCCTTCGCTCCACTGCCCCGACAGCGGCGGGAAGAAGCCCGGCTGCGGCGCGGCGCCGGGCAGCTGGGGCACGAACGCACCCGAGCGTGGCAGGCGCCCGGACGCGACCCGCGCGCCGTGCGCGCTGAGCCGGTACTCGCCCTCGGGCAGCGAGGCCGCGATCCGCACCACCGGCGCCGGCAGCGGCACGCCGAATTCATCACGCACCTGCCGGGTGACCGCGGCCATGCGCGCGCGCGGCGGCTCCTGGCCGAGCGCGACCGCCAGCGTCGGCGACAGCTCCAGCAGCAGCGGCGGCGGCGGCGCGAAATCGTCGGTCTCCTCCGGTGCCTGCGCGGCGGCGACTTCCTCGTCGCTGACCTTGAACAGCTTGCGCAGGGTTTCGAACTGGTGGCGGTAGCGGAACGCGCTGTAGCCCAGCAGCCCCAGCCCGAGCACCAGGAACACCGGCCACGGGAAGCCCGGCACCAGGGTCATCAGCAGCGCCAGCAGGCCGGTGATCAGCGCCACCCGCGGCTGCGCGCCGACCTGGCGGCTGATCGCGTCGCCCAGGTGGCGGTCCTCGATCTCGCCCGCGGTGCGCGTCACCACCAGGCCCGCGGCCATCGTCGCCAGGATCGCGGGGATCTGCGACACCAGGCCGTCGCCGATGGTGAGGATGCTGTAGGTGTGGGTCGCCTGCGCCAGCGACATGTCCTTCTGCAGCACGCCGATCGCCAGGCCGCCGAGCAGGTTGACCAGGATGATGACGATGCCGCAGATCGCGTCGCCCTTGACGAACTTCATCGCGCCGTCGAGCGAGCCGTGCAGTTGGCTCTCGGTCTCGAGCAGGCGGCGCTTGCGGCGCGCCTCGTCCTTGTCGATCAGGCCCGAGCGCAGGTCGGAGTCGATCGACAGCTGCTTGCCCGGCATCGCGTCTAGGGTGAAGCGCGCGGCGACCTCGGCCACGCGCTCGGCGCCCTTGGCGATCACGATGAACTGGACCACGGTGATGATCAGGAACACCACCAGGCCGACCACGAGGTTGTTGCCCGCGACCAGGGTGCCGAAGGTCTCGACGATGTGGCCGCCCTCGGCGTGCAGCAGGATCGACTTGGTGATCGCGATCGAGATCGCCAGCCGGAACAGCGTGGTCAGCAGCAGCACGCTGGGGAAGCTGGAGAACGCAACCGGGTTGGGGATGTAGATGCCCAGCAGCAGCAGGCCGAAGCCGATCGAGATGTTGATCGCGACCAGGGTGTCCAGCGCCACCAGCGGCAGCGGCAGGATCATCACGCTGATGATCAGCACCGCGCCGAAGGCCAGCACCACGTCGCTGTAGCCCAGCCGCTTGCGCGGCGCCGCGCCTTCCGGGGCCGCGAACAGGGAGGTCAGCCAGCTGCGTACGTTCGTCGTCATCCGTGGCTCGTGGGGGAAAGGAACCGCATTGCGCTCGACATGCCCGGCTCGCGTCTCGATCTGTGCGGGCCGTCACGTGATTCCGGGCCCGGAGATCGATCTGCCGCGCATCGCCAAGGAGCGAACATATATCGACGCGATGTTATGCGTGCGTCAACGCGTGGTTTCATTCCGTTACATCACCACAATGTGACCGCTCCCACACCGCGCATCACGGTCGTTTAACCTTGCCTCGCTGTAATAGCGCCATCAGGCCACCGTTGTCCTGCGCTTGCGCGGGTGCGTCGAGCGGCCCGAGGTCGTCGCTGTCGAGCGTGGAGATGAGCGTCACCGCGCCGGCGCCGACACCGATGGCGAACGCGCGGCCGGCGCGCGAACGCACCACCACGATGCGCTCGCGCGGACCCACCGGCAGCACCTGGACCACGGACAGCGGCGCATCCGGGCCAGCGAGGCCGAAGCGCCGCCGCAGCAGACGCAACAGGACGAGCAGGCAGACGATGATGAAGGCCAGGGGCAACAGGATCGCCAGCAGTTCCCAGACGTACGACGGGCCTGTCGCCGCCGTCGCGGCGGGCGCGGCGGGCGCGGCGCCGGTGGCCGCCGCGGACGCGGGCAGCAGCACGGACAAGGGCAGGGACGATAGCAGGGCGTGGCGTTGGCTCGGCATCATCGGGGGTCTTCGCACGGCACGTGGGGACGACGCGCGCGGCGTCGCGGGCGACTACCGTAGCAGGCCGGCGGCGCGCGACAAGCGGCCCGCGGCCCGCGGGCGCGTCGCGGGCAAGGGATCGACCGCGTGACGTCGCCGTCCGCCGCCCGCCGCCGGAGCGCCGCGGACGCGGCCTCGACGACGCTCGGCGCGATCCTCGACGCCATTCCCTTCGCCTGCGCCGCCTTCTCGCGCGCCAACGGCGCGCTGGTCGCGGGCAACGATCGCTTCGACGAAGCATTTTCCGCACTGCCCGGCTATCGCGATCGCGCGCAGCTGTTGTCCGCGCTCGGCGTGGCCGGCGACGACGATGGCGCCGAGGCCAAGGCGCCGCACAGCGGCCACTGGTACGCGCTGCACTGGCGCACGCTGGCACTGGACAAGGGCGAATTCGACCTGCTGACAGCGGTCGACATCAGCGAGCGCCTCGAAGCGCTGGACACGCACAAGCACCAGCAGGAGAAGCTGCTGTTCACCTCGCGGCTGATGTCGGTCGGCGAGATGGCCGCCACCCTCGCGCACGAGATGAACCAGCCGCTGGCCGCGATCGTGAACTACCTCAACGGCAGCCTGCGCCTGGTCGGCCAGGCCGGCGGGCCGGCGCAGGTCGAACGCGCGCTCGTCGCCGCGCGCACCCAGGCCGAGCACGCCAGCGCGGTGATCGCGCGCGTGCGCGAATTCGTGCGCGCGCGCGAGCCGCGGCGCGACGCGCACGACGTCGCCGTCATCGCCGGCACCGTGCTCGAACTGCTGCGGCTGGAGGCCGAGCGCCAGCAGTTGCGCATCGACCTCGCCCTGGCCGGCACCCTGCCCGCGGTCTACGCCGACCGGGTGATGGTCGAGCAGGTGCTGCTGAACCTGGTGAAGAACGCGATCGAGGCGATGCGCGAAGTGCCGTCGGCGCAGCGCGAACTGCGCATCGAGGGCCGCGTCAACCTCGACGACGAGGTCGAGGTGCGCGTGCTCGACCGCGGCGGCGGCCTGAGCGCGGCCGACAGCGAGCAGCTGTTCTCGCCGTTCTTCACCACCAAGAGCGACGGTCTCGGCATCGGCCTCGCCATCTGCCGTTCGATCATCGAATACCATGAAGGACGATTGTTCTTCGAACCCAGGCCCGGCGGCGGCAGCGTGTTCGCGTTCACGCTGCCGAAGGCGGAAGGGAGGATCTAGGGAATGGCATCCGCACGCGTCGTCTACCTGGTCGACGACAACGACGGCTTCCGCGAATCGACCGCGTGGCTGCTGGAGACGGCGGGCTTCGAGCCGCGCCCGTACGCCTCGGGCGCCGCCTTCCTGGCCGCCTACGACGGCGAACGCCACGGCGCGCACGAGGAATGCCTGGTCTCGGACATCCGCATGCCGCAGATGAGCGGGCTGCAGCTGCAGGAAGAACTGATCCGCCGCGGCATCCGCCTGCCGCTGGTGTTCGTCACCGCACACGGCGACGTGCCGCTGGCGGTCGAGGCGATGCGCAAGGGCGCGGCCAACTTCCTCGAGAAGCCCTTCACCGACGAGGCGCTGACCCACGCCATCGAGGCCGCGATCGCCAGCCGGCGCGAGCATGCGCCGGTGCGCAACGAGGCGCTGGGCAAACTGAGCCCGCGCGAGCGCCAGGTGCTCGACCTCGTCGTCGCCAGCAAGCCCAACAAGATCATCGCCGACATCCTCGGCATCAGCATCAAGACCGTGGAACTGCACCGGGCGAACATGATGTCGAAACTGGGCGTGCGTTCGCTGCCCGAACTGATGAAGGTGGCGCTCGGACATGGCTGATCCCGCGAAGCAGAAACCCGCGCGCAAGTCGCCTGCGCGCGCCGCGCCGCGCAAGGCCGCGACGCCTCCGCCGGTACGCGAGGCGCATCCGCTGCGCGGGCGGGTGCCGATGCTGTCGACGACGCAGGCCGCGGCCCTGCGCGGCTTCTTCTCCGCGTCGCAGGGCTGGACCCTGCGCGACAACGGCCTGCTGCAGTTCATGCCCGGCAAGCCCGCGCCCGCCGCGCAGACCTTCGAACTCGAGGCCGAGGGCAGCCGCGTCGGCCTGAGCCTGCAGGCCGCGCCGCAGGCCGGCGGCCCGCACTGGAGCGACTATCAGGGCCGCTCGCGCGTGCTCGCCTGGAGCCTCGCGCACGAGGCGCAGCTGATGCGGCTGAGCGAGGCGTTCGGCGTCGTGCTCACGCCGCTGGCGGAACCGGGCGAGGCGCCGGCGGACGCGGACGCGCAGCTGTGGCTGGATTTCATCGTCGACGAGGAGCCGGCCGAGGGCAGCGCGTCGCGCATGCCGTCGCTGCAGGGCGCATTGCGCGTGCCCGCGACATGGACCGAACGCCTGCTCGAACGCGCCGACCCGCCCTACGACGATGCGCCGCAGCCGCTGGGCCGCTGGCGCGATCTCGGCGTGCCCGTTTCGCTGCAGTGGCGCATCGCGCCGCTGCCGTTCGCCGAGTTCTCGTCGCTGCAGCCGGGCGACGTGCTCGTCGCCGGCCGCCGCAGCCAGCCGCCGCAGGCCGAAGCGGTGGCCGGCCGCCTCGCCTGGCCGCTGGCACCCGTCGCCGGCGGCTGGCAGGTCGGTGGCGCGCCGAGACATCTTCAGACCGTTGTGCAGGAGCCCTCCCCCATGAACGACAACACCCGCGACGCCGATGATGCCGGTGGCGCAGCCTCCCCCGCCGATGCCGACGCGCTGGCGCGCCAGCTGCCGGTCGAGATCAGCTTCGAACTCGGCCGCAGCGAGCTGCGCGTGGGCGAGCTGTCGTCGCTGCAGCCGGGCTACGTGTTCCCGCTGGCCGCGCCGCTGGAAGGGGCGAACGTGACGATCCGCGCCAACGGCCAGGCCGTGGGCCAGGGCGAGGTGGTCGCCGTGGGCGACACCCTCGGCGTGCGCCTGCTGTGGTGGAACTGAGCGGCGCCCGGGCGTGGTGTCCCGAAAGAAACCTTCCATCGTCATCCCCGCGAAAGCGGGGATCCATGGACTTTGCTTTCAATGGGCTGACGTCCATGGATTCCCGCTTGCGCGGGAATGACGAAGCCAAGAGCTTTTGAGAGACCGGCCAGGAGCGTCCATGGATCTGAGCAGCTACTCCCCCGCCCTCGTCCTCGTCGTCATCGTCGCGCTGGCGCTGGCGCCGTTCGTCGCGGTCATGGTGACCTCGTTCACCAAGATCGTGGTCGTGCTCAGCCTGCTGCGCAACGCACTGGGGCTGCAGCAGGTGCCGCCGAACGTGGTCATCAACGGCCTGGCGATCGTGCTGTCGATCTACGTGATGTACCCGGTGATCCTCGACACCTACGACGCGGTCACCGCGCACCAGCAGGGCAAGCCGGTGCCTGCCTCGGTGCAGGCGCAGGTGGATGCGCGCGAACGCGCGCAGGCCGCGCGCGCGCGGGTGCAGGCCGAGCGCGCCGCCGAACGCGCGCAGGCGCAGCAGGCGCAGGCCGCCGGCGCGGGCGCGCCACCGGCCACGGACGACCCGCCGCCCGCCAGCCCCGCCGCCGCGGACGCGCTGCAGGCCGAGGCGGAAGCCCGGGTCGCGCGCAGCGACGACGCCGCCTCCGGACCCGGACCGCTGTTCGGCAACGTCGTCACCGGCGACGCGCCCGCGGACACAGGCGCGCCGTCCGCCGGCGAAACGGCGGCGGTCATCGTTGCGCCGGCGCCGGCATCGTCGCGGCCGGCGGCCGGCGGCAGCGACGGCGCGCAGCTGCTGGCGATGTTCGAGGCCGGCAAGGAACCGCTGCGCACCTTCCTGATCCAGCACTCGCACGACGCCGAGCGCGGCTTCTTCCTGCGCAGCGCACAGAGCCTGCTGCCGCCCGAGCGCCGCGACTCGCTGACGGTCGACGACTTCATCGTGGTGATCCCGGCGTTCACCGTGAGCGAGCTCACCGCCGCGTTCCAGATCGGCTTCCTGATCTTCCTGCCGTTCCTGATCATCGACCTGGTGGTGGCCAACATCCTGCTGGCGCTGGGCATGATGATGATGTCGCCGACCACGGTGTCGCTGCCGTTCAAGCTGCTGCTGTTCGTGCTGATCGACGGCTGGGCGAAGCTGGTGCACGGGCTGGTGCTGACCTATACGGCATAGGGATTTTCTGCCTTGATCGTTTACCGAAATTCCAACGGACGACGCGCTTCATCCCCGTCATCCCAAGCCCCGTCATCCCGGCGAAAGCCGGGATCCATGTTGCCTTTGTCTTCAAGGCTTCCGCAGGGCACGGGCAACGGCAAGATGGATTCCGGCTTTCGCCGGAATGACGACACTCGGGCATTGGGGGTCTACGGAATCGAGGCGAGGAACAACGCGGGCCGGAGCAACGGAGGCGACCGTGGGTGAAGTCCTCGAACTGACCAAGCAGGCCCTGTGGCTGGTGCTGATCCTGTCCGGCCCGCCGATCGCGGCGGCGGCGATCGTCGGCCTGGTCGTCGCGTTCCTGCAGGCCGCGACCCAGATCCAGGAGCAGACCTTCGCCTACGCGCTGAAGTTCGTCGCGATCGTGCTGGCGCTGTTCGTCACCGGCGCGCTGATCGGCGGCACGCTGTACACGTATTCGAACCGGATCTTCCTCGAGTTCCCCGGACTTATCCGCCGCTGATGGAAATCTTCGCCTCGGCCGAGACCGCGCTGCTGGCGCTGGGACTGACGCTGCCGCGGATCGTCGGCGCCTTCATCATGCTGCCGCTGATCAGCCCGCAGAACATGCCGGCGATGGTGCGCAACAGCTTCCTGGTCAGCCTGGCGATCGTGGCGCTGCCGATCGTGGTCACCACCGCGCCGCCGGGCACGATGAGCACGCTTTCGTGGCCGGCGCTGGTGGTGAAGGAGCTGTTCATCGGCATCGCCATCGGCTTCTGCTTCGGCATCGTGTTCTGGGCGATCGCCGCGGCCGGCAACGTCATCGACACCCAGGTCGGCATGAGCATGGCCACGATCTTCGACCCGATCCAGGGCCACCAGACCTCGTTGCACAGCGAGTTCCTGTCGCAGTTCGCGGCCTGGGTGTTCATGGCCAGCGGCGCCTTCCTGATCTTCCTCGACCTGCTGATGGGCAGCTACGCGATCTGGCCGCCGACCTCGTTCTTCCCGGACCTGCCGAGTTCGGGCATGAACCTGTTCGTCGGCCACTTCAGCTATTTCATGACCACGATGCTGGTGCTGGCCGCGCCGGTGATGGTGATCCTGCTGATCGTCGACCTCTCCTTCGGCCTGGTGAACCGCTACGCGCCGCAGCTCAACGTGTTCGCGCTGACGCTGCCGCTCAAGGCCTGGGCGGCGACCGGGATCATCCTGCTGCTGCTCGGGGTCTACGTCGAGGTGCTGGTGCGGCGGCTGCATGACAGCGAGGGGCTGGTGGAGCTGCTGCGGAGGACCTTCGGTGGCTGAGGGGACGCGCAGGCGGTTTCCGGCCCTCGCCGCGGCGGCGGCGATCGCGCTGGCCGGCGCCACGATTGCCGCCGACGCGGCGGTGCCGGTCGACAAGGTCTACGAAGGCGTGGTGTCGGCGCGGGTCGTGCCGCCGAAGGGCTCCGGGGTCCGCGCGACCTCACGCCACGGCTCGGCCACGGCGGTGCTCGAATCCACCGGCAAGGACGCGGCGCAGCTGATCCTCGACGGCCGCCTGGAGCGCGACGGCGACGCCAGCTTCCTCGCCCCGCTCACGCGTTCGGGTGACGGCTGGCAGGGACGTTCGGACGACTTCGAACTGGCGATCCTCGGCGACGGTCGCGTGCGCGGCGAAGGCCGCTTCGGCGGGCAGCCGATGCGCTTCGACGGCACCTGGCAGGGCAACGACCTACGCCTGCTCGTGGAGATCGAGACCCCCGGGGACACGACCGGCGGCTTTCCCGCAGGCACCCGCTTCCAGTTCCAGTACCGGCTGCGCCATGTCCCCGAACGCCCCGAATCCGCCGCCGGCGAACCCGGCGAAGGCGGCTGCCGCGAGGTCGTCTACCGTCTCAAGCTCACGCCCAACCTGTTCGGCGGCACGATGAACATGGTGAGCGTGCCGGAATGCGTGAACTGATCCCCGCGGGGCTGAAACGGCGGCCCGGGCGCCGTCATCCCGACGTGCGCAACGCCCCGGCGCGGCGCACGACCTGCGGCGGAACGGTTTCCTCCGGCGTGGCGAAAATGCGCGCGCGGCGCAGCCAGTCGCCCGGGGCCCGGGCCGAGGTCAGCGCGACCAGCGGGATCGACAGCACCAGGCCGGCGATCACCGGCGACATCCACGCCGCCAGCCCCGGCGACACCAGATACGCGACGATCCCGGCGCCGACGCCGAACAGCGTCAGCCCGCCGTAGCGCGCCAGCAGCGCCGACAGCGGCAGCGAACCGTCGTCGCGGCGCTGCGCGTCCCAGCCCGAATCCCGGCCGGCCAGCACCTCGGCCACGCCGCGCGACTGCAGATACATCGTGATCGGCGCCATCAGCGCGGCGAGCACCGTCTCCAGCAGCAGGCCGGCGGTCATGCGCAGCGCGCCGCCGCAGGCGCGGCGCGTCCCGCGATCGAGCACGGTGGCGACGAAACCCAGGATCTTGGGCATGAACAGCAGCGCCATGGTCAGCGCGAACACCCACAGGAACCGCTCGGGATCGGCGGCGCGCCAATAGGCGAACGGCGAGTAGCCGCCGCCCTCGCCGTCGATGCCCGCGGCCTGCAGCGGAATCGACAGGCCGACCAGCATCAGCATCGCCCACATCGGCGCGGTGAAGTAGTGGCCGATGCCGACGAGCAGGTGCATGCGGCTGATCCAGTGCAGGCCGCGCGCCGGCAGCACCAGCGAATGCTGCAGGTTGCCCTGGCACCAGCGGCGGTCGCGCACCAGCATGTCGGTCAGCGACGGCGGGCCGTCCTCGTAGCTGCCGCCGAGCCCCGGCTCCATGTGCAGCGCCCAGCCGCCGCGCCGCATCAGCGCGGCCTCGACGAAATCGTGGCTGAGCACGGTGCCGCCGAACGGCTCCTTGCCGCGCAGTTCCGGCAGGCCCGCGCACTGCGCGAACGCGCGCGTGCGGATCATCGCGTTGTGGCCCCAGTAGTTGCTCTCGGCGCCGTGCCACCACGCCACGCCGTGCGCGATCACCGGCCCGTAGACGCGGCCGGAGAACTGCTGCATGCGCGCGAACACGGTGCCGCCGTTGACCACCACCGGCAGGGTCTGGATCAAGGCGACGTCGTCGTTACGCTCCATCGCGCCGGCCAGGCGCACGATGGTGTCGCCGCTCATCAGGCTGTCGGCGTCGAGGATCAGCATCTGCGCGAACGCGCCGCCGAAGCGGCGCACCCAGCCGGCGACGTTGCCGGCCTTGCGCTCGGCGTTGTCGCGGCGACGCCGGTAGTACAAGCCGATGCCGTCGCCGAGGCGTTCGCGCAGGGCGAGGAAGGCGCGCTCCTCGGCCCGGGCGATGTCGTCCTTGCGCGTGTCGCTGAGGATGAAGCAGTCGAAGTACGCGCCCTGCCCGGTGGCGACCACCGATTCGAGGATCGCCTGCACGCCGGCGAAGGTGCGCTGCGGATCCTCGTTGTAGACCGGCACCAGCAGCGCGGTGCGCGTGGACAGCGTCGGCAGCGGGCCATCGGCCGACAGCCCCAGCCGCAGCACCGGACGTCCGACGACGCGCGCGAAGCCGGCCAGCGCGCCCATGAACGAGAACGCGATCCAGGCGAACAGCAGCACGAACAGCGCCAGCAGCACGCCTTCGAGCACGGCGATGCCGTCGCCGCGCATCAGCCACCACATCTGGTAGGCGGCGAGCAGGGTCAGCCCCGCCGTGCCGCCGAACACGAAGGAGCGGCGCCAGCCGATCGACCGCGGCGTGCTCGGCAGGCGCGGATGGGCGAGCGTGCCGGCGCGCAGGTCCTGCACCGGCATCTCCAGCGGCGCTTCCGGCGGCAGCCAGGGCTCGGCGGCGTCTCCGGGAGGAACGACCGCGGCGGCGGGCGCACTCATGCCGGCCACCGCGACAGCCAGGTTTCCGACAGCGGTTCGCCGGAGGCGTCGAGCAGGCGCGCGCGCAACTCGACCAGCGCCGCGTCGCCGGGCCAGAGTTCGAAGCTCATGCGCCAGCGGCCGTTGCCGAGGCGGTAGGCGACGGGATTGCGCAGTTCGCCGGCGCTGGCCGATGCCTCGACCCGCGGCGCGGCGTCGGCCGGCAGCGCGGCCAGTCGCCCGCCGTCGAGGTCGATGACGAACAGGCGCGGACGCGGCCCTTCGCCATCACCCTCGCCGCTGCGGGTGGCGACGACGTGCGCCAGCTGCGGCAGCCAGACTTGGTCACGGCACCAGTGCAGGCGATAGCGGAAGCGGTGTTCGCGCCCGGCCGCGAGCGGCGCCTCAGGGCGCCAGAACGCGACGATGTTGTCGCCGAACTCGTTTTCGGTCGGCAGTTCGACCAGGTGGACCTCGCCCGCGCCCCAGTCGCCCTGCGGCTCGACCCAGGCGCTCGGGCGCTTTTCGTACGCGCCTTCGGCGTCCTGGAAATCGGCGAAGTCGCGCTTGCGCTGCATCAGGCCGAAGCCGCGCGGATGCGTGTCCTGGAAGCCGCTCTGCTCGATCTGCGCGGGATTGCGCAGCGGCCGCCAGACCTGCTCGCCCTTGCCGTTGAGCAGCGAAAGGCCGTCGGAGTCGTGCACCGCGGGGCGGAAGTCGTCGACGCCGGCGCGATCTCCCGCGTCGAACTCGAACATGCTGGTCAGCGGCGCGATGCCGGCGTTGCGCAGCTCGACGCGCGGGTACAGGCGCGCGTCGACATCGACCAGGGTCTCCTCGCCGTCCGGCGTGATCGCGAACCGGTAGGCGCCGGCGACGCTCGGGCCGTCGAGCAGCGCGTGCACGATCACGGCGTCGCTGCCGCGCGCCGGACGCTGCAGCCAGAACGCGCGGAACAGCGGGAACTCCTCCGGCCCCGGATCGCCGCTGCCCAGCGCCAGCCCGCGCGCGGACAGGCCATAGGCCAGTCCCTTCGCCACCGCGCGGAAATAGCTCGCGCCGAGGAACACGATCAGTTCGTCGAAATGGTCGGCGCTGTTGACCGGCGCGTGCAGGCGCAGGCCGGCGTAGCCGAGCGCCGGATCGTCCGGCGGCGGGGTCTGCGGGCCGAAGTCGAACAGCTCGCGCCGGTAGGGCAGCGGCGTGGCGCGGCCGTCCTCGACCAGGTGCAACTCGATCCGCTCCTTGAAGATGAAGCCGCGATGGAACAGCTGCGCCTGGAACGGCGCGCCCGCCTCGCGCCACAGCGCCTGGTCGGGGCGGAAGCGGTAGTCGCGGAACTGGTCGTAGTCGATGGTGTCGAGCGGCGGCGGCAGCTCGCGCGTGGGCGGCACGTAGGCGCGCGCGGCTAGGGCGCGCGCGAGCGCGGGCACGGTGTCGTCGTCGAACGCGGTTGGCGCGGGCATGGCAGGCGCCGCCAGCGCGGCCCGCCCGGGAACGGCGAACAGCAGCGGCAGCGACGCGCCGGCCGCGAGCAGGTGTCGGCGATGCAAGCAGGCCTCAGGCGGGGGAGAGAAGTCTCCCGCCATTAGACGGGCCGAGGCTTAACCGGGCGTCAAGACCACCCCTCCCGCGGTGTGGTACCGGCATGTCCTTCCGAGCGCAGCGAGGGATCTGGTGTGCTGTCCCGCAAGTTTCTCGACTCGTCATCCCCGCGAAGGCGGGGATCCAGTGTCTTTGCTTTCAACGGCTTAAAGACGCTGGATTCCCGCCTTCGCGGGAATGACGAATGAAGGTTTCTTGCGGGACACCACGCTGGCCCCGTGTCGCGCGGCCAGGATCCCTCGCTGCGCTCGGGATGACAAGGTCAGCCGGATGCCGCGGCAGCGGCGGCACCGGCCATCCCGGAATGCCGCAGCAGCGCGTCGATCCGCGGCGCGCGGCCGCGGAAGGCGCGGAAGTTCTCCGCGGCGCTGCGGCTGCCGCCGCGCGCCAGCACCTCGTGGCGGAAGCGCGCGCCGGTCTCGGCGACTTTCCCCGGCGCTTCCTCGAACGCGGCATACGCATCCGCGCTCAGCACCTCGGCCCACTTGTAGCTGTAGTAGCCGGCCGCGTAGCCGCCGGCGAAGATGTGGCTGAACTGGTGCTGGAATCGATTCCACGCCGGCGGCAGGTTCACCGCCACCTCCGCGCGCACGCGATCGAGCAGTTGCTGCACGCCATCCTGCGCAGGATCGAAGCCGCAGTGCAGCGCCATGTCGAACAGCGCGAACTCCAGCTGGCGCACGGTGAACATGCCGCTCTGGAAGTTCTTCGCCGCGACCATGCGCTCGAACAGCGCGCGCGGCAGCGGCTCGCCGGTGTCGACGTGGGCGGTCATCGCCTGCACGCGCTGCCACTCCCAGCAGAAGTTCTCCATGAACTGGCTGGGCAGCTCCACCGCGTCCCATTCGACGCCGTTGATGCCGGCCACGCCCAGTTCGCCGACGCGCGTGAGCAGCTGGTGCAGGCCGTGGCCCATTTCGTGGAACAGGGTGGTGACGTCGGAATGGGTGAAGGTCGCCGGCTTGCCGTCGACGCCCTTGCCGAAGTTGCAGACCAGGTAGACGAGCGGCGTCTGCGTGCCGCGCGCGGTGTCGCGGCGGTTGCGGCAGTCGTCCATCCAGGCGCCGCCGCGCTTGCCCTCGCGCGCGTACAGGTCGAGGTAGAACTGGCCGACGAGCTTGCCGTCGCCGTCGACGAGGCGGAAGAAGCGCACGTCCTCGTGCCACGTCGGCGCGGAATCCGGCGCCGCGCGCAGGCCGTAGAGGTCGTGGATCACGTCGAACAGGCCGGCCAGCACCTTCGGCTCGGTGAAGTACTGCTTCACCTCCTGCGCCGAGAAGCTGTAGCGCGCCTGCTTGAGCTTCTCGCTGGCGTAGCCGAGGTCCCAGGCTTCGAGCGCGCCGATGCCGAGGCGTTCCTTCGCGAACGCCTCCAGCTCGGCGCGGTCCTGCCGCGCATGCGGCTTCGCGCGCGCGGCGAGGTCGCGCAGGAAGGCCAGCACCTCGTCCGGCGTGTCGGCCATCTTGGTCGCGAGCGAGTACTGCGCGTAGCTGGCGAAGCCGAGCAGCGCGGCGAGTTCGGCGCGCAGGGCGAGGATGCGGTCGATCAACGCGCTGTTGTCGAGCGCGGGATCGTCGCCGAGTTCGGACGCGCGCACCGCGCTGGCGCGGTACAGCGTGGCGCGCAGTTCGCGGTCGTCGGCGTAGGCCTGCACCGGCAGGTAGACCGGCATCTGCAGGCCGAGCTTCCAGCCGGACTTTCCGTCCTTTTCCGCCGCCACGCGGCAGGCGGCGACGACATCGGCGGGCAGGCCGGCCAGGCGCGATTCGTCCTCGACGTACAGCGCGTACGCATCGGTGGCGTCGAGCACGTTCTGCGAGAACTTCGCCGACAGCGCGGCGAGTTCCTCGCGGATTTCGCCGAAGCGCGCCTTCTCCGCCTCCGGCAGTTCGGCGCCGCCGAGGCGGAAATCGCGCAGCGCGTGCTCGACCACCTTGCGCCGCGCCTCGTCGTAGCCGGCGAACTCCGGCGCGTCGGCCAGCCGGCGGTACTGCGCGAACAGCGCGAGGTTCTGCCCCAGCGCGCTCCAGAAGCGCGTGACCGTCGGCAGCGCCTCGTTGTAGGCCGCGCGCAGTTCGGGCGTGTTGACCACGCCTTCGAGATGCCCGACCTGGTTCCATGCGCGTGCCAGGCGCTCGGTGGCGTCGTCCAGCGGCACCACGAAGCTGTCCCAGGTCACCGGCGACACGGTTTCGGCCGCCTTCACCGCGGCTTCGGCCTCGGCCAGCAGCTGCGCGATGGCGGGTGCGACGTGTTCGGGGCGGATGGCGTCGAAATGCGGGAGCGTGGAGAAATCGAGCAGCGGGTTGGGCGTCATGGCGTCGGCAATCGTCCGGGAATGCAGGGCACGTGGGGCCGCGCCGCCCCAGGATCAAGCATGCCATGGCGCGGGCGCGCCTTGTCGTTTCGACCGAAAAACCTGTCATTTCGACCGAAGGGAGAAATCTTCATTCCGCGTGCGCCGAAAGGGAGATTTCTCCCTTCGGTCGAGATGACAAGCCCTCTGAAATGACAGCCCCCCTGAAATGACAAGCCCCCGGGGTTTCCCCCGAGGCAATCCGCCGCTACGGTGTCCGTCCCGACCGCCCGATCCCGGCAGGAGCGCCCGCATGCCCCGACTGACCGCGAAGGACTTCCACCCCGACCTGCTGGCGCTGTACGACTTCTACGTGCACGGCCGCATCAGCCGCCGCGACTTCCTCGACCGCGCCGCCCGCTACGCCGTCGGCGGCCTCACGGCAGCCACAATCCTCGCCTCGCTCAGCCCCGACTACGCGCTGGCGCAGCAGGTAAAGTTCACCGATCCGGACATCGTCGCCGAATACATCCGCTATCCCTCGCCCAACGGCCACGGCGAGGTGCGCGGCTACCTCGTGCGACCGGCGAAGGCCGAGGGCAAGCTGCCCGGCGTGGTCGTGGTGCACGAGAACCGCGGCCTCAATCCCTACATCGAGGACGTGGCGCGGCGCGTGGCCAAGGCCGGCTTCATCGCGCTGGCGCCGGACGGGCTGAGTTCGGTCGGCGGCTATCCGGGCAACGACGACCGGGGGCGCGAGCTGCAGCGGCAGGTCGATCCGGAGAAGCTGATGAACGACTTCTTCGCCGCGATCGAATTCCTGCTCGAGGACGCGCGCACCACCGGCAAGGTCGGCATCACCGGCTTCTGCTACGGCGGCGGCGTCTCGCACGCGGCCGCGGTCGCCTACCCCGAGCTGGCCGCGGCGGTGCCGTTCTACGGCCGCCAGGCGAAGCCGGAGGACGCGGCGAAGATCAAGGCGCCGCTGCTGATCCACTTCGCCGAGAACGACCCCAACGTCAACGCGACCTGGCCCGAGTACGAAGCGGCGCTGAAGGCGGCGGGCGCACCCTACGAAGCACACGTCTATCCCGGCACGAACCACGGCTTCCACAACGACTCCACCCCGCGCTACGACGAGGCGGCGGCGAAGCTGGCGTGGGAGCGGACGATCGCCTGGTTCGGGCGCCACCTCGCGTAGCCGGATCGCTTCGCCCGGGTCAAGGCGCCGGACGGAAACGTCCAGAAACTGTCATTTCGACCGCAGGGAGAAATCTTCTTCCCGCGCACCGGACGGGAGATTTCTCCCTGTGGTCGAAATGACAACCTCGGGACTTCCAGAAGTTCCCGGATGGGGCGCCTTGCCCCGGCCGCAGTGGCCCGGCCCGGCCGGCCACCGGACCCGCCCCACCGCACGCACGCCCGAAGCGCCGTAAAATGGCCGGTTTCCCCCGCAGTCCAATGGAAGCCGCCCTGCACCGGACGCCCGTCCGCGGCCCGACGTTCATCCGTCTGCTCGCCCGCCTCACCGACGCCGACCTCCCATCCTCCGGCCCCGCGCCGGCGGACCAGCTCGGCCAGTGGATCGACTGGACCCGTGCCGTCGCCCTGTCGCGCGCGCTCGACCACGCGCCGGACACGGATGCGACGCAGCCAGGCGACACCCCCGACGCCGACGCCGACGACGCGGCGGCGTGCGCCCGTGCCCGCGCCCGGCTGGCGACCGCGATCGCCGCCGGCGACGACGCCGGCGACGCCAGCGATTTCGAACCCTTCCGCCGGCACTGCGTGCAGCACCAGCGCGCGATGCAGGCCGCCGCCGGCCGCCTGCGCGGGCAGCTGCGCGACCGGCTCGCCGCGGCCTCGCCCGCGATGGCTCGCCTGGCCGAGGTGGACGCGGCGATGGAGCTGGCGCTGGTCCCGCGCGAGCAGGCCCTGCTCGCGGCCGTGCCGATGATGCTCGGCGCCCGTTTCGAACGCCTGCGCCGCACCGCGGGCGACGGCGCCGACGACCTGCTGCCGCCCGCCGCACCCGGCTGGCGCACCACATTCCGCAACGACATGCGCCACGTGCTGCTCGCCGAGCTGGACCTGCGCTTCCACCCCATCGAAGGCCTGCTTGCGGCGCTTCGCAACCGCTGACCGGACGCCATGCACAAACATCTCCTCCCCCTCGTCGTGTTCCTCACCGGCCTCGCGGTCACGGGCTGGATCGCGGCCGGCTACTTCGGCGCGAACCCGCTGGCGCTGCTGTTCACCCTGCTCATCGGCGCCTGCTACCTCGCCGGCGCGCTGGAGCTGCTGCGCTACCGGCAGGCCACGGCGACGCTGGCGCACGCGGTCGCCGGCCTGTCCGAGCCGCCCGCGAACCTCGAGGCGTGGCTGCAGCCGCTGCATGCATCGCTGCGCAACCCGGTGCGCCTGCGCGTGGAAGGCGAGCGCATCGCCCTGCCCGGCCCGGCGCTGGCGCCCTACCTGGTCGGCCTGCTGGTGCTGCTGGGCATGCTCGGCACCCTGCTGGGCATGATGGCGACCCTGCGCGGCACCGGCATCGCGCTGGAGAGCGCGACCGACCTGCAGGCGATCCGCGCCTCGCTGGCCGCGCCGGTGAAGGGCCTGGGCTTCGCCTTCGGCACCTCGATCGCCGGCGTCGCCACCTCGGCGATGCTCGGCCTGCTCTCGGCGCTGCTGCGGCGCGAGCGGCTGCAGGTCGCGCAGCGGCTCGACGCCGCGATCGCCACCACCCTGCGCGCGCATTCGCAGGCGCACCAGCGCGAGGAAAGCTTCCGCCTGCTGCAGCGCCAGACCGAACTGATGCCGGTCCTGGTCGAGCGCCTGCAGGCGATGATGACCGCGCTCGAACAGCAGGGCGTCGCTGCGGACGCGCGCCAGTCCGCCCACCAGCAGGCCCTGCTCGAACATTCCGAAGCCACGCATGCGCAACTCGCCGCGTCGGTGGCGCAGTCGCTGCAGGATGCCGCCGCGGACAGCGCGCGCAGCGCCGCCGCCGTGCTGCAGCCTGCGGTGGAGGCGACGCTATCCGCCCTCGCGCGCGAGACCGCGACCCTGCACGCCGGCGTCACCGGCGCCGTCGACCGCCAGCTGCAGGCACTGTCGACCGGCTTCGACGCCACCACCGCCACCGTCGCCGACGGCTGGCGGCAGCTGCTCGCCGGGCAGCAGGCGTCGAACCAGGCGCTGGCCCACACGCTGCGCGACACCCTCGACGACTTCAACGACCGCTTCGAGCAGCGCTCGCTGGCGCTGGTGGACGACGTGTCGACGCGCCTGGACGCCAGCGCCGCCGCGCTGGTCGACAACGCCACCCGCGCCCACGCCGGGCTGCAGTCCGCGCTGGCCGCGCAGGACGAACAGCGGCTGGCGGCCTGGGGCGAGGCCCTCGCCGCGATGGGCGCCGCGCTGCGCGAGGACTGGCAGCAGGCCGGCGCGCAGGTCGCCGAACGCCAGCAGGCGATCTGCGACGCGCTCGCGGCGACCGCGCAGGACATCGGCGCGCAGTCGAAGGCGCACGCCGGCGACACCATCGCCGAGATCTCGCGCCTCGTGCAGGCCGCCTCCGAAGCCCCGCGCGCCGCTGCCGAGGTCATCGCCGAGCTGCGCGGCAAGCTGTCCGACAGCATGGTCCGCGACACCGCCATGCTCGAGGAGCGCAACGCGCTCATGGCGACGCTGGAAACCCTGCTGGCCGGCGTCACCCACGCCTCGACCGAGCAGCGCGCGGCGATCGACGCGCTCGTCGCCACCTCGGCCGAACTGATGGAACGCGCCGGCGCGCAGTTCAACGAACGCATCGCCACCGAAGCCGGCAGGCTCGACGTGGCCGCCGCCCAGGTCACCGCCAGCGCGGTCGACGTCGCCAGCCTCGGCGACGCCTTCGCCGCGGCCGTCGACCTGTTCGGCCAGTCCAACCAGGCGCTGGCCGCGCGCCTGCAGCAGGTCGAGGACGCGCTCGGCAAATCGCTCGCGCGCAGCGACGAGCAGCTCGCCTACTACGTCGCCCAGGCGCGCGAGGTGATCGACCTGAGCCTGCTCACGCAGAAGCAGGTGATCGAGGACCTGCAGCGCCTGTCGGCGAACAACGCCGGCGGCGAAGCCGAGGCCGAGGCCGCATGAGCGTCGACATCCACGGCGGGATCGACGGCGACGGCGAATCGACCGCGCCGGTCTGGACCGCGTTCGGCGACCTGATGTCGGTGCTGCTGGGCGCCTTCGCGCTGATCCTGGTCGCGGTGATCGGCGTGCAGCTGCAGCTGTCGAGCCGGCTCGAGGACGAGATGCGCCAGCGCGCGGCCGAAGCGCAGCGCCTGCAGACGCTCGAACAGGCGCTGGCCGGGCCGCTGGCCGCCGGCCGCGTCACCCTCGTCGACGGCCGCATCGGCATCCGCGGCAGCGTGCTGTTCGCGCTCAACTCCGCGCAGCTGCAGCCCGAGGGCGGGGAACTGCTGCGCAGCCTCGCCGGCCCGCTCGCCGGCTACCTCGCCGCGCGCGACGAACTGCTGATGGTCAGCGGCTTCACCGACGACCGCCAGGTACGACGCACCGGCAGTGCGCTGTTCGAGGACAACTGGGAGCTGTCGGCGCAGCGCGCGCTCACCGTGACCCGCGCGCTGGTCGCCGAGGGCGTTCCGGCCGATTCTGTGTTCGCCGCCGCGTTCGGCGCGCAGCAGCCGGTGGCGCCGAACGACGACGCAGACGGTCGCGCGCGCAACCGCCGCGTTGAGATGGCGCCCGTGCCCCGGCAGCGCGCCGCCGCACAGGTGGGCGATGGACGGTAGCCGCGCGGGGCGCGACGCACCCGCCGACTGGCGCGCGGCGGGCACCGACGGCGTCGATCCGCTGCGCTTCCACCGCATCGACGCGCTGCAGCGGCGCGCGGACGGTCTTGTCGGCGAAGCGCGGCGCGCAGTCGACGCGAAGCTGGCGGCGCTGGTCGAGGAGTACACGCGCGGACTGGCGCAGGCCGAAGGCGCGCGCCGCGACGATCCACTCGGTGCGCCCGTGCGCGGCGCGCTCGGCGAACTGGCCGACCTGCTCGACCGCGGGACGCCCGCTGTCGCACGTCCGGGCACCGCGGACGACGCATCGCAAGCCGCCGCCGCGGACGCGGACGCAGCAGCGACGAATGATGACGGCGCGCACCACGCAGACCGCTCGATGCACCGCGACCTCGACGCCGTGCAGGACTTCCGCCGCATCTGGTCGGACGTACGCCTGCGCAGCCAGCTGCGGCAATCGCTGCAACCGGCGCCGGCAGGCGCCGGCCCACTCAACTCCGCCAGCCTCGTGCATCGCGCGCTCGGCCTGATGCAGGCGACCTCGCCGGGCTACCTGCGCCACTTCATGGCCTACGTCGATGCGCTGTCGTGCCTGGAGCAACTGGGCGCGGGCACGGTCGAGGCCGAAACGGCAATGGCCACCACCAGACGCGGCGCCCGCACGCGGGCACGCAAGCGCCGGTCTTAGGGGAAACAAGGATCCAGTCCGCTAAGGCGGCTTCGCTGGCGCGTTTTCCTCCCGATCCTCTACAACGTGTAGCGCCGTCATCCCAGCGAAAGCTGGGATCCATTTTGCTTCATTGTCGGTATTTCCAGAGAAGACCAACGGCAAAGTCAAAATGGATTCCGGCTTTCGCCGGAATGACGGACAGAAGCAATCCGTAGGTCGGGGCTACGCCCCCGACGCCCGCCCACCGGCAGCCAGCCCCCGCGTCTCCCTTGACGCCACCGGCGACGCCGCCGCGCGCGGCACCTGCCCGCGCGCGGCCGAATGCCAACCGCGATGGCGGATGTCCAGCCACAGGCTGTACGCGGCGGTGAAGGTCGGCAGCAGGTTCTGCAGGACGCCCACGGCATCCTGCTTCGCCGAGAAAAGGAAGTACGCCAGCGTCATCGCGCTGCCGGCCAGGCTCATGTACCAGAACAGGCGCGGGATGACCGGCTTGCGCTGCCGGCGCGACGCCAGCGCCTGCACCAGCCAGCGGGCGCCGAACAGCGAAGCGCCGGTCAGCCCGATCAGTTTCCAGGGCGACAGATGCACGCCGGTCCACGCCAGCCAGCCGATGGGGTCGTTCATGAAGTCCATGGGACACGCTCACTCAGGTTTCGTTGATCGCTGGAAAATCGCGCCGGGCGCCCGGCCAGCATTCGCGCGCCCTATCCCCGCAGCACCAGCAGCCACACCAGCAGCGCCGCAAGCAGGCCGACGAACACCGCCGCCGAGCCCATGTCCTTGGCGCGCCCGGCGAGTTCGTGATGCTCGGGGCCGTAGCGTTCGATCACGGCCTCGATCGATGAATTGAGCAGTTCCAGCGCCAGCACCAGCATCACGCTGGCGACCAGGGCCGCGCGCTCGATTCCGCTGCGGTCCAGGCACAGGGCGACCGGCACCAGCACGGCGGCGAGCAACAGCTCCAGCCGGAACGAGGATTCGTGCAGCCATGCCGCGCGCAGTCCCTGCAGCGACCAGACCGTCGCCTTCCAGATCTTTCGCGGCCCGCGCGGCAGGTGTCCGTAGTCACCCGGCATGGCGGCTCCGGATCCGTCGGGTGCGGGCAAGGGAATGGGGAATGTGCATGCGCAGGCTCAACGTGGAATGGCCGAAACGACCGGGGCCGCATCCCGTGCGGATGGCGCGACGGCCGTGCCCCGCGCGCGACCGGGCATCCCCGGCGCAGGTTTCTGGCAGGCGGCGAACAGGTCGTGGTTCGGGTCGTAGACGGCGGTCTCGACCTGCATCAGGCCGAGCACCGACGGGAACAGGTTGTCGTGGTCGGTTCGCTGCCCGGCGCGCCCGGCCAGGCACTTCAGGTCGAGCCCGCGGCTGCGGGAAAACCCCGGCGAGAACCACATCACCATCGGCACGTGCGTCTGCTCGCGCGGCGCGATGGCATGGGGAACGCCGTGCAGGTACAGCCCCTTCTCGCCGAGCGATTCGCCGTGGTCGGACAGGTAGATCATCGCCGTGTCGTAGTCGGGCAGCGCGCGCAGCTCGTCGATCGCGCGGACGAGGACATGGTCCGTGTACAGCAGCGAATTGTCGTAGGTGTTGACGATCTGCTCGCGCGTGCACCTGCCCAGGTCGGCGGTGTCGCAGGTCGGCGTGAAGCGCCTGAAGCCGGCCGGATAGCGCTGGAAATAGCTCGGCCCGTGGCTGCCCAGCTGGTGCAGCACCACCACGCGGTCGCCGGGCCGGCCGCGCACCCGCGCTGGCAGGTCGCGGAGCAGGATCTCGTCCATGCAGCGACCGCTGCCGCACAGCGCGGGATCCTTCGCATCGCCCAGCCGTTCCTGCTCCAGTCCATCGCACACGCCCTTGCACCCGGACTGGTTGTCGCGCCAAGCCGTGGCGATGCCGGCGTACTCGAGCACATGCAGCAGCGATTGATGCGAGCGGATCTTCTTCGCGTCGTAGTCGCGCCGGCCGAAGGGGGAGAACATGCACGGCACCGAGACCTCGGTACTGGTGCCGCAGGCCTGCACGTCGCTGAAGTTGATCACGCCATCGGTCTGCGCCAGCCCCGGCGTGGTCTGCCGCGGGTAGCCGTTCAATCCCCAGTTCTGCGCACGCGCGGTCTCGCCCAGCACGATCAGCAGCAGGCGCGGGCGGCCGCCCGGCGCGCGCACGGCGGCGACCGCGTCCTGTCCGACCGGCGCCTTCGGGATGTTCCGGATCGGCGGATCGGACTTCAGGCTCTGCCGCAGCGAGACGAGGTAGTTGACCGGCGTGGCGAGGTAGCGCACCTCGCGGTGGTTGCGCATCAGCGACGAGACGTCCTGGAACGAGAGCATCGCGCCCAGCGCGCCGACGATCGCCACGCCGGCGAGGAAGCCGGCCCGCACCAGCAGCGCCCGTCCGGGCCTGCGCCTGCGCAGTCGCAGCCGCCACAGCATCGCGATCGGCAGGACAGCGTGGAGCAGCAGCGGGACCAGCAGCGCCGAGGTCATCAGTTCGCCCGATTCCTTGAGGTCGGTCTGCAGGACGTTGCGCACCATGTCCGCGTCCAGGTAAACGCCGTAGCTGTTCATGTAGTGCGTCGCCAGCGCGGTGGTCGCCAGCAGGACCGTCAGCACCGCCTTGGCGTTCCAGCGCCACAGGAACACGCCGAGCAGCAGCGCGTGCACGGCGACGAGCAGCACCAGCAGCGACAGCGCGAACCCGAGGCTGCCGGGATTCGAGGCCAGCGCGCTGCGCCAGAACATCCGGTTGCAGGCCAGGGCGAAGAACAGGCTGGTGGCCAGCACCAGCGCCTCGATCGAGATCTCCGGCCGCCAGCTCCAGTCGATCTCGCGCTGGCGGATACCCTGCACCAGGCGGACGGGAAGCGTGCTCATGCGGGCACTCCGCGCCCGCGCATCGGGACACGTCCATCGGCATCGCGCCGGAACGGCAGGTACAGTAGCAGCGCCGTCGCCCAGCACAGGGCCGCCGTCCAGATGTCATGGGACAGGAAATGCGCGCCGCGCAGCTGCTGGGTGAAACCGAACAGCAGCCCGAGCCCCACCCCGACCGCCAGCCCGGCCCAGCGCCAGCGCGGGGCGACGCTGGCGAAAAAGAAGTACAGCGCCATCCAGGCATAGCCGGCGCTCGCGTGGCCCGCGGGAAAACAGGCGCCGCGCCCGAGCCCGACCGGGCGCAGGGCGAACAGGTCGATCAGGGGCCTGTCGCCTCCGTAGCGCACGAGGTCCCAGGGACAGTCCATGTTCGTCCAGGACTTGACCCAGGCCACCAGCAAGGTCGACAGCAGGACCGCGACGAGCAGGCTGGCCAATGGCCTGCGCAGGAATCGCCAGTCCGGCAGGACATGCGTTGCCACCCACGCCAGCACCACCAGCAGCCAGGCCGCGGCGCTGAGGTTGCGGCCCGCCACGTGGATCAGCCGGTCGGCCACGAAGCCGTTGCGCAGCGGCCAGGACTGCCCGCCCCAGGCATAGATGCGATCGGCCAGCCATTGGTCGCCATGCCCGAGCGTCGCCACCGCAAGGAGCAGGAGGAAGCCCGCCAGCGGCAGCCACAGATGCCGGAGGGCGAATCCGCGGCCATGCCGGAGTTCGTCGCGGGGAACCTGTCCGAACACACCGGCCGGGTCGGGCACGGCGGGTTTGTCGGTATGCTGCACCATCGTCATGGAACGGGGGCGGCGATGCGCCGCGTTGAAAAGGTGCGGCGATGGTGTGAGCTGCGGCGTCGGAGAGAAGTAGGAGCCGGATTGACAATCGGTTAATCGCGACCCTCGCTCCCGGCCCGCGACGGTTGCAGACAACCCCGGTTCAGCTGCGCCCGCCTCCGACAAAGTTCCGACGCCCGGGACCGGACGCTTTGCAGGGCATCGGGTTCCATCGCAAGGTCGAGGGCAATGCGCATTCTGGTCGTCGAGGACAACCGCAATCTGGTCACGAACCTGTTCGAGTACTTCGAAGTCCTCGGCCACATGCTCGACGTCGCGCCCGACGGCAGGACCGGCCTGCACCTGGCCGTCACCCAGACCTTCGACGCGATCGTGCTGGACTGGATGCTGCCGCGCATGGACGGGCACGAGGTGCTGAAGAACCTGCGGAGCGCCGGCATCGAAACCCCCGTGCTGATGCTGACCGCGCGCGACGAACTACCCGACAAGATCGCCGGGTTCCGCGCCGGCGCGGACGACTACCTGACCAAGCCCTTCGAACTGCCGGAGCTGGAAGTGCGGCTGGAAGCCCTGGTGGCGCGCGCGGGCAAGCGCGGGGGCGCGCGCGTGCTGCAGGTGGCGGACCTCGAACTGGACCTGGGCACGCTGGAGGTCACGCGCTCGGGCCGCTCGCTGCACCTGTATCCCGCCTGCAGGAAGCTGCTGGAGGTGTTGATGCGCTCCAGCCCGAACGCCGTGACCCGGGAACGGCTCGAATACGCCCTGTGGGGCGACAGCCCGCCGGACGGCGACATGCTGCGCTCGCATATCTACGAACTCCGGCGCAGCGTCGACGGCGAGTTTTCCGACAAGCTGATCCAGACGCTGCCCCGCGTGGGCTATCGCCTGGTCGCGCCGGGCGTTGCCGATGGCGACGGGGAAGCCGACCGATGACGCCCGCCAGGACCAGCCTGCGCCGCCGCATCCTGCTCGCCCTGCTCGGCTACATCGTCGTGCTGACGCTCGCGATCATGGCGCACGGCTACTTCGTCAACGAGCACGCAGAAGCGCTGGTCTGGCAAACCCTGCTCGACACCGAGATGGACCACATCATCGAGCAGCAGCAGCGCGACCCGTCCTACCGCTGGATCGACACCGACAGCATCTCGCTGTACGACGGCCGCACCGCCGCGCCGATCCCGCAGGAACTGCGCGACCTGCCCGCCGGCGTGTACGACGAGATCATGCTGGAGGGCGTGGAGAGCGTCGCGCTGGTGCGCACGGTCGACGGCCAGCCGGTCGTGCTGGCGCTGAACATCGCCGACCTGGAGCAGCGCGAGGCCGACATGTGGCTCACGGTCTTCGGTTCGACGGCGACGATGGTCCTGCTGCTGGGCTTGGTGACCGGCTGGAGCGTGAACCGGCTGGTCAGGCCGATCGCGACGATGGCCGGCAAGATCGGCGGCCTGCGCCCGGACCAGCCCGGCCAGCGGATCGACGTTCCCGACGAGGCCAGCGCGGAGCTGGTCATCATCGCCGACGCGCTCAACGACTACCTGCAACGCCACGACCGCTTCACCGAGCGCGAGCGCGCCTTCGTCGATACCGCAAGCCACGAGCTGCGCACGCCGATCGCCGTCATCGCCGGCGCGACCGAGATCGCGCTGCAGCAGCCGGACCTTCCCGGCGCGGCCCGCGGCCAGCTGTCGCGGATCCGGCGCACGGCGCGGGATGTCGAGCAGCTGATCTCGCTGCTGCTGGTGCTGGCGAAGGATCCGGCGCGGCTGCCGAAGACCAGCGACGTCGTCGCGCTCGACCAGCTGCTGCTGGAGATCGTCGAGGACCATCGCCACCTGACCCGCGACAAGGATCTCGTCCTCACCGTGGCCCCGCTGCCGTCGATCGAACTCCTCGCGCCGCTGCCGATCGTGCAGGCGGCCATCGGCAACCTGCTGCGCAACGCCATCGAGAACAGCGACAAGGGCGAAATCACGATCCGCCTGGAGGCGCCGGCCACCGTCGTCATCGACGACCCCGGCCACGGCATGACGCCCGAGGAGATCAGCGCGATCTATGCGCGCCTGGCCAGGGGCGGCGGCGATCGCGGCGGCGGCGGGATCGGACTCGAGCTGATCTCCAGGCTCTGCGAGCACCTGGGCTGGAAGCTGGAGCTGTATTCGGATCGCGCGCGCGGCACGACGAGCGTACTGACGCTGCGCTGAGTCGGGCGCGATCGGGGCGACACGAGTCCGTCATCCCCGCGAAGGCGGGTAGCGCTTTTCAACAGTCGAATGGCTGGTCATCCATTTGGCCTTGCGCAAAGGCGCTGGATCCCCGCCTTCGCGGGGATGACGAGAACGGAGTCGGGATCGGTTCAGCCATTCCGACAGTTGTCCGACACATGCGCCGCAAGACTGCCGCGATCGATTCCGCCGGTCCTTCGCGTGCTGCCGACATTGAAACCTTCGCATTGGCAGGCCGCGGCCTGGGTCGCACTGGTGGCGCTGGGCCTGGCCGCCGGCATCGGCATGCGCGAACCGATGCCGGCGGACGAACCGCGATTCGTCCTGTCGGCAAAGGCGATGGTGGAGAGCGGGTACTGGCTCGTTCCGCATCGCGGGCAGGAGTTCTATGCGGAGAAGCCTGCCGTCTTCATGTGGCTGCAGGCGGCCGCGTACACGCTGGTGCGCGACTGGCGCATCGCCTTCCTGCTGCCGTCGCTGCTGGCGGCGCTGGTCACGCTCTGGCTCACCTGGGACCTGGCGGCGCGGCTGTGGTCCAGGCGCATCGCCTGGCACGCCGCCGGCGCGCTGTGGGTCTGCCTCCAGTTCGGCCTGCAGGCCAAGCGCGGGCAGATCGACATGGTGCTGGTGGCGCTGACGACGCTGGCGCTGTGGGCCCTGCTGCGCCACCTGCTGGTCGCGCGCTCGCGCGGGCTGCTGTGGCTGGGCGCGTTCGCGGCCGGCTTGGGCACGGTGACCAAGGGCGTCGGCTTCCTGCCGCTGCTGGTACTGCTGCCCTGGGCGCTGCTGTCGCACCGGCGGGAAGCGGCCCTTCCCCGCACCGGATCGGCGCTGGACTGGCTCGGCGCCGGGTTCGCCTTCCTCGCGGGCACCGCCGTCTGGCTCGGACCGCTGCTGGCGACGCTGGCGCTCGATCCCGATCCGGCGCTGGAAAGCTATACGCGCGAACTGCTGTTCAAGCAGACCGGGGAGCGCTACGCCAATCCCTGGATGCACGTGCAGCCCTGGTGGTACTACCTGCAGGTCATCGCCACGCTCTGGCTGCCCGGCGCCCTGCTGCTGCCGTGGCTGGTGCCCGCTTGGTGGCGTCGCCTGCGGCGCATGGATCCGCGCCAGGTCCTGCTGCTGGGCTGGAGCGTGCTGGTGCTGGTCTTCTTCAGCCTGAGCCCGGGCAAGCGCGAGGTCTATATCTTCCCGGCTCTGCCCGCGCTGTGCCTCGCGGCTGCGCCCCTGCTCCCGGGGCTGTTGCGCAAACTTGGCGTACAGCGCGTGCTCGCCGCCTATCTCGCCGTCCTGTCGGGCCTGGCCACGATGGCCTCGATGGCGGCGCTGGCCGGCTGGAGCGACTGGGCGCGGCGCCTCGCCGCACAGCGCGAGATCCCGTGGTCGGACGAGCGCAGCCTCCTGCTCTGGCTGCTGACGCTCGGGTTTGCGGGCTGCGTCCTGCTCGCGGTGTTCGGCGCGCGCCGCATCGGCAACGCCCTGGTCCTGTTCACCTGCTGGCTCTGGGCGACGTGGGGACTTGGCTTCATGCCCGCCATCGATGCGTCCGGCTCGGCGCGGCAGATCATGGATCGCGCCGGGCAGGCCATCGGACCCGACGCGGAACTGGGCCTGATCGCCTGGCGCGAACAGAACCTCCTGCAAGCCGACCGACCGGTCGCCGAATTCGGCTTCAAGCGCCCTTGGCACGAGCAGTGGCGCGAGGCCGGCGACTGGGTCCGCGCCGCGCCGCGCCGGCGCTGGCTGTTCGTGCTCGGCGAAGCGCTGGGGCCCTGCGTCGACCGCGACAGGAGCCTCGCCATCGGGCAATCCAACCGCCGCAGCTGGCTGCTGGTTCCCGGAACCGCCGTCGCGGGCGACTGCACGACCCCACCGTTCCCGCAGGACCTGCCCGACCGTGAATAGGCCCGTTCCGCACAGGGTCGAACGGCCTGCGCTTTCCATCGTCGTGCCCACGTTCAACGAGCAGGACAACGTCGCGCCGCTGGTGCGCGAGATCCTCGCCTCGCTGCCGCGCGGCACGCTCGTGTTCGAAATCCTGTACGTCGACGATGGTTCGACCGACGACACGCTCGCCGTGCTCCATGCGCTGAAGGCGAAGGTGCCGGAACTGCGCATCATCCGGCATTCGGTCAACGCCGGCCAGAGCGCGGCGATCCGCACCGGGGTGAGGGCGGCGCGCGGCGAATGGATCGCGACGCTGGACGGCGACGGCCAGAACGATCCTGCCGACATCGCCAGACTCTGCACCGAACGCGACCGCTCGCCGCCGGAGGTGAAACTGTTCGCCGGCTGGCGCACACAGCGCAGGGACTCGCGCAGCAAGCGCTGGGCGTCGAAGTGGGCCAATGCCCTCCGCGGCCGCCTGCTGCGCGACGACACGCCGGACACGGGCTGCGGCATGAAACTGTTCGAGCGCGCGGCCTACCTCGACCTGCCGGCCTTCGACCACATGCACCGGTTCCTGCCGGCGCTCATGCAGCGCGCGGGCTGGAGAACCGCAAGCGTGCCGGTCAACCATCGTCCGCGCACGCGCGGCGCCTCCAAGTACAACAACCTCGACCGCGCCCTGGTCGGGATCAGTGACTTGCTCGGCGTGGCCTGGTTGATCAAGCGGGCGAAGTTTCCCGCCGCCGAGGAGCTGGGCTGATGTCGGCCGTGTCCCCGCTCAGCGCCTGAGCGCCAGCAGCACCAGCCCCGTGGTGATTAGGCCGATCCCCGCCCAGTCCCGGCCCGAAGGACGCTCGCCCAAGAACATGAAGGCGAACACCGCGACCAGCACGACGCTGAACTTGTCGATGGGCGCGACCTTGAATGCTTCGCCGATCTGCAGCGCCCTGAAGTAACAGACCCAGGACGCTCCCGCCGCGAACGCGGACAGCGCCAAGAACACCAGCGTCCGCGGCTGCAGGTCCAACGGGTTGGACCACTTCCCGGCGACCATCACGAAGGGCACCGCGATGATCGCGACGATGGCCGCCCTGATCGCCATCGCCAGGTCGGAGTCGACGCCCTTCACGCCCACCTTGGCGAGCACCGCGGTGATCGCCGCGAAGCATGCCGATAGCAATGCCCATACCAGCCAGTTCGGGGAAGACGGCATGGTGAAACCTCCGTTGATCGCAGCGATGCCGGCAGGCGGCGGGCGCAGCATCTCATGCCGGACGGTTCCGCGGCAGGCTGTCTCGGGGTCACGTCCATGATTGGCCATCCTCGGGAAGCCGCGCATCGACTGCAGCCCAAAAATCCGGAGCTTGCAGGAGCGGCTTCAGGGAACTTCTAAAAATCCAGAACTTGTCATTTCGAACGCAGTGAGAAATCTTGCTTTTCAAGCGCTTGGATTTCTCGCTACGCTCGAAATGACAGTTTTGGAGGTTCCCTTCAGCCACGACCGCATGTTCGACGGGACCGGATACGGTCGCGCTGGAAGCCGCTCCTGCAAAAGAGGTGTGGATCAGTGGCCTGTTGCCCGCGGCTCGAACAGCAGGTCGTGGTAGTCGTAGCTGAAGTCGGCCGTCGGCGAGACCGCCTTCATCGTAATCCGCGCGACCTTGCCCCCGGCGTCCAGCGCGAAGGTCACGTAGGCCGGTTCGATCGACGCGTCGTCCCAGTCGGCGCGGAAGGTGTCGTACTGCCAGTGGGTCAGCGTGCCCTGCATGTCCGGCGTCTGCCGGAAATCGATGCGCAGCCTGCCACCGCGCTCGGCGATGGCGATCGGGCCGTACCATGCGTCGGCGTAGTCGCCGGTGTAGCCCGCCAGCGGCAGCGAGGGACGCGACGCCTTGCGCACCTGCTTGCCCATCGCCTCCAGCGCAGCAAGACCGCCTTCGAGGCGCTGCCGGTTCCACTGCGTGAACGCCGCCACCCAGTCGCGCGGTTCGAAGCCGAGGTAGTGGTCGAGCAGTTCGTAGCCCAGGCCGCGCAGCACCTCCACGTCCTCGGCGTTGACCTGCAGCGCGATGCCGAGGTTGCGCTCGGGCACCAGCACCACGTAGGCCAGCACGCCGAACACCGCGCCGCCGTGCTGCACGACCTTGACGCCGCGGTAGTCCTGCACGTTCCAGCCCAGCGCGTAGCCGGAGAACTGCGGCGTGATGTCGGCGATCGGCGCCGGGAACGGACGGATCGGCACCGGCACCTGCGGGGTCCACATCTCGCGTGCGTTCGCCTCGCTCCACAGCCGCTTGCCCTCGCCGCCCGGCGCGGCGCCGAGCGCGAGCTGCGCCTGCAGCCAGCGCGCGAAGTCGTTCGCGCTCCACGACAGCCCGCCGGCCGGCGCGCCGACCTGCCCCAGCCCTTCGCGCTCGGGCAGCAGTTGCTGCGCGCCGAGGCCGCGCAGGCGCGGGTCGAGGCGCGCATGCGGCTGCGCGCGGTTTTCGGTGTTGAAGCGGTCGTCCTCGTGGCTGGTCGCGGTGCGCATGCCCAGCGGCGCGAAGATGCGCTCGCGCACGAAGCTTTCCCAGTCCTGCCCGCTGACCGCGGACACCAGCTCGCCGGCGACGATGTAGAGGATGTTGTCGTAGGCGTAGCCGCTGCGGAAGCTGGTCGCCGGCTGGATGTGGCGCAGCGCGCGCACGATGTCGGCGCGGCTGCGCGAGCTGCGCGGGATGAACAGCAGGTCGCCCGCGCCGAGGCCGAGGCCGCTGCGATGCAGCAGCAGGTCGCGCACGGTCATCTCGCGCGTCACCCAGGCGTCATACATGCGGAAGTCGGGCAGGTGGTCGATGACCCGGTCGTCCCAGCCCAGCCTGCCTTCGTCGACGAGGATCGCCAGCGCCGCCGCGGTCACCGCCTTGCCGGTGGAGCCGGTGGGAAAGATGGTGTCGGCGTCCACGGCTTCCGGCGACCCCAGCCGGCGCACGCCGTAGCCCTTCGCGTGCACGATCTCGCCGTTCTCGACGATCGCGATCGCCATGCCCGGCACGTCGCGCGAGCGCATCGCCTGCTCCACGCGCGCGTCGAAGCCTTCCGGCGGCGCGGCGAAGGCAGCCAAGGCGAACAGGGATCCCGCTGCGATCGCGACGGCGCGCAGGCATTTCGAAATCACGGCCATCGGTTTCTCCTCCGCCACAGCAGCCACAGGCCCCAGGTCATCAGCGGCAACACGTAAATCGCCAGGAAATACCAGGTCAGCGTGCCGTAGCCCTTGGCGATCAAATCGACCAGTCCGACCGCGGTCGCGGCGTACACCGCGACCAGCATCACGCCGACCGCGAGCGCCGGGCGCAGCGAACGCGGCATGGGCCTGCGCCGCTCTTCCCATGCGTTCGCGACCCGCTCGTTGATCGCGTGCAGCAGGGCCACGCCGGTATCCACCAAGGTCAACATCACCGCGATCTGGAACGCCCACTCGAACCACGGCGCCTGCAGCTTCGCCAGCAGGAAGGCCGAAGGCAGGGCCTCGTCGCCGATCTCGTGGTACCAGCCCATCATCGCGATGTAGAACACCACGCCCGGCAGCATGCCCAGCGGCCCGGCCAGCGCGCCGGCGGCCAGCGCCTCGCGGCGGCGCCCGAAGTGGCGCACGCAGAACAGGACCGCGGGAATGGTGGCGACGTTGTAGCCGGCGTAGGTCACGCCGGCCTTGAACCAGCCGCCCTCGACCGGCACCGAGGCGAAATTCGCGTCGATGCGGTCGCCGAACGCCACCACAGCCCAGACCACGAACACGAAGTAGACCAGGTACAGGTAGCCGACCGACGCGACCAGGAACTTCTCGATCGCGGCCGAGCCGAAGAACAGCATGGCGCCGGTGGCGGCGATCATCGCCAGCGAGCCCGCCAGCCGCGGCAGGCCGAACAGGCTGAAGGCGATCTCCCCGGCCGCCGCGCCCATCACCGCCATGATCACGAGCATCAGCAGGACATAGCCGATCTCGAACGCGAACCAGCCGCGGCCGAGCAGCAGCTTGAAGAACGCCCGGTAGTCGTAGGCGCGCGCGACCCGGGCCAGCTCGAAGCTGAGCATCAGCACGACGCTCCACACCAGCATGCTCACCGCCATGCCGAGCAGGCCTCCCCACGGGCCGGCCGGCAGGAAGAACTCCACCAGTTCGCGCCCGGTGGCATAGCCGCCGGCGATCACCGCCGCCTGGAACACGAAGCCCGGCAGCAGGTAGCGCTGGAACCAGGTGGAGGCCGGCGTCATGCGAGGCAGGCGTCGACCAGCCGCGCGAAGGCCTCGCCGCCGCGCATCGGGTCGGCCACGGGCAGGCCGAGGCGCGCGGCGGTGTCCGCGATCGCGCGTTGCGCGGCCTCGAAGTCGAGCGCGCCGGTGTTGAGGCTGACGCCGGCGCAGCGAATCGCGGGATTGGTGCGCGCGCCGAGCCGCAGCGCGAGTTCGATCGTCTCCTCGATCGACGGCAGGGCGTAGTGCGGATGGCCGAGCACGCGCTCGCGGCCGTGCTCGTGGCAGACGACGATCACGTCGGGCTGGCTGCCGTGCAGCAGCGACAGCGACACGCCCGCATAGGCCGGATGCGACAGCGAGCCCTGGCCTTCGATCACGTCCCAGTGCGCGGGATCGGCGTCGGGCGACAGCGTTTCCGCTGCGCCCGCAGCGAAATCCGCGACCACCGCGTCCATCGGCACGCCGGCGCCCGCGATCAGGATGCCGGTCTGCCCGCTGGCGCGGAACTGCGCGTCGACGCCGCGCCCGCGGAATGCGCGCACCAGCGACAGAGCGGTGTATTTCTTGCCCAGCGCGCAATCGGTGCCGACGGTGAGCAGGCGCCGCCCGGTGCGCTTGCGGCCGCTGGCGATCGGCAGCGCCGATGGCGGCTCGCGCACGTCGATCAGGCACCGCCCATGCACCACCGCGGCGTTGCGCAGCGGCTCGATGCCCGACAGCCGCGCGTGCATGCCGCCGATCAGGTCCAGCCCCGCGTGCAGGGCCTCGAGCAGCGACGGCAGCCACGCGGGCGGGATGCGCCCGCCGGGATTGGCGACGCCGATCACCATCGAGCGCGCGCCCAGCATGCGCGCCTGCGCCGGCGTCAGCGACGGCAGGCCGGCACTGACCGTGGCGCCGGCGCAGGCGAACTCGCCGACGCAGCGCTCGCTCGCCCAGTCGCGCAGGCCGAACGCGGTCTTGGCGTAGCCGGCCTCGGTGGTGTCGCCGAGGAACAGCAGGTAGGGCTGCGGCAGCGTTTCGGCTTCGCGTAGCGTCGGAGCGGCGGTCTGCATGCGGTGGCGCTCGGGTCCTTGAACCTCTAACAGATGTCGCAGGTGTCACGGATGTCATTCCGACCCCGGACTTGATCCGGGGGAGGAATGACAATCATCGTGTGTCGCTCGGATCAGAAGCGGTAGTCGAATTCGAGGCCGAAGGTGCGGGGCTGGATCGGCACGGCGGCCAGCTGCACGCGCGCGCCGGTGAGTTCGTTGTCGGCGGACGAGATCGACGACCAGCCGTCCTCGCCGGTGACGTTGTTGACGTAGGCGCGCAGCTCCCAGCGGCCGCGGCCGAAGCCGGCGTACAGGTCGAGCGCGCGATAGCCGTCGATTTCCACCGGCGGCGTCACGACTTCCTGCAGCACCGTCGACGGATCGCCCGGCGCGGTCACGCGCTGGCGTTCGGTGGTGTTGTTGACGCGATCACCGGTCCAGCGCAGGGCCGCGCCCACCTGGCCGTTGAAGCCGGCGCCGGTGGTGAAGACGTATTCCGCGGTCGCCGACCACGACCATTCCGGCACGTAGGGCATGCGGTCGCCGGCCAGGCCGGTGTTGAGGACCACGTCGTAGCCTTCCTGCGGGATCACGGTCGACTCGAAATCGTTCTTGATCCTGGCCTTGGTGTAGGCGCCGTTGAGCCCGAGCACCAGGTTGTCCGTCGCGCGGAACCGCGACGACAGCTCCAGGCCCTCGCTGCTCGCCTCGCCGCCGTTGACCAGGCCACCGATGCCGTTGAACGAGGCGCCCACCTGGATGTCGTCCCATTCGATCCGGAACGCGGACACGTCGAGCGTCACCCGGCGATCGGCGAACTGCGACTTCAGCCCGATCTCGTAGCTGTCGAGCATCGACGAGTCCACGCTCGGCGGCATGCCGGGCACCGCCACGTTCGGGCCGCCCGGCTGGTAGCCGCTGGCGGCGCGCGCGTACAGCATCACGTCCTGCGAAAGCTGGAACTGCGGGCTCAGGCTCCAGGTGAACACGTCCTCGCTGGACTCGCCCGGCGCCTCGCCGATCGGCACCAGGATGCCGGCGGTGGTGTTCTGGCTGAACCACTGGTCGTTGCGTGCCTGGCGGATGCCGGCATCGAGCTTGAAGCGTTCGCCGATGCGCCAGGAGCCGTTGGCGAACAGCGCGAGTTCCTCGTAGGTGCTCGGCATCTCCAGCAGCGCGAGCGTGCCGAACATCCCGTCGAACGGCGCCGGCAGCGGCGCACCGTCGAGTTGCCCCAGCCAGGCGAACTGGCTCTGCAGCGCGTCCTCCTTCGTATAGAACACGCCGACCATCCACTCGAAGCGTCCGCCGCTCTTCGAGGTCAGGCGGAACTCCTGCGTGACCTTGTCGAGGTCGTAGCCGTAGCGCACGAACGAGCTGCCCGGGTCCGGCAGGCCCAGCATCAGGTTGGAAATCTCGCCGAACTGGATGGTCGAATCGACCTGGTCGACCGTCCGGGTCTCCGACCAGCCGGTCGCGGACACGAAATCGCCCCAGCCCAGGTCCCACTCCAGGCCCAGCGAGGCCAGCGTCAGGTCCTTGGAGAACGGCTGCCGCTGCCAGGTCCGGCCGGTGAACTCGCCGAACAGCGGCGCGCCCGATTCCGGGTCGAGCGCGACCGTGGCGCGGTCGCTGGCGTGGATGCGCTGCTGCAGCAGCGACAGGTTGAGGTCGAAGGCGTCGCCGTCCCACCACAGCGCCGCGCGCGCACCGGTCTGCTCGGCGCCGTTGATGTCCTGGCGGCCGTCGACGACGTTGTCGGTATAGCCCGGCAGCTCGTTGCGCGCGAAGCTCAGGCGCAGGCCGAGGCGATCCTCCTGCAGCGGCAGGCTGGCGCCGAACCGTACGTTCCAGCCGCTGTCGCCGTCCTGCACCGAGCGCAGGCCGAGGCCGATGCGGAACTCGTCGCCGGCCAGTTCCGGCGCGCGGGTCACGTACTTGAGCAGGCCACCGACCGCGCCCGCACCATAGAGCGTGCCCTGCGGCCCGCGCAGCACCTCGACGCGGCTGATGTCGTAGGGCAGCAGGTCGAGCATCAGCCCGTTCGCGCCCTGGTAGATGCCGCTGGAGCCGACCGGGACCTCGTCGATGTAGGTCGCCACGGTCGCGCTGGGGGACAGCGCGGAGATGCCGCGCAGCGAAACCGAGGTCAGGCCCGGCGTACCGCTGCTCTGCACCTGCATGCCGGGGATCAGCGCGGCGTAGTCGGTCAGCGAGCTGGACCCCATGTTCTCGAGCTGGCGCTCGCCGATCACGCTGATCGAGGCGCCGACCTCGCGGATGTTCTCGACGCGCTTGTTGGCGGTGACCACCACGGTGTCGAGCATGGCCGCGTCGGCCTGCGCGGCGGACGGCGGCGCATCGGCGCCGGGACTGTCCTGGGCGACCACGGGCGCGGCGGCGGCCAGCGCCAGCGTGCTGGCGATCGCGAGGGAAAGCGGCGAGCGGTACCACGGGCGTGCGGACTGGAACGCGTTCATCTCTGGTCTCCCCGGGCGAGTCGGCGGCATTGGCGGATCCGTCCGGTCCGCTCCCCCGTCAGGGCACGCGCACCGGACATCCTGATCGGGGATCATGATCCTAATCAGAAAATTGTCAACACGTTCGGAAAATTGCTTTCGGCCTGCTCTTGCTCCCTCCCCCGCTTGCGGGGGAGGGCTGGGGCGGGGGCGCCTTTCGCGAAGAACGCTCGGCGCTGCGCGCCTCGCGCCCCCATCCCAACCTTCCCCCGCAAGCGGGGGAAGGGGCTAAAAGCAGGGGCCTACAGCTCGTCGCTCCCCCGCCATCCCGGCCCCCGCACCACCCGCCCCGGCGTCGCGCCGGTGTGCTCGCCGTCGCGCAGCACCTGCACGCCGTTGACGAAGACATGGGCGACGCCGGTGGCGTACTGCTGCGGCTTGGCATAGGTGGCGTGGTCGGCGATCGTGGCCGGGTCGAACACCACGATGTCGGCGAAGCAGCCCGGCTGCAGGCAGCCGCGATCCTGCAGCTTCCAGTTCGCGGCCGGCAGCCCGGTCAGGCGATGGATGCCCTGCTCCAGCGGCATCAGCCCGCGCTCGCGCACGTAGTGCCCGAGGAAGCGCGCGACGTTGCCGTAGGCGCGCGGATGCGTGCTCGATTTCAGGAACACGCCTTCGGGCGCGGAGGATTCCGCATCCGAGCCCAGGCTCGTCCACGGCTGCTTCAGGCCCAGCTCTACGTTCTCCTCGCTCATCAGGAAGTAGGCCGCGCCCACGCGCGAATCGTCCTCGACGATCAGGTCGAGCACGGTCTCCTCCGGCGAGGCGCCGCGCTCGCGCGCCACGTCCTCCAGCGTGCGGCCGGTCAGCGGCTTGAGCGCTTCGTTGCGGAAGTCGATCAGCAGCACGCGATCGTCGGCGCCGGCGAGCAGGCGCAGGTTCTCCCAGTCGACGTGTGGATCGCGCATCTCCGCGACCACGCGCGTGCGGATCGCGGGGTCCTTCAGCCGCGCCACCATGGCCGCGTGTCCTCCCGCCTGCACCCACGGCGGGAGCGCGGCGGTGAGGCCGGTGGCGCCGGCGGTGTAGGCGTACATGTTCGCGCCGACGGGCAGGCCTTCCGCGCGCGCGGCGTCGATCCTCGCGATCGCCTGCGCCATCTTCGGCCAGTTCTTCTCGCCCGCGGCCTTGAGGTGGTAGGCCTCGGCGCGCTGTCCGGTGGCGCGCGCGATGGCGATGGTCTCGTCGAGCGCCTCAAGGAAGCGGTCGGCCTCGCTGCGCATGTGCGCGACGTAGCCGCCGCCCGACTCGGCCGCGGCCTGCGCCAGCGCAACCAGCTCGGCCGAATCCGCGAACGCCGCCGGCGGATAGATCAGCGAACTGCCGACGCCGAGCGCGCCTTCGGCCATCGCCGCGCGCACGAGGTCCTGCATGCGCGCCAGCTGCGCAGCGTCCGGCTTGACGTCGTCCTCGCCCAGTTCGTGGATGCGCACCGTGGTCGCGCCGACGAAGGACGCCACGTTCGGGGTGACGCCGCGCTTCACGAGATGATCGAGGTATTCGCCGAGCGTGGTCCACTCGATCGGATAGCGGATGTCGCCCTGCTGCCTGATCGCATCGGCCTTCATGCGCGCGTTGAGCGGCCCCATCGACCAGCCCTCGCCGAAGATCTCCAGGGTGACGCCCTGCTTCGTGTCACCCATGCCGCGGCCGTCGGCGATCAGCGAATCGACCGCCCAGCTCAGTACGTTGATGAAGCCCGGCGATACCGCGCGCCCCTGCGCGTCCAGCACCTGCGCGGCGGAAGCCGCGCTGCCGGCGGGCAGCAGCGCGGCGATGCGGTCGCCGTTCACTGCCACGTCGACGCGCAGCGGCGCGGCGCCGCTGCCGTCGTAGACGGTGCCGTTGCGGATCAGCAGGTCGTAGCGCTGCGAAGGTGCGTCGGCCGCCGGCGTCGTACTGCAGGCGGCAAGGGCGAGGGCGAGCAGGGCGAGCGTGAGGCGCGGCATGGTCTGGACTCCTTGGAGCATGAAGACAAAGTCAGCCTTGTCATTCCTCCCTCGGACTTGATCCGGGGGAGGAATGACACTGGTGTGGTGTCCCGCAAGCTTCCTGTACCGTCATCCCCGCGAAAGCGGGGATCCATGGACCTTGCTTTCAATGGGCTAACGTCCATGGATTCCCGCTTTCGCGGGAATGACGGATGAATTTTCTTGCGGGGCATCGCATCGTGGTTCGTGGCAATTCGGTTCATGACAGCGTACGAATCGGCCGGTCCAGCCGCCACAGCAGCGCGGCCGCGACCACCGCCAGCCCCGCCAGCAGCAGGAAGAAGCCGGCATGGCTCGCCTTCGACCACAGCGTGCCGACCACGCCGGCCAGCAGGCTGCCGCTGAAGACGGCGAGGAACCACGACGCGACCGTGGTCGCGCCGAGGCGCTGCGGCGCGAGCTTCGCGAACAGGCCCAGGCCGGTCGGCAGGATGTACAGCTCGCCGAGGGTCAGGATCACGAAGAACGCCACCAGCCAGGCCCAGCCCACGCGCGCCTCGCCGGCCAGCGCGGCCACGGCGGCCAGCAGCACGTAGGCGGCCGCGACGATCAGCGCGCCGATCGCCATGCGCATCGCCGGCGAGGTCTCGCGGCCGGCGGCGGCGCGGCGGCGCCAGGCCATCAGCAGCAGCGGCGTCATCGAGATCACCAGCAGCGGGTTGAGCGACTGGAACCAGGTCATCGGGATCGTGAGCCCGCCCAGGGTGCGATCCACGCCGGTGTCGATCCACAGCGGCAGGGTGTTGCCGATCTGCTCGTAGGCGCCGCGGAAGATGGTCGCGGCGATGCCGACGCCGAGCAGCAGCCACCACACCCGGCGATGGTTGCGGCGCGCGTCCTGCGCAGCGACGGCGGGCGCCGCGCGACGCTGCAGCTCCGGCGGCAGGTAGCGCCGCCCCGCAATGTAGATCACCAGGCCCGCGAACATGCCCACGCCCGCGGCGCCGAAGCCGTAGTGCCAGCCGTAGAGCTCGCCGAGCGTGCCGCACACCAGCGGCGCGAGGAAGCCGCCGATGTTCAGGCCCACGTAGTAGACGTTGTACGCGCGCCCGCGGCGCGGATCGTCGGCGGCGTAGAGGTCGTTGATCTGGCTCGGCAGGCTGGGCAGGAACAGGCCGTTGCCGAGCGCGATTGTCGCCAGCGCCAGGTAGAACATCGGCTCGAACGCCATCACGAAGTGGCCGAAGGCCATGATGCTGCCGCCCAGGATCACCGCATTGCGCTTGCCCAGCCAGCGGTCGGCGATCGCGCCGCCGAGGATCGGCGTGAAGTACGCCATCGCGGTGTAGGTGCCGTAGATGAAGGACGCCTTCTCCTGCGCGAACAGCAGCTGCTTGGTCATGTAGTAGACCAGCAGCGTGCGCATGCCGTAGTAGGAGAACAGCTCCCACATCTGGGTCAGGAACAGGATCGTCAGCCCGCGCGGCTGGCCGAACCAGGTCTTGTCGGCCGCCGAATTCACGGCGCGGCCTTCGGCCCCCAGACCTCGTCACCGCAGAAGACATGGCCATCCTCGTAGCGCACGGACGGGCTGCGGTCGCGCGCGAGGAAGATCGGGCCGTCGAGGTCGACCACGTCGCAGCACTGCCCCAGCACGAACGCCGGCGCCGCCGCCAGGCTGGTGCCGCACATGTTGCCGACCATCACCCGCTTGCCCAGTTCGCGCGCGCGTTTCGCCATCAGCAGGCCCTCGGTCAGGCCGCCGCACTTGTCGAGCTTGATGTTGACCACGTCGAAGTGGCGGTGGCGCGCCTCGAGTTCGGCGAGGTCGAGGATGCTTTCGTCGGCGGCGAACGGCACCTCTCGCTCGATGCCGTCGAGTTCGTCCTCGCGGCCGCGGGCGCAGGGCTGTTCGAGCAGCGAGACGCCCGCTTCGACCAGCACCGCCAGCAGCGACGGCAAGCGGTCCGCGCTGTAGCCCTGGTTGGCGTCGACGCCGATCCACGCCTCCGGGCAGCGCGCGCGCACCGCGCGTACGCGTGCAGCGTCGAGCTCCGGTTCACCGGTGAGCTTGAGCTTCAGCGCGCGCGCCTGCGTGTAGGCGGCCGCGTGCCCGGCCATCACCGCCGGATCGTCCGCACCGACGGTGAACGTGGTCAGCAGCGGGCGCACGCCGTCGAGGCCGGCGAGCTTCCACACCGGCACGCCCGTGCGCTGCGATTCGAGCTCCCACAGCGCGGCGTCGAGTGCATTGCGCGCGCCGCCGGCCGGCAGCAGCGCGCGCAGCGTGTCGCGATCCAGGCCCGCCTCGATGCGCGGCCGCAGGGCTTCGAGCGTCGCCAGCATCGTGTCGGGATGGTCGTCGTTGTAGTACACGCCCGCCGCCTCGCCGCGCCCGACGTGCGCGCCATCGCGCAGCGTCACCACGGTGGCCGGCATCGCCGTGAACACATGGCCGGCGATGCGGAACGGCGCCGCCATCGGCAGCGGTTCGTTGTGCAGTTCGAGGGTGATGGGCACGGCTTCACGCGCTCCCGGATGGACGATGGAGGATGGACGTCGGCGGTCATTGTTCTGCCCCCGCAGGAGCGGGTCCGGGGCCGCATGGTCGCGGCCCCGCATCGATCAGTAATTCGCGCCGAAGCCGATCACGTGGTTCGCAAAACCGATCCACAGCAGGAACAGGCAGGCCAGCGCCAGCAGCAGCGCCCACAGCTTGGCCAGCAGGCGGCGGGGATGGCGCAGCACGTGCCAGGCGTTCCACACAGCGACCGCGGCGCCCAGCGGCAGCACGATCGTGGCGAACAGGCGCAGCGCGATGATCGTCCCGTCGGTGTCGGGGCTGGTCATTTCCAGCTTGCCCAGCATCGCCACCACCAGCGCCAGCACGCCGCCCATCGCCGCCAGCACCAGCAGCGCGGCGATGCGCACCAGGCGATGCGCTCGCGCATCGGCGCCGGCGAGTCGGTACGGCACGCCGTAGTAGCGACGCACCAGCGCCGACACCGGCCAGGCCAGGACCGTCAGCAGCAGCACCACCAGGCTCGCGACCAGCAGCGGCATCGCCAGCGACTGCCACCCCGACAGGCGCTGGAACACCATGATCGGCGCGTAGGGCTCCATGCTGAAGCGCGTGACGCGGCCGTCGACGACGTCGGCGGCGAGCCGGTCGGTGCTGTTGGTGTCCTGCCACACCCAGGGCTCGACCTCGCGCCACTTCTTCGGCGCGCCGCCCGGTCCGAGCGCCAGCGTCACGCTGATCGTGCCGTCCTCGTTGGGCACCACCTTGACCGGCCCCAGCAGGTTGGCCAGCGACACGAAGTTGCTGTCCGGGCGCCGGCTGCTGGTGTAGGTGCCGGCGATCTGCTGCGCATGCAGCTTCGCGTCCTCGTCGGAAACGCCCGCCGGTTGCGCCGGCGCGCCGGGCAGGTAGCGGTCGGCGAATCCGCGCGACAGCGCGTAGCGGATGTGTCCCGTCGCGCCGTCGCGCCCGGAGCTGTTCATCGACACGAACAGGCCGATGCCATCGTCGGGGAACAGCTGCAGGTCGCTGTGGAACCACTGCGTGTCGCCGCCGTGCGAGATCGCGCGATGGCCGTTCACCGAGGTCTCGTAGAAGCCGAGCATCATCCGGTTGAGCGGGCCGACCGAGGCCTGCCCGGTCTCGTGCATCTGCTTCGCGGTCGCCTCGCCGAGGATGCGCGCGTCGCCGAACGCGCCGTCCTGCAGGTGCGCGATCATGAAGCGCGCCATGTCGGCGCCGGTCGCCGCCAGGCTGCCCGCGGGCGCGAGGCTGATGAACTCGTAGTCCTTCGGCTCGCCTTCCGAGGCCTTGGCGTAGCCCCTGGACATCTTCTCCAGCAGTGCCGGCGGCAGCGGCTGGCGGAAACTGGAATGCGCCATGCCGAGCGGCGCGAAGATGTGGCGCTCGATGTAGTCGTCGAAGGTTTCGCCCGACACGCGCTCGACGATGTAGCCCGCCAGTGCGGTCGCGTAGTTGGAATAGGCCGGCGTCGTGCCGGGCGAGTGGATGCACTCGGGCACCCAGCGCCTGAGCGCATCGCCCAGCGGCGTGATCTCGTCCTCGCGCGCGGTGATCAGCGCGCGGATCTGCTCCTCGAAGCCGGCGGTATGGGTCAGCACCTGGCGCAGCGTCGCCGGCTCGCCGTCGCGCGGCGGGATTTCAAAGTCGATGTACTGGTTGAGGTCGGCGTCGAGGTCGAGCTTGCCCTGCTCGACCAGTTGCATCACCGCGGTCCAGGTGAACAGCTTCGACACCGAGCCGGGGCGGAACAGCGTCGCCTCGGGGTCGACCGGCGCGCGCGTGGCCAGGTCGGAATGGCCATAGCCCTTCTGCAGCAGCACCTCGCCGTCCTTGACCACGACCACCACGGCGCCGGCGATGTCGCCCGCGGCCAGCGCGTAGGGGAAGAAGCCGTCCAGCCAGGCCTCGGCGTCGGCGCGCGTCAGCACGGGCGTGCCGGTGCCGGCGGCCGGTCCGGTGGCCACGGGTGCGGCCGGATCCACGGGCGCCTCGGTCGGCGCAACGGTCGCGGGCACGACCGACGCCTCCTGCGCCACCAGCGGGAAGGCCAGCACGGCGGAAAGCAGGGCTCCGCACAGGATCTGGGGAATCGCGCGCATCGAACGGTCTCCGGGCTGTGGCTCTGGCTGTCGACGGACCGGCATCGCAGCCGGTGCCGCGCACGCCGGGTTATCCTGATTTGGCGATAATGATCCCAATCAGAGAATTGTCAACCAGTGCCGAAAGTCCCGCCGCACGGCCCGGAGCCGCCTGCCGGCGTCCCACCCTTCCCAGCGATCGCCCGCTGAGGCGATGATGATCCTGCACAGGACAGACCGGCCTGTCGCGGACGTTCCCCAGGAGACCCGGCAAGGATGACTGCGCCCCACCCCACCATCGGCGGCCTGCTGCGCTCGCTGCGCGCGCGCAAGGGCTGGACGCTCAAGCAGATGAGCGAACACGCCGGCATCCCGCTCTCGACCCTGTCCAAGGTGGAGCACGACCGGCTCACGCTCACCTACGACAAGCTGCTGCAGCTCAGCCAGCGCCTCAACCTGCGCATGTCCGAGCTGTTCGCCGAGCAGGCCGAAGCGCCCGAGCCGGCGGTGACCGCGCGCCGCAGCATCGGCCGTATCGACGACGCGATCCGCGTCACCACCCCCAACTACGACTACTACTACCTGTGCCCGGAACTGCGCCGCAAGCGCATGATCCCCGTGCTCACCCGCGTGCGCGCCAAGAGCATCGAGGAATTCGGCGAACTGGTGCACCACTCCGGCGAGGAATACATCCACGTGCTCGAAGGCCGCATGGAAGTGCACACCGAGTTCTACGACCCGATCGTGCTCGAGACCGGCGAATCGGTCTACATCGACTCCAACATGGGCCACGCCTACATCGCCGCCGAAGGCTGCGACGAAGTGCTGCTGCTGGGCGTGTGCTCGAGCGCGGACGAACAGCTGATGGAGTCGCTGCTCACCCTGCACGGCGACGAGAACGCCGCGCGACAGGGCAAGGCCACGCGCCTGGAGGCGCCGCCGGCGAAACCCGCCCGGCGGGTCGCGAAGAAAAAACCGGCCGGGAAATAGCGGCGCGCTGGTCGGAGATCCGGGCCAGCCAGGATTCGCGAAGCTTCCATCGCCGTTCGTTGCGCCGCCCGGCATCGCAGGCGCCACGACCTTGCCTCAGCGGGCACTCCCTTGCCGTCGCGCCGCCGATCGTCGTGGATGACACCAGCCATGTGGTTCATCCAGTCGCGCACCATCCTCCACGAGTGCGCCGGGCTGACCTGGACTGTTCCGGGCGGGCGCCCTCAGCGGCACAGCCCGTAGCCACGGCCCCCGAAGGCTTGCCATGCATGAGGATCGGTGCGGCGCAGGCCTAACCTGGCACGGGGATACCGGCTGCGGACAGCCTGGCCACAAGCGGCGCCAGCTGTTCGCGATACCTGCGTGAACTGTGGATCGAGCGATTGTGCACGGGCTCGCGCACTTGCGCGGCACTGGCGGAGGCGAACACGGTCTTCCCTTCCGGGATTTCAAGCGCGGCCGGATTCCAGTCCAGGCCGCACCAGTCGTACATGCGGCGGGACTGGTTCTCGGTATCGGTCACCAGGTCTTCGTACCGCACGTCGAGGATCTGCCCCGGCATCACCTCGTGCCAATGCCGCATCACCTGATGGTAGGTGATGTAGTACCTGGCCAGGTCATCCAGGTCGTAGGAATAGTGATAGGCGTTGAACAGCAAGGTCTTGAACACCGCGTAGCAGCTGTCCAGCGGATCGCGCACGAGATGGATGATCTTCGCCTTGGGCAAGGCCTTGCGGATCATGCCGCAGTACAGGAAGTTGAGCGTCATCTTGTCGATGAACACGGGGCTGCCGCCGGCGCCCTCGCGCGCGCCGCGCATGTATTCGCGCCCCAGCGCGGCGAAGTCGGCTTTCAGCGAAGCCGCGGCCGGCACCAATGCCGGTTCGTCTTCCAGTGCCTGTTGCGCGGCCATGCGGACCAGGTTGGCAATGTCCGACAATTCGCCGGCGGACGTCACGACGCCGGACTGCACCAGCAGGCGCTCGGCCAGCGTCGTTCCGCTGCGGGGCATGCCGACGATGAAGATCGCGCCCTCTTCGTCGTGCCCCGCGCAGGGCGCGGCCATTGCCTCGGCGTCATAGGCATCGCAGATCGCCTGCATCGCCGCGCATTCATCCGCCACGTCGTATCGCAGCGTGGCCCGCTTCTTCGCCGCGCCTGCAGCCAGCGCGGCGAAGGATTCCTCGTGCCTGTCGAGATCCCCCAGTTCCTTGGACAGGGCATACAGCGCCGACGCTTCGTCGTCCGCCCGCCGAAAACCTTCCCGCAGCCGGCGCTCGATGTCCTCGACGTGGTTGCGCTCCTGCGTCTGTCGCCGCAGCGTGGCGCGCAGGTAGAGCGCTTGCGCGGCCTGCGGGGCGACCGAGATGGTCCTGTCGAGATCGAGTTCGGCCCTTTCGGGATCGCCGCTGAAGAACCGCGCCACGGCCATGTCGTAAAGCAGGCCGGGGTGGTCGCCGACCAGGGCGTGCGCCTTTTCGAAGTACCTGATCGCGTCGGCCTGCAGGTTGGTCTTGTAACAGAGATCGCCGAGTTGCCAGTAGAGATGGCCGTTGCCGTCGGCCTGCGCGGCTACTTCCGCCGCCAATGCCCGAACCCCGGCACGACGGCGCATCTTCTGCACCAGCAGGCGCGCTCTCTTGATCTTGAGGAAGGGATTGCCCTGGCTTGCCGTGATCGCCCTGTCGAGCATCTCCAGCGCCGCCGGCGGGTCGTCATTGGCGAGGCCGGCGTCGGCGGCAAACACCAGCACATGGGCATTGTCGGCATGGGTGGCGGCCAGCCGATCGCCCAGCTCCACCGCTTCGTCGATGCGACCCTGGACCAGGAGATGGTAGCCCCGCGCCACCTCCTGCTCGAGCGGGGACCTTGCGCGGGCACGACTCTCGGTTCTGCTCATCAGCCATTCGGACGGGTTGGGGGCGAGAGTGTATCGAAACGGGCTCAGGGCACCTTTCAATCACCGTGCGGTCTGATCCTGGCAGCGCCTCCGGGCGCGCCTGCCTGGCGTTCGAGTTGCGGGCCAGAACACGCTGGGCCCCACAGGGCGCCCGGGCGCGCGAACCAAGGTCAAGCCCGGGGCGCGGCCGTTGACCCGCGCAGCATCAAGCTGAAATCCAACGTCTGCTGATGCGGCACGTCCGCTGCCTCGATGATGGCGAGCAGGAGGTTGACGGCGCGAACGCCGATGTCCCGCATGGGCTGGCTGATCGTCGTCAGCGGCGGGGTGAGATAGCGCGACGAGGCTAGGTCGTCGAAGCCGACGATCGAAAAGTCCTCCGGCACGCGGACGCCCAGGTCCCGGCACGCGGCGAGCACGCCCAGCGCCATCTGGTCGCTGAAGCAGAACGCGGCGGTCGGGGCGGAGGCGTGGCCCAGCAGCTTTCCTGCAGCGGCATGGCCGGATTCCACCGAAAAGTCGCCCGGGACGATCGTCAGCAGACGCAAGCGGCCTCGCGCCCTGGCGGCGGCCCTGGCGCCTTCCAGCCGCTGCTGATGCAGGGGATTGTCGGGAGGGCCACCCACCACGGCGATCCGCTCGTGCCCCAGTCCATACAGATGCTCCATCGCGGTGCGCGCGGCGGCGGCGTTGTCGATGTGGACGCTGGGAATGCCCAGCGCCGGATCGAACTCGCAACCGTTGACCACCGGCGCGGTGGCGCCGAGCTGCCGGACGATGTCCCGCGCCGTGGGCGGAAGCCGGTGCCCGAGGACGATCATGCCGTCGGCTTCGTTGCGCGGAAGCATCTGCGCGTAGCGTTCCTCCCGCTCCGGCTGGTGCTGGGTATCGCCGAGCAGGACGGCGTAGCCGGCCGCCTGCGCGGCGTCTTCCGCGCCCTGGAGGATCTGCGCGAAGAACGGATTGGCGATGTCCGGGACCGTGATCAGGATCCTGCCGCTGCGCTGGGTCTTGAGCGTCCTGGCCACCGCATTGGGGACGTAGCCCAGCGCGGCGGCCGCCTGCTCGATGCGCTTGCGCGTGGCCGGCAGGACCTTCTCCGGTCGCGACAGCGCGCGGGAGACGGTGCCTGCCGAGACGCCGACCTGCCTCGCGATGTCGTAGATGGTTGCCATGTCCCTGCCCTGCGGTCCTCGGTGCGGTGCACAACGCGTGTCGCGGATGTCCCATGCTAGGATAATGCAATCGATTGCATCGAAGCGGATCGCCATGCGAACACTCCAGGGTCCGGCGCTGTTCCTGGCGCAGTTCATCGGCGACAAGCCGCCGTTCGATCGCCTGGACACCCTGGCCGAATGGGCCGCCGGGCTCGGCTATTCCGGCGTGCAGGTGCCGACCAGCGCACCGCACATCTTCGATCTCGTCCAGGCCGCGCAGAGCCAGACCTACTGCGACGACGTCGCCGGCACACTGGCCCGGCACGGCATCCGGATCACCGAACTGTCCACGCACCTGCAGGGCCAGCTGGTCGCCGTCCATCCGGCCTACGACACCCTGTTCGACGGGTTCGCCCCGCAGGAAAAGCGCGGCGATCCGGCAGCCCGCCAGGCCTGGGCCGTCGAGCAGGTGACGCTGGCGGCGAAAGCCAGCCAGCGCCTGGGGCTCACGGCGCACGCCACGTTTTCCGGTGCGCTGGCCTGGCCCTACTTCTATCCCTGGCCGCAGCGGCCCGCGGGACTGGTGGAAGAAGCCTTCGCCGAACTCGGCCGCCGCTGGCGTCCGATCCTCGATGCCTTCGACGCCTGCGGCGTGGACCTGTGCTACGAGATCCATCCGGGCGAGGACCTGCACGACGGCGCAACCTTCGAGCGTTTCCTCGACGCCGTCGACCACCATCCGCGTGCGAAGATCCTGTACGACCCCAGCCACCTGCTGCTGCAGCAGATGGACTACCTGGGCTTCATCGACCGCTACCACGACCGGATCGGCATCTTCCACGTCAAGGACGCCGAATACCGCGCCGATGCGCGTAGCGGCGTCTACGGCGGCTACGGCAACTGGATCGACCGTCCCGGCCGGTTCCGTTCGCCGGGCGACGGCCAGGTCGACTTCAAGGCGATCTTCTCCAAGCTGGCCCAGTACGACTTCCCGGGCTGGGCCGTGCTGGAGTGGGAGTGCTGCCTGAAGCATCCGGAGGACGGCGCGCGCGAGGGCGCGGCCTTCATCCGCGAGCACATCATCCGCGTGACCGAGCACGCGTTCGACGACTTTGCCGGCAGCGGCGCCAGCCCGGAAGCGCTGCGCGGCCTGCTGGGGCTTTGAATCCAGACCGCCTGATCCGAACGCCGACCTGGGAGGGGAAGTGATGACGTCCACGATGCCGCGCCTGAGCGCGATGATGTTCCTGCAGTTCTTCATCTGGGGCGCGTGGTTCGTGACCCTGGGCACCTATCTGGTGCAGGGCCCGCTGCAGGCCAGCGCGAGCCAGGTGGCGACGGCCTTCCTCAGCCAGTCGATCGGCGCCATCGTCGCGCCCTTCCTGGTGGGACTGATCGCCGACCGCTACTTCGCGGCGCAGCGCATCCTGGCCGTGCTGCACCTGGCCGGCGCGGCGCTGCTGTGGGGCGCGTCGGTGGCGACGAGCTTCAGCACGTTCGCCGCCTGCGTCATGGCCTACATGCTGCTGTTCATGCCGACGCTGGCCCTGGTCAACAGCATCGCGATGCGGCACATGCAGGCGCCGGAGAAGCAGTTCCCGCCCGTGCGCGTGGCCGGCAGCATCGGCTGGATCGTCGCCGGCGTGCTGATCGGCTGGCTGGGCTGGGAACAGGGCCAGCGGCTCGAACTCACCTTCCGGATGGCCGCGACGGCCTCGCTGCTGCTCGGCCTGTACGCGCTCTCGCTGCCGCATACGCCGCCGCTGGAACGGCAGCGCAACGCGCGGCTGGGGGAGATCCTGGGGCTGGAAACCGCGGCGCGCCTGCTCAAGTCGCGCTCGTACCTGGTGTTCTTCCTCGCCTCGATCGCGATCTGCATCCCGCTGTCGTTCTACTACAACTTCACAAATCCCTTCCTCAACGACCTCGGCGTGCGCGGCGCGGCCGGGCTGCAGTCGCTCGGCCAGGTGTCCGAAGTCCTGCTGATGCTGGCCATGCCGTTCCTGTTCGTGCGCCTGGGCGTCAAGGTCATGCTGGCGGTGGGCATGGCGGCGTGGGTGCTGCGCTACGTGATGTTCGCCTTCGGCGATCCGGGGTCGGGGTTCGCGCTGCTGGTGATCGGCATCGTGCTGCACGGCATCTGCTACGACTTCTTCTTCGTCACCGGCCAGATCTATACCGATGCCCATGCCGGGCCCGAACACCGCAGCAGCGCGCAGGGTTTCATCACGCTGGCGACGTACGGCGTCGGCATGCTGATCGGCACCTTCCTGTCCGGCGCGGTCGTGGAGCACTACACCACCGAGGCGGGCCGGGACTGGCAGCAGATCTGGCTGTTCCCGGCGGGCGTCGCGCTGGTGGTGCTGGTGGCCTTCCTGTTCCTGTTCCGCGAACGGCCGGCCGCCGCGCCGGCCACGCACTGAGGCGCGGGGCAGATGGGCAAGCTTGGCGTCGCCATCGTCGGCACCGGGATGATCGGCGCCGTGCATCGTCGCGCGGCGATCCTGGCCGGCGCCGTGGTCAGGGGCGTGGGCGCATCGTCGCCGGAACGCGCCCGGGACGTGGCGCAGGCCTGGGACGTTGCGCGCGCCTATCGCGACATCGCCGAAGTCGTCGCCGATCCGCAGGTGCAGGTCGTGCACGTGTGCACGCCCAACCACCTGCACCGGGCGATGGCGCAGGCTGCGCTCGAAGCGGGCAAGCACGTGGTCTGCGAAAAGCCGCTGGCGACGACGCTGGACGATGCGCGGGCCTTGGCCGCGCTGGCCGCTTCCACCGGGCTGGTGGCCACCGTGCCCTTCGTCTACCGCTACCACCCGGTCGTGCGCGAGGCGCGCGCCCGCATCGCCGATGGCGCGCTGGGACCACTGCGCCTGATCCACGGCAGCTACCTGCAGGACTGGCTGCTGGACCCGGCGAGCAACAACTGGCGCGTCGATCCGGCGCTGGGCGGTGCCTCCCGCGTGTTCGCCGACATCGGCTCGCACTGGTGCGACCTGGTGGAATGGGTGACGGGCGAGCGCTTCGTCGACGTCAGCGCCGCGTTCGAGACCGTGATCGCCGAGCGCGCCGCCGCCACCGGCCAGAGCTTCACCACGCCTGCGGCCGGCGGCGGAATGCAGGCGGTGTCGAGCGAGGACGTCGCCGCGGCCATGTTCAAGACCGGCAGCGGCACCCTGGCCTCGTTGACCGTCAGCCAGGTGTCGGCCGGGCGCAGGAACCGCCTCTGGTTCGAGATCGACGGCGCCAGGGCCAGCGTGGCCTTCGACCAGGAAGACAGCGAACGGCTCTGGATGGGATTCCCCGACCAGCGCGAAGAGATCTTCGTGCGCGGCCCGGGCGCGGGCAGCGCCGAACAGCGCAGGCTCGCGGTGCTGCCGGCCGGCCACGCGCAGGGCTACGGCCACTGCTTCGACGCCTTCGTCGCCGACACCTACCGCGCGATCGCGGCCGAACGGCCGGAAGGGTTGCCGACGTTCGACGACGGGCTGCGCTCCGCGCTGATCGTCGATCGCGTCATCGCATCGGCCAGGGCGCGCGCCTGGACCGCCATCGGTCAGGCGCCCTAGACCCGCTCCGCCACCTCGTCCACAACCGTCGGAATCCCGGGAGGAAACCATGACGATCACCATCCCGCGCGCAATCGCGACCGCCGCGCTCCTGTCCCTTGCCGCCCTGCCCGTCTTCGCAGGGGATACCGCCACCCGCGACGAATCCATCGCGGTGCAGATGTACACGCTGCGCAGCATCGCCTCGCTCGAGGACCGGCTGAAGATCGTCCACGACGCGGGCATCCGCGCCGTGGAGACCGTCGGCACGCAGGATGTCACGGCCGAGGAGCTGAAGCGGCTTCTGGACAAGTACTCGATCAAGCCGATCGCGACCCACGTGCAGCTGTCCGACCTGCGCAGCGACCTCGACGGCGTCGCGGCGTTCAACAGGTCGATCGGCAACACCGTGCTCGTGGTGCCCTGGCTGCAGGAAGGCGAGCGCCCCGTCGACGCCGCCGGCTGGAGCGCACTGGGCAGGGAACTGGGCGCGATCGCAGGCAAGCTCCAGGCCCAGGGCATGACGCTCGGCTACCACAACCACGAATTCGAGATCGTCGATTTCGACGGCAAGACCGGCCTCGAACTCCTGTTCGAGGCCGCCGGCCCCGCAGTCGTGGCCGAGATCGACCTGGCCTGGGTGGCGCGCGCCGGCCACGATCCGGCGGCGTTCCTCGGCAAGTTCCACGGGCGCGTGTTCGCCGTCCATGCCAAGGACATCGCGCCCGAAGGCCACCCCGAGGAGGAGAAAGGCTTCGCCGCCGTGGGCAGTGGCGTGCTGGACTGGAATGCGATCCTTCCCGCAGCCGCGGACGCGGGCGTGAAGTGGTACGTCATCGAACACGACGATCCGCTCGACCCGGCCGCCGCCGTCCGGACCGCCGCGGCCTACCTCGGCGAACGCCTCGCCACGGGCGCACTTGCCGCTGACAATCAGTTGAGCCGGCAGGAACAAAACGACGGCTGGCAACTGCTGTTCGATGGCGAAGACCTGTCGCAGTGGCGCAATTTCAAACAGGACGAGCTCAGCGACAAGTGGGTCATCGAAGATGGCGCCATCAAGCTGACCGGCGCAGGCGGCGGCGACATCCTGACCAAGGCCCGATACCAGGATTTCGACCTCAGGCTGGACTGGAAAATCGCGGAAGGCGGCAATAGCGGAATCTTCGTCCTGGCAGACGAAACCGGCAACCAGATCTACTCGCATGCACCGGAAATCCAGATCCTGGACAACGAACGTCACCCCGACAACAAGCTGGCAACCCATTTGTCCGGTTCCCTGTACGACATGATCGCCTCACCTGCGGCCTCGCATAAAAAGGCCGGCGAGTGGAACCAGGTGCGCATCCTCCTGGACCAGGGCCAGCTGACCATCTGGCAGAACGGGGTTCAGACGGCATCGGTGAAGATCCACGGCCCGGAGTGGCAGCAACTGGTGGCCGCCAGCAAGTTCGCCGACTGGCCGGGGTTTGCCGCCAACAGCAGCGGCCATATCGGCTTGCAGGATCACGGCGACGTGGTGTGGTTCAAGAACCTGAAGATCAAAGAGCTGAAGTGATGAACGATTTCGCCCATGACGTCCTGGTCGTCGGCTCGGGCGCCGGCGGCGCCATGGCCGCCTATGAGTTGACCCGGCAAGGCCACAAGGTGCTGATGCTGGAAGCCGGTCGCGACTACGACCCGCGGACGGAAACGCCGATGTTCCGGCCCAACTCCGCCGCACCGCTGATGGGCGCTTCCACGCCGGACAAGGAGTTCGGCTTCTATGATTCCACCGTGGACGGCGGCTGGCAGGTGCCGGACGAACCCTACACCACCGCCGAAGGCTCCGAGTTCCTGTGGTGGCGCGCCCGCATGCTGGGCGGCCGTACCAACCACTGGGGCCGCTATTCGCTGCGTTTCAGCGAGCATGACTTCAAGGGCAAAAGCCGGGACGGCCTGGGCGCCGACTGGCCTTTCGACTATGACGACATCGCCCCCTGGTACGACAAGACCGAAGCCCTGATCGGCGTCTGCGGCACCAATACCGGCCTGGACGACATGCCGCCGTCATCGGAAGGGGTCTTGCAGCCGCCACCGCCACCGCGGGTACCGGAACTGCTGATCGCCGCCGCGGCGAAAAAACACGGGATCACGGCAGCGCCCATGCACCGGGCCATCCTGACCAAACCGCTGGATGAGCGCGCCGCCTGCTTTTATGCCACGCCCTGCGGCTACGGCTGCTCGATCGGCGCCGCGTTCCAGACCACCACCTCGCTGCTGCCGATGGCGCGGGCAACCGGCAATCTGCGGATCATCACCGATGCCATGGTCAACACCGTGACCACCGATGCACAGGGCAAGGTCACCGGCATCACCTATATCGACAAGAAGACCTCCACCGAACGGCAGATCGGCGCGAAAGTGGTGGTCCTGGCCGCCAGCGCCTGCGAGTCGGCGCGCATCCTGCTCAATTCGAGAAGCGCCAGCCATCCCGACGGACTGGCCAATTCCAGCGGCCAGGTCGGCCGCAACCTGATGGACTCCACCGGCGCGGGTCTGTCGGCACTGGTGCCGGCGCTGATGGACCGGCCGCGCTACAACGAGGACGGCCACACCGCCAACCACCTGTTCATTCCCTGGTGGGGACACGAAGCCCAGGCCAACAAGGAGCTGGATTTCCCGCGTGGTTACCACTTCGAGCTTGGCGGGCGCTTCGGCGAACCCGGCGCCTACGTCAGCGGCGACCTGCAAGGCTATGGCCCGGCGCTGAAGCAGCAGGTCCGCGCACATTACGGCGCCTACGTCTCGTTTTCACTCCGCGGCGAAATGCTGCCGAACGAACATTGCTACATGGACATCGACCCACAGGTGACGGACAAGTGGGGCATTCCGGTGCCGCGTTTCCACTGGCAATGGTCGGAACACGAGCTCAAGCAGGTCGAGCATGGCCTGAAAACCGCCAAGGCCATCCTGGAAACCATGGGTGCGACCGTTGGCGAGTTGCCTGCCGCAAAAGACGCCATCAAGAAGGGCGGCGAAATCATCCACGAGGTCGGCACCACCCGGATGGGCAGCTCCAGCAAGGACTCGGTGACCAACCAGTGGGGGCAGAGCTGGGATTGCCCGAACCTGTTCGTGATGGACGGCGGCGTTTTCGCCTCCAACCCGCACAAGAATTGCACCCTGACCATCATGACGCTGGCCATGCGCAACAGCGCCTGGCTGGCGGCCCAGCTTGAAGCGGGGACACTGTGATGAAAGAACCCACGCACAACCAGAACACGACTGATCACATCGACAGCCCTGCACCTGCCTACACGAACCGGCTGAGCCGGCGCGATTCGCTGAAGCTGTTGGCGGCACTGGCTGCAAGCGCCGTGCTGCCGGCATTGCCCGGCTGTGCGTCGACGCCAACGGCAGGAACCGCCGGTGACGCGGCAAGCAACGGGCACTGGCCGGAGCTTGAACTGCCGCCTGTCACGGCCAAGGGCTACGGCAAGGATCCGGATCTGATGACGCCGCCGGAAACGCCGTGGCCGTTGACGTTGACGCCCGCCCAGCTGTCGCTGCTGGCGTTGCTGTCGGACATTGTCGTGCCCCGGGAAGGCGAGTGGCCGTCGGCTTCTGCCGCGCAGGTGCCCACGGTGATCGATGAATGGGTCAGCGCGCCCTATCCCAACCAGCAGCAGGATCGGCTGACGGTGCTGTCGGCGCTTGCCTGGATTGACGACGAGGCCGCCATGCGCTTTTCGCGGCCGTTCACGGCGCTTGCCACGCCGCAGCAACTGGCGATCATCGACGATATCGCCTACGACAATGGACAAACCCCGCCACAGTTCCAGCGTATCGCCAACGCCTTCTCCCGGCTGCGCAATCTGGTGCTGGCGGCTTATTTCTGCACGCCGGAAGGTCTCGAGGACATCGGCTACCTGGGCAACGTGGCCATCGCCGGCAGCTACCCCGGTCCCACGCCGGAGGCTTACAGCCATCTGGACAAGACGCTGGCGGAGCTGGGATTGAGCGAGTTTGCCTATCCGGTGGCTTAAGGGATCTCTGAACAAGTCGTCATTCCGGCGAAAGCCGGAATCCAGCTCTCCGGCAAGGGCTGGATCCCGGCTTTCGCCGGGATGACGACCCAGGGCTTGTCCAGACCTTCCTCAAGTCAGCCTCCCCGGCAACCTGCCCTGCAAACGGGCTCCGCAGCCGGGAACCGGCCTACAGCTCCCGCACCCAGATGTTGCGGAAGCTGACCCTGGAATCATGGTCCTGGAGGTAGATCGGCGCGCAGCCGTGCGGCGGGTAGGAAGGCGCGCCGATGTATTCGGTCTTGCCCGACAGCACGGTGTCGTCCTGCACGAGGACGCCGTTGTGCAGCACGGTGATGCGCGCGGGTGAGACGAGTCCGCCGCCCTCGGAGAAGCGCGGCGCCTTCCAGAGGATGTCGTAGGCCTGCCAGACGCCCGGCGCACGCGAGGCGTTCACCAGCGGAATGGCCTGCTTGTAGATCGAGGCCGCCTGGCCGTTGGGATAGGTCGGGTTGTCGTGGCTGTCGAGCACCTGCAGTTCGTAGACCTCCTGCAGGAAGATTCCGCTGTTGCCGCGGTTCTGGCCCTCGAACCCCTCGACCTCGGCGGGACTGCGCCATTCGACATGCAGCTGGATGTCGCAGAAACGCCGCTTCGTGCGGATGCCCTTGCTGCCCGGCACCACGGTGAACGCGCCGTCCGCCACGGCCCACGGCGCGTCGCCGCCCTGCTCTCCCTCCCAGGCCGAGAGGTCGGTCCCGTCGAACAGCACCACAGCATCGGAGGGTGCGGCGCCCTCGGGCGTGGCGACGACCGCCGGAACCGGCGTCCAGGCTTCGGTCTTCGCCGGATCGTCCTGCGCCTGGGCAAGCGCGGGGACCACGGCCAGGAAACAGGCCGCCACGATCGGTTTGATCGTCATCTTCCCTCCAGAAAGATCGGCACACGCAAGTCGGCGGCTCATATCAGCGGGTCGCCCAGGCAGGCGTGCCGGGTGCATAGGCCATGTCGCCGTCGTAGTACCCCGGCACGGCGACGTATCGCAGCACTTGCGTCGCGCCCACCTCGGAGGTGAAGAAGCCGAACAGGACGAGTTGCTTGATCATCGTGAAATAGTGCGGCTTCGCCGGCCCCGGGCTGGTGCCGTCGGGCGCCACCCATGCGCCACTGGCCTGCGCTTTTGCTTCGGCGTCGAGGGTGCGCAGCAGTTCGGTACGGGCGTCGGGCGCCATCGCCATGAAGCGGCCGCCGGCACGCTGGTCCAGGTCGGCCAGTCCGGAACGGAACGTCGCCTGGTCCTCGGGCGTGTAGCAGTCGGTCACGAACCTCGCCATGAACAGGCCCACACCCGCGTCCTTCGCCCCGGGCGTGTCGGTCCGCGGCAGGATCGTCTCCGCGATTTCGTCGAGCTTGGCCACGTCGTCTTCGGAAAAGGCGCCCTCTCCGCCCGGGACGGGAGACTGGCCGAGGACGAAGGCCGGCATACCGATCATCGCCGCACCGGTGGCGGCAGCGATCATCTTCAGCAGTTCGCGACGTTCCATCACAGGTTCCCCGCCTTGAGTTCGCGCACCGCGTGGTCCGCGGCCCGCGCGGTCAGCGCCATGTAGGTCAGCGACGGGTTGACGCAGCCGCTGGAGGTCATGCAGGCCCCGTCCGTCACGTAGACGTTCGGCGCATCCCAGACCTGGTTGTGCTCGTTCAGGACCGAGCTCCTGCGGTCGCGGCCCATCCGCGCCGTGCCCATCTCGTGGATGCCCATGCCCGGGGCGTAGTCGCCCTCCGTGGCCCGGACGTGCTTGACGCCGGCGGCCTCCAGCATCTCGGCGGCGTCCGCGCCCATGTCCTTGCGCATGGCCCGTTCGTTCTCGCGCAGGGACACGTCCATCGCCAGTACCGGCAGGCCCCACTTGTCCTTGCGCTCCGGATCGAGGCGGATGGTGTTGTCGTGATGCGGCAGCATCTCGCCGAAGGCGGTCATGCCGATGGTCCAGTCTCCCGGCACGCTCAGGGCCTCCTTCAGGCCGGCGCCGATGTTGAGCTCGGCGATGTCGCGCGACCAGCCGGTGCGGCTGGCCGAGCCCTGGTAGCCGAAGCCGCGGACGTAGTCGCGCCTGTCCTCACCGACGTTGCGGAAACGCGGAATGTAGAAGCCGCAGGGGCGACGGCCGAAGTAGTACCTGTCCTCGTAGCCCTCGACCGTGCCGTGGGCGCCGACCTGGAAATGGTGGTCCATGACGTTGTGGCCCAGCTCGCCCGAAGAAGACCCCAGGCCGCCTTCCCAGACGTCGGTGGCCGAGTTCATCAGCACCCACGCCGAGTTGAAGGCCGATGCGTTGAGGAAGACGACATTGGCCGTGTACTCGTAGGTCTGGCCGTTCTCGGCGTCGATGATCTCCACCCCGCGCGCCCGCTTGCGGTCCTTGTCGTAGAGCACTTCCTTGACGATCGAGAACGGGCGCAGCGTCAGGTTGCCGGTCTTCATCGCCGCCGGCAGCGTCGCCGACTGGGTCGAGAAGTAGGCGCCGTACGGGCAGCCCAGGATGCACTTGTTGCGGTACTGGCAGTTGACGCGGCCCTGTTCGACCCGGGGCTCGGTGATGTTCGCGGTGCGCGAGTGGATCAGGCGGCGCGCACCGCCGAACGCCTTCTCGATCCGCGCCGCCACGTCCTTCTCGACGACGTTGAGCGGGATCGGCGGCAGGAACTGGCCATCGGGCAGGACGTCCAGCCCCTCGACGGTGCCGGCGATGCCCGCGAACCGCTCGACGTGGTCGTACCAGGGCGCGATGTCGGCGTAGCGGATCGGCCAGTCGACGGCGATGCCCTCCCTGGCGTTGGCCTCGAAATCGATCTCCGAAAGGCGGTAGCTCTGCCGGCCCCACATGAGCGAGCGGCCGCCGACGTGATAGCCGCGGAACCAGTCGAACCGCTTCGTTTCGGTATAGGGGCAGTCCTTCTCATTGGCCCACATCCCCTGCGTGTTCTCCGCCAGCACGTAGTCGCGCCTGAGGACCGGATGGTCCGCCTTCATCGCCTGGGTCGGGACATTGCGATGCGGGAAGTCCCACGCCTCCGTCGCCGCGTTGACGTAGTCCTTGATGTGCTCGATGTTGCGGCCGCGCTCGAGCATCAGGACCCTGAGCCCCTTCTCGGTCAGCTCCTTCGCGGCCCAACCGCCGCTGATGCCCGATCCGACGACGATCGCGTCGTAATGATTGTCTGCCATGGGGATGTTTCCCTGGGTGGATAGTCGATTTCAGACGTCGCAGAGGCGGATCGCTTCGCGCAGCGAAGCGACGGGATCCGGCGCTTCGGGGATGAACTCCTGCGCCAGGTAGCCGTCGAATCCGGTGTCGCGGATCGCGCGGCAGATGGCGGGATAGTTGAGCTCCTGGTCGTCGCCGATCTCGTGCCGGCCCGGCACGCCCGCGGTGTGGTAGTGCACGAAGAACGGATGGTGCTTGCGGATGGTGGCGATGATGTCGCCCTCCATGACCTGCATGTGGTAGATGTCGTAGAGCAACCCGAAGTTGTCCGACCCGATCCGCTCGCACAGTTCGATCCCCCACGCGGAACGATCGCAAAGGTAGTCGGGGTGGTCCACCCTGGAATTGAGCAACTCCATCACCAGCATGACCCCGCGCTTTTCGGCATGCCCGAGGATGCGCTTGAGCCCCGCCTCGGCGTTCGCCAGCCCCTCCCCGGGATCCATGCCGTTGCGGTTGCCGGAAAAGCAGATGAGGTTGCGGTAGCCGGCATCGGCCACCAGGTCGATGTGACGGGTATAGCGTTCCACCAGCTGATCGTGGAACTCGACCGCGGCGAAGCCCTTGTCCAGGCCGATCTCCGCACCGTTGCACATCGAACTGGTCACGCCGTGCGCCTTCAGCGTGGACCAGTCTTCCGGGCCGACCAGATCGATGGCGGAAAAGCCGATCTGCTTCACCGTCCGGCAAAGCTGCTCGATCGATTGCTGCCTGAACGTCCAGCGGGCGACGGAATGCTTCAGGTTGCCCTCGAGCGGCTTTGCGGCGGTGCGCGCGGGCACCACCCTGGCCGCGGCCAGCCCGAGGCCACCTGCCACCGCGGCGCGTAGCGCGTTTCGTCTCGTGAATCGGGCGTTCATGGCGCTCATCCCGGCTTCCCCGGACCGCCGCAGGAAGCTTGCTCAGACGAATCCTTCGAGGCATCGCCCCTGCCGCGGGAGGCACTTCGGCCACGGATGCGATGCGTCGGCTTGATCGAATAGCTGCCCATCCATCCCGGCCTCCCAACCGGCATGAAACTTCAGGATTTGCCCGAATACAATCGATTGCACCATAGACAGCACAAGGTCTGATTACAAGACTTCCGGCTGCGGAATTCCATGCTGCAAAGCACAACCATCAGCGCTACTCACGCCACCATGCCTGCAAAGGCCTCGCAGGCCGGCGCGCGCCCGGGCGCGTCGACGTTCGCACCCATTGCCGTCCGACTCCAGACCGTCCGCCCGCCGGCCAGACTTGTGGACGTCCATCGGGGTTTGACCGAAACGGCCAACCATCATTGGACCGCGCACATGCGAGCAGTATCGGGGACGATAGATCTGGGCCCACCAGGATTCGAACCTGGAACCAAAGGATTATGAGTCCTCTGCTCTAACCGTTGAGCTATAGGCCCGCAGCAGGGGAATTCTAGCGTGCGTCACGGGAACGAAACGGGCCCGGCATATGCTGCGGGACCACGCCCGATCCGGAGGAGCAGCATGAACACGCAGCAGATCGCAGACCGGCTGGTCGAACTGTGCCGCGCCGGGAACTTCGAGCAGGCCTACGACGAACTGTTCGCCGAAGACGCCGAGAACATCGAGATGCCGACAACCGCCGAAGGCCCGCTGGGCAACGCCAAGGGGCTGGATGCGATCCGACGCAAGGGCGCGGCCTGGGAGGAAGGCATCGAGGAGATGCACGGCGGCAGCGTCGGCGAGCCGATCGTCGCCGGCAACTGGTTCGCGCTGCCGATGTCGATGGACGTCACCTTCAAGGGCCGCGGCCGCATGGCGATGGACGAACTTTGCGTCTACCAGGTACGCGACGGCAGGATCGTCCGCGAGCAGTTCTTCTACGACACCTGAGGCCGGGCGCTGTCCGCGACGGAAAAGCCCCGCCGAGGCGGGGCTTTTCGTTTCCGGCGCATGCGGCCGGGCGTCAATCGATGTCGAGGAAACTCCGCAACTGCTCCGAGCGGCTGGGATGGCGCAGCTTGCGCAGCGCCTTGGCCTCGATCTGGCGGATGCGTTCGCGGGTGACGTCGAACTGCTTGCCGACTTCCTCGAGGGTGTGGTCGGTGTTCATGTCGATGCCGAAGCGCATGCGCAGCACCTTGGCCTCGCGCGGGGTCAGGCCGGCGAGCACGTCGCGCACGGTCTCGGACAGGTTGATGTCGGTGGTCGCCTCGATCGGGGACATCACGTTGGTGTCCTCGATGAAGTCGCCCAGGTGCGAGTCCTCGTCGTCGCCGATCGGGGTCTCCATGGAGATCGGCTCCTTGGCGATCTTCATGACCTTGCGGATCTTGTCCTCGGGCATCTCCATTTCCTTGGCCAGCTCCTCCGGCGTGGCCTCGCGGCCGTATTGCTGGAGCATCTGCCGGGAAATGCGGTTGAGCTTGTTGATCGTCTCGATCATGTGCACCGGGATGCGGATGGTGCGCGCCTGGTCGGCGATCGAGCGGGTGATGGCCTGGCGGATCCACCAGGTCGCATACGTGGAGAACTTGTAGCCGCGGCGGTATTCGAACTTGTCGACCGCCTTCATCAGGCCGATGTTGCCCTCCTGGATCAGGTCGAGGAACTGCAGGCCGCGGTTGGTGTACTTCTTGGCGATGGAGATGACCAGACGCAGGTTGGCCTCGACCATCTCCTTCTTGGCCTTGCGCGCCTTGGCCTCGCCGTAGGCCATCGCGCGGTTGATCTCCTTGAGGTCGGCGAGCGAGACCATCATCCCCTTCTCGATGGAGATGGTGGCTTCCTGCTCGGCGATGATCTGGTCCTTGACCTCGCGCATGCCCGACGACCACTTCTGCTTGCGCTTGAGCACGTCGTCGACCCAGCCCAGGTTGGTCTGGTTGCCGTCCCAGGCGCGGATGAAGTCCTTGCGCGGCATCTTCGCGACCTTGGTCGACAGGTCGAGGATGCGGCGCTCGTGGTCCTTGATCTCGCCGACCACGTCGCGCAGCTTCTTGACCAGGGTGTCGGTCAGCGGCAGCGGCAGCTTGAAGGTGGTGAAGACCTCGGCCATCTCCTCGCGCAGCTTCAGCACCGGCTTGGCGCCGGGACCGTTCTTGGCGTAGGACTTCTGGAACTTCGCGTAGGTGGCGGCCAGCACGTCCATGCGGCGCGCGACCTCGGCCGGATCCGGGCCGGTGGGGCCGGCGTCCTCGGCATCGCTGTCGTCGTCGTCGGCATCGTCGTCGCCGTCGGAATCGTCCGCGCTGTTGTCGGCGGCGGCGGCGGGCGTCGGGATCTCCTCGACGGCTTCCTCGAGGTCGTTGAAGCCGACCACGATCTCGGCCAGGCGCTTCTTGCCAGCCTTGTGCAGGTCGTAGTCCTCGAGCAGCAACTGCACCGACCACGGGAAGCTGGCCAGCGCCGAACCCATCTGGTTCAGGCCTTCCTCGATGCGCTTGGCGATCGCGATCTCGCCCTCGCGGGTCAGCAGCTCGACCGTGCCCATCTCGCGCATGTACATGCGCACCGGGTCGGTGGTGCGGCCGCCCTCGCTGTCGAGCGCGGTCAGCGTGGCCGCGGCTTCCTCGGCGGCGGTGTCGTCGACTTCGCGGTTGCCGCTGGAGTCGCCGGTGAGCAGCAGCGATTCGACGTCGGGCGCGATCTCGTGCACCTCGATGCCCATGCCGTTGATCATGCCGATGATGTCCTCGATCTGCTCCGGATCGACGAGGTCGTCGGGCAGGTGGTCGTTGACTTCGGCGTAGGTCAGGTAGCCCTGCTCGAGCCCCTTGGAAATCAGGAGCTTGATGTCGGACTGTTCGGCTGGACGTTCGTTCGCCATGTGGCGCGCACCGGGGAGAAAAGTGAACCCGTAATTATACCATTCCGCCGGACGGGGTTCCTGCGCGGAAGGGACGCGACCGGGACCTGGAACGGCCCGGCTGGCGACGATATGGGCCCGGAATCGCCGGTTTCCAGCCACCCCGGCCGATCCATCGGCATTTCCGGCCCCCGCCGGACATTCCGGGCCGTCCGGCGGGGGGAAATCAGGCCCTGAGGAGGAAGGTCACCGGCCCGTCGTTGACCAGGGCGACGACCATGTGCGCCCCGAACCGGCCGGTTTCCACCGGCGCCGGGTGCCGCGACCGGCATTCAGCCAGCAGTCGGGCGAAGACCCGCTCGGCCTCGTCCGGGGCCGCGGCGGTGCTGAAGCCCGGCCGCATCCCCGAGCGGGTGTCGGCGGCCAGGGTGAACTGGCTGACCAGCAGCAGGCCGCCACCGGTGTCGGCCAGCGAGCGGTTCATGCGCCCCTGGGCATCGGCGAAGACCCGGTAGCCGAGCAGGCGCTCGGCCATCCGCGCCACCTGCGACTCGCCGTCGCCCGGCTCCACGCCCACCAGCGCCAGCAGGCCGGGGCCGATGCGGCCGACGGCTTCGCCGTCGACGGAGACGCTGGCTTCGGTGACGCGCTGGATGAGGGAGAGCATCGGCGTAGGAATCGGGGCATCAGGGACCGGGGAAGCCTAAGGCTTTGTCATCCCGAACGCAGTGAGGGATCTGCTTCTCGACCCGCGGCAGGTGAAAGCAGATCCCTCACTGCGTTCGGGATGACAACAGTGGGGCACCCCGCGTCCGGAGCCACGGTGCACGCCCGCCTCGCGAGGTTCCCCGCACCGCTGCCGACATTCCGGCCTCGCTACACTCCCCCGCATGACCGACCTCCTCGCCCGCCTGCTCTACGCGCTCGCCGCCGCCATCGGGCGGCTGCCGTGGCCGGCCCTGCGCCGGCTCGGCGATGCGCTGGCCTGGGTCTCGCTGCGCACCGGCGCGCGGGAAAGCGGGGTCGCGCTGCGCAACCTCGAGCTCGCCTATCCGGACCTGCTGCCGGGCCAGCGCGAGCAATGGCGTCGCGCGGTGCTGCGCACGACCGGCCTGCAGACGCTGGAAACCCTGCGGCTGTGGACGCGCCCGCACGCGGAGAACCTGGCGCTGATCCGCGAAACCCACGGCGATGGCCTGTTCGACGCCGCGCTCGCCGCCGGACGCGGGCTGATCGTCGCCGCGCCCCATTTCGGCAACTGGGAGCTGCTCAATCAGTGGCTGGCGGCGAAGACGCCGCTGGCGATCCTGTACAAGCCCCCCGAGTCCGCCATCGGCGAGGCTTTCCTGCGCCTGGTGCGCGCCGATGCCGACGCCGATCGCGTCACCCAGGTGCGCGCCGAGGGCGCCGGCGTGCGCCAGCTGTACAAGCAACTGCAGGCCGGCGGCGTGGTCGGCATCCTGCCCGACCAGCAGCCCAAGGGCGGCGACGGCGAGTTCGCGCCGTTCTTCGGCGTGCAGGCCTCGACCATGACCCTGCTCGGCCGCCTGGCCGCGCGCAGCGGGGCGACGGTGCTGTTCGCCTGGTGCGAGCGGATCGGGTCCGGGGCCTACGCGCTGCGCATCGAAGCCGCCTCGCCCGGTATCGACTCGGCCGACCCGAAGGTCGCCACCGCCGCCCTCAACGCCGATGTCGAACGCATCGCCCGGCGCGATCCCGCGCAGTACCAGTGGACCTACAAGCGCTTCAAGGCGCGGCCGCCCGGCAGCGACGAGGCCAATCCCTACGCAGACCTGGAGCGTCGATGAGCGACACCGACTCCCCGTCCGGCCTCCCGCCGCAGGGCGACGCGCCCGCCGCGCCACCGGAAGGCTGGCAGCCGCTGCCGCCGCGCGCGCGGCGCCTGTTCGTGCTCGGCAACGTCTTCGGCCTCGGCCTGCTGGCGCTGGGCCTGCTGGTCCCGATCGGGCTGCTGCTGCGCGATACGCCGCTGGCCCTGCCGCTGGCGCTGGCGGTGCTGGTGCTGCTGCCGGGCTGGGGTGTGTGGCTGGCGTACCGGCAGTACGCCTGCACGCGCTGGCGTCTGGACGGCGACGGCTACGCGCTGCGCCGCGGCCGGCTGTGGCAGCAGGAAACCTTCGTGCCGAAATCGCGCGTGCAGCACCTCGACCTGCAGCGCGGGCCGATCGAGCGGCGCTTCGGCCTGGCGACCCTGGTGATCCACACCGCCGGCACGCGCCACAACGCGGTGTCGACCGCCGGACTCGGGGCCGAGGACGCGGAATGGCTGCGCGACCGCCTCGCGCGCTGGATCGAGACCGATGACGACGACGCCTGAGCCGCCGCCCGCCGCCGGGGAACGCCGGCTGCATCCGTGGTCGTGGCTGTTCGTGCTGATCGGCTCGCTGCGGCAGTTCCTGCTGCCGCTGGCGGTGCTGCTGGTCTACGGCGGCCGGCGCGAGGAGAACTACCAGCTCGTCGTCGCAGGCGTGGCGGTGGTGGTGCTGGCGCTGGTGTCGGTCTGGCGCTACTTCACCTATCGCTACCGCGCCGACGGCGACAGCCTGTTCATCCGCAGCGGCCTGCTCGAGCGCAGCCTGCGCCAGGTGCCGTTCTCGCGCATCCACAACGTCGAGCTGCGACAGACCCTGTTGCACCGCCTGTTCGGCGTGGCCGAGGTGAAGCTCGAGTCCGCCGGCGGCACGAAACCGGAAGCGCAGATGCGCGTGCTCAGGCTCGACGACGCGCTGGCGCTGGAGCGGCTGATCCGCCATCGCGGACGCGGCGCCGACGTCGTCGATGCCGACGCGACGGACGCGGGCGAACCCCTGCTGGCGCTGTCGACGGCCGAGATCGTGCGCCTGGGGCTGATCTCCAATCGCGGCATGATCGTGGTCGGCGCCGCGTTCGCGCTGTCCTGGCAGGTCCTGCCCGAGGACGCCTACAAGCCCGCCTTCAACCTCGCCCGGCGCGAGGTCTTCGGCTATGCCGAGCATTTCAACGGCAGTTGGTCGTCGACCGCGCTCGCGGTCGCGGGCGTCGTGCTGCTGGCGCTGGCGCTGGTGCGCGCGTTCTCGGTGCTGCTGGCGCTGACGCGCTACCACGGCTTCGAACTGCGCGAGCACGGCCGCCGACTGACGGTCGAACGCGGCCTGCTGGCGCGCGTGCGCAGCAGCGTGTCGCGCCGGCGCATCCAGGCCTGGACGCTGCGCGAAGGCATCCTGCACCGGCTGTTCGGCCGCCGCTCGCTGGGCATCGACACTGCCGGTTCGCAGGTCGGCGACGGCGAACAAGCGCAGCGCGATCCTCCCGAACTCGCGCCGATCGCGACGCCCGACGCCTGCGATGCGCTGCTGCGCCACCTGCTCGACGGCGCCGACTGGCCGCCCGCGGACTGGCGGCCGCTGCATCCGCGCGCCTGGCAGCGGCTGCTGGTCGGCGACGCGGTGTTCGCCGCGCTGCTGGCCGCCGGCCTGTGCTGGTACCTCGGCCCCTGGGGCCTGCTCGGCCTGCTGTGGCTGCCCTGGGGCTGGCTGCTGGCGACGCGGCATGCGCGCCTGTCCGGCTACCGCGTCGACGCAAAACTCGTCGCGGTGCGCGAAGGCTGGTGGTCGCGGCACTGGCGCTTCGCCGAAATCGACAAGCTGCAGGCGCTGCAGCTGCGGCAGTCGCCGCTGGACCGCCGCTTCGGCATGGCCTCGCTGTGGCTCGACACCGCCGGCGCCGGCGCGATGTCGCCGCCGCTGCGCATGCGCTACCTGCCGGAGGCCGAGGCACGACGCCTGCACGACACGCTGGCGCATGAACTGTCCCGGCGGCCCCTGCGCTGGTGACGCGCCGCGCAAGCCCGCGTCGCTATGCCGCCGGGCCCCAATACCCCAGCCGCTGGCGGAGCTGCAGGCCACGCAGACGCGTGGTGAAAGGCTTGGGCGCCAGCGATCCCAGTCGCCCCGCCACCAGGTCCTCGACTGCCTGCACCACACGCGCCGATGACCGGCCATCCCGCCAGGGATGGATGTCGTCGGCGTGGGCGTGGATCGCCGCGAGCCGTTCGGCGGTCGGCGACAGGGCGGCGCGCAGCATGTCCGGCAGTTGTGCAGAATCGTCGAAATCGATCATCCACGGCTCCGGCCGCCGATGCCGGAACGTCACCACCGGCTTGCGCTGCACGGAGAACTCCGGCACCACCGACGTGGTATCCGACACCAGCACGTCGGCCGCGCGCTGCGCGACGACGATCTGTTCGGGCTCGACGAACGCGGCGTTGGCACCCGCCAGCGCACGGTACCGGTCGAACAACGACGAATCGCACTTCGGGTGCAGCGTCAGCAGCCAGTAGCGTTCGCCACGCTCGATGTCGGCGCGGATCGCCTCATGCAGGTGCGGCGCGGCGCTGACGCGCTCGGTGAACGTCGACGCGAACATCGCCACCGGCCGCCCTTCCGCCCGCTCCCGCATGCGCGCCGACGCACCTCCGTCGTCGCGGAACAGCGGGTCGAGTTTCGACCATCCGGTTTCCACCACCTTGAAATGCCCCATCCGATCCGCCAGCGCGCGGAACGGCGCAGTGGTTGCGGGCCCCTGCGTGCAGTACAGGTCGAACAGGCCGCGGATGCGGAAATGCCCGCGCCGGTCGGAATGCTTGCTGGTGTTGAAGCCGTGGAACAGCTGCACCTTCGCACCGCCGAAGAACGGCGGGATCCAGTCCATCGCGCACAGCACCGCGTCGGGGCGCAGCGCGACCGCGCCCCGCGTGTCCCACATGCTCGCCGGCGCGGGCAAGGCGCAGCCGGCCGCCGCCAGCGGGCCGTCGAACCAGCCGTGCACGTCGTGGCCGGCGGCGAGCAGGGCCTCCACCAGCGGCTCGATGATCGGAAGCGCGTAGCGTTCCCGCGCGGCCAGCAGAATGTCGGACACGGAGGGCTCCTGGTTGCTTCGGCGGCGATTCTAGGGAACCGGGCATCGCCGGGAAATGAAGCCCCGCCCGGCACGGCCTGCAAGCCGTCGCGGCGCGCGATGTCCTTGCGCTTGCGCCCTGTACCATGGGGAACGCAGTGCCGGTCCGCAAGGACGAACAGGCATTCCCGGAACAGAGATCCAGGCCCTGCCATGCCTCCAGTCGCACCGACACCCGCCCGTCCCCTGATCGTCCGCTGCGGCGCGTTCGGCGACATGGTGATGCTGACCACGCTGATGCGGGTGGTGTCCGCGCGCTACGCCAGTCCGGTGGACGTGGTCGGTTCCGGCGGCTGGACGCCGCCGCTGATGGCGCGCGAACCCACGCTCGGCCACCTGCAGATGGTGACCAGCCGCAAGACGCCCTACCTGCTGTGCCCGAGCCAGTGGCGCCTGGTGCGCTGGCTGCGCGGCCGCGGGCGCGGCCCGGTCTACCTCGGCGACATCGACCCGGACATGCGCGCGCTGCTGGCGCGTGGCGGCGTGCATCCCGACGACATCGTCGCGCGCGATCCCGCGGGCGAGAACGCACCGGTGTTGTGGCCCGACCGCTGGCTCGCGCTCGGGCAACGCGATCCGGCGCATCGCTACCCCACGGTCGAGGTCGAGGTTTCCGGCCTGCGCTACCCGCGCCTCGTCGTCGGCGACGGCGACCGCGCGGACCTGGCCGCGTGGCTGGAAGCGGCCGGCCTGCACGGGCCCCTCGTGCTGCTGCAGCCGGGCAACAAGCGCACCCACAAGCGCGGCAAGCTGATGACCGCCGACCATCCGAAGCACTGGGATGCCGGCAACTGGGCCGCGGTGGCGCAAGCAGCCCTCGCCGACATGCCCGACGCGAGGGTGGTGCTGTGCGGCTCGCCGCCCGAGCATCCGCTGCTCGAGGACATCCGCGCCGCCGCAGGCGGTCACCCGCAGGTGTTCAACGGCGCCAATGACCTGCCGATCCCGCGCCTGCTCGCGCTCATCGAACGCGCGCACAGCATGGTGTCGGTCGACACCGGCCCCGCGCACGCCGCGGCTGCGCTCGGCTGTCCGCTGCTGGTGATGTTCGGTGCCGCGCCGCCGTCGAAATGGCGGCCGATCGGACCCGGGCGGATCGTGGTGCTCGGCGGCGACAACGGTGCCGACAGCCGCGTCTCGGACATCGCCGTCGACGCCACCGTCGACGCATGGCGGTCGCTGTCCCGCGGCAACGGCGACGGATCGCCGCCGTCCTGACGGTCACCGCCACCCTGCCCGCCGCAGGCTGTCCCCGAGCCTCCATGCGCGCAGCAACCAGCCGCGCCTGCGGCACGCGGCCAGCACGCCTGCGACGCCCCGCGGGAACATCGCCGCAAGTTCCCCGCGGCAGGCCGCATCGAGTTCCGGGTCGCGGGAGGCCCGCGACTTGCGCGCGATCCAGGCGAAGGTCCGCAGGCAGAAGTAGTCGAGCGAGAACCGCGCGCGTTCGTCGAGGCCGCCGGGCAGCGCCAGGAGACCGGCGCGCAGGTCGCGGTTCGCACGCAGCAGGTCAAGCAGTTTCCGCGGCGACTGGCTGGCCATGATGCTGCCGGCCCGCTGGCGGTATCCCACCCAGGGCTCGGGCACGTGGATCCAGCTTCGCACGCCTTCAAGCAGGGCGGGCACCACCGCCACATCCTCGAAGTAACGCCCCTGGGGGAATGCCGCCCGCTGCCAGGCCTCGCGCTTGGCCACCTTCGACCAGACATGCAGTTGCCGCTTCGACAACAGCCCTGCCACCAGCACGTTGCGGTCGTGCAGCACGCGCAGCGACGGTCCGTCGAAGGTGTGGGCATGCCGTTCGCCGCGCAACCGGTGCTTGAGCCCGAAGTCGTCCCGGACGTACCGGAAATCGCACAGCACGAGGTCGGGGGAACCGGCATCGACCACGTCGCGCAGCCGGCGCAGGCTGCCCGGGAGCAGCAGGTCGTCCGAATCGACGAACCACACGTACGTCCCGCGCGCCGCCTGCAGCAGGCTGTTGCGCGCCGCGGAGATGCCGCGGTTGCGGTCATGCGCGATCGCGCGCACGACCGTCGGCGCATCCCCGCGCAGCGCTTCGGCGATCGCGGCGCTGCCGTCGGTGGATGCGTCGTCGAGCAGGACGACTTCCATCCCGGCCTCGCCCTGGGCCAGCACCGAACGCACGCAGGCCTCGAGATACCGCTCCACGTCGTGGAACGGCACCAGCACGCTCAACCAGGGCGCTGCCTGCGGCATGGACGGAACAGGACCTCGACGGAGCGGGCGGAAAGTCTAGCGGTTCGCCCCGACGGAACCGACACCGGCATCGTCACCGGCCGCATCCGGGACGCCCCCGCGCCGTGCCAGCTCGCAGGCCCGGCGCAGGCGCCACGCACGCATGTGCCAACCGCGCGAATGGCACGCCGTGATCGTCGACGCAGGCCCGGCCGGGAACATGTCGTCGAAGGCATCCGAAATGACGTCCCGCCCGTCGCCTTGCCTGCGGTCCGCGTTCTTCGGGATCCTGCCGGAGATCCGCGCCAGCGAGCGCAGGCAGTAGTAGTCAAGTGCGAATTTCGCCTCGGCATCCAGCCCCGGAATACCCGACATGCCACTCTTGAGGTCGCGCAGGGAGGCCACCGCATCGTGCAGCCGCAACGCCCCGGGCGAGCAACCCCACGCGCTTTCACCATGCCGCCGGTAGCCGACCCACGGCTTGCGCACGTGCAGGAAGGTCCGCGTGGCGGCCACCAGCGCCGGCATCACCGCCACGTCCTGCATCAGGCGCCTGCCTGTCGGGAAGCACGCCTCCAGCCATACCCGGCGACGGCCGACCTTCGCCCACGCCTGCAGGCAGCGCGAGCGCATCAGTCCCGCGACCAGTCGCGAACGATCCGACTCGACCCGATTCGATCCACCGTCGAAACCGGCGCAATGCCCCTCGCCGCGGATCCGGTGCTTGAGGCCGGACCGTTCCCGCAACACGCTGAAATCGCACAGCACCAGGTCCGGTGACGATTCATCCACGATGCGCCGCAACCCGTCGATGGCGCCCGGCAGCAGGACATCGTCCGCATCCAGGTGCCACACGTACCGGCCCGACGCATGCGTGAGCAGGGTGTTGCGCGCGCCCGAGAGCCCGGCGTTGCGCGCGTGCCGGAGCAGGCGCAGGCGGCCCGGATGCGCCTCGCACAGGGCGGCGGCGATCTCCGCCGATCCGTCCGGCGAGGCATCGTCAAGCAGCAGGACCTCGACGCCTTCCTGGCCCTGCGCGAGTACCGAGGCCACGCACGCGTCCAGATACTTCTCGGCGCGGTAGACCGGAATGAGGATGCTCAGCCAGGGGCGCTGTGGCCGTGAAAGCGGGCCGTCGGACATCGGGGGGGCGAGGTGCGGCGTCGCAGGCATCCTAGCGGCCGGACCTTAAGGGGGCGTATACGCACGAGAGCCGCGCCGCAGGTGATTCCTGCACCGGTTGGGCGCCCCGGCAGCAGGCCTCCCGGGCAAAGCCGGAGATCCCTCGGGCCCGGTGAACACGGCGGCAGCGCGCCGGGCGCGCGACCGGCGGCCGCCGTTCCAGCGCCATGCCGTGTCCGGTTGCCCGCTACGGCTCATCGGCCGTGCAGGCGCCTCTCCAAGGCCGCGTAGAAGAACCCGTCCATGCCCGCTTCCCCCGGCAGCCGCTGCCGCCCGTCGCCGGTGTCGCGGCCGAATGCCTCCGGCAGGGTCTCGGCCCGCGCGTCGGGCGTGCGCGCCAGGAACGCCGCCACCTGCGCCTGGTTCTCGGCGGCCAGGATCGAACAGGTGGCGTAGAGCAGCCGGCCGCCCGGCGCGAGCAGCGGCCACAGTGCGTCGAGCAGCCGCGCCTGCAGCACCGTCAGTGCGGCCAGGTCCGCGGCGCGCCGGTGCAGCAGCACGTCGGGCTGGCGGCGGACGATGCCGGTGGCCGAGCAGGGGGCGTCGAGCAGGATCGCGTCGAAGGGCTCGCCGTCCCACCACGCCGCGGTCTCGGTGGCATCGGCAGCCAGCAGGTGCGCGCTGGCGCCGACGCCGAGGCGGTCGAAGGTCTCGCGCACGCGCCGCAGGCGGCGTTGGTCGACGTCGAGCGCGGTCAGGCGCAGGGTCGGATCGCGTCCGAGCAGGTGCGCGGACTTGCCACCCGGCGCGGCGCAGGCGTCGAGGACGCGGCCGCCATGCGGCGGCGAGAGCGCGTCGGCGACGCGCTGCGCCGCGGCGTCCTGCACCGAGACGTCTCCGTCGCCGAACCCGGGCAGGACCAGCGGCGACACCGGCGCGTCGATGCGCAGCGCATCGGGCAGGTCGTCGCAGGCCTGCGATTCGATCCCGGCCTCGTGCAGTCGCAGCGCGTACTGCGCGGCGGAGGTGCGCGTGCGGTTGATCCGCAGCCAGGTCGGCGCGGCGACCGCGCTCGCGGCGAAGATCGCGTCGGCGTCCTGCGGCCAATCGGCGCGGACCCGGACGCGCAGCCACTCGGGCCATGCGTCCTGCGGGTCGGCGGCCGGCACGCCGTCGCGCTGCGCGCGACGCAGCAGCGCGTTGACCAGGCCGGCCTGGTGCATGCGACCGAGCGCGCGCGCGGCCTCGACGGTCGCCGACAGGGCGGCGTGCGCGGGCAGTTCGAGCGCGTCCAGCTGGGCGAAACCGGCCAGCAGCAGCGCGCGCAGTTCGCCATCCTTCACGCCCGGCGGCTTCTGCATCCACGCGCGCAGGGCCGCGTCGTAGCGCGCGCGCTGGCGCAGGGCGGAAAAGCAGATGGCTTCCAGCAGGGCGCGGTCGCGTGGATCGGCGATCTTCGGCAGCACGGCGGCGAGTTCGGCCTTCAGCGAACGCCCCTGCAGCACCGCCTGCAGCACCCTGGCGGCGGCCACGCGTACGGCGACGCCGGGCGGGTGAGTCATCGCCATGGCGTCAGGCAGGCATCCGGGTGCACCCGCTACACGTCATTGCGGCGAGCCCGTCGCTGGTCACGGTGTACCTCACAGTCGTCTCGGTGTGCTTCACGGTCGTCTCGGTGCGCGTCACGGTCGTCATCCCGGCGAAAGCCGGGATCCATCTTGATGTTGCCCTTGCCTCCACCTCGGGCGCGGCGCGAAGCAAAGGCAAAATGGATCCCGGCTTTCGCCGGGATGACGGGGCGGTGGCGGATGCGTGCATCACCTAGCCCGCGACCAGGTCGCGCCGCGCATTGAGGTAGTCGGCGGCGGTGATCACCTTGCCGCCGGCGCGCTGCAGCGCGCGGATACGCAGCGCGCCCTCGCCGCAGGCCACGTCGATGCCGGCCTTGCCCGCGAACAGCACGCGGCCCGGCGCGGCGCCGTGCGCCAGCGGCAGGGCGATCGCGCCGTGGATGCGCAGGCGCTCGCCGGCCAGCTCCGCTTCCGCCACCGGCCACGGATCGAAGGCGCGCACCTTGCGCGCCAGCACGTCGGCCGGCAGCGCCCAGTCCAGCCGCGCCTCGGCCTTCTCCAGCTTGTGCGCATAGGTCGCGCCATCGGCCGGCTGCGGCTGCGACGTCGGGCGCACGCCCGCGCGCAGCAGCGCCAGGCCGTCGGCCAGCACCTGCGCGCCGAGGTCGGCCAGGCGCGCATGCAACTGCCCGCCGGTCTCGTGCTCGCCGATCGGCGTGGCCTGCGACAGCAACACCGGGCCGGTGTCCAGACCCTGCTCCATCTGCATCAGGCAGACGCCGGTCTCGGCGTCGCCGGCCTCGATCGCGCGCTGGATCGGCGCTGCGCCGCGCCAGCGCGGCAGCAGCGAGGCATGCACGTTCCAGCAGCCGTGGGTCGGGATCTCCAGCACCTTCGGCGGCAGCAGCAGGCCATAGGCGACCACGACCATCAGGTCCGGCTGCAGCGCGCGCAGGGCCCTGCGCGACTCCACCGTGCGCAGCGTGTCCGGCTGCAGCACCGGCAGGCCGAGCTGCTGCGCGGCCTGCTTGACCGGCGACGCCGCCAGCCCGCGCCCGCGCCCGGCCGGCCGGTCGGGCTGGGTGTACACCGCGATCACCTCGCCGCGCGCCGCCGCCGCGCGCAGCGAGGGCACGGCGAAGTCGGGGGTTCCGGCGAAGACGATACGCATGGGGACGTGATTGGTGATTCGTGATTGGTGATTCGGAAAAGCCGGACTACGGCCGCTCCGCGGTCTCCGTACTGCGGTCGCCTCGGCGCCCCACCCGGAATCCGCTACGGCTGCCGCCGCCTTTGCTTCTTCGAATCACCAATCACCCATCACGAATCACGGCCTTTCCGCAGCTTCTCGAGCTTCTTGACCGCCCGATCGCGCTTGAGCGGCGACAGGTGGTCGATGAACAGCCGGCCGTCGAGGTGGTCGACCTCGTGCTGGACGCAGGTCGCCAGCAGGCCGTCGACGCGCAGTTCGAAGGGCTTGCCGTGGCGGTCGAGCGCCTCGACCACGATGCCGTCGGCGCGGGTCACGTCGGCGAACACGCCCGGGATCGACAGGCAGCCCTCCTGGTGCACGCGCAGCTCGGGCGAGCGCTCGCGGATCGTCGGGTTGATGAACACCAGCGGCTGCTCGCGCCCTTCCGTGACGTCGATGACCATGAACCGCTGGTGGGTGTCCACCTGGGTCGCCGCCAGGCCGATGCCCGGCGCCTCGTACATGGTCTCGAACATGTCGTCGAGCAGGCGATGGAAGGCCGGATCGTGGAAGCGGTCGGCCTCCACCGGGTCGGCGACGGTCCGCAGCCGGGGGTGGGGGTATTCGAGGATGGGGAGCAGGGCCATGGGCAAAAGGGTGGCAGCGGTCACAACCGCGCGGGACGGCCTGCCATTGTAGCGCCGCGCGGCTTGCAACCGGCCGCCACTTGTAGGCTATAGTGCCGCTGCTGCACGGGGAAATCTTCAAGGGGAGCAATTAGATGGCCCGCATGCTTGAGCGCCTTTCTCAGGGGCTTCGCACGACGTGCGTCGTCGCATTGATGACGGTGGCGACCTACGCCACCGCGCAGACGATGCGCGGCGACCATCCCGACACCTACGTCGTCAAGCGCGGCGACACGCTGTGGGACATCGCGGGCAGGTTCCTGCAGCGCCCCTGGCTGTGGCCGGAGATCTGGCAGGCGAATCCGCAGATCGCCAATCCGCACCTGATCTATCCGGGCGACGTGATCAGCCTCGCCTACCTCAACCGCGTGACCGTCGGCGAAGGCCCGCGCGAGGAGGCGCAGCCGATCAACGCGATCCCGCTGTCCGACGTCGAGGCCTTCCTCAAGGACCTGCGCGTGGTCGACGAGTTCGAGCACCTGCCCTACGTCGTCGGCCTCGAGGAGGACCGCCTGCGCACCACCCAGGGCCAGGTCGCCTACATCCGCCACCTGGAGGGCGCGACCGCCGGCCAGCGCTACGCCGTGGTGCGCCCGACCGTGCGCTATACGCACCTCGACCGCACCAGCATGTGCTGCGACCTGTTCCACAAGGACGACCTCGATTTCCGCGGCAAGCGCATCGCCGACTTCCAGCAGTACTGGACCAACGTGGTCACGCCCGACAAGGGCCAGGAACTGCTCGGCTACGAGCTGCAGCGCGTCAACGTCGGCACGATCACGCGCGGCGAGGTGGGCGGCATCCAGGCCAGCACCCTGCTGCTCGACGAAACCGGCCGCGAGGTCCGCATCGGCGACCGCCTGATCCCGATCGACGCCCAGCCCTACGACCTGCAGTTCTTCCCGCACGCGCCGGCGCAGCAGCTCGAGTACGGCCGCGCCCGCATCCTCGCCGTCGCCGACATGCTCAACCACGGCGGCCCGCGCGACGTGGTGGTGCTGTCGGTCGGCCGCCGCGAGGGCGTCGACAACGGCACGGTGTTCTCGATCTGGCGCGAAGGCACCAACACCGTCGACCGCGTCGAGAAGGGCCCCGACCGCGACGTCGACACCGTGTTCTACGAGAACAAGGTGCGCCTGCCCGACGAGTTCGCCGGCCACGTGATGGTGTTTCGTAGCTACGACAAGGTCAGCTACGGCCTGGTGATGAACAGCGTCAAGCCGACCCGCATCGGCTACCACCTCAAGCACCCCGACGCGCCGTACTGAGGGCGGGGTTTTCCTACGCTCCATGCCGACGGCGCCCGAGGGCGCCGTCGTCGTTTGCGGGGCACGCTGGCGGCATGACGCCCGACGACCGCGCCCTGCTGCGACTGCTCGACTGCGGCGGCGCCTCCGCGCCGCGACGCCGGCTGCTGGAACGCCACCCGTCGCCCGAAGCCGCGCTGGCCGCCGGCAAACCGGGTTGGCGCGAGGCCGGGCTGGACGAGGCGCAGGTCCGGGCGCTGGCCGGTGCTCCCGACGTCCCGGCGGGCACCCGCGACTGGTTCGCCCACGCCGGCCATCGCCTGATCGGCTGGCACGACCCCGACTATCCCGCCCTGCTGCGGCGCATCGCCAGCCCGCCGCTCGCGCTGTTCGTGGCCGGCGACGCCAACCTGCTCTGGCATCCGGCCGTCGCCGTCGTCGGCAGCCGCGCGCCCACCGCCGGCGGCCGCGACCACGCCCGCGACTTCGCCCACGCCCTGGCGCGCGCCGGCTTCGCGGTCTGCAGCGGCCTCGCCGCCGGCATCGACACCGCCGCACATGAGGCCACCCTGGCCGCGGGCGGGGCCACCGTGGCCGTGCTCGGCAGCGGCATCGACGTGCCCTACCCGCGCGCCAACGCCGGCCTGCACCGGCGCATCGCCGAGCGCGGCGCCGTGGTCAGCGAACATCCGCCCGGCGCGCAGGCGCGCCGCGAGCAGTTCCCGGCGCGCAACCGGATCATCGCCGGGCTGTCGCTGGGCACCCTGGTGGTGGAGGCGGCCGGGCGCTCCGGGGCCCTGATCACCGCCCGGCTGGCCGCCGAGGCCGGTCGCGAGGTGTTCGCCCTGCCCGGCTCGATCCACAACCCGCTGGCCCGCGGCTGCCACCGGCTGATCCGCGACGGCGCGGCGCTGGTCGAAACCGCCGGGGAGGTGGTCGACGCCCTGGCGCCGGTCGCGCACGGGCTGGCCGACGCCTTGCGCAGCCGCCTGCAGGCCCCCATCTCCGGGGTCGGGAGCGCCGCCGCGGCGCCCGCCGGGGCGCTTGCGCCGGACGATCCGGACTACCAGCGCTTGTGGTCGGCCCTCGGCCACGACCCAAGCCCTATGGATCGGCTGGTCGAGCGCACCGGATTGACGGCCGCGGAACTGTCGTCCATGCTGCTGGTCATGGAGCTGGATGGCCGCGTCGTGCTGGAGCACGGCCGGTATTCCCGAAAGTCCTGACACACCGCGCCCACGGGCGCAGGCCGGGGGAAATGAAAGAGAGCATCCTGGACGTCCTGCTCTACCTGTTCGAACACTACTTCACCGAAGACGCGGACCTCGTCCGCGACCGCGACTCCCTCCAGAACGGCCTGCTCCAGGCCGGCTTCAGCCCCGCGGAGATCAGCAAGGCCTTCGACTGGCTCGACGCCCTCGCCGAGCAGCGCCCGGTGGCGGGCGAATCCCGCGCCGACGGCCCCACCCGCGTCTACTTCGGCCCCGAACTGGACAAGCTCGACGTCGAATGCCGCGGCTTCCTGCTGTTCCTCGAACAGCACGGCATCCTCGACGCCGACCAGCGCGAACTGGTGCTCGACCGCGCGATGGCGCTCGACCAGGAGGAACTGGACCTGGACGACCTCAAGTGGGTGGTGCTGATGGTGCTGTTCAACCAGCCCGGCAGCGAGGCCGCCTACGCCTGGATGGAGACCCAGATGTTCGCCGACGAACCCGAGCCGGTGCACTAGGGACTGTTTGTCATTCCGAACGCAGTGAGGAATCTCGGAAAATCAGGGACGTAGATTTCTCGCTACGCTCGAAATGACAGACCGGCACCGACCAGAACCTGTCCGGGCCAGAGGCCCCTCCGCAACGGACCTGCACGCTTGAACCAGCCCCTCCCGGGCGGCGGACCGCCGCCGCTGCCGCCGAAATCCACGCCTTCCCCGCCGCCGAAACAGCGCATGCACGGCTGCCTGATCGCGCTGATCGTCGCCGCCTGCCTGGCGATCCCCGTGCTCGGCATCGTCGCCGCGGTCGCGCTCCCGGCCTACCAGGACTACGTCGCGCGCGCGAAGGTCGCCCAGGCCCTGGCGGAAGCCGCGCCGCTGAAGCTGCAGGTCGTCGATTTCATCGCCGCGCACGAGCGTTGCCCGGTCAACGGCGACGAGGGCTTCGACGACGCCGACCGCTATCGCGGCGCCACGCATGCGGCCATGGCCTTCGGCGAAACCGACGACGGCGTTTGCGCCATCGAAGTCACGCTGCAGGACGAGCGCAGCGAGGCGATCGACGGCCAGCGGCTGTGGCTCGAATATGATGTCGATGGCGGCACCTGGCACTGCAGCTCCGAGGCCGAGGATCGCTACCTGCCCGCGGACTGCCGCGGCTGATGCGCGCCGCCGGGGAGCGGCGCGCGGCAAAGGGAACCGTCATTCCGAAGCGGGGCAGATTCGCGTCAGGAGTTCACATTGCCGTCGTCCCTGCGAAAGCGGGGACCCAGTGTCTTTGAAGTTGTTGATTCACGCACTTGCCCCGGAAATTCCAACTGTCCGAGGCTCCAAGGGGGAGACCGATGCCCGAGTGGTACTACGCCGATGCCGCCAACGCCCGCCAGGGGCCGGTCGACGCCGCAGCGCTGGTGCGCCTGCGCCTGCAGGGCCAGCTGGGCTGGGAGACGCTGGTCTGGCGCGAGGGCATGGCCGACTGGCGGCCGATGCGCGATTTCGCCGCCGAACTCGCCCAGGCCGACGACCGCGGCCCGCTGCTCTCGACCGCCGACGGCAGCGTCGTCGACGCCGGCCATACCAGCGACCCGCCGCCCGCGTCCGCGGACCCCGCCTCGCCCTACGCGCCGCCCACCGCGGCGGTCTCTTCCGATGCCGCCGTGGTGCTCGGGGGCGAGATCGTCCACGCCGGCTTCTGGAAGCGCTTCGCGGCGATGGTGATCGACGGCTTCATCACCGCCGCCGCCTCGTGGGTGGTGCAGATCCCCCTGCTCATGCTGGCCGCCGGGGCCGGCATGATGGGCGGCGACATGCTGGCCAGCGGCGGGGCCATGGGCATCATCGTCCTGTCCTACGGCGTCGGCATCCTGATCCCGCTGTTCTACTTCGCCTGGATGCACTCCTCCGGCAGCCAGGCCTCGCTGGGCAAGCTGGCGGTCGGGATCAAGGTCACCCGGGGCTCGGGGGAGCGGATCAGCTTCTGGCGCGCCTTCGCGCGCTACGCCGCCTACTTCGCGACCGTCGTGTTCAGCTTCGGCATCGGCGGCCTGGTGTCCGCCTTCACGACGGGACTGGGCGAGCGCAGGCAGGCCCTGCACGACATGATCTGCGACACCCTGGTGGTCGACCGCTGGGCCTTCACCGACCGCCCCGACCTGCAGCGCCGGGAGCTGGGCGTGGTGACCTGGGTGGTCATCGTGATCGGCGGCGGCCTGCTGGGCCTGGGCCTGCTGGGAATCGTGGCCGCGATCGCAATTCCGGCCCTGACCCGCTGACCGGCGCCCGTCCGGCGGACGGGCGGTCGCTTGACACGGCCGGCCCGGCCGTGATTCCACTATAAATAGAGCGCCGGACCTGAACGGCGCGGATCGAGCGCCCGGGCCCTCCCGGGCGTCGTGTTCTTCGAACCCCCGAGCGGCGCGGCCCGATGCCGCGCCCGGAACCCCCTCCAGATGCCCAAGAACCTGCTCATCGTCGAGTCGCCGGCCAAGGCCAAGACGATCAACAAGTACCTCGGCAAGGACTTCCACGTCCTCGCCTCGTACGGCCACGTCCGCGACCTGGTGCCGAAGGAGGGGGCGGTCGATCCGGACAACGGCTTCCGGATGCGCTACGAGCTGATCGACAAGAACGAGAAGCACGTCGAAGCGATCGCGAAGGCGGCCAGGGCCGCGGACAACATCTACCTCGCCACCGACCCGGACCGCGAGGGCGAGGCGATCAGCTGGCACATCGCCGAGATCCTGAAGGAACGCGGCCTGCTCGAGGATCGCGAGCTGCAGCGCGTGGTGTTCACGGAGATCACGCCGCGGGCGATCCGCGAGGCGATGAACCACCCGCGCAGGATCGCCGACGAACTGGTCGACGCCCAGCAGGCGCGCCGCGCGCTCGACTACCTGGTCGGCTTCAACCTCTCGCCGGTGCTGTGGCGCAAGATCCAGGCCGGCCTGTCCGCCGGCCGCGTGCAGTCGCCGGCGCTGCGCATGATCGTCGAGCGCGAGGAGGAGATCGAGGCGTTCAGGGCGCGCGAGTACTGGACCATCGAGGCCGAGTGCACGCATCCCTCGCAGCCCTTCAGCGCCCGCCTGGCCAAGCTCGACGGGCAGAAGTTCGAGCAGTTCACCATCACCGACGGCGACTCCGCCGAGGCCGCGCGCGCGCGCATCGCCGCCGCCGCGCAGGGCGCGCTGCACGTCACCGACGTCGCCAGCAAGGAGCGCAAGCGCCGTCCGGCGCCGCCGTTCACCACCTCCACCCTGCAGCAGGAGGCCGCGCGCAAGCTCGGCTTCACCACGCGCCGGACCATGCAGGTGGCGCAGAAGCTGTACGAGGGCGTGAACATCGGCGACGAGGGCACCGTCGGCCTGATCTCGTACATGCGTACCGACTCGGTCAGCCTCTCGGCCGAGGCCCTGTCGGAAATCCGCGACGTGATCGCGCGCGACTTCGGCACCGCCTCGGTGCCGGACAAGCCCAACGTCTACCAAACCAAGTCCAAGAACGCGCAGGAAGCGCACGAGGCGGTGCGCCCGACCTCCGCGCTGCGCACGCCGGCCTCGGTCGCGCGCCACCTCAGCGACGACGAGCGCAGGCTCTACGAACTGGTGTGGAAGCGCGCCGTCGCCTCGCAGATGATCCCGGCCACGCTCAACACCGTCACCGTCGACCTCGCCGCCGGCGCCGAGCATTCCTTCCGCGCCTCCGGCACCACCGTGACCGTGCCCGGCTTCCTCGCCGTGTACGAGGAAGGCAAGGACAGCAAGGGCAAGGAGGACGAAGACGAGGGCCGCAAGCTGCCGGCGATGAAGCTCGGCGACCGCGTGCCGCTCGACCGCATCCACGCCGACCAGCACTTCACCCAGCCGCCGCCGCGCTTCACCGAAGCGGCGCTGGTCAAGGCGCTGGAGGAGTACGGCATCGGCCGCCCGTCCACCTACGCCTCGATCATCCAGACCCTGCTGTTCCGCAAGTACACCGAGATGGAAGGCCGCAGCTTCCGCCCGACCGACGTCGGCCGCGCGGTCTCGAAGTTCCTCAGCAACCACTTCCCGCGCTACGTCGACTACGACTTCACCGCCAACCTCGAGGACGAGCTCGATGCGGTGAGCCGCGGCGAGGAGGAATGGGTGCCGCTGATGGAGAAGTTCTGGGGTCCGTTCAAGGAACTGGTCGAGGACAAGAAGGAATCGCTGGACAAGACCGACGCCGGCAGCGTGCGCGTGCTCGGCGACGATCCCAAGAGCGGCCGCCAGGTCAGCGCGCGCATCGGCCGCTTCGGACCGCTGGTGCAGATCGGCACCGTCGAGGACGAGGAGAAGCCGAAATTCGCCTCGCTGCGCCCGGGCCAGAGCATCTACTCGATCACGCTGGACGAAGCGCTGGAGCTGTTCCTGCTGCCGCGCGTGCTGGGCGAGGACAAGGGCGAACAGGTCAGCGTCGGCATCGGCCGATTCGGACCCTTCGCCAAGCGCGGCAGCACCTATGCCTCGCTGAAGAAGGAGGACGATCCGTACAAGATCGACCTTGCGCACGCGGTGTTCCTGATCGAGGAGAAGGAAGAGATCGCGCGCAACCGGATCATCAAGGAATTCGCCGGCAGCGACATCCAGGTGCTCAACGGCCGCTTCGGGCCGTACATCAGCGACGGCAAGCTCAACGGCAAGATCCCGAAGGATCGTGAACCGGCGTCGCTGACGCTGGAGGACGTGACCAAGCTGCTGGAGGAGACCGGCAAGCCGGCGCGCCGCGGCTTCGGCGCGAAGAAGGCGGTCGCGAAGAAGGAAGCCGCGCCGAAGAAGGCGGCGGCGAAGAAGGCACCGGCAAAAAAGGCGGCGAAGAAGGCCGCCACGAAGAAGACGGCAACGAAGAAGGCGACGAAGAACACCGCGCGCCCGCTGTCGGCCGACCTCGAGCCGGCGAAGGCGCTGGTGACCGCGGCCAAGTTCGAGCCCGGCAAGAAGCGCGTGGTGAAGAAGGCCGACAGCGCGCCGTTCTAGGCCAGCCTCCAGGCGCAGGCTGTCATCCCGAGCGCAGCGAGCAACTGTCTTGATCAGGTGGCGGCGGCAGCCGCCATCTGATCGCGCATTTTGGCGTTCAGGATGACCAGCAGCTTGCGCATGGCCGCGACCAGAGCCACCTTGGCGACCTTGCCCTGCGCACGCAGGCGTTGGTAGAACGTGCGCATGTGCGGGTTGAAGCGCACAGCCACCAAGGCCCCCATGTACAGCGCCTGGCGCACACTCGCTCGACCTCCCCAGATGCTGCGGGTTCCACGCATCGAGCCACTGTCGCGGGCCAGCGGGGCCACGCCGA
>NZ_VOHK01000006.1 GCF_007859325.1 Luteimonas marina | reverse complement strand
CAGCCTGCGGGCGAAGGTCGAGCACCCGTTCCGGGTGGTGAAGCGGCAGTTCGGTTACACCAAGGTGCGCTACCGCGGCTTGGCGAAGAACACGGCGCAGGTGCTGACGCTGTTCGCGCTGTCGAATCTGTGGATGGCGCGGCGACGTCTGTTGCTGCCGACGGGCTAAAGCCGTCCATTGGACGGGAAAACCCGTCGAAAAGCGCCAGAAATGGCGAGAAAGTGATCACATCGAGGTCGATCAGGCGCCTTGGCGCTGAAATCTAGGCATCAGCGCGCTTTGATCAGACCTTCCTTAGTAGGGCTGCGGCTGCGGCAGCCGGGAGCCGCCACAATCGATCGAACATGACCGCAACCGAGCGACACGAAAGACTGGACAACGCATTGAGTTCGCGCGACGAATGGCGCTACGACACATCGTTGCGCCATTCCGTCGCGCCGATATGGACTGGGCCAACAGCTACTGCCGTGTCTTCCATCGCCTGCTCTCGCCGCATGCCCAGCGCTACGCCGAGATGCTGCGTGCCAATGCAGTGCTGCGCGGGAACCGGGCATGGTTGCTGGCCATGGATCCGTTCGAGCATCCGGTGGTTGCTACGGCCGGGAGGCAGCGACGCGGCCTTGTCGGCGCGTGCTGCGCTGCAACGACCCGTCCGCCAGGTTGACTGGCAACTTGCGTTATATGATTATGAAAAGCATTATGGCCGCGACGTGATCCTCGTGGAGCGCGAAGGCTTCGCGATATCAGGTCAGGGAGTCGGTCCCCGTCGCGGACGGGCCGGTCCAGCGGAAGCCGTGAGGCTTGCGGCCGACATCTGGATCACAAACGCACCCAGCACAACCTGGTAAGGCATATGCAGAAGACCACCGTAACCCTGCCGGACTGTATCTCATTCGTATTCAGTGCGCGCGCGCGTCGCCTGCTCGCTGGGTTCCTTGTCGCGGCAGGCGCCGCGGGTGCAGCCCAGGGCCAGGTGGGCGCCGCCGATCTGGTATTGCACAACGGCAAGATCTGGACGGTCGATGAAGCCAATCCGCAGGCCGAGGCCGTGGCCGTGCGGGGGGAGCGGATCATCGCCGTGGGCACCAGTCGTGAGATTCTGGCCTTGAAAGGGCCTTCCACGCGCGTGGTCGACCTGGAGGGCAGGCGTGTCCTCCCCGGATTCAACGACGCGCACACCCATTTCGAGAATGCCACGGAGTGGTTCTACCGCGTCAACCTGCACGACGTGAACGACCAGGCGGAGTTCGACCGGCGCCTAGCCGAGGCCGTTGCGAGGGTTCCGGAGGGCTTCTGGATCACCGGTGGCGACTGGGCCACCGCCGGCGGATTCGAGCCGGAGCTGGAAGCAATCGATCGTATCGCTCCACGCCATCCCGTGCTGCTAAGAAACAGCGACCGCGAGTTTTTTGCCAACTCAATGGCTTTGCGTCACGTTCGCCTGGACAAGCGCGCACCGGATCCGCGTGGCGGCCGCTACGGGCGGGATCCGACGTCCGGCGATCTTTCCGGGATGCTTTACGGGACGGCAGGAGACAATGTACAGGCGATGCTGCCGCCCATCTCGCTCGAGCAGAAGCTGGTTTCCGCGCGGAACCTCATGCGTCAGCTGAACGGTGTAGGGATCACCTCGGTCTCAGACATCTCGCGCATCGACGCGATGTCCCAGCGCCAGACGTACCACACGCACGTGGAGCGAAGCTTCTCGGATATCGGCATCTTCCAGGCGCTGCGCGATCGCGGCGAACTGACCGTCCGTGTATTCGCCATGCTGCCCCTGACGGTATGGCGCGAGGCCAGGGAGGAGAAGCTGTTTCCCGGCAGCGGTGACGCGATGATCCGTTTCGGCACGCTCAAGGCTTTGGCCGACGCGTCGCTGATGCACGAGCCTTTCGCAAATCGGCCTGGCTATGCGGGTGGATGGTCTTTCCGGGTACGGGACGAGGCGGAATTACGCAGGGATATCCTCGATGCCGATGGGGCCGGCTTTGATCTGGGAGTGCACGTGCTGGGCGACCGTGCGGTGCAATTCCTCACGGACGCCTATGCCGATGCGATCGCTGCCAATGGCCCACGCGATCGCCGCCTGCGCGTCATTCATGCATGGTACGCAACGCCCGAGGATCTCGCGCGCATCGGCGCGATGGGCATGATCGTGGACGTAACCCCCTCCCACCTGAGCCATGAGTGGAAACAGCTGGACGCTTCCCTTGGCCCGTCGCGGGTGGCGGGCGCGCACGCGTGGCGCACCCTGATCGACCATGGCGCTGTCCTCAACATCGTCTCGGACATGCCCGGCGGATTCGTGAAGGGGAACATGTCGCCTTTCAATCCGTTCGAGAACATCTATTACGCGGTGACCCGGCAGGACATGGATGGCCTTCCTGAAGGAGGCTGGCGGGGTGATCAGCGCCTGACCCTGGCCGAGGCAGTACGGGCGTACACCTTGAACCCGGCGTACTCGGCACGTGAGGACGGCCTCAAGGGAAGCATCACGGTTGGCAAGCTGGCCGACATGGTGGTGGTGTCGCAGGACATATTCTCCATCGAGCCTCGCGAGCTGCTGAACGTCGAGGCGATTATGACGGTGATGGGTGGCGTCATCGTTCACGAAAGGAAGTAGGCCGCATGCGAGCGTTCCCTGCCGGCAGCCGGCCAAGCGAACGGAACCTGCGTGGCGTACTCGCCATGTTGGGCCTGGCGATGTGCATGGTGTCCTCCAGCGCGTCCGCAGCCGCCCACGGCGCCATCCGTGTAGCCGCCAATGCAGATATCCGCAGCCTCGATCCGGGCATGAATCGGGACTCCAACACTGACTCGGTGATGATGCACTTGGTCGAAGGCTTGGTCGCCTATGGCGAGGACGGCACGCCCCGGCCGATGCTGGCCGAGCGCGTCGAAACCTCGCCTGACGGCAGGGTCGTCACCTTCCATCTCCGCAAGGACGTCCCCTTCCACAACGGCCAGCTGATGACTGCGCGCCACGTGGCGTGGAACTGGGAACGCTATCTGGATCCCCGCAATCACTGGCCCTGCTTGCCGGAGATGGACGGATCACGTGGCCCGAGGGTGGAATCAGTGGAGGCGCTCGACGCGCATACCGTGGTATTCCGGCTCGATCGCCGATCTCCGATGTTGCTGGCTCAGATGGCTGCCGTGCAATGCGGTGCCGGCGCGATCCTCCATCCGGACTCGATGAATGCCGAAGGCGAGGTCGGAGTGCCGATTGGTACGGGTCCTTATAGGCTTGGCACGTGGAAGCGTGGCGAGTTCATCGAGCTGGTGGCGTTCCCCGGCTACCGGTCACGCAATGAACCACGCGATGGGAATGCCGGGGGAAAGATCGCGTATGCCCACACGATCCGATGGCTTGTCATCCGCGACGACGCGTCGCGGCGCGCGGCGCTGATCAAGGGGCAGGTGGACGTGCTGCCTTGGCTCTCGGCGCCCGAGCTCGTCGAGCTGCGCAAGTACCCGCGGATCGGGATCAAGAGCTCGCCGACGCTGGGCAGCAATGTCCTGCTGATCCAGAGCGACGATCCGGTCATGTCCGACCCCCTGCTGCGCAGGGCTCTGGCGCACAGCCTGGACGTGAAGGCCATCGCGGAGGTGGTATCCGGGGGTATCGGTACGGTTGATGCGTCGATGGTGCCGGTCGTAAGCAGCTATTACTCGGAAGCGCAGCGCCGCGGCCATGATTTCAATCCGGGACTTGCACGGGCGCTGCTGGCACGGTCGGCCTACAAGGGACAGAAGATCCGCCTGCTTACCAGCCGTCGCTACACGGACATCTTCGATCAATCGATCATGATCCAATCGATGGCGCGCCAGGTGGGTATCCATATCGATCTCGTGGTGCTCGAGTGGGCGACGCAGCTTGATCGCTATCAGTCAGGCAACTACCAGTTGATGTCCTTCTCCTATTCTCCACGGGTGGATCCCTGCCTGACATACGAGGCCATGGCGGGAAATCGCAAGCAGAGCAAGCGCAAGGTCTGGGACAACCCGCGGGCGCTGACCCTGCTGGCCGACGCCTGTGGCCTTTCCGAGCCGCCGGCCCGGCAAGCGGCGTTTGACGAACTGCATCAACTGATGCTGCGGGACAATCCGCTGATCGTTCTGTTCAACCCCGGCGCGGCCACGGCGGTGCGTGACCGACTGGAAGGTTTTGCCCCCTGGCCGCTCGTGCGTGAGCGGCTGTGGGGCGTCAAGCCCGTGGCGACGCCGTAAGGTCGAGATAGCCCGATGATCCGATATCTGTTCAACCGCGCTTTTCTGGCCATTCCCACGTTGCTGGTGGTGGCGGTGATCGTGTTCGCGATGATGCGCGCCATTCCCGGCGATCCCGCCCAGCTGATGCTGGGTGAGGTGGACAATCCGAAGCTGCTGGCGGACCTACGCGAGAAGCTCGGCCTCGATCTGCCCGTGCCGGCGCAGTTCGTCATCTGGATCAAGCAGCTGTTGGCGGGCGACTTGGGTATCTCCATCTCCCAACAGCGGCCCGTCCTGGAGATCCTCATCGGCAGCTTCGGCGTCACCGCCTCGCTGGTGCTCCCGGCGATCCTGCTCGCCTCGCTGGTCGCGGTGCCGGCCGGCATGCTGGCCGGGTGGAGGCAGAACACGCCGGTCGATGTATCGGTCGTTGCGCTTGCCGTCGGTTTCCTGTCGATCCCCGCCTTCTGGCTGGGCCTGTTGTTCCTGCTGGTGTTCGGCCTCTGGCTGGACCTGTTTCCGGTAGTGGGCTATGTACCCTTGGTGGAGGATTTCGCCGAAGGCGTGAAGTATCTCGTCCTGCCGGTGATCGCACTGGCGTTGATCGAGGCAGGCGTGTTGATCCGCCTGGCGCGGTCGAGCACCATCGAGGTGCTGCGACAGGAGTACATCACCCACGCGCGCGCCAAGGGTTTGACCGAGTTGGCCGTGGCCGGCCGGCACGCCTTCAAGAACTCGATGGCGCCGACGTTGACGATGATCGGCCTGACCCTCGGCTCGCTGCTGGGGGGTGCGGTGGTCACCGAAACCGTCTTCACCCTGCCGGGGCTCGGCCGCCTGCTGGTAGAGAGCATCTTTGCCCGCGACTATCCGGTAGTACAGGGTTGCCTGCTGCTGGTGACCCTGGTGTATGTCGTCGTGAACCTGCTGGTCGACCTTTGCTATCCGTTATTCGATCCGCGGGTGAGGCTGTGAGCGCCGTCATGCCGGCTCCCACCTCCGCCGCCCTGCGCCTGCTGTTCCGGCGGACGAACGCCAGGGTGGGCGGAGTCTTACTGCTGCTGATGCTCAGTGCCGTCCTGGTGGGAAGTTTCTACACCCCGTATGACCCGATCATCATCGATCTGGATGCGCGCCTGCAGGCGCCCAGCCGGTTCCATTGGCTAGGCACTGACGAGTGGGGGCGCGATGTATTCAGTCGCCTCCTGCATGGCGCCACCGTCAGCGTCACGATCAGCCTTTGCACCGTGATCCTGGCCACGCTGGCTGGCGCCCTGGTGGGCGCCGTGTCGGGCTTCTTCGGTGGCTGGCTGGATCGCGTGGTGGTTGCCCTGCTGGATGCCTTGCAGGCGTTTCCCTCGCTGGTGCTGGCGCTGGGCATGGTGGCGGTGTTCGGACCGTCCCGCGTCGGCGTGATTCTGGCGTTGAGTCTTGCCTATCTGCCGTCCGTGGCGCGCGTGGTCCGATCGAGCGTCATGTCGATCCGTGAAAAGGAGTACATAGAAGCGTCGCGCGTCATGGGTAACTCCGAGTGGTACACCTTGATGCGGCACGTGGTGCCCAACTGCATCGCTCCGATCATAGTGCTGGCGACGGCGCTGTTCGGCTGGGCTTTGCTGACCGAAAGTTCGCTGTCGTTCCTCGGTCTGGGCGTACCGCCGCCGATGTCCAGCTGGGGCGGGATGCTGTCGGACAGCCGAAGCTACATCGGCCAGGCGCCCTGGCTGGCCATCGTGCCGGGCCTGAGCATTTCAATGTCGCTGCTGGGCATCAACCTGTTCGGCGACGCCCTCCGCGACCAGTTCGATCCTCGCATGAAGAATCTCTGACCATGGCCGCCGAGACGCCATCACCTACCGTCGTGCCCGAAGCCAGGCCGTTGCTCGTCGTTGACGGGCTCTGCGTGAGCGTGCGCCAGCCGGACCGCACACGGCGACCGGTGGTGCAGGACGTGAGTTTTGCGGTTGCGCCGGGTCGAGTGACGTCCTTGGTGGGTGAATCGGGCAGTGGCAAGACCATGATCGGGCGGGCGGCGTTGCAATTGCTGCCGCAGGTGGCGGGCGTCGACGCCGGCAAGATCCTCCTTGCCGGCGAGAATCTGCTGGATGCCTCGCCGGCCGCCATGAGGCGCGTGCGCGGACGCGCCATCGGCATGGTGTTCCAGGAGCCGATGGTTTCGCTGAACCCGGCACTCACCGTGGGCGTCCAGATGACCGAGGCGCTGAAGCTTCATTTCGGCCTGGACGAGGCCCGGGCGCGCGAGCGCTGCCTGGCGATGCTGGAACGCGTGCGCATCGCCGATCCGCGCGCCTGCCTCCGGGCTTACCCGCATCAGTTCTCCGGCGGCATGCGTCAGCGCATCATGCTCGCCTCCGTGCTGGTGATGGGACCAAAGCTGCTGATCGCAGACGAACCGACCACGGCGTTGGATGCGATCATCCAGAAGGAAGTCATGGACATCATGATCTCGCTGACGCGGGAGCTCGGTACGTCGGTACTGCTGGTGAGTCATGACCTCGGCATGGTCTGCAACTATGCCGACGAGGTGGTGCTGCTGCGTCAGGGGCGAATCATGGAAGCCGGCCCGACCCGGCGCGTGTTGCTGGAGCCCAGGCATCCGTATGCGCGTGACCTGCTGGATTCGATGCCGATACGTGGCCTGTGCGCCGTCGACAGACCGGCAGACGGCCCGCTCGTCGAGGTGAGCGCGCTTCAGGTGGAGTTTGCGCAGCGCGCCAAGATGCCCTGGCGCAGAGCGCCGGTGTTCAAGGCGGTCGACGGTGTCGATTTGGTGGTGAGGTGCGGGGAAACGGTCGCCCTCGTCGGCGAGTCCGGTTCGGGCAAGACGACCCTCGGGCGCGCCTTGGTCCGGCTCAATCGCGGAAGCGGGGGCTCGATCCGGTTCGATGGCCGCGATGTGGCCGCATTGCGCGGGCGCGAGCTGATCGATTACCGCCTGCAGACCCAGATGGTGTTCCAGGATCCGTTTTCCTCGCTGGACCCGCGCATGCGCCTGACGGACATCGTCGCACAAGGGCTTCGGCACATGGCGGGGATGCGGCATCCGGAGCGACTCGTCCGCGCTCGCGCGATGCTTGCCGAGGTCGGCCTGCCGGACGATTTCGGCGACCGCTTTCCCCATGAACTGTCCGGAGGACAGCGTCAGCGGGTGTGCATTGCGCGGGCCATCGTCGCGCGGCCGCGCTTCCTGGTGGCTGACGAACCGGTGGCGGCGCTGGACGTGACGACCCAGAAACAGGTCCTGCTGCTGCTTGCGGGGTTGCAGGCGAAGTTCGGGTTCTCCTGTCTATTTATCTCCCATGACCTGAGCGTAGTCGAGCAGGTCGCCGACCGCGTGGTGGTGATGTACCGCGGATTGATTCTGGAGGAAGGGCCACGCACCGCGATCTACGACGATCCGCGTCATCCCTACACACTGCGGCTGCTGCAGGCTACGCCCCGGCTTGCGCGCGCGGAAGCCGGCGGCTACCGGTTGCGGACCCAGATCGGCAGCTCATCGCCGGCCCCGGAGGGCTGGGCCTACTTCAATCATGGCAGCGTGATGGCCGCACCCTTGTCGCAAGGCCGACCGGTCATGGTGGAGGTGGAGTCGGACCATCGAGTAGCCTGCGTCCGCGTCTGAGCATCGACGGTCTGCGGGGGGCGAGAGCGGCCCCCCGGATGGGCGGCCGCGGCGAGAGAAGGTCAGAGGCTGACTTCGCTGCCGGCGCCGCGCTCGATGGCGCGACGGTACACGCATGCGGCAGCGAGGATATCCTGGGCCACCGTGCCGAGCGACTTGTACAGGGTGATCTGCTCCACATCGCGACGGCCCGGTGCGGTGCCCTGGAGTACCTGGCCGATCTCGCCGACGATCGCGTCCCTGGTGATCGTGCCATTGCCCAGCGGGATGAGAATATCGCCCGCTTCACTGAATGCCGAGGCCAGGCGATCGACATAGATCGTGCTGCGGCGGGCCGCATCGTCGTCGACTTCCCGGGTCACGGGCGAGTGCGCGCCGACGAGGTTCAGGTGGGTGCCCGGGATCAACCATGCGCCCTGCAGGACCGGCTCCCCGGCGGCGGTCACCGTGGTGACCACGTCACAGGCGGCGGCCTCGCGCGGGTCGCTCGTCGCGATGACCTCGCTCCCGGTGCTATCTGAAAGTTCTGCCGCCAATGCGCTCGCACGCGTGCCGGTCCGCCCCCAGATCACGACGCGCCTGATCGCCCGGACCCCGGCGATTGCACGGACGTGGTCCCCTGCCTGCCTTCCCGTGCCGAATATGCCGTGCGTACCAGCGGCGGCCCGGGCCAGCGTGCGCGTGGCCAATGCCGAGGCTGCCGCGGTGCGGAGCAACGTCAGCTCCGAACCCTCGACTATGGCCAGCGGCACGCCGGTGTCATGGTCGAACAGCGCCACGAAGCCCTGGTGGAGTGGACGCCCCTGCTGCGGATTCGTCGGGTGTACGTTCAGCAGCTTCGCGCCGTAGACGCGGGGTTCAAGGGCCGAGCCCGGCATCACGAACACCTGTCCGCTGTGGTCCGCCAATGGCATGACCATTCGGGTAGGCATCGCGATACGGCCAGCGGACGCGTTGCGCATGGCCTGCGCCATGAGTTCCACGCAGTCGGCGACGGGAAGCAGTTCCCGCACCAGGCGGGCATCGATGAATCTCATGACGCGCCGCCGCTTCCGCTGCCTGGCTCCTGCTCGAACGCGTAAGTAGTGAAGGTGGCGCCCGCGTACGGAGTCGACGCCACGTGCATCACCTGGGCGGTGGTATCCATGATCATCGTCGCCACCGTGGAAGAGATGCGGCCGCTGGCGTCCGCCTTGCCCGGGGTTGCGCACACGGCGTAGGGCGAGTCGAAACGGTCGTCCAGCGCCTGCTTCAAGTCGTCGACCGTGATCGCGCCGAGCTTCGATCCAAGGGCGGCCTGGACGCGCCTCGAACGGTGCAGCGAGTCCGGCCCCTTGGCCAGGCTCAGATCGTTGACCAGCACGTGGGCGGCAGGCGAGGCGAAATGGTTGGTATGCACCAGCAGCCCTTTCTCCGGTTGCAGCCAGAACACGCGGTCCGGCGTCGTCTCCAGGTCCACACCCTCGCCGCCGGCCGAAGTGATCATCAGGTTATTGGAGAACGAGCGCTTGACGTCGAACACCTGCTTGAGCGCCATCGTGTAGCTTTCCGACATCAACACGGCGCGGCGGATCAACGGCGCCGGGACACCATAGCGCCCGCGCACTTCCTCGGCTTCCAGGTTGTTGCCGGTCACCGCGATCCCCGCGCTGTTGAAACCGGCGCGCGCGAGCAGGCCCGCCTCCACCACCGTAAGTACCCGAGGTCCCGTCTCGGGCATGATATCCAGCACGATCGTGCTGTCGGCGCTCTCGTCGCGCCAGTCCCAGTTCCAGGCGTGCAGGAGATGTCCGTTGGCCGAAGCTTCGGGCAATACCATCACACTGGTGCATCCATCGTCGCGTTCGAACTGCTCACCCCGTTCTTCCCAGTAGACCAGCTCGGTTCGCGCATTGAGCGCCACGATTTCTTCCATGAGCAACCCGCTGCCTTCGGCAATGCCGCGGATTTCCTCGAACAGCTCGGGCGAAAAAGCCTTGATGTCCGGGGCGAAGGTCGTGGCAATTTCGCGCACTCGATCCCAGGGGATACCTATGGCCGCGTAGGCGCGTCGATAGATTTCGATCGTGCGGCCAATGCGCTCGATCGCCAGTTTCCCGTACTGCCTGCCGCGTTCGCGAGGAGCCCCGGCGATGCGGATGAGGGGGAATGGAACGCCGCGTAGCCGCGCGTGTCCGGGTAGTTGTTCGTCTGCAGCACTCACGCTGTGCATCTGCTTCCTCTGCCTGGATGAGGCATCAATCGGTCGTTGGCTTATATGTATTTCATAATAATAAAAAGCATATCAAAACCACGCTCCGGTCGGCAAGGTCGCCGTGCGTGCAGAAGGCCTTGTGGGTCGCGTGATACTCTTGCGGGCACTGGAATTTACTCCTTCAGGGACCATCGGAGTGGCTCTTTTGGATGACAAGAAGAAGACTGCACAGCCCACTAAGATGCAGTCTGAGCTTGCAGCGCGCATCATCGACCACGTGCGCAGGAACGGGCTGGTGGAGGGCGACCAGATCACCGAAGTTGCCTTGGCCAAGGAGTTCAAGGTGTCCCGCACTCCCGTGCACGGTGCGCTGCAGTTCCTGTGCGAGTACGGCGTATTTGAGCCGCTCACCAAGGCGGGGTATGTGCTGCGCAAGTCTGGGCAGCAGTTGGACAAGATCTTCATCAAGATCCCGGAGACGGAAGAAGATCGCCTCTACATGAAGTTGTCTTCCGATCGCGCGGCGAACCGGTTGCCGGAACATTTTTCCGAGACCGACCTGATGCGACGCTACCGCGTCACACGTGGTTTCCTCAGCCGCGTGCTGCAGAGCATGTCCGAGCATGGGCTGGTCGAACGCGGGCTCGGCATGAAGTGGTCGTTCACGCCGACGCTTAACTCGGCCAAGGCCAATGAGGAGAGCTACCGGTTCCGAATGGTCATAGAGCCGCATAGCGTCCTCGAATCGACTTTCAGGCTGGACGACGAGCGCGTCGCCCGTAGCCGTCAGGCTCACGCCAGCATTCTCACGAATCCGCGTATCTCGAGCGCAGAGTGGTTCGAGATCAACGCCGAGTTCCACGAAATGATCGCCGCGTTCTCCGGCAACCGTTTCATGCTCCAGGCGATCCAGCAGCACAACCGTTTGCGTCGGGTACTGGAGTATCACTGGATATACAGCCGGGAACGGGCACAACGCGTGTGCGACGAGCACATGGCGATTCTCGATGCGCTGGAGCGGCACGACCAGATCGGTGCGTCCTATTTGCTCAGGCAGCATCTGGAAAGGGCCAGTGGGGTCAAGCCCGCTTTCGGTGAAAATTCAGAGTAATCGCCCGGGAGTCACGTCCGCAGACTTCAGGCCACGGGCGGCTAGGTGCGCGGGAGTATCTTGTCCGGACAGTTGGGCCGCGATCAAGTCGGCGATGGCCGGCGCGATCTGGATGCCGTAACCCCCGAGCCCCGCCATCCAGTGGAAGTCCGGAGCCACCGGGTCGGCGCCGATAACAGGCAGGCGGTCCGCGGCGAATACCCGCAACCCGGCCCATTGCGCGCTGACCCGTCTCACGTCGTAGATGGTTGCCCGCTCCAGAAGATCGACAGTGAAGGCAACGTCCATGTCATCTGGTTGCACGTCGCTCGGCGGCCACGGGGTCTCGTCGCCGCATGACGCCAGAATCCTGCCAGACTCGGGCTTGAAGTAGAGCGATTCACCAATGGCTTCCACCATCGGCCACTCGGCCGAGAAGGGTTGTTCGCCGGTATCGACGCTGATCATCGTGCGGCGCAGTGGGTCGAGGCGGATCGGCGATGCGCCGGCCATCCTGGCGACATGCGTCGCCCAGGCGCCTGCCGCATTCACCAGGTGGCGGGCGTGGAACGTCTGCCCGCTGGCAACAACTGTCCACCCGCCCGCGTCACGAGCGATATGTTCAACCGACGCATCGAGAATGATGCGCGCGTCCCGCGCCCGGGCCGCGCGCAGCATGCCCCGGTGCAGGCTGGCGACATCCAGGTCGTAGGCGCCCTGCTCGCAGGCGGCAGCGTGGAAGTAGTCCGGCCGCAGTACCGGGACGCGGCTGCAGGCGACTTCGGGTTCGATCATTTCGACCGGCATGCCCTGCGCACGTGCCTCGGCCACGAAGGCATGCAAGGCCCCGACGCGGTCGTTGGGTGCAATGTACAGCACGTCTCGGGGCTCGAGCAGCCGGTGCTCGAGCCCGAGGTCGGCCGGCGAGGCATCGAGAAAATCGAACGAGGCCTGGGTCAGAGCCCGCACCGAGGGTGGACCATAGCTCGGCAGGTAGATCGCCGCCGAACGCCCCGTGGTGTGATATCCGGCCTGGGCCTCCATTTCCAGCACCACGATCGACCCGTGGCGGCTGAGCCCGTAGGCTGCAGCCGCTCCGGCCATGCCGGCGCCCACGATCAGGAAGTCATGCGTCATGGTGCGAACTGCGATAGACGATACGCGACATCGGGTCAGTACTTGACGCTGTACTGCACACTCATCGTGGCTCCGGGCGCCATTGCCAGGCGGTCCGCGCGGTTCTGCGCCTGCGCGGAGATCGGCAGGTATGCTTTGTTCAGCACGTTGAGGATGCCGACGGTGAGGGTTCCCGGCCCCAGACCCTTCGAGGTCATGAGGTCGATGGTGCTGAAGGAGTCGATCCGTCCCAGGCCTGTGCTGGTGGTGTTGTTCTGGAAGCGGTCGCGGTTGCCCGAATACAACCCCTGCAGCCGGATGAACCAGTCGCTGGCGAGCTGATGCTCCACGAAGGCAGTCAGCTTCAAAGGCGGAATGCGGCGGCTGTCGATGTAGATATCGTAGTTGCCGTCGCCGGAATCGGCCTTGCCTTCGATCCGGGTGAGCGTGCCGCCCACCGTCCAGTTCTCTGCGATACTGCCGCGCAACGAGGCTTCTATGCCGTGGATGCGCTCAGGCTTGCGGTCGATGATCAGGACGCCGGGATTCAGCGGGTCGTCCACGAAATTCACGCCAAGGTCCGACTCGCTGAGGAAGACGGAGATCTCGCCAACCAGATTCTCGCCACGGTACCGCACGCCGGCCTCGTAGTTGTCGTAGATCACCGGGCGCGGCTTCAGCGACTGCACCGCATCGGATACCGGCGAGTCACGCAGTGCGCGACCGACATCCGACAGCGAGAAGCCCTGGGAGAATGCGCCAAACACGTCCAGTCCTTTGGTAGCGTGAATGACGAAGCCGGCGTTTAGCGGGGTGGTCGAATACTTCAACTTGCCGCCCTGGATGTTCACGCCGCTGCGCAACGATACGAAGGACGCCACGTTTACATCGAACGTTTCGTGCCGGATGCCGGCCTGCAGGTCAAGCCAGTGGGTGGGCGAGATTTCGAACTGGGCAAAGTAGCCAAGTGCGTTCTGGCTGATCTCGGGTACCCATACGCGGCCGTCGGTCATCTTCTGAACGGTGTCGTCGACGCTGTAGTCGATGCCCCAGAGCAGGCTGCCTTGCAGGTCGCCCAGGTAGAGCGTGGTGTCCATGTCCAGGCGGCCGCCGGTCTTGCGCGATTCGATAAGTGACTGGGTGCCGCCGTAGCGCAGCGGATCGTACTCGAACATCTGTTCGACATTCTGGTAGTAGCCCTGCAGGCGCAATGTGCTGCCCAGCACGTCGGTATGGGAGTACGTCGTATTGAAGACGATGTTCGTGTTCCCTTCGTCGTCCACGCCAGGAGCGGCCACGCCGCGCTGCGCTCCTGCTCTTTCCCGGCGGATCACGTTGCCGGGTGTCGAGTAGTAGTCCGTGTCCTGACCCTGGTTGTAATACAACCCGCTGACTTCAATCCTCTGGCGCGTGCCGATGTCGACTCCCACCTTGCCGAACAGGTTGGCAATATCGGAATCGGGCAAGCCGCCGTTGCCGGTCTGCGCGGGAGGAATACGATCACCGTCTGCATCGTAGAAGGACTGGATCCTTTCGAACGAGCCACTCGCCACGAAGCTCACATCGCCGGATTTTCCGGACACCGACTGCATGATCGACGGGCGCGCGCTGTCGCCCGGGTTGGTGAGGGAGAGTGCAAGACCCAGCTTGGTGTTGAATTCGACGCCCTCACGCACGGGCCGCTTTGTGATGTAGTTGATGACGCCGCCAGCGCCGCCGTTGCCGTAGATCGCCGAGGCACCGCGGATGACGTCGATCTGCTCGATCGCCGACGGATCGATCGAGGCGATGTCGCGGCCAGCTTGCCGCAGCGTGGGCGAAATAGGCACGCCATCGATCAACACGATGGCCGACCGGCCACGCAGCGTCGTATCGAAACTCGACACCGAGCCTGGCGACGTGGAAAGGCCGGGCACGCTCACGGCGAGGATCGATCCGATGTCCTGGGCAAAGGCGGTCTGTCGTGCCAGCGATTCCTGGTCGATCACCGTCAAGGACCCGGGATACTCGGAAATCGATGCTGGAATGCGCGAAGCGCGTACCTGTACGACGTCCAGTTTGACCGCATCATCCTGTGTGGTCTCGGTTGGCTCCAAGGTTTCCTGCGCAGCCGCGTCCTGTGCGTGCAGGTGACCCCAAGGCACCGCAACCGCCAATGCCATTCCGAATATCTCCAAATACGAAGCCTTTGGCACATCCATCCGACACTTCTTCGTCCGCATGTCAACCACCCTCGCTCTTAGGATGCGTTTTATATATATATAAAGCATTTTGAGTTGTCAAGCGCAGCTTGGCCCGCTTGGCAATTTCTCGCTAATTTTCTGGCGATCGTGATAGATGCGCGTTCCTGTCGCTGTCTGCAAATGATTTATTCTGTTGAGCAACGCATTTATCTGACCTCGTGGAATCGTGCTCCCGCGACGACGCCATGGATTGAACTGGGCCGTGACTTCCCCGGATACGGGCTGACGTCCGGAGCCTGGACAGCCCGGTACGGGAGCCTTCTGTTCATTCGGGGTTGGGTGGGTCGTTTTTCCGAATGACCCGACGGAGCGGCCTCGGATCCATCGCATGGCAGCACTTGCCCCGAAGCGGCGCCGATGACAGCCGGCGGCACCGTGACCACTGACCCGCTGCTCGGACTGGTCGGCCACGCCCGGGCACGTGGAAAAAAGCTGCTCGTACGTGTTCTCGGGGAGGCCCGGCGCGTCACCGGCCAGAACTGCTGCGCTATCTGCGGCCGAAGGTCCGCAACGAGGCGGACACCCGGCAAGGCGCGGGTGATGATTCGGCAGAATTTCGCGGTTCGGCTTTGGTCCGCTTCAGCGGCGATTCGCCAGAATCGCCTCGGCGCTCGGTCGCGATAACCTATTTCCGTGCGCCCTCGTGGTGCAGGAAGATGTGGCCGACATACGATGGTTTGCCACGGACCTGAACCCGTCAGTGACCCGATCGTCGCCGGTTGATCGTTGCCATTTCGTGTGCGCTATGTGTGCACTGATGCCGTCGTAGAGGGCGAAATCAGATGCGCACGAGGAGCGCATTCCTTATCCATGTTACTGATTCTATTGGATAAAAATTGAATCAAGAGGGAAAAATCCTGACGGTCGCGCCCATGATGGATTGGACTGACACCTTCTGCCGCGTCTTCCACCGCCTGCTGGCCCCGCATGCGCGGCTGTATTCGGAGATGGTGCACGCGAACGCGGTGATCCACGGCGATCGCGCGCGGCTGCTGGCGCTCGATCCGGTCGAGCATCCGGTCGCGCTGCAACTGGGTGGCAGCGAGCCGGCGCTGCTGGCGCAGGCGGCGCGGATCGGCGAGGCGCATGGCTTCGACGAGATCAACCTCAACTGCGGCTGTCCCTCCGACCGAGTGCAGGCCGGGCGCTTCGGCGCCTGCCTGATGCGCGAGCCCGGGCTGGTCGCCGACAGCGTGGCGGCGATGATCGCGGCGGTGGATGGCGTGCCGGTGACGGTGAAGTGCCGGCTGGGCGTCGACGACGATCATGACTGGGATCGCTTCCTCGCTTTCGTCGACACCGTGGCGGCCGCCGGTTGCCGCATGTTCGTCGTGCACGCGCGCAATGCCTGGCTCAAGGGCCTGTCGCCGAAGGAGAACCGCGAGGTGCCGCCGCTGCGCTACGACTGGGCCTATCGCCTCAAGCTCGAGCGGCCGGCGCTGCAGGTGATCGTCAACGGCGGCATCGCCACGCTCGACGAAGCGCTTGCGCACCTCGACCACGCCGACGGCGCGATGCTCGGCCGCGCCGCGTACCATGATCCCTATGTGCTGCATCGGCTCGATGTCGCGATGTTCGGCGGCGAGGTGCGGCCGCGGCACGCGTTGCTGCGCGCGATGCGCCCGTACGTCGAGGCGCAGCTGGCGCGCGGCGTCGCGCTCAAGCACGTCACCCGCCACCTGCTGGGGCTGTATCTCGGCCAGCCGGGCGGGCGCGTGTTCCGCCAGGTGCTGAGCGAAGGCGCGCACCGGCCGGGTGCGGACTGGTCGCTGGTCGAGCGGGCGATCGCGGCGACCGGTGCGCCCGCGGGCAGCGCGATGGAGGCCGCGGCATGATCACCCGCGACCTCGATGCCTTCGCCGCCTTTGCACGCGGCTGCGCGCCCGACTTCGGCCCGGCGACCGCGAAGGCGGCCTTCCTGGTGTCGCCGGACGGCTTCGCGCGCGCCGAACAGTCCGCGCGCGACAACCGCTACATGGCCGATGCCGAGGCGTTCGACGCCGAGCGCGCGCTGCGCGAACATCGCGCGCTGCACGTGGCGCTGTCGCGGCAACTGCCGACGGCCTGCTTCGCCGGGCGCGAGGACACGCCGGACGCGCTGTTCCCGAACAACGTGTTCGCGACCGCGCCCGGACGCCTGGTCGTGGGTCGCATGCGCCATGCCGTGCGCCAGCGCGAGGCCGGGCGCGACGACATCCGTGGCTGGTTCCGCGACGTGCTCGGCTATGAAGAAGTCGACCTCTCCACGCAATCCCATCCCTGCGAGCTCACCGGTGCCCTGGTCATCGACCGTGCCCGTGGCCTGGGCTACTGCGGCCTGTCCGAGCGCTGCGACGCCGCGGGCGCGGCGCTGATGCACGCGGCGTTCGGCCTGCGCGCGACCCTGCTGTTCGACCTGGCCCCGGGCGAGTACCACACCAACGTGGTGCTGGCGGTGCTGGCCGGGCGCGCGGCGATGGTCTGCGCGGACGGCTTCGCCGATGCGCGCGTGGCCGACGCCATCGCCGGCCTGTATCCGCACGCCGTGCCGCTGTCGACGGCCGAGCGCCTGGCCTTCGCCGGCAATGCGATCAGCCTCGCCGGCGGGACGGTGACGATGAGCGCCACCGCCGGCCGCGCGCTGCGCCCGGACAGCCGGCGGGCGCTGGCCGAGGCGGGGTTCGCGGTCGAGACGGTGGCGCTGTCGGCGATCGAGGCCGCGGGCGGCTCCCTGCGCTGCTGCGTGGCGGAAGTGTTCTGATCCGCTTCAGGCCGATGAATCGGGCGGCACTGGTGAAGGAAAAGTTAAGGGGGGATTCACCGCCGGGTTCCAAGAATGCCGGTCCGGCCTCCGCATTCGGGGGGCGATGTACTTTAGATACCGACCAGAGATGACCGCCGCGCCCGTCCACCTGCCGAAGATCGTCCTCGCCACCGCGCTTGCGCTGGCCGGGGTGGCGTCGGCCTGGGCGCAGGATCCGCCGCGCGAGCGGCGTGGCGACGAGGGTCAGCGCGCCAACCGGGCGCCGCAGCAGCAGGGCAGGCAGGACGATCCCGCGCGGCCGCGCGGCCGCGACGCGCTGTCGGATTCGGTGCGCCATTTCGAGCGCACCAACCGCGGCAGCCGGGTCCTCAGCGCCGAGCGCATGCAGTCCGACGGGCGCGACGTCAACCGGATCAAGGCCATGGACGACCGTGGCCGCGTGCGGGTCTACGTCGACGATCCGCAGCGCCGGTCGCAAGAGCCGCCGCGCCGCCCGCCTACACGCGACGACCACGACTGAATCGGCATTCTGTTCAGGAAAGTCCGGCCACACTGGCCGCATCCCCCGCCTTGAACGGAGTCGATCCATGCGCATCCTGCTCGTCGAAGACGAAGCTCCCCTGCGTGAAACCCTCGCCGCGCGCCTGAAGCGCGAAGGCTTTGCCGTGGACGCCGCCCAGGACGGCGAGGAAGGCCTGTACATGGGCCGTGAGGTGCCGTTCGACGTCGGCATCATCGACCTCGGCCTGCCGAAGATGTCGGGCATGGAACTGGTCAAGGCCCTGCGCGACGAGGGCAAGCAGTTCCCGGTGCTGATCCTGACCGCGCGTTCGAGCTGGCAGGACAAGGTCGACGGCCTCAAGCAGGGCGCCGACGACTACCTGGTCAAGCCCTTCCACGTCGAGGAGCTGCTGGCGCGGATCAACGCGCTGGTGCGCCGCGCCGCGGGCTGGAGCAAGCCGACGCTGGAATGCGGCGCGGTGGTGCTCGACCTCGCCGCGCAGACGGTGACCGTCGACGGCCAGAACGTCGACCTGACCAGCTACGAGTACAAGGTGCTCGAGTACCTGATGATGCACGCCGGCGAACTGGTCTCGAAGGCCGACCTCACCGAGCACATCTACCAGCAGGACTTCGACCGCGACTCGAACGTGCTGGAGGTGTTCATCGGCCGCCTGCGCAAGAAGCTCGACCCGGAAGGCACGCTCAAGCCGATCGAGACCGTGCGCGGCCGCGGCTACCGCTTCGCGATCCCGCGCAACGGGGAAGGCTGAGCGCTTGGTCCGGCGCGGCCCGCTTCCGCGCCGCGTCGCATGTGCCGGGCAAGGCAGGGACGGACGCCGGGAAGGGTCGGTCTGTCATTCCGAACGCAGTGAGGAATCTCGGGATATGCAGGGGCATGGATTTCTCCCCCGGGTCAGGCCCGGGGTCGGAATGACAAGTGCTCGCTGGGTCGCTCTCGTGGCGCGGAGCCGTGGCTTGCGCGCCGCGAGCACGAGCCGAATGATCCTTTCCCGCGCCGCATGAGCACCGGCAAGCCCACACGCGAACTGCCGTGGCGCCCGCGCTCGCTGCAGGCGCGCCAGCTGATGGCGGCGAGCCTGGGCCTGGTCGCCTTCCTGGCGCTGGCCGGCTTCGCGCTTGACCGCGCCTTCCTCGACGTCGCCGGCGAAGGCCAACGCGACCGCCTGCGCAACTACGTGTTCGCCTACGCCGGCGACGTGGAATTCCTGCGCAACGGCGAGCTGTATTCACCCGACAACGGCCCCGACGACCGCTTCGACCGCCCGGGCAGCGGCCTGTACGCCGAGATCGTGCTGCCCAACGGCACCTGGACCTCGCGTTCGGCCTCGGGCCCGCAGCTGCCCGAGGCGACGATGCTCGCCGGCGGCGAGGAGAAGTTCGAAGGCCCGCTGCCGATGACGCGCAGCGACGGCACGCCGGGGCAGGTGTACCGCCACGGCCTGGGCATGGTCTGGGCGCCGCAGGACGCGTCGTCGGACGCGGAGTTCCCGTACACGATCTACGTGATGGAGGACGCCGGCACCGTGCCGCGCCAGGTGCGCGTGTTCCGCGCCGCGCTGTGGGGCTACCTCGGCATCGCCGGCGTGATCCTGCTGCTGCTGCAGACGCTGGTGCTGCGCTGGAGCCTGTGGCCGCTGCGCAAGGTGGTCGAGGAGCTCGCGCGCGTGCAGCGCGGACAGGCCCATCGCATGGGCGAACGCCATCCGCGCGAGCTCGAGCCGCTGACCGACAGCATCAACGCGCTGATCGAGAGCGAGCGCGAGAACCTCGAGCAGCAGCGCAACACCATGTCCGACCTCGCGCACAGCCTGAAGACGCCGCTGGCGGTGCTGCGCGCGCGGCTGGATGCCGATGCCGGCGAGCGCGAGCTGCGCGAGGACGTCGCGACCCAGGTGCAGCGCATGACCGACCTGGTCAACTACCAGCTCGGCCGCGCCGCGTCGACCGGGCACAAGCTGTTCGCGGCGCCGATCGAGATCGAGCCATATGCCGAGACCCTGGTGCAGGGGTTGGAGAAGATCTACGCCGGCAAGGGCGCGGTCTGCGAGTTCGACATCGATCCGGCCGCGCGCTTCCACGGCGAGCCGGGCGACCTGCAGGAGCTGCTCGGCAACCTGATCGAGAACGCCTTCAAGTGGGCGCACTCGCGCGTGCTGCTGACGGTGAAACCGGGCGCGACCGCGCCCAACCGGCGCCCGGGCCTGCTGCTGGCGGTGGACGACGACGGCCCGGGCATCCCCGAGGACCGCATCGCGTTGGTGCTCCAGCGCGGCGTGCGCGGCGACGAGCGCGTGCAGGGCCACGGCATCGGCCTGTCGATCGTGCAGGACATCATCCGCAGCTATCGCGGCGAACTGCAGGTCGGCAAGTCCGCCGAACTGGGCGGCGCGCGCTTCGAGGTCCGGCTGCCACCAGGGCTATAGGGCGGGTTTCAACCCGCCACCCCGGGGATCGCATATCGCGCGGCGGGTTGAAACCCGCCCTATGCGGACGGCGACGGGCCGTAGAAGCGGTCGAAATGCGCGGCGACGCGCGGAAACGCCTCGCGCAGCGTCGCCGGGTCGCTGAAGTGGTATTCGCTGCAGACGGCAAAGAATTCCTCCGGCGCTTCGGCCGCATAGGGGTCGATCGCGACGTCGCGGCCGGCGTCGATCTCGGCGACGAAGGCGTCGTAGCCCTGCTGGAAATCGCGCGCCCACTCGCGCTGCCAGGCGCGCGGCAGCGGTGGGGTGCCGTCGAGCACGCCGTCGAGCGCGTCGAGCTTGTGCGCCATCTCGTGCACGGCCACGCAGAAGCCGGCGTGCGGATCGTCGAGGTCGGCCTCGACGTCGGCCCAGGACAGGATCAGCGGGCCGCCGTCCCAGGCTTCGCCGATCAGCTCGTCGTCCCATTCGTGCAGCACGCCGGCGGCGTCGACGTGGCTGCGGTTCACCCGGAAGGCGTCGGGATAGACGATCAGCTGCGACCAGCCGTGCAGGCCTTCCCCGCCGAATTCGAGCAGCGGCAGGCAGCACAGCGCGGCCAGGATCGTGCGCCGGGCGGGGTCGAGTTCGAGCGGGGCGATCGGGGTGACGGTCTTGCGCTGCAGGAAGGCCGTGGCCAGGGCGCGCAGCCGCTGCGCGCGCGCCTCGTCGAGCGCGGCGATCCAGCGCACGCGCGAGCACACGTACTGCCAGGTGTCGTCGTCGATCGGGTCGGGGGCGCGGCCGAACAGCCGCCGGATCAGGCCGCCGGGCACGACACCGGAAGCCTCAGCGAATCATGCCCGGCAGGAAGCTGTGCCAGCGCGGCGGGCGGGCCGAGGATTCGGCCTCGCTGCCGCGGCGCGCTGCGGCCGGGCGGGTCCGGTTCGGCGCGGTGGCGCGCTTGTCGCCGGGACGCACGGGTTCGGCCTCGGCCTCGACTTCGGTCTCCGCGGTCACGGGGCAGGCTGCGCTGCCGCCATTGGCATCCATCATCGCGGGTTGGCGCGCGACCACGGGGAGCGCGGCGCAGGCGAGCAGCAGGCAGAGCAGCAGTCGGGGAGCCATGGCAACCATCCTTTGGCAGCTGTTGCGGCGGCAACAGTTCACTATACCTCGGATGCGGGCGGGGCGCAGACGGTTGCAGCGGCCTTGCGGCCGCCCGTGCCGGAGCTGCGACGAACGGTTCCCGGCAGACGGCGGGCCGGCTGCCGGCACGGGTTCCGGCGGCACCTCCCGCGGCGGCCGTGCGGCTACCGGCGACGATCCCCGATAATCGGGCCATGACCCGCCCGGCCGCCCAGTGACCACGCCCCTCGACCGCGCGCTGCTGCAGCGCCTGATCGCGGGACCGGTGTCCGGCGACGTGCTGGCGCGCGAGGCCGGGCTGACCCGCGCGGCGGTGTGGAAGCGGATCGAGGCCCTGCGCGAGGCCGGGGTGCCGATCGACGCCCGCGCCGGGCGCGGCTACGCGCTGGCCGCGCCGGTGGACCTGCTCGATGCCGACACGATCCTCCGGGCCCTGCCGGAGCCCCTGCGCGGCGACATCGCCGCGCTCGAGGTGGCGTGGTCGCTCGATTCCACCAGCGCCGAACTGCTGCGCCGCGGCCCTGCGGCCGCGGGCGTGCAGGTGCTGCTGGCCGAACGGCAGACCGCGGGGCGCGGCCGCCGTGGTCGCGCCTGGGCCTCGCCGCTGGCCGCCAATCTGTACCTGTCGGTGGCGCGCCGCTTCGACGCCGGGCTGGCGCGCCTGGGCGGGCTGAGCCTGGTGGCCGGCATCGCCACGGTCGAGGCGCTGCATGCGCTGGGCGTCGCCGCGGCGGGGCTGAAGTGGCCCAACGACGTGGTCGTCGCCGACGGCGCGCGGCTGCGCAAGCTCGGCGGCCTGCTGGTCGAAGGCGGCGGCGAACACGCCGGCCCGGCACGGGCGGTGGTCGGGATCGGCCTCAACCTGCGCATGCCCGCGCAGGCGGGGGCGACGATCGACCAGCCCTGGATCGACCTGTCCGCGCTGTGCGCCGAGCCGCCCCCGCGCAACCTGCTGGCGGCGACGCTGCTGGCGCAGCTGCTGCCGGCGCTGGCGCGGTTCGACCGCGAGGGGCTGGCGCCGTTCCTGGCGCGCTACGCCGCGCACGACGTGCTCGCCGGCGAAGCGGTGCGCGTGCACGCCGGCGACGGCGAGCACGCGGGCATCGCCCTGGGCCTCGCCGCCGACGGCGCGCTGCGCGTGCGGCTGGCGCAGGGCGAGCGCGAATTCCATTCGGGCGAAGTCAGCCTGCGGCGCGAAGGAGCGGCGGCATGAGCCGGTGGCTGTTCGACCTGGGCAATTCGCGGCTCAAGTGCGCGCCGCTGCACGCCGACGGCGGCATCGGCGAGGTACTCGCGATCGGGCACGACGGCGGTGCCTTCGCCGAGGGCTGGCAGGCGCGGCTGCCGGCGCGGATCGAGGCGGCCTACGTGGCCAGCGTCGCCGCGCCGGCGCTGCGCGTGCAGTTGCTCGATGCGCTGGCCGCGCGCAGCGGCCGCATCGGCATCGCCGGCACGCAGCGCGCCTGGCAGGGCGTGCGCATCGCCTATGCGGAACCGGCTCGGCTGGGCGTGGACCGCTTCCTGTCCCTGCTCGCCGCACGGGCGCGCGGCGGCGCGTGGCTGGTGGTGGGCGTCGGCACCGCGCTGACCATCGATCTGCTCGACGCCGATGGTCGCCACCACGGCGGCCGCATCGCGCCCTCGCCGACGCTGATGCGCGAGGCCCTGCAGGCGCGCGCGGTGCAGTTGCCGGCGCAGGGCGGCAGATATCGCGAATTCGCCGGCGACACCGACGACGCGCTGGCCTCGGGCTGCCTTGGCGCGGCGCTGGCGCTGGTCGAACGCAGCCGCGAGGCGGCGCGGCGGCTGTGCGCTGGCCCGGTCTCGCTGCTGCTGCACGGCGGCGGCGCCGGGGCCCTGCTGCCGCAGCTGGCCGATGCCGTGCACGATCCCGCGCTGGTGCTGCACGGACTCGCGTGCTGGGCTCGGGTCGAGGCGCAGGCCCGCAGCTGATCTGCACGAGCGCCTGCAATGTGCGCGACACCCTCTAGAATCGCCCGATGCTCGCCCGCGCCCTGATCGTCCTGCTGCTGATCCTCAACCTCGGCGTCGTGCTGTGGTGGATCACGCGCGAGGTGCCGCCGCCGGCCGCCGGAATCACGCTGCCGCCCGGCGCGGAGCCGCTGCGGCTGCTCGACGAGTCGACGCGTCCCGCCGCCGTCGCCGCATCTTCGCCGCCCGCCGCCGCCACGCCGGACCCGGCGCCGGCCGTCGCGGAGCCCGTCGCGCCGCCCTCCGAAGAAGCGCCGGCCGCGCCGGCCGTCGCCAGCACCTGCCATGCCTTCGGTCCGTTCGCCGACGCGGCCGCCGCCGGGCAGGCGCGCGCGCAGCTGCAGCCCGTCGTGCAGCGCCTGTCGACGCGCGAATCGCGCAGCGCGCCGCGCGGCTGGAGCGTGCACCTGCCGGCGCTGACCGACCGCGCCGCCGCCGCGGCCATGGTGACGCGCCTGGTCGAAGCCGGCTTCCGCGACCACTACCTCATGCCCGCGGCGGAAAACGGCGCGGTGGACATCGCGCTCGGCCGCTTCGGCAGCGAGCCCGCCGCGCAGCGCCATCGTGCGGCGCTGCGCGAGGCCGGGTTCGAGGCCGTCGCCGAACCGATCGGCGAGGCCGGCGACGTGCGCTACTGGATCGACGTCGCCGTCGGCGAATATGCCGACCTCGCCGTGCTGCAGCGCGCGGCCGGCGCCGCGCAGGCCGAGCGGATCGACTGCGCCACGCTCGCCGCGGCGGCCCGCTGAAGGTCTTGGGCTAGAATGCCCTCCCGCCCGGCCCGCGCCGGTCGCAGCCACCGCAGTGCCGCTTTAGCTCAGCCGGTAGAGCAACCGCCTTGTAAGCGGTAGGTCGTCCGTTCGATTCGGACAAGCGGCACCACTGCGGCACCCCCGCTCACGCCCTTGTCGCTGCGGCTCCCGCCCGACGCTCGCGCAATGCCGCACGATGCGCGACTGCTGCGCCGCGACACGGATCTGTCGCGCGACATCGCTAGACTGCCTGCCCCGATCCTTGCAGGAGCAACCATCCCGATGGCCCGCAGCTATCCCCCGGTTTCGATCTTCGGAGCCCCCACGGACGTCGGCGCGGGCACGCGCGGTGCCTCGATGGGGCCGGAGGCGCTGCGCGTGGCGCGGCTGGGCGAGGCGCTGGCCGCGCGCGGCATCGACGTGGTCGATACCGGCGACGTCGGCGGGCCCAGGAATCCGTGGACGGGGCCGGCCGACGGCTATCGCCACCTCGACGAGGTCGTCGCCTGGAACCGGGCGGTGTTCGACGCCTCCTCGGCCATCCTGCGCGCCGGGCGCATGCCGGTGATGCTCGGCGGCGACCACTGCCTGGCGATCGGTTCGATCGCCGCCGTCGCCGACCACTGCCGTCGCGCCGGCAAGACCCTGCGCGTGCTGTGGCTGGACGCGCACACCGACTTCAACACCAGCGCGATCACGCCTTCGGGCAACATCCACGGCATGCCGGTCGCCTGCCTGTGCGGCATCGGTCCCGAGCCGCTGGTGGGCATGGGCGAGCAGGTGCCGGCGCTCGTGCCCGCGCAGATCCGCCAGGTCGGCATCCGTTCGGTCGACCAGGACGAGAAGCGGCTGGTCAAGGAACATGGCCTCGACATCTACGACATGCGCTACATCGACGAAGCCGGCATGAAGCAGACGATGGAGCAGGTGCTGCTGGGGCTGGGCGAGGACAGCCACCTGCACGTGAGCTTCGACGTCGACATCCTCGATCCGAGCATCGCGCCGGGCACCGGCACGCCGATCCCCGGCGGCATCCACTATCGCGAGGCGCAGCTGGTGATGGAGATGATCGCCGACAGCGGGCGCATGGGCTCGCTCGACATCGTCGAGGTCAATCCCGCGCTCGACGACAGGAACAGCACCGCGGAACTCGCCGTGGACCTGGTCGAAAGCCTGTTCGGCAAGTCCACGCTGATGCGCGACTGACGGCGTCCGCGTTGACGCGCCCTCGACATGGGTGAACGCGCGAAGGTGCACGACGGTCTGCAGGCCGCGGAATGCGGTCGATTCAACGCGGATTTCACGCGCGCGGCGGTCTGATGTCCGGGACGAGCGCGGACGATCCGCGATCGCATGTACCAGTCTCCAGGAGGATGCATATGAAGCGTTTGATGGCCCTCATGCTGCTTGCCATGTTCTCGGTCGGCACGCTGACCGCGTGCAACACCGTCAAGGGCGTCGGCAAGGACGTCGAGAAGGTCGGCGACAAGATGCAGGACAAGGCCGACGACACCGGCGGCACCGATCCGAAGTGATCGGCGTCGAGGCGATCGAACGAAGAAGCCGGCGAATGCCGGCTTTTTCGTTTCTGAACGGGCCGGTCGCGAAAGTCAGCGTTGTGAGCATCGGCTTACGAATCCTTGATGCCGCCCTGATGCGCGTCGGCGCATGATCCTCACATCGATGCGGAGCATGCATTCCGCAGCGATGTCCCTCACGAAATCTAAGGAATGCAACCATGAACAAAGACATCATTGCCGGCAAGTGGACCCAGCTCAAGGGCAAGGCCCAGGCGAAGTGGGGCGACCTGACCGACGACGTGTTCGACGTGGCCGAAGGCGACAGCAAGTACCTCGCCGGCAAGCTGCAGGAGCGCTACGGCTGGGAGCGCGAGCGCGCCGAACAGGAAGTGCGCGACTTCGAGAAGACGCTGAACTGAAGCCGGTCCGGCGCGGGCAGCGATCGCTCCGCACGACGAGGATGGCGCACTCGCGTCATGGACGGGGCGAGGCTTCCCGCGACGCAGATCGAAAGGGAAGGGCCGGCATTGCCGGCCCTTTCCTGTTTTCCGCTTTCCGCCCTCAGCGCCAGCGGCGGGGAGGATCCGCGACGAAACCGCCCGGAAACGCCTGCGGCCGATCGTGCCGCGACCAGTGCGCAGGAGGCACCGGCCGCGGCAGGATGCCGCGCGCCGCCAGCGCATGCGGCGAGTCGTAGCGCAGCTGCGTGACCTGCGCCGGCTGCGTGCTGGCGCGCACGAACGAGGTCTGCCCGACGGGCGACCATTCGCGCTCGCCGTGGCCGGTGCCGATGCGCTGCTGCGCGATGCCGTCGCGGTAGGCGTCGCCGGCCTGCGCGGCTTCCGCGGCGGGCGCCGCGCCGCGCGATTTCCCGTAGTCGCTGCCGCGTGCGATCGGCGGTGCCGGCGTCGGATAGGGGCGCGGAGTGGCGCGCTCGCGGAACACCGCGACGCCGATCGTGCCGACGTTGTCCGGGCGGCCGGTGCGTGCGGCATAGCTGTCGGGCAGCGAGGTGAACACGAACTGCGCCACGTCCTGGTAGGACTTGCGCCAGCCGGAGATCTCGGTGCTCTGCCACGGCGCCAGCACGTAGCCGGTCTGGGACGGATGCGCGGTCTGGCCGGTGACGGCGTTGACGCCGTCGACCGACAGCACCACCAGCACGCGTTCGCCGGTGGTGTTGGTCAGGCGCACGTTGTAGCGGTGGCCGGGCGTGCCGGCGATCCAGGTGTCGCGCCGGTGCGCGTACTCCGGCAGCCACTGGCCGCTGTCGCGGTCGACGACATCGATGCGGACCAGCGATTGCGCGGCGGCGGGCGCGCCGGCGGACAGGGCGGCGAGGGCGGCCAGCGACAGGGCGAGCTTGCGGATCATGGGCGGATCTCCGGTTGGGTCGTGCCCATCAACGCGCCGGGATGGGCGCCGGGGTTACCGCCGCCGGCCGCGGCCGGCGCAACGGTTAAACTGCCGTTCCGCTTCCGCACCCGGCTGCTCCGCAATGCCCCAGCGCCCCGTCCGCGTCCTGACCGGCATCACCACGTCCGGCACGCCGCATCTCGGCAACTACGTCGGCGCCGTGCGCCCGGCGATCGCGGCCAGCCGCGCCGCGAACACCGAGAGCTTCTACTTCCTCGCCGACCTGCACAGCCTGATCAAGGCCCAGGACCCGGCGCGCACCCAGCGCTCGACGCTGGAGATCGCGGCGACCTGGCTGGCCGCGGGCCTGGATCCGGACAAGGTGTGGTTCTACCGCCAGAGCGACATCCCCGAGATCACCGAGCTGACCTGGCTGCTGACCTGCGTCGCCGGCAAGGGCATCCTCAACCGCGCCCACGCCTACAAGGCCGCCGTGGACAGGAACCGCGCCGACGGCGAGGACGACGATGCCGCGGTCACCGCCGGCCTGTTCATGTACCCGGTGCTGATGGCCGCCGACATCCTGATCTTCAACGCCGACCAGGTGCCGGTCGGCCGCGACCAGGTGCAGCACATCGAGATGGCGCGCGACTTCGGCCAGCGCTTCAACCACGTCTATGGCCGCGACTACTTCGTGCTGCCCGAAGCCGTGGTCGACGAGCAGGTCGCCACCCTGCCGGGGCTGGACGGGCGCAAGATGAGCAAGAGCTACGGCAACACGATCCCGCTGTTCGTGCCGCCGGCCGAGTTGAGGAAGCTGGTGTTCTCGATCGTCACCGATTCGCGCGCGCCGGGCGAGCCGAAGCAGGTCGAGGGCTCGGCGCTGTTCCAGCTGTATCAGGCCTTCGCCAGCCGCGAGGACACCGCCGCGTTCGCGCAGGCCTACGCCGACGGCATCGGCTGGGGCGAGGCGAAGCAGACGCTGTTCGACCTGGTCGAGCGCGAGATCGCGCCGCTGCGCGAGCGTTACCTCAACCTCGTGTCGCGCCCCGGCGACATCGAGGACACGCTGCGCGACGGTGCAAGGCGCCTGCGCGAGCGTTACGCGACGCCGCTGCTGGCGCAGCTGCGCGAGGCGGTGGGGCTGCGCGACCTGTCGAAGGTGCAGCTGGGCGCGATGGAGGTCGACGCGACCGAGGAGAAGCCGCCGCAGGCGGCGTTCAAGCAGTATCGCGAGGCCGACGGCAGGTTCTATTTCAAGCTGGTCGAGGGCGAGCGCGTGCTGCTGCAGAGCCATGCCTTCGACGCGCCGCGCGATGCGGGGCAGGCGATCGCCGCGCTGCGCCGCGGCGAGCTGACGCTGGCCGATGCGCCGGCCGCGTTCGGCGAAGGCGCGACTGCGGCCGAAGTGCAGGCGGCGCTGGACGCGCTGGCGGCCGCGGATGCGGAGAAGGCGGCCGCGAGGGCGCAGGCATGAGCCCGCTGGTCGAACTCAACCTGACCCTGATCCTGTTCCTGCCGTGGTTCCTCATCCTCGGCGCGCTGTACTGGCTGTTCCCGCGCAAGCCGCGCGGCGCGGCGCGCGTGCTCTACGACATCGCGGCACTGGTGCTGTCGGTCGCCGCGTTCCTGTGGAGCGTGCACTGGTCGGTGGCCAATGCCGATACGCAATACGGAAAACTGTGGCCGCAGATCCTGGCGACGGCGCTGGGCTATGGCGTGTTCCTGGCGGTGCTGGGCGTGGCGTTCGGCGTGCGGCATGTCCTGTTCGGGCGGCGTGGCTGACTGCGATCAGGAAGACCGTCGTTCCCGCGAAGGCGGGAATCCAGTGTCTTCGGGGCATTTGAGAAGCAAAGACGCTGGGTTCCCGCCTTCGCGGGAATGACGATTCTGTGGTTTCCCCGGCGTATTGGGACCAAAGCCGTATCGACCCTTGCGGCCGCGGCATCCAGACTGGCGGTATGGCAACACGCGCGGAGACATCGTCATGACGCCGACCGACGGCATCACCCTCATCGATACCGGCTACATCCGCCCGGGCCTGTGCGCGGCGTACCTCGTGCACGGCGAGGACGGCCGTGCGGCGCTGGTCGACTGCGGCACCGCGACCTGCGCGCAGCGCGTGCTCGATGCGATCGCGGCCGCCGGCGTCGCCCGCGACGCGGTCGACTGGCTGCTGGTCACCCACGTCCACCTCGACCACGCCGGCGCCGCCGGGCCGCTGATGCGCGCGCTGCCGAACGCGCGGCTGGTGGTGCATCCGCGCGGCGCCCGGCACATGATCGATCCGGCGAAGCTGATCGCCGGTGCGAAAGTGGTCTACGGCGAGGCGATGTTCGCGCGCGACCACGCCGGCATGCTGCCGGTGGACGAGGCGCGGGTGGTGGTGGCCGACGACGGCCACGAGGTTCCGCTCGCGGGCCGTCCGCTGCTGTGCGTCGACACGCCGGGACATGCGCTGCACCACTACAGCGTGTGGGACGCGCGCACGCGCGGCTGGTTCGCCGGCGACGCCTTCGGGCTGTCGTACCGCGAGTTCGACAACGGCAACGGCGCGTTCGCGGTGCCGACGACGTCGCCGGTGCAGTTCGATCCGCTGCAGATGCAGGACTCGATCCGCAGGCTGGTGGCGCGCGGGCCGGCGTCCATCCGCATCGCGCACTACGGGCAGGTCGGCGAATGCGAACGGCTCGGCGGGGATCTCGTCGCGCTCGTCGATGCGATGGCGGACATCGCGCGCGGGTTCGACGGCCGCGGGGACCGCGGGGCGCGGATCGCGGCGGCGCTGGCGGAGCTCTACCTGGAGCGCGCGGTCACGCATGGCGTCGCCGACGCGCAGCGCCTCGTGCCCGAAGTGCTCGGCGGCGACATCGCGATCAATGCGCAGGGCCTGTGCGTCTGGTTGGACCGCGAGGCGAAGGGGCGCGCCGGCGGTTGACGTCCGTTCCGCAGCCGCAACCGTGCACTCGACGGCTTCGGCGCAGGTCGGGGCTACGCCCCCGACGCCCGACCCGCGAGACGATCAGGAATCCCAGGTATTGAGATGCGGGCCGAACGGCTTGCGCTGCTGGCGGACCACGCAGAAGCGGTGGCCGCTGGGCGCTTCCATCACCCACCAGGTGTGGACCTTTTCGATCTTCCTGGCGCCGAGCGCGACCAGCCGGTCGGCTTCGGCATCGACGTCGTCGCTCTCGATGTCGAGATGGATGCGCGAAGGGTGGGAGACCTTCTGCAGCAGCAGGACGGGTTCGTCGGCCTCGGTGTGCAGGCGCGCGTACTTGCCGTCGCCGTCCTCGTCCGCGGCGTCCACGCGCTTGCCCAGCGCCCGGCTCCAGAATTCGACGTGCGGCGCGAGGTCGTCGACGTCGCAGTCGAGGACGAAGGTGCTCAGGCGGCTGTGGTGGGGCATGGCGGTCTCCTTCGGTGGCGAGGCGCTGGGTCGGTTGGCCCCACCCCAGCCCTCCCCCGCAGGCGGGGGAGGGAGCAGGCGGGGCCAGTCAGCCTGCACCAGCTGCGTCGCCTCAGTCGAACGACGCGCGCACCGACACGTTGCGGAACGTGCGCACGCCCACCAGCTTGACGAACCAGGTGCCCGGCGCGGGCGCCGCGATCGCGATCGTTTCGTTGTTGCCGGGGCGCTGCGAGCGGCCGTCGAAGTCGGTCGCGGTCGGGATGCGGTCGTGCGCCACGTAGAGGGTGACGTCGCCGCTGCCGCCGTAGCTGAGCACGCGCAGGTTGCCCGCGCCGGCCGGGACTTCGATGCGGTACACCGCTTCCGCACCGCTGCCGCCCTCGAGGCCGCCGACCGGGACGCCGTTCTCCAGCAGCGGCACGCCGGCATGGGGATCCTCGACCAGCACGGTGGCGCCGGCGTCGTTGTTCTCCGGATCCGGGTCCTCGGTCTGCGCCGTGGCCGCGGCGGTCAGCGTGACCTGGCTGCCCTCCAGCGCCGCGGGCGCGGTAGCGGTCAGCGCGAACACCGCCTCGTCGTTCGCCGCCAGCGCGTCGGCGCCGCAGGAGACGGTGCTGGTGCCGCCGGCGACCAGCGGTGCATCGCAGCTCCAGCCGGCGGGCGCGGCGACCGCGAGGTCGGTCAGCTCCGCATCGAGCACGAAGCCCGCGCCCGGATACCCGGCGTCGTCCGGTCCCGCGTTCGCGACCACCGCGGAGAACTGCATCGCTTCGCCCGGCGCGACCGTCGCCGCCAGCGCCTCGACCTCGACCGACAGGTCGGCGAAGCGCACCGCGGCCAGCCGCACCAGCAGCACGCTCGGATCGTGGTCGGACAGCCGCGACGGCGTGTCCTCCTCGTTGCGCGCGATTTCCGGGAAGTCGGCGGCGATCCGCGCATGGCTGAGTTCGATGCCGGCGACCAGCGGCGAGTCGACCAGCGCGTCGTTGACCAGCACGTGGTCGAGCGACTGCGCCTGGTAGTCGAACACGAACGAATAGCGCTCGGCCGGCTCGGCCAGCAGGGTGAGGTTGTACAGGTTCGGTTCGACCCGGTCGATGCCGTCGCCGTCCACCGCGGTCTCGCCGTCGGGCGAGGGCAGGCCGGTGACGGTGCCCAGCGCATCGACGAGGCCGTCGTTGAACTGGAAGGCGTTGAAGTCGCCCATCACGATCAGGTTGCGGGTCGGGTCGTCGGCCTGCATGCCGCTGACCAGTTCGGCGAGGAAGTCGGCCTGCGCCTGGCGCTTGGCGCGTACGCGCTGGCCGAGCGTGAGCCAGCCGCTGCTGCCGTTGTCGTCGCTGTCGACGTCGTTGAGCGAGCGCTGGTGCACGACGATCGCGGTGAACGCATGGCTGCGTCCGTCGGCGAAGTGCACCACGCCATCGAGCGACAGCGGCGGGCGGTCGTTGAGCAGGCTGGTGCTGCCGTCCGGGTTGGTCAGCACTTCGGCGGCGCCGTGCTGGGTCACGTCCAGCACTTCGACGCGCGGCGTGCCGGCGGCGACGTCCGCACCCTTGACCAGGAAGCCGACGTCGATGCCGCCGACGTCGTTGCCCTCGACCAGGTGCGCGCTGTAGCCCGGATCGGGATCGCCGGCGGCGACCGCGTCGGCGTTGATGCGGTCGGCCAGCGTCTGCAGCACGGTGAGGTTCTCGACCTCGGTCAGGCCGAGCACGTCCGGCGCGTGCAGGTAGCCGCGGATCGCGAGCGAGGCCTTGGCCAGACGGCGCTCGTAGGCCGCGGCGGTCAGCACCGGTTCGCCGATCGCGGGATCGTTGACGGTGTCGAAGAAACGTTCGACGTTCCAGGTCGCGAACGTGGCGTCGTCTGGCGTCGGCAGGCGCGACGCGCGCGGCAGGCCGGTTTCGCTGCAGTCGACGCTGAGCGCGCCTTCCGGATAGATCGTGTAGCGGCGGAAGGTGTAGTCGAGCGGACCGACGAGAGTGCCGTCGATGATCGTGCAGCCCGCGGCGACGTTCGCGGCCGGGGCGCCGATCGTGGTGCTGTTGACCGCGATCAGCTCCGGGTTGAAGTCCCAGCGCGGGATGTCGGTGGCGCTGCTGCCGAGCGGATCCGGGTTCGGGACCGGGATGCCCGGTTCGCGGAACGGCCGCGCGGTCCCGGCGACCACGACCGCGAAGCGGCCGTTGCTGGTGGCCGTGGCCTGGGCCTCGTTGACGTTGCCGCCGGTGGGTGCGACCACCGTGGCGCTCGGCACCACCACGCGCATGCCCTCGTAGCGTTCGAGCTGTTCGAGGCCGTCGCTGGCGTTGGGCAGGTCGGCGGTCAGGGCCACCGGCGCCGGCAGCGGGTGGCCGCCGGAGAGCGCGGCCACGCTGGCGTTGACGATCTCGGTCAGCGGCAGCTGGTGCGGATCGGCGGCGGGGATGTATTCATCCACCGTGCCCTGCACCAGCACGCGGTTGCCGACCGTGGCGGCCTCCGGCGGCGTACTGCTGGTGAACACGAAGATGCCTTCGGAGGTGGCCGGATTGCCGTCGTCCTCGCCGTCGGCGGTCTGGAGGAAGAAGCCGTTGTTCTTGCGGCCGGTGACGATGCCGGTGGTGGCGACCGCCAGGCCGTTGTACGGCGAGAGCTGGCCGTCGCCCTGGATCGCGGAAATCGCGACGGTGACAACGTCGTCGTTGAGGATGGTGCCGACGCCCTGGGCATCGGCGATTTCGGCGCCGACGGCGTTGGACAGGTCGACGAGGAAGGTCTCGTCGGGCTCGGTGGTGGTGTCGCCGACGACGTCAACGCTGATCGTCACCGAGGTCGCGCCTTCGGCGATCGTCGCGGTGCCGCTGGCGGCGACATAGTCGCTGTCGGCGACGGTGGCGGAGCCGTCAGCGGTGGCCCAGTCGACGCTCACGCCGCCTTCGCCCGCCGGCTGGTTGAGGCTGATGGTGAAGAAGAACGGCGTGGTGCCGCTGTCGCCCTCGGCGGCGCTGGTGTCGCTGATGCTGGCGTAGGCGATGCCGCCACCGCCGCAGGGGGCGGGCGGCGTCGCGCTGTTGCGCGGCGCGGGCGCGGCGGTGGCGAAATCGGCGCCGTTGTCGTTGCTGTCGCTGCAGCCGCCGTCGGCGCGCAGCGCCGCGATGGCGTTGCCGAGCGTGGGCGCGGCGGCGGCGCCCTCGAAGAAGTTGGCGTTGCCGAAGCCGACGAGGTCGACGATCAGCGCGACCTGTTCCGGCGTGCACGGCGTGCTGCCGCCGTTGCAGCCGAGCGTGGTGGTCGAGTTCACCAGCGCGACCTTGCCAGCGGTGCCCGACATGTTGATCGTGCCGCTGGCATCGGCCGCAGGCAGCGGGTTGCCGGTGGCGCCGCCGGCGAGTCCGACCAGGAAGTACCGGCCCGGCTCGATCGTCGCCGCGGGCAGCACCACGATCTGCGCGCTGCCGGCGCCGAAGTTGCCGGTGCCGGTGGCGCTGGCGTACTGCACCGACAGGCCCGACAGCGATACCGCTTCGCTGCCGCGGTTGAACAGTTCGACGTAGTCGTTGCTGTAGGGCGCACCGCTGTTGCCGCCGCCGCCGTAGACCTGGCTGACGACGACCTGCGCCTGCGTTGGCGCGGCGAATGCGGCGCAGAGGACGAGGGCCGGCAACAGCCGGCGGAAGAGCCGATTGACCACGATACGCTCCCTGGTTCAGTCCGATGGACTGGTGGCCGGCCCCCCTGGCAGGATGGGATTGTGCACGGTTCGGGTGTCGGTTGCATGACGCCGCAGATGGGCGATGCGGTACCCTCGGCGGATGGCCATCGACCAGAACGAACGCCCGCTCGAGGACGGCATCCACACCGACCTCGACGGAAGAATCACTTACGGCGGATACCTCAGGCTCGACCAGCTGTTGACGGCGCAGCGGCCGCTGTCGGATCCGCCGCACCACGACGAGATGCTGTTCATCGTGCAGCACCAGGTCTCGGAGCTGTGGCTGAAGCTGGTGATCCACGAGCTCGGCGCCGCGATCGACTTCCTGCGTCGCGACCAGGTCTGGCGCTGCCAGAAGGTGATCGCGCGCTGCAAGCAGGTGCTGCGCCAGCTGACCGAGCAGTGGTCGGTGCTGGAGACGCTGACGCCATCGGAGTACATGGAGTTCCGCGACGTGCTCGGCCCTTCGTCCGGGTTCCAGTCGCTGCAGTACCGCACCGTCGAGTTCCAGCTGGGCAACAAGAACGCGGCGATGCTCAAGGTATTCGCCTACGACCCCGAAGGGCAGGCGCGGCTGCGCGAGGCACTGGAGGCGCCGGGCCTGTACGACGAATTCCTGATGTACCTCGCGCGCTGGGGTCACGCCGTGCCGGAACGGCACCTGCAGCGCGACTGGACCAGGCCACACGTGCGCGACGAGGCGCTGCTGCCGGTGTTCGAGGCGATCTACGAGGACACCGACCGCTACTGGCGCGAGTACGCGCTGTGCGAGGACCTGGTCGACCTGGAAACGCAGTTCCAGCTGTGGCGCTTCCGCCACATGCGCACGGTGATGCGCATCATCGGCTTCAAGCGCGGCACCGGCGGGTCCTCGGGCGTGGGCTTCCTCAAGCAGGCGCTGGAGCTGACCTTCTTCCCGGAACTGTTCGACGTGCGCACCCAGATCGGGCCGGGGCGGTAGCCGCCGCGGCGCTGCCGGGCGCGCCATGGCGCCGGCGTCGCGCTGCTAGCATCGCAACAGGATCGACACCCGGGAACCCGTGATGAGCCAATCCCCAGCGACACCGCCTTCCACTCCGCGCGGCTTCGGCGCCCGTGTCCTCGACACGGTCGAGCGCGTGGGCAACCGCTTGCCCGACCCCGCGGCGCTGTTCCTGCTGCTGATGCTGCTGGTGTGGGCGCTGTCGTGGCTGCTCTCGGGCGTGGAGTTCGAGGCGATCAATCCCGCCACCGGCGAGCCGATCCGGATCGTCAACCTGCTGGCGGGCGAGTCGCTCACTGCGTTCATGGCCAACATGTATCGGGTGTTCATGGCCTTCGCGCCGCTGGGCGTGGTGCTGACGGCGATGCTCGGCCTCGGCGTGGCCGAGCACACCGGCTACATCAACGCCGCGCTGCGGCGGATGCTGTCGATCACGCCGAAATCGCTGCTGACCCCGGCGCTGGTCGCGGTGGCGGTGCTGAGCCACGTCGCGGTCGACGCGGGCTACGTGCTGGTGATCCCGCTGGGCGGGGTGATCTTCTACGCGGCGGGCCGGCATCCGCTGGCCGGCATCGCGGCGGCGTTCTGCGGCGTGTCCGGCGGCTTCTCGGCGACGCTGTTCGTGCCCTCGTCGCTGGATCCGCTGCTCGCGAGCTTCACCCAGGAGGCCGGGCGCATCCTCGATCCGGCGCTGGTGGTCAATCCGCTCAACAACTGGATCTTCACCACGACCTCGAGCTTCCTGATCATCGCGATCGGCTGGTTCGTCACCGACCGCATCATCGAGCCGCGGCTGGCGCGGACCGCGGTCGACGGCGACACGAAGGACCTGCCGACGATGGCGCCGCTGTCGGACGCCGAGCGCCGCGGCCTGCTGTGGGCGACGCTGGCGATGCTGGCCGCGCTGGCGCTGTTCGCGCTCAGCCTGCTGCCCGAGGCCTCGCCCTGGCGCGCGCCGCCGGACACGCCCGCGGTCGTCGCCGGCGGCAATCCGCTGCTGGTGGCGCAGGCGCCGGTGATGCAGTCGATCGTGGCGCTGATCTTCATCCTGTTCCTGATCCCCGGCATCGTCTACGGCTACGTCGCGGGCACGGTGAAGACCCACCGCGACGTCATCGCGGCGATGACCAAGGCGATGGGCGGCATGGCCTACTACATCGTCATCGCGTTCTTCATCGCGCAGTTCCTGGCCGGCTTCAACGGCTCGGGCCTGGGCACGCTGATGGCGGTGGAGGGCGCGGACCTGCTCGAGGCGCTGGGGCTGCCGATGTGGATGACGATCATCGGCCTGATCGTGATGACCGGCATCGTCAACCTGTTCATCGGCTCGGCCTCGGCGAAATGGGCGCTGCTGGCGCCGATCATGGTGCCGCTGATGATGCAGCTCGGAGTGTCACCGGACCTGACCCAGGCCGCGTACCGCGTCGGCGATTCGATGACCACGATCATCACCCCGCTGATGCCGTATTTCCCGCTGATCGTGGTGTTCTGCCAGCGCTACGTGAAGGCCGCCGGCATCGGCACGCTGGCCTCGATGATGCTCCCGTACTCGATCGCGCTGTCGCTGCTGTGGACCGCGCTGCTGCTGGCGTTCTGGGGCCTGGGCGTACCGCTGGGGATCGGCGCCGGCTACGGCTATCCGGCTGGCGGCGGCTAGGGCCCGTGGGAGCGATCTCGGTCGCGATGCCTCCGGACGGACCATCGGCGCTTCCCATCGCGACCGAGGTTGCTCCCACGGGGAGGGGTATGGCGCCTGACCGGAGCGGGGAGGCCGGCCGGGTTCCCAAGCGGCCGCTCCCGGGCTATAACGTTGCGCCTGAAACGACCGTCGCGCGTGAGGCCGCGCCGCCGCCCAGGCCCGCCGGCCGGGTCGGCGGCGGTTCGATCCAGCATCCTTCACGGGGGAGTCCCACCGCATGAGTTCCAACCGCATCGAGCCCGCAGGTCCGGGCATGGAGCAGCCGGCTTCCGGCACCGCCATTCCCGAGTTCGCCCAGGTGATGGGCCACCCGCGTCCGCTGTGGATGCTGTTCATGACCGAGTTCTGGGAGCGCTTCGCGTTCTACGGCATGCGCTGGGCGCTGGTGCTGTACATCGTGGCGCAGTTCTACAGCGGCGATGCCAGCGGCGAGGCGCCGGCGAGCGAACTCTACGGCGCCTACCTCGCGCTGGTGTACGCGGCGGCGATCTTCGGTGGCTACGTCGCCGACAAGCTGATCGGCTACCAGCGCTCGATCCTGCTCGGCGCGGTGTTCATGGCCGCGGGCCTGTTCCTGATCATGGTGCCCAGCGAGCAGTGGCTCAAGCTCGGCCTGGCCACGGTGATCGTCGGCAACGGCCTGTTCAAGCCGATCATCTCGACCATGGTGGGCAAGCTCTACGCCACCGGCGACGAGCGCCGCGATTCGGGCTTCACCATCTTCTACATGGGCATCAACATGGGCGCGTTCATCGCGCCGATCCTGACCGGCTGGCTGGCCGAGAAGGTGTTCGGCAGCGACGGCATGCCGGCCTACAAGGTGGTGTTCATCGCCGCCGGCATCGGCATGGTGTTCAGCCTGCTGTGGTTCTGGTTCGGCCGCGCCCAGCTCAAGGGCATCGGCGCGGCGCCCACCGAGGCCCCGGGCCTGGGTCGCGTGCTGATGGTGGCGGTCGGCGCGGTGGTCGCGATCCCGGTCTACTACTTTCTGCTCACCATCGACGCCGGGGTGCTGAACTGGATCCTGATCGCGCTGTTCGTGGCGCCGGCGGTCATGCTGCTGGTCGAGGGCATCCGCGAGGGATCGGTGCAGCGCGACATGGTGATCGCGATGCTGATCATCTTCGGCTTCAACGTGCTGTTCTGGATGTTCTTCGAGCAGGCCGGCAGCTCGTTCAACTTCCTCGCGCAGAACATCGTCGAGCGCGACCTCGGCGGCTGGGTCTTCCCGGTGGGCTGGTTCCAGTCGGTGAACTCGATCGCGATCATCACCCTGGCGCCGGTGCTGGCGTGGCTGTGGGTGAAGATGGGCTCGGCCAATCCGTCGATCCCGCGCAAGTTCGGTCTCGGCCTGATCTTCAACGGCCTGGCCTTCCTGCTGCTGATGCTGGCGCTGTCGGGCATGGTCGACCCGCAGACGCTGAAGATCCCGTTCTGGACGCTGTTCATGGTCTACGTGATCCAGTCGGTGGGCGAGCTGTGCCTGTCGCCGATCGGCCTGTCGATGACCACCAAGCTGGCGCCGGCGAAGCTGACCGGCCTGGCGATGGGCGGCTGGTTCCTGTCGATCGCGATCGGCAACAACCTCTCGGGCATCTTCGCCAGCAGCGTGAGCGGCGAGGGCGGGATGACGGTCGAGTCCGCGCACGCCGGCTACACCTTCGGCTTCTGGGCGCTGCTGGGCGCGGGCGTGCTGCTGTTCCTGATTGCGCCGCTGATCCAGAAGCTGATGCATGGGGTGAAGTGACGCAATGGCCTGCGCGCAAAGCGCGCAGCTGCCATTGCGTCATCCCGAGCCGCAGGCGAGGGATCTTCGCTCCGGTCGAGGGCGTCGCGCCGGAGACAAGATTCCTCATCCGCTTCGCGGGTTCGGAATGACAAGTACCCTGCCAACCATGCCGTCATGCCAGCGAAAGCTGGCATCCATGTTGCCCTTGGAATGGGAGCGCGAGCGTCAAAATGGATGCCAGCTTTCGCTGGCATGACGGCATGGAATGCTGGGGCTGCAGTGGCATGACGGCGATGCGCGGACGAAATCGGCGGCGAACGCCGGCGAGCGCCGCAACCGCACCGCGCATCGCCCCTCGTGCAAACCGCTAGAGTGTCCATCGACGCGAACCGCCCGCCATCCCGCCGATGACCGCCACCGCCGCCACGCCCCTGCCGCGCCCCACCGCCCCCCAGCGCTGGCTCGCCCTGCTGCTGGTCAGCCTGGCGATGTTCGGCAACTACTACGTCTACGACGCGCTGAACCCGGTGATCGACCTGCTGCGCACGCAGCAGGGCTTCAGCTACGGCCAGATCGGCGCGCTCTCGACCGCCTACAACGTCGCCGCGCTGCTGGTGCTGCTGGCCGGTGGCTACGTCATCGACCGCTTCGGCACGCGCACCGCGATCCTGGTGTTCTCGGCGATCTGCGTGGCCGCCGCCGCGCTCACCGCGGCCACGCCGCACTTCGAGACGATCCTCGCCGGCCGCTTCCTGCTCGGCCTCGGCGCCGAACCGCTGATCGTCGCCGCGACCACGGTGCTGGCGAAGTGGTTCAGCGGCAAGGAGCTCGGCTTCGCCTTCGGCCTGAACCTGTCGGTATCGCGGCTGGGCTCGGCCTCGGCGGACTGGTCGACCTCGTTCGCCAGCCCGCTGTACGCGAACTGGCAGGATCCGCTGTGGCTGGCGACCGGCGTGGTCGGCGTCGGGCTCGCCGCGGCGGCGCTGTACTGGATGCAGGAGCGCCGCGCGCAGGGGCGCATCGACCTCGGCGAGGCCGGCGAGACCGATCGTCTCGAACTGCGCCGGCTGTACGCCTTCGGCCGCGCGTACTGGTACATCGTCGCGCTGTGCGTGGTGTTCTACGCGACGATCTTCCCGTTCCGCACCTTCGCCATCGACTACTTCCAGCAGGCGCACGGCCTCGGGCGCGAGGCGGCGGGCCTGCTCAGCAGCCTGCTGCCGATGGCCGCGATCGTGCTCACGCCGCTGTTCGGGCTGTGGGCGGACAGGGTCGGCCGGCGCGCGCTGTTCATGGTCGCGGGCACGCTGCTGATGCTGCCGCTGTTCCTGATGGTCACCTACCTGCCGCCGGGGCCGCTGCTGGCGATCCCGTTCACCGCGCAGTCGGTGCCGGCGACCCTGCTGCTGGTGGCGGTGCTGCTGGGCGGTGTGTTCTCGCTGATTCCGGCGGTGCTGTGGCCGGCGGTGGCCTACATCGTCGAGGCGCGGCGGCTGGGCTCGGCGTATGCGCTGATGACGTTCTGCCAGCAGGTCGGCTGGGCGGCGGTGCCGCCGGTGGTGGGCCTGCTCAACGACCGCGCGGCGGCGGGGCCGGGGAATCCCGCCGGGTACGCGGGCGGGATGTGGTTCTACACGGCGCTGGTCGCGGTGGGCCTGGTCTTCGCGTGGAAGCTGTGGCGGCTGGAGTCCGCAGCCGGCAACGCCGCGGCGTGAGCCGTGCGGCGGAGGGCGGGAACGATGTCATTCCGAGCGCAGCGAGGAATCTGCTTTCGAACTGCGACAGAAGCAGATTCCTCGCTGCGCTCGGAATGACATGCAGTTCAATACCTCAGATATGCCGCAGCATCTCCTCCATGCCCGGCCCGGCGAGCTTTTCGATCAGGCGATCGAGCGTCGCGCGCTCGTCCTCGCTCAGGGGCGAGAGCAGGTTGCTTTCGCAGGCCAGCACCATCGGCGCGACCTCGGCGTGGACCGAGTAGCCGGCCTCGGACAGGGTCAGCACCGAGCGGCGGCGGTCGTCGCCGTGGATCTCGCGCTGCACCAGGCCGCGCTCCAGCAGCCGGGCCACGGCGCGGCTGACCGCGACCTTGTCCATCGCGGTGCGTTCGGTCACCTCGCGCGCGGACAGGCCCGGGAAGCGCCCCAGCACCGCCATCACCCGCCATTCGGTGATCGCCAGCCCGAAGCGGCGGTGGTACTCGCTGGAAATCGCGTTGCTGACCCGGTTGGACAGCACGCTCAGGCGGTAGGGGAGCAGGTGCTCCAGGTCGAAGGTGACGGAGGCGGGCTGGGCGGTCGGCTCGGACATGATGCGTTGCACCTTGCTAGTGGTTGCATGTGAAACTATAAAATAGGCGACCCGACGCGGGCCGCGTCGCCCATTTCCCCGGCAGGAGTATCACATGACAGCGCAGTCACAACCCGCAGGCGGCCATGCCGGCATGCAGGTCGCCACCTTCGAGAACCCGATGGGGATCGACGGCTTCGAGTTCGTCGAGTATTCCGCCCCGCCGGGCGAGGCCGGGCACCTGCACGATTATTTCAGGAAGCTCGGCTTCGTTCAGGTCGCGCGCCACCGCACGCGCCCGATCACCACCTATCGCCAGGGCGACTGCACCTTCCTGATCAACGAGGATCCCGATTCCTTCGCCGCGCGCTTCGCCGCCGAGCACGGGTCGAGCGCCTGCGGCTTCGCGATCCGCTTCAGCAAGCTCGCCGAGTGGGTGCGGGTGCAGGCGCTGAAGAACGGCGCCGAGGCCTTCGACGCCAAGGACGAACTGAGCAAGGCCGTCGCTGCGCCGGTGATCAAGGGCATCGGCGGCTGCATGCTGTACCTGGTGGACCGCTACGACGACAAGGGCACGATCCACGACCCGGACTACGAGATCCTGCCGGGCGCCGAGCTGATGCCCGAGGGCTTCGGCCTGACCTTCATCGACCACCTCACCCACAACCTCTACCAGGGGAACATGGCGAAGTGGTCGGACTACTACGAGCGCCTGTTCAACTTCCGCGAGATCCGCTACTTCGACATCAAGGGCGCCAAGACCGGCCTGCTGTCGAAGGCGATGACCGCACCCGACGGCATGGTGCGCATCCCGCTCAACGAGTCGAGCGATCCCAAGAGCCAGATCAACGAATACCTCGACACCTACCACGGCGAGGGCATCCAGCACATCGCCTGCTTCACCGACGACATCTATGCAACGGTGGAGGCCATGCGCGCGCAGGGCGTGGAGTTCCTCGATACGCCTGATACCTACTTCGAGGTGATCGACCAGCGCATCCCCGACCACGGCGAGGACGTCGAGCGGCTGGCGCGCAACAAGATCCTGATCGACGCCGACCCGGAGACCAAGCAGCGCAAGCTGCTGCAGATCTTCACCACCAACGCGCTTGGCCCGATCTTCTTCGAGATCATCCAGCGCAAGGGCAACGAGGGCTTCGGCGAAGGCAACTTCCAGGCGCTGTTCGAGAGCATCGAGCGCGACCAGATGAAGCGCGGGGTGCTGTAACCTTGTCCTGAAAGCTCCTCTCCCGCAGGGAGAGGGGCTTAACCAGCGAGACGCGTCATGACCACGACAGGCTACATGTCCGGCTTCGGCAACGAGTTCGCGACCGAAGCGATCCCCGGCACGCTGCCGGTCGGGCGCAACTCGCCGCAGAAGGTGGCGCACGGCCTGTACGCCGAGCAGCTGACCGGCAGCGCCTTCACCGCGCCGCGCGGCGAGAACCGCCGCAGCTGGCTGTACCGCATCCGCCCGGCGGCGATGCACGGGACATTCGCGCCGTTCGCGCAGCCGCGCTTCCACGACCGCTTCGGCGAGGCGCCGGTGTCGCCCGACCAGATGCGCTGGAACCCGCTGCCGACGCCGGAGGCGCCGAAGGACTTCGTCGAAGGCCTGTACACCATCGCCGGCAACGGCGGCAGCGATGCGCATGCCGGCGTCGGCATCCACCTGTACGCGGCCAACACCGCGATGCGCGGCCGCTACTTCTACAGCGCCGACGGCGAGCTGCTGATCGTGCCGCAGCAGGGCCGGCTGCACATCGCCACCGAGCTCGGCGTGCTCGACGTCGAACCGCAGGAGATCGCCGTGATCCCGCGCGGCGTGCGCTTCCGCGTCGAGCTGCCCGACGGCGCCTCGCGCGGCTACGTCTGCGAGAACTTCGGCGCGATGCTGCGCCTGCCGGGGCTCGGGCCGATCGGCTCCAACGGCCTGGCCAACCCGCGCGATTTCCTCACGCCGGTCGCCGCCTGGGAGGATCTCGACGGTGGCTTCGAACTGATCGCCAAGTTCAACGGCCACCTGTGGCACGCGCCGATCGAGCACTCGCCGCTGGACGTGGTCGGCTGGCACGGCAACTACGCGCCTTACAAGTACGACCTGCGCCGCTTCAACACCATCGGATCGATCAGCTTCGACCATCCCGACCCGAGCATCTTCACCGTACTCACCGCGCCCAGCGACACGCCCGGCACCGCGAACATGGACTTCGCGATCTTCCCGCCACGCTGGCTGGTGCAGCAGGACACCTTCCGCCCGCCGTGGTTCCACCGCAACGTCGCCAGCGAATTCATGGGCCTGATCCACGGCGTGTACGACGCCAAGGCCGAGGGCTTCGCGCCCGGCGGCTGCTCGCTGCACAACTGCATGAGCGGGCACGGGCCGGATGCGGCGACGTTCGAGAAGGCGAGCAGCGCCGACCTGTCGAAGCCCGACGTCATCGCCGACACCATGGCCTTCATGTTCGAGACGCGCGCAGTGCTCAAGCCGACCAGGCAGGCGGTCGAGGCCGCGCACCGGCAGCGCGACTACCAGGCCTGCTGGGCGGGCCTGCAGAAGCACTTCGCGCCGCCGCGCTGAGGGCCGCTCCTGCAGGTTGTCGTCAAGGCGCTCACATGCGCCGTGACATGCTTCGGCCACCACAACCGACACCGGAGCCCCGCATGCGCCTCCAGACCACCGTCCTCGCCGCCGCCATCGCCGCCCTGTGCGCCTGCAGCGCGCAGCGCGAAGAAGCCGACACGCCCTCGCAGGCCGTCGAGGACGCCGTCCCCGTCGCGGATGCGCCGATCGACCAGCCGCCGTACGACGTGCCGCCGGCGACCATCATCGGGGATACCACCGGCTCGCTGCGCGTCGACGGGCCGGCCGAGGGCACGATCACGTTCGAAGGCTTCGGCCCGGCGAAGTTCGGCGCCACCGCCGAGGCCGTGCGCCAGGCCTGGGGCGGCGACCTCGGCGACGCGCAGCCGTCGGAGCCGGGCGGCTGCTACTACCTGATCCCGCAGCCGCTCGGCAGCGAGGGCTATCGCACCGCGTTCATGGTCGAAGGCGACCGGTTCGCGCGCATCGACGTGCGCGATGCCTCGGTGACCGCGCCCGGCGGCGCGAAGGTCGGCATGACCGGCGACGAAGTGCGCGCGCTGTATCCCGGCCGCGTCGAGGAGCAGCCGCACAAGTACGATCCCGAAGGCAAGGTGCTTCGCGTGGCGGCCGGGGCCGGCGGCGACGCCGCGCTGGTGCTGGAGCTCGACAAGGACGGCCGCGTCGACGAATGGCGCGTGGGCGTGCCGCCGCAGGTGGACTACGTGGAAGGGTGTTCCTGAGGACGTCCCGGATCTGTCATCCCGAGCCCTTCGGCTTCGCTCAGGGCAGGCTCCGCGACGGATCTCGTCGTATCGCCTAAGGACAGGAGATCCCTCGCTGCGCTCGGGATGACAACTGGTCCGTCGGGATGACGCCGTTGGTATTCGACGTGGCGGATCAATAGAATCGCAGCAGATCCGGCGAAAGGGGCGTGGCGATGATCGGTGCGCTGTTCTACTTCGCGGCAGGCCTCTTCCTGCTCGCGCTCGGCGGCGATTCGGTGGTCAAGGCGGCGGCCGGGATCGCGCGGCGCGTGGGCATCTCGCCCTTCGTCACCGGGCTGGTGCTGGTCGCCTTCGCGACGTCGCTGCCGGAACTCGCGGTCAACCTGCGCGCGATCTGGATCGGCGATACCGCGCTCGCGCTCGGCAACGCAGTCGGCAGCAACATCGCCAACTTCGGCCTGACCCTCGGCGCGGCCGCGCTGTGCGCGCCGCTGCTGATCCGCTGGAAGGCGCTGCCATCGCTGCTGGTGTGCCTGGTGGTGGCGACGCTGGCCACGATCCTGCTGGGACAGGACGGTCGGCTCACGCGCTTCGACGGCCTGGTGCTGCTGGCGGCCTTCGTCGCCGTGCTCGGCTTCTCGTTCGCGTTCGGTCGCCGCCAGCCGGAGCTGCGCAGCGAGTTCGCCGCGTTCGCCGACACGCGCACCGATCCGGCGCTGAACCTGGCGCGCTTCGCCATCGCCGCCGCGCTGCTCTACTTCGGCGCCAAGTGGGTGGTGCAGGGCGGCGCGGAGCTCGGTGAGGCGCTGGGCATGGAGTCGCTGCTGAGCGGCCTGCTGCTGGTCGCGATCGGCACCGCGCTGCCGGAAATGGCGGCCGCGATCGCCGCCGCGCGACGCGGGCAGGGCGACATCGTCGCCGGCCACGTCATCGGCTCGAGCCTGTTCAACTTGCTGGTCGTGGTCGGCGGCATGGCGGTGGTGCGCGACGTGGCGCTGCCGGCCTCCTTCGTGCGCTTCGAGCTGCCGGCGGCGCTGGTGTTCGCCGCGCTGCTGCTGCCGATGCTGCGCGGCGACCTGCGCATCAGCCGCGCCGAGGGCGGGGTGCTGATGCTGGCGTTCCTGGCCTGGGTCGCGTTCGAGCTGTGGATGGCCTGACGCGGGGTAGCCCCGACCCACGCCGTCGCGGTCAGAAGCTCTCGTCGCCGCCGTCGGGACGCGGCGGCACGTGGGTGTCCTCGTCGGAGCGGCCCGGCAGCTGTGGGCGCTCGTCCATGCGCAGCGACAGCGCCGCCTTCGACATCAGGTGCGCGCTGATCGGCGCGGTGATGAACAGGAAGGCGGTGATCAGCAGCTCGCGCGGCTGCGGGTCGCTGTCGATGAACAGGTGGTAGCCCACCGAGGCCGCCAGCACGCAGCCCACGCCGAGCGTGCTGGCCTTGGTCGGCGCGTGCAGGCGGCGGAAGAACTCCGACAGCTTCACCAGGCCGACGCCGCCCATCAGGAGGAAGAAGCTGCCGGTGAGCAGCAGCGCGGCCAGCACGATCTCCCAGAAGATGTTCATTCGACGATGTCCCTGCGGATCACGTACTTGCTCAGCACCACGGTGCTGACGAAGCCGAGCATGGCGATCACCAGCGCGGCCTCGAAGTAGACGGCGCTCTTGATGTACATGCCCAGCAGCATCAGCTCGGCGATGGCGGTGACGTTGAGGGTGTCCAGGGCGAGGATGCGGTCGGGCACGGTGGGGCCGCGCAGCAGCCGCCACAGCGCCATCAGCATGGCCGCGCCGACCACGTACATCGACACGCCGATGGCGATGTCGACCAGGCCGTGGCCGAACAGCTGGATGCCGTCGAGTTCGGGGGTGGTCACGGGAAGATCTCCATCAGCGGGCATTCGTATCGGCGCTTGATGTCGGCCACCAGCCGGGCCTCGTCGTCGAGGTCTAGCACGTGCACCAGCAGGTAGCGGCGATCGTCCGACAGCGCCGCGGTGACGGTGCCCGGTGTGAGGGTGATGATGCAGGCCAGCGCCGAGATGCCGTGGATGTTCTGTATGTCCAGCGGGTACCAGATGAAGCCGGAATGGATCTTCGCCTCGCGCCCGAGCACCTGCCGCGCCACGCGCACGTTGCTCATCACGATGTCGACCAGCAGCACCAGCAGCAGGTTCGGCAGCGGGCGCAGGCGGCCGATGCGCGCGAACTCGCGGTCGATCCGGGTCGCGTACAGCGGGATCACCAGGCCCAGCGCCAGCGCCATCGTGAACTGGGCGAAGTTGACCTCCGAGACCATCAGCAGCCAGAACACGATGATCGTGAACGTGAGCGGCAGCGAGGGCAGGAAACGGCGGCGGTTCATGGCAGCCGCCCCTGCTGCAGCGCGGCGCGCACCTGCTCGACGTAGGCCGCCGGCGCCAGCAGCTGTTCGGCGGTGGCGCGGGTGTAGGCGACGACCGGGCCCGGGACCACGGCCATCGCCACGCCGTAGGACAGCAGCAGCATGGTGGCGATGGTTTCGGGCAGGCGCAGGCGGCCGCGGGCGTTGCGCGGCCCGTCGCCGGACGGGGCGTCCTGCACCGGTGCCGGCTTCCAGAAGATGCGCGTCCCGGCGCGGGTGAGCCCCACGATCACCAGCATGCTGCTGCCCAGCAGCGCCGGCCAGGCCCAGCGGATGTCGGCTTCCGGCACCGCCTGCAGCAGCAGGGTCTTGCCGATGAAGCCCGACAGCGGCGGCAGGCCCGCGACGGAGATCGCGCCGACCATGAACATCGCGCCCGCCATCACCCGCACGCCCGGCGCCGGGGCGAAGGCGCGCAGCGCGTCGCCGGCGTCACCGCGGCCGCGGCGCACCAGGTCGGCGATCAGGAACAATGCCGCGGCGACGAAGCTGCTGTGCACCAGGTAGTAGAGGCCCGCGGTGATGGTGCCGGCCGAGCGCAGGCCGAAGGCGATGAACAGCGTGGTCGCCGAGACCAGCACCACGTAGGCCACCAGCACCCGCAGCCGCGAGGCGGCGAGCACGCCCAGCGTGGCCAGGGCCAGGCCGCCGACCGCGGCCGGCAGTATCCAGTCCCAGCCGTAGCCGGCCATCGCGCCCGCGTCCTCGCCGAGCACCAGCGAGCCCACGCGCAGCACCGCGTAGATGCCGACCTTGGTCATGATCGCGAACAGCGCCGCCACCGACGCAGGCGCTCGGGTATAGGCCTCGGGCAGCCACAGGTACAGCGGCAGCAGCGCGGCCTTGGCGCAGAACACCACCAGCAGCAGGCCGATGGTGGCCTTGGCCAGCGGCAGGCTGGCTTCCGGGGTCGTCGCCACGCGCGCGGCGAGTTCGGCCATGTTGAGCGTGCCGAACACGCCGTAGACCAGGCCCAGCGCGATCAGGAACAGGGTCGAGGCGGCGATGTTGAAGGCCACGTAGTGCAGGCCCGCGCTCATGCGCACGCCGCGCCCGCCCGACAGCAGCAGGCCGTAGGAGGCGATCAGCATCACCTCGAAGAACACGAACAGGTTGAAGATGTCGCCGGTCAGGAAGGCGCCGTTGAGGCCCATCAGCTGCAGCTGGAACAGGGCGTGGAAGTGCGGCGCGCGCCGGTCCCAGCCCGAGCAGGCGTGCAGCAGGCAGGCCACCCCCAGCAGCGAGGTCGCGAGCACCATCAGCGCCGACAGCCGGTCGACCATCAGTGCGATGCCGATGCGCGCCGGCCAGTCGCCGAGCAGGTAGACCAGGATGGAGCCCTCGTGCGCGCGCGCCACCAGCAGGATCGCGGCCAGCAGCGTGGCGAGCATGAAGGTCCACGCCACCGAACGCTGGACGACGGTGCCGATGCGGCGGTGCTCGACGAACAGCGACAGCGCGCCGCCGAGCAGCGGCAGCAGGATCGGCAGGATCGGCAGCTGGGTCACTGGCCGCCCTCCCGGTCGTCGCGCACGTCGCCGGCGTCGACGTGGTCGCTGTCGTTGTCGGCGCGGCTGCGCATGGCCAGCACGATGCTCACCGCGGTCATCGCGAACGAGATCACGATCGCGGTCAGCACCAGCGCCTGCGGCAGCGGATCGGTGTGGTTGGCGAGGGTCGCGTCCACGCCCGGCTGCAGCACCGGCGGCTTGCCCACGGTCAGGCGGCCGCTGGAGAAGATCAGCAGGTTGGTGGCGTACGAGAGCAGGGTGAGCCCCAGGATCACGTCGAAGCTGCGCGCGCGCAGCACCAGGTACACGCCGGCGAACACCAGCACGCCGATGCCGCTGGCGATCGCCGCTTCCAGCGAGATCATGTCCAGATGCATCACGCAGCCTCCCCGGTGATGGCCGAGCGCGTGGCGGGATCGATCGTGCCGCGGTGCGCGATCATCTTCTTGGAGGGCTTGAGCGTGCCCATCATCGACAGGATCAGCATGGTGCTTCCGAACACGACCAGGTAGACGCCCAGGTCGAAGGCCGCGGCGCTGGCCAGCGGGATCGTGCCCAGCAGCGGCAGTTCCAGGTCGTAGTGGCCGCTGGTCAGGAAGGGTGTGTCGAACAGCATCGCCGCGGCGCCGGTCATCAGCGCCACCATCAGGCCGATGCCGATCATGCGGATGTAGTCGAAGCCGAAGCGCGACTCGACCGAGGCCGCGCCCTGGATCACGTACTGGATCAGCAGCGGCACCGCGAGCGTCAGGCCGGCGATGAAGCCGCCGCCGGGCGCGTTGTGGCCGCGCAGGAACAGGAAGATCGACACCACCAGCGTCAGCGGGAACATCATCTGCGCCAGGTCGGCCGGCACCGGCAGCTTGACCGGCGGCCCGGGCATGACTTTTTCCGGGGCCATGCGCGCGCGCCGCAGCATGGCGTGCACCACCAGGCCGGCGATGCCGAACACGGTGATCTCGCCGAAGGTGTCGAAGCCGCGGAAGTCGACCAGGATCACGTTGACCACGTTCGTGCCCCAGGCCTCGGGCAGGGAACGCGCGGTGATCTCGGCGGCCGCGCCGTTCACCGGCGGCCTCGTCATCATCGCCCAGGCCAGTCCCGCGGTGCCGACGCCGGCGGCCAGGGCCACCGCGCCGTCGCGCAGGCGGCGCGGCATCGAGCGTTCGGGTGGCGAATCCTTGGGCAGGTAGTGCAGGCCCAGCAGCATCAGCGCCACCGTCACCAGTTCCACCAGCAGTTGGGTCAGCGCCAGGTCGGGCGCCGACAGCGCGACGAAGGTCATGCTCACCGCCAGCCCGCAGCCGCCCATCACCAGCACCGCCAGCAGGCGGTGGCGGTACAGCGCCAGCGTGGCGAAGGCGCAGCAGACCAGCAGCCACCACAGCACCCAGGCCAGGCGCACCATCGGCTGCCCGGCGAAGACCGTCGCCTGCTGCGGCTCGCCCCAGGCGGCGACGAAGGGCGCGGCGCCGGCGGCGATCGCGACCATCAGCAGCCACAGCAGGCTGCGCTGCATGCTGCCGTTGGCGACGGTGTGGGTGAAGCGGCGGCCGAGGCGGAACAGCGCCTCGATGTTGAGGTGGAACAGCTTGCGTCCCTGCGAATGGCGCACGATCGCGTGCAGGTCCAGCAGCCGGCGCAGGCCCAGGTACAGCAGCACGCCGCAAACCACGCCGCCCAAGCTCATCAGCAGCGGGGTGTTGACGCCGTGCCAGACCGCCAGGCTGTACTCGGGCAGCGCGTCGCCGAGCACGCCGCGCGCGGCGGTGGCCAGCGCCGGGCCGATGGTCCACTGCGGCGCGACGCCCACCGCCACGCAGGCCACCACCAGGATCGCCACCGGCACCTGCATGAAGCGCGGCGGCTCGTGGATCTCGCGATCGACCGCGCGCGGGCCGCGGCCGAGGAAGGTGTCGTGGACGAAGCGCAGGCTGTAGGCCACGCCGAAGGTCGCGAACAGGAACGCGGCCACGGTGATGAAGATGCGCATGCCCTCGTGGGCCTCGATCTCCAGCGCCTGCGCGAAGAACATCTCCTTGGACAGGAAGCCGTTGAGCAAGGGGATGCCGGCCATCGCCAGCGAGGCGATGATCGCCAATGCGCTGGTATAGGGCAGCAGCCGGCGCAATCCGCCCAGGCGGCGCATGTCGCGGGTGCCGGTCTCGTGGTCGATGATGCCCGCGGCCATGAACAGCGAGGCCTTGAAGGTGGCGTGGTTGAGGATGTGGAACATCGCCGCCACCACCGCCATCGGCGTCGACAGGCCGAGCAGCAGGGTGATCAGGCCCAGGTGGGAGATGGTCGAGTACGCCAGCACGCCCTTGAGGTCGTGCTGGAAGATCGCGTTCCAGGCGCCGATCAGCAGGGTCAGGGCGCCGACCGTGGACACCACGTAGAAGAACAGGTCGGTGCCGGCCAGCGCCGGGTGCAGCCGCGCCAGCAGGAACACGCCGGCCTTCACCATCGTCGCCGAGTGCAGGTAGGCCGACACCGGGGTCGGCGCTGCCATCGCGTGCGGCAGCCAGAAGTGCAGCGGGAACTGCGCGCTCTTGGTGAACACGCCGGCCAGCACCAGGCCGAGGATCCAGGGATAGAACTCGTGGGCGCGGATGGCGTCGCCCGCGGCCAGCACCGCGTCGAGTTCGTAGCTGCCGACCACGCGCCCGATCATCACCACGCCGCCGAGCAGCGCCAGTCCGCCGGCGGCGGTGATGGTCAGCGCCATGCGCGCGCCCTCGCGGGCGTCGTCGCGCTTGAACCAGAAGCCGATCAGCAGGAACGAGCTGATCGAGGTCAGTTCCCAGAACACCACGGTGAGCAGCAGGTTGCCCGACAGCACCATGCCCAGCATCGCGCCCATGAACAGCAGCAGGTAGCAGAAGAAGCGGCGGGCCTTCTCCTCCGCGCCGAGGTAGTAGTGCGCGTACAGCACCACCAGCGCGCCGATGGCCAGCACCATCAGCGAGAACATCCAGCCCAGGCCGTCCAGGCGCAGGGTGAACAGCAGGCCGGCCGATTCGATCCACGGCCGGCTCGATTGCAGGATCCCGCCCGCCATCACCGTCGGCGTCAGCCATGCCAGCAGCGCCAGGCCCAGCAGCGGCGCGGCCGCGGCCAGCCAGGCGATGGTCCGTCGGGATGCGCCGCGGGACAGCGCGATGAGCAGCGCCGCCGCGAAGGGCAGGGCCAGGAGCAGTGGCAGCATCGAGGGTCCGGTGAGGGTGGAACGGCGCGACGCATCGCGCCGGCGGCCCAGTCTAACCGATGCCCCGGGCCCGGATGGGCGCACAGTATCCTTGCCGCGATGAGCGAGGATCCACCGCAATCGCCGCCCGTGCCGGCGACCGGCCACGGGCGCACGGCTCTGGTGTTCGGCGGCAGCGGCCAGATCGGCGCGCCGCTGCTGGCGCGGCTGGCCGGGCTCGGCTGGGATGTCCGCGCGCTGTCGCGCGAGCCCCGGCCGCCACGGCCCGGCGTGCGCTGGCTGCACGGCGAACTGGCGCAGCCCGGGGCACTGCCCGCCGCCGTCGACGCGATCCTGAGCTGCGGCCCGCTGGACGCGTTCAGTGCCTGGTTCGCGCGGGGCGACGTCGCCTGCCGCCGCGTGCTGGCCTTCGGCTCGACCAGCGTCGACATCAAGCAGGCTTCGGCCGATGCCGCGGAGCGCGACGTGGCCCGGCGACTGCGCGAGGCCGAGGCGCGGCTGTTCGACGCCGCGGCGAAGCGCGGCGTGGGCGCGACCGTGCTGCGCCCGACCCTGGTCTACGGCGCCGGCCGCGACGCCACGCTGACCCGCATCGCCGGCCTCGCGCGGCGGCTGCACGGTTTCGCCCTGCCGTCGGACGCGGTTGGATTGCGCCAGCCGGTGCACGTCGACGACCTCGCCGCCGCGGCGATCGCCTGCCTCGACGCGGCGGCGACGCATGGCCGCGCCTATGCGCTGCCCGGCGGCGAGACCCTGCCGTACCGCGAGATGGTCGCGCGCGTGCTGGCGGCGCTGCCCTCGCGACCGCGGCTGTGGACGCTGCCGCCGCCGCTGTTCCGCGCGCTGCTGGCGCCGGCGCGGCGGCTGGGCGTCGCCGCGGGATTCAACGACGCCGCGCTGGCGCGCATGCGCGACGACCTCGTGTTCGACGCCGCGCTCGCGCGCCGCGACTTCGGCTACGCCCCGCGCCGCTTCGCCCCGACCGCCGACATGCTCACGACCCCCGCATCCCCGTAGGCCGGAAAGGCTCACACCTCCGGCGTCACCTCGGCGACCGGTGGCCGCGCCTTCTGCAACGTGCGGATCGCGATCAGCAGCACGCCGCCGAGCACCATCGCACCGCCGATCCACAGCGCCGGCCCCGGGCGGTCGCCCCAGAACGCGATGCCCAGCAGCACAGCGAACACCGGCGTCATCAGCAGGTAGGGCGTCACCTGCGCCACCGGATGGCGCTGCACCAGCTTGAAGAACAGCCCGTGGCCCAGCAGCGAGGCGAACACCGCCGCATATGCCGCGCCACCCCAGCCGACCCAGCTGGCCTCACGCAGCGCGGCGAAGCCGCCGGGCTCGAAGACCAGGCTGATCGCCAGCAGCGGCAGCAGGCTCAGCGCCGCGGTCCAGCCCTGCTGGTCGACCATGCCCACGCCCTTGAGCCCGCGCATCAGCACCGTGCCGATCGCCACCATCAGCGACGACCCGAGCATCACCAGCAGCGCTGCCGGCCGGTCCAGCACCATCGGATCGAAGCCCAGCACCAGCACGCCGGCCAGGCTGATGGTGATCCCGAGCGCGGTGCGCCAGGCGAAGCGTTCGCCCAGCCACCACCACGCCAGCAGCACCGCCATCGGCACGTAGGTCTGGGTGACGATCGCCGGCGAGGACAGGTTGCCGGCCAGCTTCAGCGCCAGGAAGCTGGTGCCGAAGTGCAGCACCCCGGTGAACAGCGCGATGCCGGCCAGCCGCGGCCACTGCGAGCGCGGCGGCACGCGCAGGAAGGCCGCGAGCAAGGCGACCACGATGGCCATGCGCAGGGCGGTGAACAGGAACGGCGGGATCTCCTGCAGCGCGTGCGCGGAGGTCAGGAAGTTGACGGCCCAGCACAGGCAGATCAGCAGCGCGAGCGCGAGGTCGCGTCCGCGCAGGCCCGGGGCCGTCATGGACTCACCAGCGCCAGCCGAGCTTGCGGTAGAGCTTGGACAGCACCCAGGCCGGGCCGATCAGCAGGTAGCGCAGGTCGGTGAAGAAGCTCGGCTTCTTGCCCTCGAACAGCTTGCTGTGGCCGACGAACTGCGCGATCCACGCCACCACGAACACGCCGATGGCGAGCCACAGCAGGAAGCGCGTGCCCTGCAGGCGCTCGATCCAGAACGTCAGCCACAGCATCGCCACGAACACGGCGAGCATGCCGAAGCCGATCCGGCGCGAATTGCGGAAATAGAACATCCACGCCGCGAAGCAGGCCAGTCCCGCCCACAGCCCGGCGCGGAACCCGCTCTCGGGCGGCACCGGGATGCACCACAGCAGCGCGATCACGCTCCACAGGATCGCCGGCACCGCGAACACGTGGATCAGCTGGTTGGTGTCGTTGCGGTGGTCGCTGGAATAGCTGGCGAACCAGCGGTCGATGGGGCGTTCCGACGGCGATTCGTGGATCGCGTTCATGACCTCCCTCCAGGGGGTGCCGGTGTTTGCGTGCAGGATAGCGCAGGGGGGCGTTGCGTGGCCGTCGTGCCGGCGTGTCGGGAGATTTCTCCCTTCGGTCGAAATGACAAAACCCGGTTGTCATTTCGACCGAAGGGAGAAATCCCCCGCGACCACCCGCTCAATCGACTTCGATCCCCGCCAGCTTCTGCAGCGCCTCGGCATAGCGTGCACGTGTGCGCTCGATCACCTCCGCCGGCAGTTTCGGCCCGGGCGCGGTCTTGTCCCAGTCCAGCGTCTCCAGGTAATCGCGCACGATCTGCTTGTCGTAGCTCGGCGGGCTGGTGCCGACTTCGTATTCGTCCGCCGGCCAGTAGCGCGACGAATCCGGCGTGAGCATCTCGTCCATCACGTACAGGCGGCCGTCCTCGTCGGTGCCGAACTCGAACTTGGTGTCGGCCAGCAGGATGCCGCGTTCGGCCGCATAGGCCGCGGCGTGCTTGTACAGGCGCAGGGTGGCGTCGCGCACCTGCTCGGCGAGGTCGGCGCCGGCGAGCTTGACCGCGGTGTCGAAGTCGATGTTCTCGTCGTGGTCGCCGACCGCGGCCTTGGTCGAGGGCGTGAAGATCGGTTCGGGCAACTGCTCGGCCTGGCGCAGGCCGTCGGGCAGGGCGATGCCGCTCACGCGGCCGGTGCGCTGGTAGTCCTTCCAGCCGCTGCCGATGATGTAACCGCGCGCGATCGCCTCCACCGGCACCGGCCGCAGCTTCTTCGTCACCACCGCGCGCTTCGCGTACAGCGCCGGGTCGACGCCTTCGGGCAGCACCTCGGCCACGTCGATGCCGGTCAGGTGGTTGGGCATCAGCGCCGCGGTCCGCGCGAACCAGAAGTTGCTGATCTGGCACAGCATCTCGCCCTTGCCCGGGATCGGGTCGGGCAGCACCACGTCGAAGGCGCTGAGGCGGTCGCTGGCGACGATCAGCAGCCGCTCGTCGCCGAGGTCGAACACGTCGCGGACCTTGCCGCGGTGGCGCAGGGTGAGGCCGGGCAGTTCGGAGGACAGCAGCGTGGTCGCCAAGGAGGGTGGCCTTCGGGCGGGCCGGCCAGTGTAGTGCCATTTGCGGCGGCGATGAACGGGTGGGCCGGGTGGCCGGCTACACTGTCGGCATGAATCGCTGGTATGGAAAAGTCCTGGGCTTCATCGCCGGCTGGCTGCTGCTGCGGCACCCGGGCGGCGGCCTGATCGGGCTGCTGATCGGCCACGCCTTCGACGCCGGCTGGGTCGCGCCGGGCCGGGCCGCGCCGTACCGCGTGCTCGGCCTGGCCAGCGACGCCAGCGACGCCGAGATCGACCAGGCCTACCGGCGGCTGATGTCGCAATACCACCCCGACAAGGTCGCGGGCGCGGCGCCGGAGCTGCGCGAACAGGCCGAGAGGAAGGCGAGCGAGATCAACGCCGCCTACGACAAGATCAAATCGAAACGCAGACGCTGACCGCCATGCAGACCCCCGTCATCGCCCCGTCCATCCTCTCGGCCGACTTCGCCAGGCTCGGCGAGGAAGTCGACAACGTCCTCGCCGCCGGCGCCGACTGGGTGCACTTCGACGTGATGGACAACCATTACGTGCCCAACCTCACCATCGGCCCGCTGGTGTGCGAGGCGCTGCGCAGGCACGGCGTCACCGCGCCGATCGACGTGCACCTGATGGTCGAGCCGGTGGACCGCCTCGTTCCCGACTTCGCGAAGGCCGGCGCCAGCCTGATCAGCTTCCACCCGGAAGCCTCGAAGCACGTGCACCGCACGATCCAGCTGATCAAGGCCGAGGGCTGCCGGGCCGGGCTGGTGCTGAACCCGGCCACGCCGCTGGACGTGCTCGACCACGTGCTCGACGAACTCGACCTGGTGCTGCTGATGTCGGTGAACCCCGGCTTCGGCGGGCAGGCTTTCATCCCCTCGGCGCTGGACAAGCTGCGCCGCGTGCGCGAGCGCATCGACGCTAGCGGCCGGTCGATCCGGCTCGAGATCGACGGCGGGGTGAAGCCGGACAACATCGGCGAGATCGCCGCCGCGGGCGCCGACACCTTCGTCGCCGGCAGCGCGATCTTCGGCAAGCCGGACTACGCGGCGGTGATCGCGCAGATGCGCGCCGAGATCGCGAAGGCGGCGCGATGAACACCTGCGACCTTTGCGACGCGTTCGAGGACAAGGTCCGCGTGCTGGAACTGCCGCTGCGCGACTACGGCGGGCGCGTCGCCTTTTCCGGCCTCGTCAGCACGGTCAAGGCGCTGGAGGACAATTCGCGCGTGCGCGAGGCGGTGGCCGAACCCGGCGAGGGCCGCGTGCTGGTGATCGACGGCGGCGGCTCGCTGCGGCGCTCGATGCTCGGCGACATGCTCGCGGAGAAGGCCGTCGCCAGCGGCTGGAGCGGCGTGCTGGTGCATGGCGCGATCCGCGACAGCGTCGCGATCGGCCGGCTCGACCTCGGCGTCAAGGCGCTGGCGACCTGCCCGCTCAAGACCGACAAGCGCGGGCAGGGCCTGCGCGACGTGCCGGTGGCGTTCGGCGGACTGGTGATCGTGCCGGGACAGTGGCTCGCGGCCGACGAGGATGGCGTGGTCGTGGCGGACGCGCCGCTGGGCTGAGCGCGGTGCCGTATCGGGTCCGCCGCTTCCCTGACGACGGACCCGCCTTGTCGCGGCGGGTCCGTCGCCGGAAGACATGAGGGCAATCCAGCCCCCGCCCGTCGTCCCTGCTATGGACTCCCATGCTGGCGGCGTTTCGTGACGCGGCGATGACGGTTTGCTGTTCCCGGCTTCACCGGATCCTCCGCCCCACCGTGGATCATCCCGCACCGATGCCCGCGCCCTTTCGATCCCGCTCCCCATGACCTCACCCCACTGGCGCCTGATCCTCAACGGAAAATCCGCGGGCGACGACGACCTGCGCGCCGCCGTGCACGCAATGCGCGAACGCGGCGTCGTGCTCGACGTGCGCGTCACCTGGGAAGACGGCGACGCCGGGCGCCACGTCGCCGAGGCCATCGCCGACCGCGTCGGCACCCTCGTCGCGGCCGGCGGCGACGGCACGCTCAGCGAAGTCGCCACCGCGCTCGCGCATTGCGACCTGCAGGTCGACGCGCTGCCGACGCTGGGGCTGGTGCCGATGGGCACCGCCAACGATTTCGCCGCCGCCGCCGGCCTTCCGGACGCACCCCTGTCCGCGCTCGAACTGGTCGCCGCGCAGCCGGCGCATGCGATCGACCTGCTGCGCCTCGAGGCCAACGGCCGCACGCACTGGGCGGCCAACCTCGCCAGCGGCGGTTTCGGCACCCAGGTGACCGTCGAGACGCCGGAAGGCATGAAGAAGCTGCTCGGCGGCCTCGCCTACCTGCTGACCGGCCTGTCGAAGCTCGGCCGCATCGAGCCGGTGGAGGCGACGCTGCATGGCCCCGACTTCGCGTGGCGCGGCGGCTTCATCGCGCTCGGCGTCGGCAACGGACGCCAGGCGGGCGGCGGCCAGGCGCTGTGCCCGGATGCGTGGGTCGACGACGGCCGGCTCGACGTCACCGTGATCCCGGAACTGGCCGGCGAGGTCGCGGCGACCCTGGGCACGGTGGTCAGCGAGGGCAAGATCGCCGCGCTCGACCGCGTCGCCACCCGCGCGCGACTGCCGTGGATCGAAATCGATGCGGCGCAGCCGCTGGTCCTCAACCTCGACGGCGAACCGGTCGAGGCGAAGCACTTCCGCATCGAATGCGCGCCGGGTCGCGTGCGCATGCACCTGCCCGCCGACTGTCCGTTGCTGTCGCAACCATCGCGGTAGGAGCGGCTTCAGGCGCGACCGGATGCACGTATCGCCAATTGTCCCCGTGGATCGCGGCCGAAGCCTCCTACAAAACCGCAGGCAAAGCCGCTACATTACGGACATGGGCGCGTCCGCATTCCCGCATTTCCGTGCTGCCGGCGAAGGCTGGCGATGGTGGCCCGTCGCCGCCGTCGCAACCGCCCGCCCGCATCCCGAGGAAATGCCGCGTGACCTCGCCAGACGAATTCCAGCAATCCGCCGCTGAAGGCCATACCCGCATCCCCGTCGTGCGCGAGGTCCTTTCCGACCTCGACACCCCGCTGTCGGTCTACCTGAAGCTCGCCGACGGCCCGCACACCTACCTGTTCGAATCGGTCGAGGGCGGCGAACGCTTCGGCCGCTATTCGATCATCGGCCTGCCGGCGACGCGCGTGTTCGCCTTCCACGGCCATGCGCTGACCGTCAGCGAGCACGGCGAAACGGTCGAGACGCGCCACGTCGAGGACCCGTTCGCGGAAGTCGAGCGCCTGCGTGCCGAACACTCGGTGCCGCGCCTGAAGGGCCTGCCGGGCTTCAGCGGCGGACTTGTGGGCTGGTTCGGCTTCGAGTGCATCGAGTACATCGAGCCGCGCCTGCGCGCGAACGCCAATCCGGACGAACTCGGCACGCCCGACATCCTGCTGATGCTCAGCGAGGAAGTCGCGGTGTTCGACAACCTCAAGGGCCGCCTGTACCTGGTCGTGCACGCCGACCCGCGCGAACCGCAGGCCTGGGCGCGCGCCAACCGCCGGCTCGACGCGCTGGCGCACCGCCTGCGCCACGGCGGCGCCGGCTATCCCGAAACCCTGCGCCCCGAGGCGCTGGACGAGGCGCATTTCGAATCCGGCTTCACCCGCGACGGCTTCATCGACGCGGTGGCCAGGGCCAAGGACTACATCGCCGCCGGCGACGCCTTCCAGGTGGTGCTGTCGCAGCGCATGAGTGTGCCGTTCAACGCGCGTCCCGTTGACGTCTACCGCGCGCTGCGCGCGATGAACCCGTCGCCGTACATGTACTTCCTCGACGTCGGCGGCACCCAGGTCGTGGGCTCGTCGCCCGAGATCCTCGTGCGCCTGCAACTTACCGATGAAAGCGGGGGCGAAGTGACGGTGCGCCCGATCGCCGGCACCCGCCCGCGCGGCGCCACGCACGAGCAGGACCTCGCGCTGGAGGCCGAACTGCTGGCCGATCCCAAGGAGCGCGCCGAGCACGTGATGCTGATGGACCTCGGCCGCAACGACGTCGGCCACGTGTCGGAGGCGGGCAGCGTGCAGGTCGGCGACAGCTTCGTGATCGAACGCTACAGCCACGTCATGCACATCGTCAGCGAAGTCACCGGCCGCCTGAAGCCTGGCCTGGGCTACACCGACGTGCTGCGCGCGACCTTCCCGGCCGGCACCGTCAGCGGCGCGCCGAAGATCCGCGCGCTGGAGATCATCCGCGAACTCGAACCGGTCAAGCGCAACGTCTACGCCGGCGCCATCGGCTACATCGGCTGGCACGGCGACGCCGACACCGCCATCGCCATCCGCACCGCGGTGATCCAGGACGGCAAGCTGCACGTGCAGGCCGGCGCCGGCATCGTGTTCGATTCCGATCCGGCCAAGGAATGGGACGAAACCATGAACAAGGGCCGCGCGCTGTTCCGCGCGGTGGCGGAAGCGGCGAGGGGGTTGTGATGACGGAAGACGTGCGTGAACTGGTCGAGGCGTTGCGCCGGCTGCAGGCATTGCTGCCGGGCGTGCGCGGGTTCGACGACGACCGTTTCGCCGAGTTCAACGGCGAGTGGCAACGGACGGTGGAGGCGCTGAAGGATGCGGTATTCGTGCCCAATCCCGGCAACCGCAACCCCGATCGCCACAAGTTCGAGTACGCCGCCGGCGCGCAGGCGATTCAGAACATGCTCGACCTGGTGCCACACGTGCAGCGCTACATGGCGGCGCACTACGACCGTTTCGACGTGCTGAAGCTGCTGGACGTCGGCTCCGGGACCGGGGCCGGCGTCAACCTGCTTGCGCAGTTGCACAGCGACACCATGATCTGGTCGAAACTGCAGATCGATGCCATCGACTACGTGCCCTGGCGCAGCCGCTGGGTCGCGACGCAGTATCCGAAGATCGGCTACACCGTGATGGACAGCGCCGACCTGCCGTCGCGGGAATGGGACTTCGTGCTCTGCAGCCACGTGATCGAGCACCTGTCCGACACGCAGCCCATGATCCGCGACGTGCTGCGGGCGTGCCGCGGCTTCGCCTTCATCTACTGCCCTTACAACGAGGTCGAACTCAGCCCGGGACACCTGTCGGTGGTCACCGAGGCCGATTTCGAGCCGCATCGGCCCTGTGAGGTGATCGTGCAGGAAAGCATGGCGTTCTATGGTCCAGGCCGTCGCTGCATCATGGCAATCTTCGATTGCAGGGAGCGCTGATGGCCGCGTCTGCTCCGCGCCCTGCCATGCCCCGGCCCGCTCTGGCGCAGGCCGCGTCCGCGTTCCCGGATCCGGATGCCATTCCATGCTGCTGATGATCGACAACTACGACAGCTTCACCTGGAACCTCGTGCAGTACCTGCAGGCGCTGGGGGCGGAGACGAAGGTGGTGCGCAACGACGAATTGTCGGTCGAGGACATCGAACGACTGTCGCCCGAGCGCATCGTGATCTCGCCGGGGCCGTGCACGCCGAACGAGGCGGGGGTGTCGGTGGGGGTGATCGAGGCGCTGGGGCCGCGCATCCCGATCCTCGGCGTGTGTCTCGGCCACCAGAGCATCGGCCAGGCCTACGGCGGCCGGGTGGTGCGCGCGGGACGGATCATGCACGGCAAGACCTCGCCGATCCGGCACGAGGGCAAGGGCGTGTTCGCGGACCTGCCGGACGGCTACGAGGCCACGCGCTACCACTCGCTGGTGGTCGAGCGCGACTCGCTGCCGGAGGCGCTGGAGGTCACTGCGTGGACGGAGAACGAGGATGGTTCCTTCGAGGAGATCATGGGGCTGCGCCACCGCGGGCATCCGGTCGAGGGCGTGCAGTTCCATCCCGAGTCGATCCTGACCGAACATGGGCATGCCTTGCTCAAGAACTTCCTGGACCGGTGACCTCTCCTGTCGTCATCCCGGCGAAAGCCGGGATCCATTTGCTTTTTGCATCCACGTGGGAACGGCAACGTCAAAATGGATCCCGGCTTTCGCCGGGATGACGGCAGGAGCGGCGACGCTATTCCACGAACCACGAATCACGAATCACGACCCCACCATGACCATCACCCCCCAAGAAGCCCTCCAGCGCACCATCGAACACCGCGAGATCTTCCATGACGAGATGATCTCGCTGATGCGGCAGATCATGCGCGGCGAGGTCTCGCCGGTGATGACCGCGGCGATCCTCACCGGCCTGCGGGTCAAGAAGGAAACCGTCGACGAGATCGCGGCCGCGGCCAAGGTGATGCGCGAGCTCTCGCGCACCGTCGACGTGCCCGACCGCCGCCACCTGGTCGACATCGTCGGCACCGGGGGCGACGGCTCGCACACGTTCAACATTTCGACCGCGAGCATGTTCGTCGCCGCGGCGGCCGGCGCGCGCGTGGCCAAGCACGGCAACCGCAGCGTGTCGTCGAAGTCCGGCAGCGCCGATGCGCTGGAGGCGCTGGGCGCCGCGATCGAGCTGTCGCCGGAACAGGTGGCGCGCAGCATCGACCAGACCGGCGTCGGCTTCATGTTCGCGCCGATCCACCACCCGGCGATGAAGGCGGTGGCGCCGGTGCGGCGCGAGATGGGCGTGCGCACGATCTTCAACATCCTCGGCCCGCTGACCAACCCGGCGAACGCGCCGGCGGTGCTGATGGGCGTGTTCCATCCCGACCTGGTCGGCATCCAGGTGCGCGTGCTGCAGGAACTCGGCACCGAGCGCGCGCTGGTGGTGTGGGGGCGCGACGGCATGGACGAGATCTCGCTCGGCGCGGCGACGATGGTCGGCGAGCTGTGCGACGGCCAGGTGCGCGAGTACGAGATCCATCCGGAGGACTTCGGGATCGCGATGGCGGCCAGCCGCAACCTGCGCGTGGCCGACCCGGCCGAATCGAAGGCGATGCTGCTCGGCGCACTGCGCGGCGAGGCAGGGCTGCCGCTGGAGATCGTGGTGCTCAACGCCGGCGCGGCGCTGTACGTGGCCGGCGTGGCCGACTCGATCGGCGACGGCATCGCGCGTGCGCGCGCCGCGGTCGCGTCCGGTGCGGCGATGGCGAAGCTGGAGGCCTTCGTGGCCGGCACCCGGCGACTCGCGCAGGAGGCCACGGCCTGAGGGCGATGGGCCCATGCAAATCCGTCATCCCCGCGAAGGCGGGGACCCAGTGTCTTCCGTTCCGGAAATCAGGGCACAAGACGCTGGATCCCCGCCTTCGCGGGGACGACGATCAAAGCGGGCGCCGACCGGTCAGGATTCACGCCGCCGCGCAATCCCGCCCGATCCCTGCGAAAATTGGGCGCCGCCCGCCCGAGGCTCCCGCATGGACTCCGAAGCGTTCGCGACACTGCCGCCCCCGCCGTACTACGCGGTGGTCTTCAGCTCGGTCCGCACCGGCGCCGACGAGGCCGGCTACGGCGAGGCCGCGCAGCGCATGGTCGAGCTGGCCCGGGAGCAGCCCGGCTTCCTCGGCGTCGAATCGGCCCGCGGCGCCGACGGCTTCGGCATCACCGTCTCCTACTGGGAGAGCGAGGACGCCATCCGCGCCTGGCGCCGCCACGCCGAACACGCCGCGACGCGCGAACGCGGGCGCGCGGCCTGGTACCGGCATTTCGAGCTGCGGATCGCCCGGGTGGAGCGCGCCTACGGCTGGGACGCGGGCGACGGCCCCGGGCGGACCGATGCGCCCGCGTGATATTTTGTCGCGCATCAGGATCTGCCAGGAACATGCTTGATGCCCAGCAAGACCCCCGACGGTGAGCAACGGGGCTGGATCGTCCCCATCGGCGGGGCGGAGGACAAGGAGGCCGATCCGAAGGTTCTCAAGCGCTTCGTCGACCTGTGCGGCGGCAAGGACGCGCGCATCGTCGTCATCCCGACCGCCAGCAAGCTGATCGAGACCGGTACCCAGTACGAGCGGCTGTTCCCCGAGCTCGGTGCGCGCGAGGCGACGGTGCTGGACTTCGACACCCGGCGCGACGCGCAGGAGCAGAACCGGCTCGACCGCATCGAGGACGCCACCGGCGTGTTCTTCACCGGCGGCAACCAGCTGCGGCTGTCGACCCTGCTCGGCGGCACCCCGGTCGCCAAGCTGGTGCGCAGCCTCAACGCGCGCGGCGTGACCGTCGGCGGCACCAGCGCCGGCGCCAGCATCCTCAGCGAGCACATGATCGCCTTCGGCCGGGAAGGTTCCTCGCCGACCGCCGGCAGCGTGCGCCTGGCGCCGGGCCTGGGCCTGACCAACCGCTTCGTCATTGACCAGCACTTCCGCCAGCGCGACCGCCTCGGCCGCCTGGTCGCGGCGCTGGCCTACAACCCGTTCGCGATCGGCATCGGCCTGGACGAGGACACCGCCGCCTTCATCGGCCCGGACGACACCCTGGAGGTGGAGGGCAGCGGCTCGGTGACGATCGTCGACGCCAGCGAGCTGACCTTCTCGTCGATGGACCGCGCCGGCGAGGACGATCCGGTCTGCCTGCTCGGCCTGCGCGTGCACATCCTGGTCGCCGGCGCTACCTTCAACCTGCACACCCGGCAGGCGGCCGCGGGCCGCCTCGCCATCACGAAAACCTGATCCGGGGCAATCCCATGCGCATCCTCGAACGCAACGTCTACGTCGGCCCTTCGCAGTACGCGCATTTCCCGGTGATCCGGCTGCTGCTGGACCTCGAGGCGCTGGAGCAGTGGCCGACCGGCCGGCTCGGCCCGGCCTTCGTCGACGGCCTGGTCGCGGCCCTGCCCGGGCTGGCCGAGCACGGCTGCTCGTACAAGACGCCGGGCGGCTTCATCCGCCGCATGCGCGAGGGCGAGGGCACCTGGCTGGGCCACGTGCTGGAGCACGTCGCGATCGAACTGCAGAACGTCGCCGGCGAGGACGTGACCTTCGGCCGCACCCGGAGCGTCGGCGACGACCGCCCGGGCGTGTACACCGTCGTCTACGAATACGCCCAGCGCGAGGAGGGCATCGCCGCCGGCGAGCTGGCGCTGAAGCTGCTGTCCTCGCTGCTGCCCGCCGAGATCCGCCCCGAGGGCGGCGTGCCCGACGACTGGCACTGGGAGGAAGCGCGCGACGACTTCATCCGCTACGCCCAGCGCCGCGCGCTCGGGCCGTCGACCGCCTCGCTGGTGCGCGCGGCGGTGGAGCGCGGCATCCCGTGGCTGCGGCTCAACAACCAGTCGCTGGTGCAGTTCGGCCACGGCCGCTACCAGCAGCGCATCCAGGCCACGATCACCGGGCGCACGCCGTACATCTCGGTCGAGCTCGCCAGCGACAAGGAGGAGACCAACAAGATCCTCGCCTCGCTCGGCCTGCCGGTGCCGCGCCAGCAACTGGTCTCCAGCCAGACCGACGCGCTCAAGGCCGCGCGCCGTCTGGGCGGGCCGGTGGTGCTCAAACCCTACAACGGCAACCACGGCCGCGGCATCACCATCAACATCAGCGGCGACGACGAGATCCGCGCCGCGTTCGACGCCGCGCGCGAGCATTCGCGCTCGGTGATCGTCGAGACCTTCCAGCCCGGCGACGACCATCGTTTGCTGGTCATCAACGGCGAACTGGTCGCGGCGACGCGGCGCACGCCCGGCCACGTCGTCGGCGACGGCCGCAGCACGATCGCGCAGTTGGTCGAGGTGGTGAACCAGGACCCGCGCCGCGGCGTCGGCCACGAGAAGGTGCTCACGCGCCTGGAGCTCGATCGCGAGGCCAACCTGATGATGGAGCGCGTCGGCTACGACGAGGGCAGCGTGCTGAAGGACGGCGAGGTGGTATTCCTGCGCTCGACGGCGAATCTTTCGACCGGCGGCACCGCCACCGACGTCACCGACGTCATCCATCCCGACAACCGCGACATGGCCGTGCGCGCGGTGCGCGCGATCGGCCTCGACGTCGGCGGCGTGGACTTCATCACCCCCAACATCGCCGAGAGCTACAAGTCGATCGGCGGCGCGATCTGCGAGGTCAACGCCGCGCCCGGCTTCCGCATGCACGTCGCGCCCAGCGAGGGCACGCCGCGCGACGCCGCCGGCCCGGTGATCGACATGCTGTTCCCGCCCGGCACGCCCTCGCGCGTGCCGATCGCCGCGATCACCGGCACCAACGGCAAGACCACCACCTCGCGCATGCTCGCGCACGTGGCCAAGATGGCCGGCTACACGCCGGGTCTGACCAGCACCGACGGCGTCTACATCGACGGCCAGCGCACGGTCGAGGGCGACATGACCGGGCCGGTGTCGGCGCGGATGGTGCTGTCCGACCCGCACATCGACATGGCGGTGCTGGAAACCGCGCGCGGCGGCCTGCTGCGCGCCGGCATGGGCGTGCCGGAAGTGGACGTGGGTGCGGTGCTCAACGTCGCCGCCGACCACCTCGGCCTCAAGGGCATCGACACGCTGGAACAGCTGGCCGAGATCAAGCGCATCGTGGTCGAGGTGGCGAAGGACTGCGCGGTGCTCAACGCCGACGATCCCAACGTGCTGAAGATGTCGGCCTACACCGATGCGAAGACCGTCTGCTACGTGACCATGAACCCCTCGCACGCGCTGGTGCGCGAGCACATCCGCGCCGGTGGCCGCGCCTGCGCGCTGGAGGCGGGCGTCAACGGCCACATGATCACGCTCTACGACAAGGGCGGCCACATCCCGCTGATGTGGACCCACCTGATCCCGGCCACGCTCGAGGGCCGCGCGCTGCACAACGTGCAGAACGCGATGTTCGCCGCGGCGCTGGCGTTCTCGCTCGGGATCAAGCTCGATGCGATCCGCCAGGGACTGCGCACCTTCGACACCACGTTCTTCCAGGCGCCGGGCCGCATGAACGTATTCGACGAGCATCCGTTCAAGGTGGTGATGGACTACGCGCACAACGCGCACGCGGTGGGCGTGATGGCCGACCTCGCGCAGCGGCTGGAGGTGACCGGCCGGCGCATCGTCGCCGTGGCCGCGCCCGGCGACCGCCGCGACGAGGACATCGTCGCGATCGCCGAGGCCGTCGCCGGGCGCTTCGACCACTACGTGGTCAAGCGCGACGACAGCCTGCGCGGGCGCGACGGCGACGAGGTGCCGCGCATCATCGCCCGGGCGCTGGAGGACAAGGGCATCGGCAAGGACGCGATCACCGTCATCGCCGACGAACAGGAAGCGGTGGATGCAGCGCTGCGCATGGGTCAGCCCGGCGACTTGCTGGTGGTGTTCGCCGATGCGCTCGCGCGCACCTGGAAGCAGATCACCAAGTTCGCGCCCGAGGGCGCCGCGCCGCGCTCGGCCCGCAAGGTCGAACTGCCGTCGCTGGAGTCGGCCCTGAGCGCCGACGAGGCCGCGGTCGCAGCAATGACCGGCGTGGTCCGTGATGAGCGCGGGCTGGTGTTCGAGCGCGAAGAAAGCGACTAGCCATGATGCTTCAGTCATCTGTCTCGACCACCGCGCTTCGCACTGCTCCCTCCCCCGCTCGCGGGGGAGGGCTGGGGTGGGGGCGCCCTTCGCGCAGACCATGAAAGCCCCTGGATCCCCGCCTGCGCGGGGATGACGGACCAGGGGCCTCCGCGCCACATCAGCCGACCTTTTCGACGCATGCCGCAAGAACCCTTCGAAGAATCGCGCCGCCTGACCGGCTGCAACGTCTACTTCGCCGGCCCCGGCGCTGGGCTGGAGTCCGCGCCCGGCGTCGCCTTCGACGAGGCCGCGCTCGCGCGCTGGCGCGACAACGTCCAGGCCGCGCGCTCTGCGCTCGATTGGCCCGTCGGCGACATCATCGCGCGCCGCCACCGCAGCGGCGTGTCGCTGGCCTTCGCCGCGCCGATGGATCGGCTCTACACCGCCGCCGAAGTCAACGAATGGGCCTGGTACGACGCGCTCGGCCTGCGCGCGCCGGACGCCGAAGCCCCTGGCGACGACGGCGAACCGCCGCCGCCGCACGCCGCCAGCCTGCCGCGCGACGAAGCGCTGCGATTGCTGCGCGTGCGCGCCGATGCCGAGGCCAATCCGGCGCTGCTCGCGCTGGCGCAGGCGGCCGATGCGCGCGGCGTCCCGCTGCTGGCCGACGACGACGAGGCCTCCCTCGGCGCCGGCGCGCACGGGCGCACCTGGCCGATCGACGCGCTGCCCGCGCCGGACGCGGTGCCCTGGGACGCGCTGCGCGCGATCCCGGTCGCGCTGGTCACCGGCTCCAACGGCAAGACCACCAGCGTGCGCCTGCTCGCGGCGATGTGCCGCGCCCACGGCTGGCCGACGGCCTACAGCAGCACCGACGGCGTCTATCTCGACGGCGCCGCGCTGGAGGCGGGCGACTTTTCCGGGCCGGGCGGCGCGCGCACCGCGCTGCGGCGCCCGGAGGCACGGGCCGCGATCCTCGAGACCGCGCGCGGCGGCCTGCTGCGGCGCGGGCTGGCGCTGTGCCGCGCGGACGTGGCCCTGGTCACCAACATCAGCGTCGACCACTTCGGCGAATACGGCGTCCACGACCTCGACGACCTGGCGACGGTCAAGCTGACCGTCGCGCGGGCGGTCGCCGGCGACGGGCTGCTGGTGCTCAACGCCGACGACGCGGTGCTGCGCCGCCACGCCGACCGCTTCGCCGGGCAGCGCCTGGGCTGGTTCTCGCTCGACGATGCGCATCCCGTGCTCGCCGCGCATCGCGCCCGCGGCGGCGCGACCTGCGGCGTCGCCGACGGCCGCCTGCGCCTGCACGTCGATGGTGCGAAGCACGACCTCGGTGCGATCACCGACCTGCCGCTCGCGCTCGGCGGCCGCGCCGGCTACAACCTGTCCAACCTCGCCGGCGCCGCGCTGGCGGCGACCGCGCTCGGGATTCCGGTGGACACCATCGCCGGCGTGCTGGCCCGCTTCGGCGCCTCGCGCGGGGACAATCCCGGCCGTCTGCAGCGCTGGCGGCTGGGCGGCGTCGACGTGGTGGTCGACTACGCGCACAACCCGGACGGCCTGCGCGGCCTGCTGCAGGCGGTCGGGGCCGGTGCGGGCGGGGGCCGCCTGGCCGTCGTCGTCGGCCACGCCGGCAATCGCGAGGACGAGGACCTGCGCGCGGTCGCGGCCACCGCGGCGGCGTTTTCGCCGGCGCTGGTCGTGCTCAAGAGCGCCGACGGCTACCTGCGGGGTCGCGCGCGCGAGGACATCCCTGCGATCATGCGCGACGAACTGCTCCGGCTCGGCATGGACCCGCGCGCCGTGGAGGTCGAACTCGACGAGGTGCAGGCGGCGCGGCGCGCGCTGGCCTGGGCCCGCGCCGGCGACCTGGTCGTGCTGCCGATCTTCGACCGCGACGCGCGCGACCGCGTCGAGGCGATGCTGGAGCGGATGGAACGCGATGGCTGGCGCGCGGGCGAGGACCTGCCCGAGCTGCCGCCCGCCCGCAACGAAGAGGAAGCAAGCCCGTGAACCACCTCCTGCGTCCAGCGCTGCCGCGCAAGGACGACATCCTGCAGAAGATCCTCGCGCGCAAGGTCGAGGAAGTCGCCGCCCGCGCGGCGGCGCGGCCGCTGGCCGAGATGCGCGCGCTGGCCGCCGACATGCCGCCGGCGCGCGGTTTCGCCGCCGCGATCGAGGCAAAGATCGCGTCCGGCGCGCCGGCGGTGATCGCCGAGGTCAAGAAGGCGAGTCCGTCGAAGGGCGTGATCCGCCCCGACTTCCATCCGGCGCAGATCGCGCGCAGCTACGAGGCCGGCGGCGCGGCCTGCCTGTCGGTGCTGACCGACGTCGACTTCTTCCAGGGCGCCGATGCCTACCTGCAGCAGGCGCGCGCCGCCTGCGCGCTGCCGGTGCTGCGCAAGGACTTCACCATCGATCCGTACCAGGTGCACGAGGCGCGCGCGCTCGGCGCCGACTGCGTCCTGCTGATCGTCGCGGCGCTGTCGGACGACCAGCTCGCCGAGCTGTCCGGCACCGCGCTGCAGCTGGGCCTCGACGTGCTGGTCGAGGTGCACGACATCGACGAACTCGAGCGCGCGATCCAGGTGCCGGCGCCGCTGCTGGGCGTCAACAACCGCAGCCTGCGCAGCTTCGAGGTCTCGCTCGACACCACCCTGTCGCTGCGTGATGCGGTGCCGCGCGACCGCCGCCTGGTCACCGAGAGCGGCATCCACGCCGCCGGCGACGTGGCGAAGATGCGCGCCGCCGGCGTCGACGCCTTCCTCGTCGGCGAGGCCTTCATGCGCGAACCCGACCCGGGCGCGGCGCTGCAGCGGCTGTTCTTCCCGGCATGAGCGCAGTGCCGACGCCGCGCGACGACGCCCCGCTGGTGGTCTTCGATTTCGACCACACCCTGTACGACGGCGATTCGGGCAGCCACCTGTTCGCCTGGCTGATCCGGCGCAGTTGGTGGCGGACCGCGCTGGCGCTGCTGGCGGCGCCGGTGTTCGGCCCGATGGTCGCCTTCCTGCGCACGCGCCGCTGGGGCATTTCCGGATTCGTCTGGATCGGCACCGTCGGCATGCCGCGCCGGCGCACGCTGGACGATGCGATCGATCGCTACGTGGCCACCCACGACGCCGCGATCCGCGCCCGCCTGCTGCCGCTGGCGCTGGACGTGCTGCACCGCCACCGCGAGGCCGGCGACCGGGTGGTGATCGCCACCGGCGCGCCGCCCGAGCTGGCGCGCGCGATCCTCGCCTTCGTCGCGCACGAGAGCGTGCCGGTGATCGGCACCGCGGTCGGCCCGCGGCTGGGCGCAGTGGTGGCGACGCGCCACTGCCACGCAGAGGAGAAGATGCGGATGCTGCGCGAGCGCGGCTACGGCGACATCGCCATCGCCTATTCCGACTCCAGCGCCGACCTGCCGCTGCTCAAGGCGGCAAAGGCGCCGGTGGTGGTCAATCCCAAGCACGGCAGCATCGACCTGTTCCGGCGCGTGCTGCCGGCGGGCACGCCGATCCTCAACTGGGGCTGCCGGGACCGCGGCGGGGAGGCGGTGGCGGCGGAGCGGTAACGCGTCCGGCGGGCCGGTGGCCCGTTGTCGGGTCGATCACCTGTCATTTCGAGTGCAGCGAGAAATCTTCTTTCCGCATGCATCGCCTGTCCGAAAGAAGATTTCTCGCTGCGCTCGAAATGACAGGTGGAATCGCAACGCTCCTTCCGGTCCCCGGTCCCTCGACTCCCGACCCTACGCGTCACCCAGCCGCTTGATGAAGCGCACGGTGCCGTCGCTGAAGCCGCAGGCCTTGTAGAAGGCGTGCGCGTCGGTGCGCTGGGAGCCGCTGCTCAGCTCCAGCCGTGCCGCGCCGCCGGTTCGGGCGCGGCGCTCGGCTTCGCGCAGCAGCTGCCGGCCCAGGCCCTGTCCGCGTGCGGACGAGGTGACCACCAGCGCGGTGATGCGGCAGGTCGTGGTGTCCAGCGGCAGGTAGTACATGAAGTCCAGCGCGACCAGGCCCGACACCACGCCGCCCACGCGCGCCACCACCAGCGCCTGGCGGTCGTTGTCGCCGATCGCGCGGATCCGGCGCGCGGCGTCGTCCAGGTCGCAGGGATAGCCGAGTTCGGACAGCAGGGTGGCGACGTCGTCGGCGTCGATCAGGCTGGCGCTGCGCAGGTCGGCGTCCGGCAGGCCGGCGCCGGGCCCGAAGTGGCCGACGCTCATCGCGTCCCGTAGAGCACGATGGTCTTGCCGCGCGCGTGCAGCTTGCCGTCGGCCTGCAGCTTCTTCAGCACGCGGCCGGCCATCTCGCGCGAGCAGCCGACCAGCCGCGCCAGCTCCTGCCGCGACACGCGCAGTTGGGTGCCCTGCGGATGGCTCATCGCCTCGGGTTCGCGGGTCAGGTCGTGCAGGGTGCGGGTGATGCGGTCGGTGACGTCGAGGAAGGCCAGGCGTCCGGCCTTGCGGCTGGTGTCGAGCAGGCGCCGCGACAGCTGCGCGCCGATCGCGTACATGATCGAGGTGGCGTCGTTGGCCAGCGAGCCGTCGAACAGCTGGTACAGCCGCTCGTAGCTGATCTCGGCCAGCTCGCACTGGGTGCGGGTGCGCAGGATCACCTCGCGCACGTCGGACTCGATGAACAGCCCCATCTCGCCCACGAACTCGCCGTTGCCGAAGTAGCCCAGCACCAGCTCGCGGCCGTCGTCCTCCTCGGTGATGATGCTGACCGAGCCGCTGATGACGAAATACAGCGTGCCCGCGGGGTCGCCGGGGCGGAACACTTCCGTGCGCGGCGGGTAGCGCCGGCGGTGGCAGTGGGCGAGGAAGCGCTCGATGGTGGCCGCGGACGGCGCCATCGGATGGGCAGGGCGGCGGTAGCTGCTGATCAGGGCCACGGGATTCGGCTTCATCAAGGGGGGAACGGGGGAAGCGGGGAGATTAGGACGTCCGTGCCCGGGGAGCAAACCGCCGTGTCCCCACTGTCACGGGCTTTGCCGCATAATTCCGCCCTTCGCCTGCCCGACCGGGGACCGATCGACGTGGTCAAGCCGCTGCCTCGCCTGAAGCTCCAGGGCTTCAACAACCTCACCAAGTCGCTGTCGTTCAACATCTACGACGTCTGCTACGCGGCGTCGGAGGACGAGCGACGCCGCTACATCGAGTACATCGACGAGCAGTACGACGCCGACCGCCTGACCCAGATCCTGACCGACGTCGCCGAGATCATCGGCGCCAACATCCTCAACATCGCCCGCCAGGACTACGACCCGCAGGGCGCGTCGGTGACGATCCTGATCTCCGAGGAGCCGGTGATCGACAAGAAGGACGCCGGCAAGGAGATCATCTCCGACGCCGTGGTCGCCCACCTGGACAAGTCGCACATCACCGTCCACACCTACCCGGAGACCCATCCGGACAACGGCATCGCGACCTTCCGCGCCGACATCGACGTCTCCACCTGCGGCGTGATCTCGCCGCTGAAGGCGCTGAACTACCTGATCGAGAGCCTGGAATCGGACATCGTGGTGATGGACTACCGCGTGCGCGGCTTCACCCGCGACATCAAGGGCCGCAAGCACTACATCGACCACAAGATCAACTCGATCCAGGACTACCTGGCCAAGAACATCCGCGCGCGCTACGAGATGCTCGACGTCAACGTCTACCAGGAAAACATCTTCCACACCAAGATGCACCTGAAGGACTTCGACCTCGACCAGTACCTGTTCGAGGAGAAGGCGCGCAACCTCTCGTTCAAGGAGCGGATGAAGATCGAGGCGCGGCTCAAGCGCGAGATCGAGGAGCTGTACCACGGGCGCAACCTGGTCGACTGACGGGGTTGCGCGGTTCGCGCCCGGAAACCTGCCGTCATCCCGGCGAAAGCCGGGATCCATTTTCGCTTTTCCTGCGGACGCGACTCCGCTCGTCGGCACACCGGAACTGGCGCAAGCAAAAGCCAAATGGATCCCGGCTTTCGCCGGGATGACGGTGCGGGGGAGCCTGGATGACGATGCGGGAGGCTACAGCCTGTACGCGACGGCCTTCATCACCCTCGACGCCGCCGCCATCAGCGTCGGCACCGGCTGCGGCAGGATGCGGGCGCCGGCCAGTTCCGCGCTGTCGGCGTGGCGGGCCTCGTCCACCTTCATCTGGCGCAGGATCTCGCGGCTGCGCTGGTCGGCTGCGGGCAGGGTCTGCAGGTGTTCGTCGAGGTGGGCCTCGACCTGGCGCTCGGTCTCGACCACGAAGCCGAGGTTCCAGCCGTCGCCGCGCAGGCCGGCCAGCACGCCCAGGGCGTAGCTGCCGCCGTACCACAGCGGGTTGAACAGGCTGGGGCGGGAGTCGAGCTCGCGCAGGCGATCGGCGCACCAGGCCAGGTGGTCGGTTTCCTCCTGCGCGGCTTCGAGCAGGTGCTCGCGGGTGGCGTCTTCGCGTGCGACCGCGGCCTGGCCGAAGTACAGGCCCTGGGCGCAGACCTCGCCGACGTGGTTGATCCGCATCAGGCCGGCGGCGTGGCGGCGCTCGGTCTCGTCGAGTGCGATGTCCGGCGTGTCCCCGGCGGGGTTGGCGCGGCTGGCGGGCGGGTTGCCGAACACGGTCTCCAGGGCGCGCTGGGCCTCGACCAGCACGCGGTCGAGCGGGTGCAGACGGCGCGCGTCGGCCCGCGGCGCGGCGGGCACGGCGACCGGGAGCGGCGGGGTGGGGGAAGCGGACATCCTGGCTCTCCGGGGTGGCCGCCGGCCCGGGTGGACCGGCGGTTCGGCGGGACGGGCATGTTCGCCTGTCGGTGCCGGGGATGCCAGCGCGGGCCCGGGCGACTTGCGCGCGGCCCCGATGCCCGCTAGAATCCCGCTTCTTTTTCCGCAATCCACAGCGCGTGGCGCCGTTCCGGCCTTTCGGAACCAGCCCGACCAGGCACCCCCGCCCGGAGTCCTTTGATGAAGACCTTCACCGCAAAGTCCGAGACCGTCCAGCGCGACTGGTATCTCGTCGACGCCACCGGCAAGACGCTGGGCCGCCTGAGTTCCGAACTCGCGCGCCGCCTGCGCGGCAAGCACAAGCCGGTCTACACCCCGCACGTCGACACCGGCGACTACCTGGTCGTGATCAACGCCGAGAAGATCGCCGTCACCGGCAACAAGCTGGCCGACAAGAAGTACCACCGCTTCACCGGCCACATCGGCAACCTCAAGACCGAGACCCTGGCCCAGGCGCTGGAGCGCCACCCGGAGCGCGTGATCGAGATCGCGGTCAAGGGCATGCTGCCGAAGAACACGCTCGGTCGCGCCATGTACCGCAAGCTCAAGGTCTACAAGGGTGCCGAGCACCCGCACGCCGCCCAGCAGCCCCAGCCCCTGGATATCTAAACGATGGCTACCACCCAGAACTACGGCACCGGCCGTCGCAAGTCCTCCACCGCCCGCGTGTTCCTGCGCAAGGGCAGCGGCAACATCACCGTCAACGGCCGTCCGCTGGACGAGTTCTTCGGCCGCGAGACCGCGCGCATGATCGTGCGCCAGCCGCTCGAGCTGACCAAGAACACCGAGAGCTTCGACATCGTCGTGACCGCCACCGGCGGCGGCACCACCGGCCAGGCCGGCGCCATCCGCCTGGGCATCGCCCGCGCGCTGGTCGAGTACGACGAGACGCTGAAGACCGAACTGCGCAGGGCCGGGTTCGTGACCCGCGACGCGCGCGAGGTCGAGCGCAAGAAGGTCGGCCTGCACAAGGCACGCCGCGCCACCCAGTTCTCGAAGCGTTAATGCGGCATCGACGCCACCGCAGCGCGGTGGCGTTACAATCGGTTGCATAGCCCCGTCGCCAAGCGGTAAGGCACCTGACTCTGACTCAGGCATTCGGTGGTTCGAATCCATCCGGGGCTGCCAATCCAGAACGCGAATGCCGCATGCGGTATTCGCGGCACGACCAAGACCCGCCATCGGCGGGTCTTGTCGTTTGGGGCCTGCGCCCCGCTTTTGGCTCCCTCCCCCGCCTGCGGGGGAGGGCTGGGGTGGGGGCCAACCGAAGCCGCCGCCGTCCGGCCTGCAGACAATCCGTCCCGACCGGCGCCGTCCCCGCGCACGCTAGAATCCGCCGATGACGGCCCCGTTCCCCCCTCCCTGTTCCGATGCCGCGCAGGCATTGGACGACATCCGCGCGCGCGGCTTCGCGGTGCTGGCGGCCGACGACGTCGCCGGCCTCGCGCAGGCGCGCATCGACGACCTGCGGCGCCTCGAAGGCAGCTGGAACGACCTGCCGCCCGATGCCTGGCTCAGGGACGGCGGCCGCTACCGCAGCCGGCGCCATTCGTGCTTCGTGGTCGACGGCGACGACGTGCGGCAGGCAGCGCACCGCGCGCACTGGCAGTCGCTCGACTACAACGCCCTGCACGGCGGCATGCAGCGCATGTTCGAGCCGATCGCGCCGGATACGATCGCGGCACCGGCCTGGCCGGTGCTGCTGCGCAGCCTCGGCCAGTGGTGTTCGGCGCTCAAGGGCGCGCAGCCGTGGTACGTCGAGGCGCACCAGTTCCGCATCGACACCGCCGACGGCATCGGCCGGCCGACGCCGGAAGGCGCGCACCGCGACGGCGTGGATTTCGTCGCGGTCCTCCTGATCGGGCGCCACGACATCAAGGGCGGCGAGACGCGCGTGTTCCAGGCCGCGGGTCCGGACGGGCAGCGTTTCACCCTGCTGCAGCCGTGGTCGCTGCTGTTCCTGGACGACGCGCGCATGATCCACGAGTCGACGCCGATCCAGCCGGCTTCGCAGGACGCCCCCGGCCACCGCGATACGCTGGTGCTGACCTACCGCGCCGGCGCCTTCCAGGGCGAGGATTGACCTTGTCCATCTGCGAACGGCAGCGCGGCAACTGGTTACAATTGAAATCTTGAATCCGGGCCTGGAGCGGGCATGAAACTCGGTTCCCTGAAGGAAGGCGGTCGCGACGGCAGCCTGGTCGTGGTCTCGCGCGACCTGTCGCGTGCGGTGCCCGCAACCGGCATCGCAGCGACGCTGCAGCGCGCGCTGGAGGACTGGGGCAACGCCGCGCCGAGGCTCAACGCGCTGTACGCCTCGTTGAACGCCGGCGACGCCGACGGCGTGTTCGACCTCGACTTCAACGCGCTGGCGGCGCCGCTGCCGCGCGCCTACGAATTCGTCGACGGCAGCGCCTACCTGCCGCACGTCGAGCGCGTGCGCCGCGCGCGTGGTGCCGAGGTGCCGGAGAGCTTCTATACCGATCCGCTGATGTACCAGGCCACCAGCGCCGGCTTCCTCGGCCCGCGCGATCCGGTCAGGGTGGTCAGCGAGGACTACGGCATCGACCTGGAGGCCGAGATCGTGGTCGTGACCGACGACGTGCCAATGGCGGTGACGCCGGAGCAGGCGGCCGGGCACATCCAACTGGTCGGCCTGGTCAACGACGTGAGCCTGCGCAACCTGATCCCGGCCGAACTGGCCAAGGGCTTCGGCTTCCTGCAGTCCAAGCCGCGCTCGGCGCTGAGCCCGGTCTTCGTCACGCCCGACGAACTCGGCGACGCCTGGCGCGGCAACAAGCTGCACCTGCCTCTGGTCACCCATATCAACGGCGAGTGGTTCGGCGCGCCCGAGGCGGGCGTGGACATGCAGTTCGACTTCGCCCAGCTGGTGGCGCACGCGGCGAAGACGCGGCTGCTCTCGGCCGGCGCGATCGTCGGCTCGGGCACCATCGCCAACGAGGACACGGCCAAGGGCGCCTCCTGCTTCGCCGAGAAGCGGACCGTGGAGACGCTGGAGACCGGCAAGCCGGTAACGCCCTTCATGTCCTTCGGCGATCTGGTGCGCATCGAGATGCTCGACCGCGACGGCAACAGCATCTTCGGCGCCATCGAGCAGCGCATCGAGCGGCAGGCGCCGCCGGCCTGAGCGACTGTCCACGGTCCCTGTACCGTGGGCGGGCCTCGTCCGGGAAGACGCCATCGCGCATCCTCGAAGGCGTCATTCCGCATCCTTGAAGGCGTCATCCCGGCGAAAGCCGGGATCCATGTTGCCTTTGCTCCCCGTTTCCGTGAAAGCCACGGCAAGATCAAGATGGATCCCGGCTTTCGCCGGGATGACGGTGGAGGGGGCGCCGGTCCTGCGGGGAGCCGTCGCATTGCGGTTGCCGGGGCCGGGTCGCGGACGAACGGCGGCCTGTCGCGATGAATGGCGAACCGGCATCCTGCGCGCCGAATCAAGATATCGTGTTGACCATCACGACGACAGCAAGGGGGCGTCGGAGTGGGCGAAGAACTGCGACTGTATTCCTACTGGCGATCGAGCGCGGCCTACCGGGTGCGCATCGGGCTCAACCTCAAGGGGTTGGGCTACGAGACCGTGCCCGTGCACCTGCTGCGCGACGGCGGCGAACAGCTCGCGCCCGATTACGCGCGGACCAACCCGCAGAAGCTGGTGCCGGTGCTGCAGCACGGGCAGCGGCTGTTCCGGCAATCGCTGGCGATCCTCGAATACGTCGACGAGGTGTGGCCGTCGCCGCCGCTGCTGCCGGCCACCTCGCGCGAGCGCCAGCGCGTGCGCTCGCTCGCGCAGCTCGTCGCCAGCGACATCCACCCGCTCAACAACCTGCGGGTGATGCGCTACCTCGACCGCGAATGGAACGTGCCGCAGCCCGAGCGCGACGTCTGGACCCGGCACTGGATCAGCGAAGGCTTCGACGCCTTCGAGGCGTTGCTGCAGGGCCACCCCGCGACCGGCACGTTCTGCGACGGCCACCTGCCGACGCTCGCCGACTGCTGCCTGGTGCCGCAAATCTACAACGCGCGCCGTTTCGGCCTGGACATCGAACGCTGGCCGACGATCTGCGCGATCGAACAGGCCTGCCTGGAGCTGCCGGCGTTCCGCGACGCCGCGCCGGACCGCCAACCGGACGCACCGCAGCAGGCGTGATGCCCGTTCGCGATCAGGAAATCGAATGGCGTAGGTCGGCCCCCGTATCAGGTACGGGGCAGGCTCTACGCGGTCGACGCCGGACGCAGCCGACACCGGAGTTGAGAGCGTCGGGGCCGTAGCCCCGACCTACCGCGCTCCGGAACGCGCAGGCGGGTCTCAGGACGAGGCGCTGAACACGTCCGCGTAGGGATCGTGCTCGCCGTCCGCGCCCTCGGACAGGCGGAACTTGAGGTCCAGGCCCTCGCGCGAATCGGCCGCGCGCAACGCGGTCTCGCGCTCGATCCGGCCTTCCTTGTACAGGCGGAACAGGCACTGGTCGAAGGACTCGATGCCTTCCTCCAGCGACTCCTCCATCGCCTGCTTGATCTCGTGCACCTGGCCGCGTCGCAGCAGGTCGCGGATCATCGGCGTGTTGATCAGCACCTCGGTCGCCGGCATGCGGCGGCCGTCGGTGCCGACCACCAGGCGCTGCGACACCACCGCGCGCAGGTTCAGCGCCAGGTTCATCAGCACGTTCTTGTGCGCGGCCTCGGGGAAGAAGTTGAGGATGCGCTCGATGGTCTGGTCGGCGTTGTTGGAGTGCAGCGTCGCCAGGCACAGGTGGCCGGTCTCGGCGAAGGCGATCGCCGCCTCCATCGTGGTCGCGTCGAGGATCTCGCCGATCAGGATCACGTCCGGCGCCTCGCGCATCGCGTTCTTGAGCGCGTTGTGGAAGGCGTGCGTGTCGAGGCCGACCTCGCGCTGGTTGACGATCGACTTCTTGTGCCGGTGCAGGTACTCGATCGGGTCCTCGATGGTGAGGATGTGGCCCGAGGTGGTGGTGTTGCGGTAGTCGATCATCGATGCCAGCGAGGTCGACTTGCCCGAGCCGGTGGAGCCGACCAGCAGCACCAGCCCGCGCGGCGCCATGATGATGTCCTTGAGCACCTGCGGCAGTTGCAGCTCCTCGATGCTGGGGATGGTGCTGCGGATCGCGCGGATCACCATGCCGACCTCGCCGCGCTGCTTGAACACGTTGACGCGGAAGCGCCCCGAGTCCTGCAGCGAGATCGCCATGTTCAGCTCCAGGTCGCGCTCGAACTGCGGCACCTGGCCCTCGTCCATCAGCGAATAGGCGATCTTCTTCACCATGCCGGCCGGCAGGCCGGTGTTGCCGAGCGGGTACAGCTTGCCCTCGACCTTGATGTAGACCGGTGCGCCGGTGGTCAGGAACATGTCCGACGCGTTCTTTTCCGTCATCAGCTTCAGGAAATAGCCGATGTCCATGTACGAATCCCCAATGGCCCACCGGGGGCGTTGCGCATCCGGCGAAGGCTGTCGACAATGGCCGCGCACCCGCAAACGGCACGGCCCCCCAATGGCGACAAGCTTCGCACACTTCCGGACCCCGCTGCAGGCACTGATCTGTGGATGCGTGCTCGCGCTCACGGCTTGCGCGAGCCTGCCGCCGCCGACCGCCGAATTGAACGCTGCCCAGCAGGCGGTGTCGCGCGCGGCCGACGCCGATGCCGACCAGTACGCCGCCGAGGACCTGGCGCGCGCGCGCAGCCTGCTCACGCAGGCGCAGGGCGCGCTGGCCGAACGCCGCGAGGCCGACGCGCGCGACCTCGCCAACCGCTCGGCCGCCCTGGCCGGGCTGGCGCTGGCCCGCAGCCGCGAGGCCGCGACCAACGCCGAGCTCGAACAGCGGCGCGCGGAGATCGCCGACCTGCGCCAGCGGCTGCGGCTGGAGGACGCGCAATGAACATCCGCTCCTGGACTATCGCCTGCCTGTCCCTGCTGCTGGCCCTGCCACTGGCGCATGCCGCCGACGATCCCGACGTGGCGCAGCTGAGCCAGCGCCTGGTCGCCCTCGACGCCGACGCCTCGCTGGGCGGGCTCGCCTCGCTCGAGCGGCTGCAGGCGCGGCAGGCGGTCGAGGCGCTGGACGCGTCGCGGCGCAGCCGCCAGCGCCCGTCGATCCTGCAGGTCGCGCAATGGCGGGTCGAGACCGCCGAGATCTCGGCCCGGACCGAAGCCGCCCGGCGCGACATCGACCGCCTCGACCGCGAGCGCAGCGACCTGCTGCTCGAGGCCAGCCGCCGCGAGGCCGCGCGCGCGCGCCAGGAAGCCGAACGCCTGCGCATCCAGGCCCAGATCCAGGCCGAGGAGGCCACCCGCCTGCGCCAGGCCGCCGAGGAGGAGTCGCTCGCCCGGCAGGAGGCCGAGACCGTGCTGCAGGGCGTGTCCTCGCGCGAGGCCGCGAAACTGCGCGCCGCCCGCGAGCGCGCCGCCGAGCTCAAGCGCCAGGAAGAAGAGCTGCTCCGCAGCCTCGAATCCAACCCGTAGGTCGGGGCTGGCCCCGACGACGCCTGCCGCGGGCGCGGCAACCCGGTCAGTCCGCCGAACGCCCCGATCGCGGCTGAAGCTGCTCCACAGTCGGGGCGGGCTGGGCTATGAAGCCGCCAAAGCACCTCATGGATCGGGCCTGTCATCTCGAGCGCAGCGAGAGATCTGCTCTTGTCCGGACGGAAAGCAGATCTCTCGCTGCGCTCGGGATGACATATCTGAATGTTGCGTCGCGCGGCGGGCTTGTTAATTTCTTGGAAATCAATCATTTGGATGGTCTCGCCCAAGCCCCGGGCGCCCGCCGCGGGCGCGCCTGAACGCCCTCCCTGCCACCCCGGCGAACCGTGACGCCCGGCAAATCAGCAGCTTGCCGCCGGCCCTTGTCGCCCCCCTCGGGGAGGAGTAGGGTCGGATACCCAGACGGCAGTTTTTTTGATCCAGCCGCCTGGCGAAAGAGCCAGACCGAAATGACCGAGCCGATCCCACACCAGGCACCCGCCACCGGCAGCGCAGCCCGCCGGGCAGGCCGTGCAGGAGGGGATTCGCGCAAGCGCCCGGTCTGTCACCCAAGACGACGCCCCGTGCCCTGACCGGCCGGGGCGTTTGCATGTTTGCAGGAGGATTCCATGTTCGAAGGGCAACCGCAGGCCGAACTCGACAAGCTGATCAAGGGCAACCCTGAGTTCAAGCAGCTGTACCAGCGGCACAGGGAACTCGACAAGAAGGTGCTCGATGCCGAGCTCGGCGTGCTCCCGATCGATGACGTCACCCTGTCGCAGATGAAGCGCGAGAAGCTCGCCGCCAAGGATCGCCTGACCCAGCTCTACGACGTGCTGCAACACTGACGCGTTCCGAAGTCACGGGCGGCGGCGGCCATCCTCGTCGGTCGCCGCCGCCCGTGTGCTGTACGCCGCACCGCGGCGTGGCCCGTCCCGGGCGGTGCGATAATCGCGGTTCTTCCGCTGCCGCACGCGACCCGCATGACGATCCATTCCTCCGTCCTCGAACTCATTGCCGAGACCCCGATCGTCAAGGCGCAGCGCCTCGACGCCGGCGTCTGCGAGCTGTACTTCAAGCTCGAGAGCCAGAACCCCGGCGGCTCGATCAAGGACCGCATCGGCCTGTCGATGATCGAGGCCGCGGAGGCGCGCGGCGACATCCGCCCCGGCGACACCCTGGTCGAGGGCACCGCCGGCAACACCGGCATCGGCCTGGCGCTGGTGGCGCAGCAAAAGGGCTACAAGCTCGTCCTCGTGGTCCCGGACAAGATGAGCCGGGAGAAGATCTTCAACCTCAAGGCGATGGGCGCCGAGGTGGTGCTGACCCGCTCGGACGTGGCCAAGGGCCATCCCGAGTACTACCAGGACCTCGCCGCGCGCATCGCCGCCGACACGCCCGGGGCCTACTTCATCAACCAGTTCGGCAACCCCGACAACCCGGCCGCGCACGAGACCGGCACCGGCCCGGAGATCCTGCGGCAGATGGCCGAGGTCGGCGGGCTCGACGCCATCGTCTTCGGTTGCGGCAGCTCCGGCACCATGAGCGGCCTGTCGCGCTGCTTCGCCGAGCACGCGCCGGGCGTGGAGCTGGTGCTGGCCGACCCGGTCGGCTCGATCCTGGCCGAGTACATCAACGAGGGCACGCTCAGCGAGAAGTCGGGCAGCTGGATGGTCGAGGGCATCGGCGAAGACTTCCTGCCGTCGATCTCCGACTTCAGCCGGGTGAAGAAGGCCTACGCCATCCCCGACAAGGAGAGCTTCCTCGCCGCGCGCGAGCTGCTGCAAAAGGAGGGCATCTTCGGCGGCTCCTCGACCGGCACCCTGCTGGCCGCCGCGCTGCGCTACTGCCGCGAGCAGACCACGCCGAAGAAGGTGCTGGTATTCGTCTGCGACACCGGCAACAAGTACCTCTCCAAGCTGTACAACGACTACTGGATGCTCGACAACGGCTTCCTCGAGCGCGAACAGCACGGCGACCTGCGCGACCTGATCCTGCGCCCCTACTCGCAGCGCGACACCGTGGTGCTGGCGCCGGGCGACCTGCTGGTCACCGCCTACCAGCGGATGAAGCTGTACGAGATCTCGCAACTGCCGGTGATGGACGGCGACAACATCGTCGGCATCCTCGACGAGAGCGACGTGCTGCTGCACGTCTACGGCGACGAGGCCCGCTTCCGCGACCCGGTGTCGACGGCGATGGTCAGCAAGCTCGACATCCTCGACGTGAAGTCCCCGGTCGAATCCCTGCTGCCGGTGTTCGACCGCGGCCACGTCGCGATCGTCGTCGACGGCAGCCGCTTCCTCGGCCTGATCACCCGGATCGACCTGTTGAACTGGCTGCGAAGGCGGGTGCAGTAGGTTTTTTGGCCTTGTCATTTCGACCGCAGGGAGAAATCTCCTGCGCCGGACAGGAGATTTCTCCCTGCGGTCGAAATGACAGGAGCCTGCGTCTGGCTCCCTCCCCCCGCTTGCGGGGGGAGGGTTGGGGTGGGGGCCGCCAACGCCGCCATCCATGACATTTCCTGCGCATCCAGCATGAATGAATGGCGGCCCGCCCGGGACCCCGGCCGGGGCCCGCCCCGATGCTAGAATCGCGGCCCGGAATTCAATGGATTCAGCGACATGACGGACCCCCGCGAGGCGGTCGATACGGCGGGCTGGGGGCTCGGCACCAAGGCGATCCACGCCGGCCAGGCGCCGGACCCGAGTACCGGGGCCGTGATGCCGCCGATCTACGCCACCAGCACCTACGCCCAGGCCAGTCCGGGCGTGCACCAGGGCTTCGAATACTCGCGCACCCACAACCCGACCCGCTTCGCTTACGAGCGCTGCGTCGCCGGGCTGGAGGGCGGCAGCCGCGGCTTCGCCTTCGCCTCGGGCATGGCCGCCACCGCGACCCTGCTGGAACTGCTCGACAGCGGCGACCACGTCATCGCGATGGACGACCTCTACGGCGGCAGCTTCCGCCTGTTCGAACGCGTGCGCCGGCGCAGCGCGGGGCTGGACTTCAGCTTCGTCGACCTGACCGACCCCGCGGCGTTCGAAGCGGCGATCACGGCGAAGACGAAGCTGGTCTGGATCGAAACCCCGACCAACCCGCTGCTGAAGATCGTCGACATCGCCGCGGTCTCGGCCATCGCCCACCGCCACGGCCTGATCGTCGTCGTCGACAACACCTTCGCCTCGCCGATCCTGCAGCGCCCGCTCGAACACGGCGCCGACATCGTCATGCACTCGGCGACCAAGTACCTCAACGGCCACTCCGACATGGTCGGCGGCATCGCCGTGGTCGGCGACAACGCGGACCTCGCCGAGCGCCTGGCCTTCCTGCAGAATTCGGCCGGCGCCGTGCAGGGCCCGTTCGACAGCTTCCTCGCCCTGCGCGGCCTCAAGACCCTGCACCTGCGCATGAAGGCGCACTGCGACAACGCCCAGGCGATCGCGGAATTCCTGCAGGGCCACGACGCGGTCGAGGACGTGATCTATCCGGGCCTGCCCTCGCACCCGCAGCACGCGCTGGCGAAGCGGCAGATGGACGGCTTCGGCGGCATCGTCTCGGTGCGCGTCAAGGGCGGGTTCGAGGCGGCGAAGCGCTTCTGCGAGCGCACCGGACTGTTCACCCTGGCCGAGTCGCTGGGCGGCGTGGAAAGCCTGGTCAACCATCCGGCGGTGATGACGCATGCGTCGGTGCCGGTGGAGAATCGTGCGCGGCTGGGGATTACCGACAACCTGGTGCGGTTGAGCGTCGGCATCGAACAGGAGCGCGATTTGCGCCGGGATCTGGAGCACGCTCTGGCCACATGACTGTCGGGTCGGCCGGGCGGTCGTCCCTGGAAGCCGCACGCCGTCGTGCGTTGGAGTGCGCGATCATCGGTCGTGCGGGCCCCCGGCTTTGCCGGGGGCGTCGACTGCTGCGGCCTGGATACTCGACGAATCCCTGCGATCGTCAGAGCGGCGCGCAGGAGATCTCCACAGGGCCCTGTCCGGCGACCTTCAGCGTTTCCCAGTAGAAATTGCACCGGAGCAGGTTGCCCGGGGTCGACTTGCCGCTGGAGCGCGTGTTGACCAGGACCTGGGGCTGGCCGACGATCGATTCGAGCCTGGACTGGTCGATCAGGCTCTCGGGAAAGTCCAGCGAGCCCGAGCCCGCCAGTTCCTTGGTGGCCTTTCCAAGCTCGAGAAGTCCCAGTTCATTGACTTGGCCGGAAGCGTCCGGTGCCGGGTCGCCCGCGAAGATCACTTCGACCGAAACGCTTTCGGAAGCGGACTGGAGGCGTGCTTCGGCCTCCGGCGTCAGGGTGACCTGCACGCGGATGGAGGCCAGTTCGGGCGGTGGCAGGTCCGCGGGAGGAGCAGGGGAGGCGGCCTGTGGCGATTCTGCTGCCGTTGGCGCGGTTTCATCCGACGCTTCCTCGCGGCGGGCGCAACCGGCAAGGACCAGCAGGCCCAACAGGAGGACGGCGGGGGTACAGGGGAGTGTTTTCATGGAGCGCAAGCCTGTCAGTGCTGTGAAGGGGGCGGGGGCAGCGGATGGGTCGTGGCGGGAGCGGGCTGTACCGGCACTCCGCCCGGAGAGGGCGTGCTGGGAAGCACCGGAACCGCCGGCGTGGTCGGGATGGCTGCTTCCAGGTTCAGCAGCTCGAACTGATCGATGACGGCGCTGCTGAGCTGCTTGACGCGCTCGTCGGTTTCCACGATGTAGGGCACGAGGATCAGGACCAGTTCGGTGCGACTCTTGTTCAGGGTTTTCGACTTGAACAGGTTGCCGAGCAGCGGTACGTCCTTGATCAGTGGAATTCCCACCTCGCCGTTGGTGCTGCGGTCTGAAATCAGTCCCGCGATCGCGACGGAACCACCATCGCGAAGCGTCAGCGAGGTGTTGACCGAGCGGTTGAAAATGGATGGCGAATTGCCGGTGGCCCCCGATTCAAGAGGAAGCGCCTCACTCACCTCCTGCGAGATGTCGAGATCGATCCGGTCGTCGGAATAGACGGTAGGCTTGATGCTGAGGATGATGCCGGTCTTCCGATACTGGATCGACTGCAGCAGGTTCGTATTGCCGTCGCTTTGCTGGGCGGACGTGGTGGTCATGGTGACGGTGGGGACCTCCGTGCCCACGTCGATGTTGGCCTCGCTTCCGCTCTTCACCAGCAGACGGGGTGTCGACAGGATGGAGACGCGATTGTCGTTCGCGAACGCATTGAGCGCGACGCGGTTCTGGCCCGCAACGTCAAGCAGATAGGTCAGCCCGCTTCCGGATGGAGCAGGGTTTGCGCCGCCCGAACCGCTGCCGAGGTAGCCGCTGCCGTCGAAACGCCCGATACCGTTCTTGGCGAACCAGCTCAGCCCGTACTCCATGTCGCCGGTCAGGGTGACCTCGGCGATGGTGACCTCGATCATCACCTGACGTGGCGCCTGGTCCATCTGCCGGATAAGCCTGAGCATGCGTTCCCACTGCGCCGGATCCCCTTGATAGATCAGGGCATTGCGGGGCTCGTCGACGAGCAACGAGGCGCCGATGACGCCACTGCCGCTCCGGCCCGTCGTCGCCCGGCCCCCCTGCGGCTGCCGTGCGGCCGCTGGCTGCTGCGAGTTCGGGGTCGCTCCTTCTTCGGTTGCATTCGTGGCGTTCGAGCGGTTGCTCGGCAGGGTTCCGCTGAGCACCTGTGCCAGGTCCACGGCCTTGGTGTTGCGGACCTGGTAGTAGAAGACGGAGGACTCGGCGGACTGCTGGCCGGGGCGGTCGAGCTCCCGCGCCCAGGAAATCGCGTAGTCGAGGGTTTCGCGCGAGCTGGCGAAGATCAGGACGGTGTTCGCGGCAGTCACCGGCAGCACGATGACGCTGGCGGGGGCGCCAACGGAACGATTGGCGCTGTAACCCTGCAGGTTGAGCACCTCGGTCAGGCTGGTGCTCAGCTGGTCGGCGCTCAGGAAAGCAGGCTCGATCCGGGTGCTGAGTCGTCCGCGCATCAGCGGGCGATCGAAAACCCTGAGCGCATCGATGGCTTGCCGCACCTGGGCGGGTTTCCCGCTGATCAGGATCGCATTGCGTCCGGTCTCGGCGGTCACGCTCACCTCCTGGCCGAACAGGGTGGTCAACCAGCGAGCGGCATCCCCGCTACCCACGACGTCCAGTTCGACAAGCTGGAATACCGGCCGGTGGCTGATGGGGACGTCGGGGAGGGCGCGGCCACTCACGATCAGGGGAGGGACCGCCGATCCGCCGCTCGCGGCGACGCTCAAACGCACGAGGTCCCCTTCGACCACCACGGCAACGCCGTAGTCGGCCAGCACCTGACGAGCGATCTGGAATAGTTCGCGGGGGGCCACGCTGTCCCTCGTATTCAGGGTCACGAGGGATTCCAGGGCCGAAACTTCGGGCGACATGTTGACATTGAGGCCGAGCAGCGAGCCGAAGATCTCGTTCGCCAGCACCGGCAGCGGGACGTCCTGGACGTTGATGCTGACCGGCTCGGTCTCCATGGGCGGCAACTGGTCGTATCCGGCCAGGCCTGCCACGGCGGAACTTCCGACCCGGGCGGTTGGCGTTTCACTCTGGCGTAGTGATCGCGGGGCGTCCTGCTCGGCCGGTCCCCGTATCAGGATGTCCTCTGGCGGCGCAGGATTCGGCGGGAGCTGCAGCGCCGGGCGGATCGAGAGCGGGCGCGGCTGCCCCTGCGGCGTTGCGCATCCGCCCAGGAGGACCAGGCTGCCTGCAAGAATTGCGATCGTGCTACGCGGGTGCTTCATTTCGTGGATTTCTCTTGGTTCTCGGGCGGGGCTGCAGTCGCATCGCATTCCCCCGATCGACTGATCGGCAGTTTCCGGTAAAGCTGGCGGACCGATTTGCAGCCATCGAGTTCCGAGGTGATCTTGTCGCCGTTGATGGCCAGCAGGCGGGCACCATCGGGCAAGGCATCCCCCGGCTTGGCATGCACGACCTTGGCCTTGACCCCCCGCGTGCCCACGGTCTCGATCAACGCCGTGCTGTCGGGAGAGGTGAGCAGGAAGCCCGCAAGGCGCCATGCCTGGCTCTGGGCACCTTCCGCGGCGTTGTCACCCCACTGGACGGAGCCGGTGGCCTGCTTGTAGTTGTCCGCGGAGAATCTTGCCAGTGTCCGGGCGTCAGGCAGGGTCCATTCCCCCTCGGCGCCCCGCGCCTTCGGAATCGGCGGGGGGGGCCATGCGACACCCAGGGCCAGGCCCGTTGCGGCGCAGGCGGACATCCACGCCCATACCGGAAGCCTGCGGATCATGGGGCTTGCTCCCCGGCGGGCAACTGGTAATAGGCATTCACCCGGACCGTGAGGATCTTGTTGGCGTCGTTGCGGATGTCGAGCGTCTCGATCAGCACCAGGTTGGTGGAACTTTCGATCAGCCGGACGATGTTGAGGGCCTGGCGCGGCGGCATCCCGGCGCTGAGCGTCCCACTGACCCGAATCAGGCCAGGCATGCCCTCGACGGTTGCGGCACTGTCGACGTTGACGCGGGAATTGCTGGCGCCCGATGCGCTTGCGGAAAGGTCGTTCAACCAGCTCTGGAACGAAGCCTGGGCAAGGCCCGGGGTGGAAACGATCGGAATCTCGGCGCGCAGGTTCGCCAACAGTTCGGCTGACTCCTTTTCCCGTTCCATCCACACGTCCTGGCCCTGGAGCGCCTGGATTTGCCGAAGCTTGACTTCGGCATCGATCGCATTGTCCTGCGCCTTCGCACGCAACGTCTCCAGTCCCTGCGCGAGGAAGAACAGCGCGAGCAGCACGATCAGCGCCAAGGCCCAGACGAGCCAGGGCGACGCATCCAGTTGGCTGCGGAGATTGGCGATGTGCGGATCGAGCGCGCGCTTCACGGTACGCTTCCAAAGCTTGGCCGGATGGCGGCCCGCACCACGATCGTGTTGCCGCCAGGCTGGATGTCGGTGGTGACTTCGTGGAACAGGGACGACGCTTCCCACGCCGAGACCAACTGTTCCGGATTGGCATCGGGCAGGTGCAACGTGAGTTCCAGGCGGTCGGGAGTTGGCTGATTCCAGCGTCGGACCTCCCAGCCCTTCTGCGGAATGAGCCGCGCGACCTCCGCCATGAGTTCCAATTGTGGCCGCCCCGGCCTGAGCGCGAGCAAACCCTCGACGCCCGCCGCATTGGCGTCCGCGGCCTCGCGGGCATCCAGGATGCGCTTGATGGGGGCGTCCAGGTCCTGCGCCCGGCGCTCCGCGCTCCAGGCATCGAACAGGTTGCGGGCGATGCTGCCGGCCTGGAACGCGTAGACCACGAGCGCCAGCGCGGCAACGACCATCGCGGCCCGCGGCAGATAGGCATCGATCCCGGACAGCGACAGCCCCGACAGCCTTCCGCCCCGATTCCCGGAACCCGCCCAACTGGCCGGCGCGATCAGGGCGTCCATCGGCACGGGCACCCCGGCCGGAGGCAGTCCCGCGCTCCTCATGAACGCCTGCCAGGCGGCCGCCGCCGGAATCCCGGCCCACCAGCGACTGGCGACGAGTCGACCCTGCTTCCAGACGCGCCCCTCGCAACCGCTGGCCAGCGCCAGAAGCTGTGCCTCATCTTCGGCGGGGGAGCCCACATGGAGGGCTTCGGGAGTGAACCTGAGCCGTTTGCCGGCGGCTTCATTCCCGAGCCTTTCGAGTGCCCGGGAGCGCGACCAGAACCACACGCTTGCGTGGCGATCACCGGTCCAGGCGATGCCGTAGTCGGGGTCGGGAAACGGCGCCGCGCGCTTCACCCCCAGCGAAACGAAAGCATCGCGCTGCTTCTCGGGGACCTTGCTGGCGTCGATTGTCGTGAACAGGCACAACTCGCGTCCGACGAAGCACAGCAGTTGATTGCTTTCACCGCCTTCGAGTCGCTCGTTGGCCTCAATCCCCAGTCGGATCCTGCGGGGCGAGAATCGGCGTTGCAGGCGTTTCAGCCATGGCTTCACCGGACTTGTTGTCACGTGGCAGGGTGACCTCGTAATCGATGTGCCAGGGGGCACCGCCGATCTGCATGGGGGTCAGGGTCCAGTGGACGGCATGCCTGGTCCCGAAATGGCGATTCCATAGAATAAGGTTTCCCGAATTCTTTGGAAAGAGTGTCAGGTTTTCCTGCACCATGGGCGCGATCGGGAACGCCTGCATGGCCTGATAGACGGTGGTGAAGGGGATCCTGCGGCGCAGGTCCACCATCCGTCCGGCCTGCTCCGCATCCATGCCGGGGAGCATCGCGAGGACATCCGCCGGCGCCGTGTTCAGGTTGAGCGAGGTCGTCCTGGACAGCGTCAGCATGCCCACCAGCGCGTCGTCCGGGGTGCCCTCGAGCAGGTCGTGCCACTGCAGGATGCGGCGGAACTCGAGGGGCGTGGACACGGTCCTGTTGGGCGGCGGTGGCAATCCGGCCTTGGCGTACTCCGGCGCTTCGGCGCCGTTGAGGCGATGGAGGGAGTCGGGATCCTGGTAATCGAGCCGCTTGGCATCGAGCGCGTTCCATTCCTGCGCGGGCGCCCCGAAGTAGGCGTAGAAGGCGTTCCGGAGAACGTCCTGCGCCCAGTTGATGTTCACCAGGCCGTTGTCGTCCTGCAGGGAGAAGTACACGTCGCCCAGCCCCTTGTAGGCCGTGCCATCGAGCTTGATCTCGTTGCCCGTGGGCAGGCTGGTGATGCCGTCGGTATCGTCGTCGAGCATCGCGCTGGTATAGGCGGGCCGGAACTCCGGGACGAGGCCGCCGACGTTCCGGTGTTGCGTGGCATACATGAACAACACGCTTTCGCGCGTGGACAGCATGTCCAGGTCGCTCTGGAACTGGTCGACCTCGCGCTGGGCCTCGGCGATCGCGCGGCTCCCGGACAGCGCGACCATGCCCGCGAGCAGCGTCAACACCACCAGCAGTGCCAGCACCACGACCAGGACGAAACCGCCCTGCTGCGCGGTGCGGCTAGTCCCGTTCAAGCTCATAGAGGGTGACGACGGGATTGCGGATGCCGGCAATGGACGTTCCCCAGACACGGATGTCGCCCGTGTGCGTGGTCATGAACAGCGCGACGCTCATCGGAAGCGCATCGGCGACACCGAGAGGGGGCGGCCACTGCGCGGACTCCTTGCCCTCCGGGTCGTAATAGGCGAAGTGGGCGGAGACGACGCCGGGCAGGGCCATGGTGGTGGCGGTTCCCTGCTCGTCGAGCACCAGGCTCGTTCCGTCGGATGCCTGTTCGATCCTCCAGGCGACCGACGTGGCGCCGCCCTGCGAGGACAACGTCGGATTGAGGCTGATCCCCGACAAGGCGGAGTCGGTTCCCTGGAACGGCACGTCCTCCACGGGCGTCAGGCTGCGGACCGAGTCGTGCAGCCAATGCTGGGTCAGGACGGCCTGCCGGGCCTGCCCCGTCATCGAGGAAATGGCGGTGTCCGCCCGGCGCCATTGTCCCAGCGACTGGAAACCGAGCGCGAGCGCCATCCCGGCGATCATGAGCACCACGATCATCTCGAGCAGCGTCAGCCCCGACTGCAGTTTCGGCACCTCAGTCTTCCTCGGGGTTGAATGCCCGGGACGCGACCCATCCGGCCTTGCGGACGCTGAATCCGCGGACGCTGCGGCCATCGCGCAGGACCTCCACGGCTAGCTCGAACAACTCATGATCGAACTGCGTCGGCATGCCGGCGCTGCTGATTCCCGGGCGTTGGCCCTCGACTGACTTCGAGCTCCAGCGCACCTCCAGCGGGCCGACTTCCCGCTGCCCCGAGGGTTCGTCCGTGGGATTGACGGTATCGATGATCGACAGCGCGGTACGGGCGTCCTCGATCGATCGCAGCTGGGCCTGTGCCCGATTGAGCGAGATGGTGTTCGCCGAGAGCCAGCCGTACAGGGCGAGGAGGGACGAGGCCATGATCACCATCGCCACGATCGCTTCCAGCAGCGTGAATCCCCTGGCCCGTGCAAGGCGTCGGCGCCGGCGCGTGCTCATGTCCCGTCCGGATCCAGCCTGCGCACCCTGCAGAACGGGGCCTCGATCTCGATCCCGATGGACTGGCGCGTCGTCACCAGCGTGCCGCGGCTCCCCGAGCACGCGCCACCGGCGCGGACGACGAGCGGGTCTTCGAACTTCAGCGACCAGCCTTCCGGAAGGCCGAGCAATCCGGCGTCATCCTGCTCCGGCGGCTGCCCCTGCGCGCCGGCGGCGCCACTGGCGCGGAACACCCGGACCTGGTCCGCATCCGACCGATCGGGCCTGAAGCGCAGGTCGCGTCCTTCCTCGCGCGCCCGCAGCGGCAGCGAGGCGATCGACTTCAGCGCGCCTTCGACCTCGCTGGCCTCGCTCCAGCTCGCGATCATCCGGTACCCGCCCGGGGCGACCATCGCCGTCGCGAGCGCGATCAGCGCGATCACCACCACCATCTCCAGCAGCGTATAGCCGCGTTGCCGGTTCATTGGTTGGGCAGGAAGCCGATGTCCGTGTCGTAGCCTTCGCCCCCCGCCTGTCCGTCGGCGCCAAACGAATACAGCGTGAACGGGTGGTGCCCGGAACCGCGGGGCGAGTACTGGTAGGCATTTCCCCAGGGGTCGGCGGGAACGCCCTCGTCCAGGTAGGGTCCCTGCCAGCGCGAAGCGATGCGCTGGTCGGAAGGCGGCTGGGTCAGCAACTGCAGGCCTTCCTCCTGTTGCGGGAACCGGCCGATGTCCAGGCGCATCGTTTCGAGCGCGCCGCGAAGCATGCGGACCTGGGTATCGGCGGTCTGCACCTTGGCCTTGTCGGCCTGGCTGAAGAGCCTGGGACCCACCAGGCCCATGATCAGGCCGATGATGACGAGAACCACGATCATCTCCAGCAGGGTGAAACCGGCGGCGCGGCGACGGTTTCGGGAGATGGGCCGGGCGGGGAGGGCGGGGCGCGGTGATGGCATTGGGGGCAGTTCCGGAAGACTGCGGGGTGTACTGAAATTCTAGACCAATTGCGCCCGCCGACCGTTCCCGGTCGGCCCCGTGGGCGGTCGCGGTTGCTCGCTGTTCAATCGTCTGCGCTTCCCGGTCCGGGGTGCCGCCATGCGAAACCGGGAAAGGCGACCTGCTACCCTGAGAGCCTTCCCTCCACGTGTCCGCAGATGACGTCGCGCAGCATTCCCGCCATTCCCGGCTACGTTTCATTGTGGCGCATGCTGGTGATGCAGGAACTGGTCGTCCGCTACCGCGGCACGCTGCTTGGCCGGATCTGGCCGGTGCTGATGCCGCTGCTGATGCTCGCGGTCTACGGCTTCGTGTTCGGGGCCGTGTTCCGTGCGCGCTGGCCCGGTCTGGCCGAGGACGACCATCTCGGATTCACGATCAACCTGTTTGCCGGACTGCTGGTGCACGGCATGCTGGCGGAATCGGTGGGGCAGGCCGCCGGGCTGATGCAGCGCAACGCCAATTTCGTGCGCAAGATGGTGTTCCCGCTGCCGGTGCTGGTGGCCGTGCCGATCGGGACGGCGGTGTTCCACGCCGTGCTGGGCTTCGCGGTCCTGGTCGCCGTCAATGCGCTGTCCGGCAGGGGCATCCATCTGGCTGTGCTGGCCCTGCCGGTGGTCCTGCTGCCTTACCTGATCCTGCTCTACGGCCTGGCGCTGGTGGTCGCGGCGCTGAGCGTCTACCTGCGCGATCTCAACCAGTTCGTGGGCGTGCTGATCATGGTGACCTTGTTCACCGGCACGGTGTTCTTCCCGAGGGACATGGTGCCCGAGGCGTTGGCCGGCGTGGTGCGCTACAACCCGATCAGCTGGCCGACCGAGGCCGTCCGTGATTGCGTGCTGCGCGGCGTCTGGCCCGATCCGCTCGCCCTGGGAACGTATGCGCTGGTGGCGTGCGGCATCCTGGCGGCTGGCTGGATGGCCTTCTCGCTGTTGCGAAGGGGCTTTGCCGACCTGCTGTAGGCCGGCGCTTCATCACCGGGCTGGCGCGTCTGCCAGAATGGTGGCAGATGCCCGCAGGCTCCTGCCGGGAGCGATTCCAGAACCAGATGCCCATGACCGCCCCCTCCACCAAGTTCCCGTTGCTGGGTGAAATGCTCCTGCAGCGTGGTGCCATCAGGCCCGTCGACCTGGAGCGCGCGCTCGAGCTTCAGCAGGGCGTGGACGCGCGCATCGGCAGCTTGCTGGTCCGGATCGGCGCCCTGTCGGAGGACCAGTTGCTCGGCGCGCTGGCCGAACAGCTGGGCTTGCCGGTCGTGGGCACGGACCTGGAGCTGCCCGTGTCGGCCGGCGAATGGAAGATTCCCGAAGGCGCCGAGGTCTCGATCGACTGGATGCAGGACCAGGGGGTCCTGCTCTGGGAGGATGCCGAAGGCCAGGCATGGTGCACCGCCCGCGACCCGCTCGCGCCCGAGCTCCAGGAAACGCTCGCCTACTTGTTCCCCCTGCGCGAGTTCCGCCATGCGCTGGTCCCGGCGCAGGCGCTTGAGCGAAGCCTGGATGCACTGGCCCATGCCGGACGCGAAGAGGACTGGGGCGGCGACGACGTCCGCCACCTGCGCGAACTGGCCGAGGAAGCCCCGGTGGTGGAACTGGTCAACAGCCTCATGTCGCAGGCGGTCGAACAGCGCGCATCGGACATCCATCTGGAGCCGGAGGAACACCAGTTCGTGGTGCGCTTCCGGATCGACGGTGTGCTCTACACGCGCCTGCGGCTCCCGCGCGAGCGGTTCAATGCCGTGGCCTCCCGCCTGAAGCTGATTTCGGGGATGGACATCGCCGAGCGCCGTCTCCCCCAGGACGGGCGCCTGAGCGTGCGCGCCAGTGGACAGGCGATGGACGTGCGTGCGTCGGCACTGCCCGGCGTGCATGGCGAATCGATCGTCCTGCGCCTGCTGCCGAAGGAGCGCAGGGACCTCGGGCTCGACCGCCTCGGCATGGCGCCCGACCACCTCCGGATCCTGCAGGACTGGACGCGCGAAGCGCACGGCATCGTGCTCGTGACCGGCCCGACCGGTTCGGGCAAGTCCACGACCCTGTATTCCGCGCTCGCGGCGAGCAACGACGGGCTGAAGAAGATCATCACCGTCGAGGACCCGGTCGAATTCCAGCTGCCCGGCATCACCCAGATCCAGACCCACGCCGACATCGGCCTGAACTTCGCCAGCGTGTTGCGTTCGATCCTGCGCCAGGACCCCGACGTGATCATGGTGGGTGAGATACGCGACCGCGAAACCGCCGAAATCGCCATCCAGGCCGCCCTGACCGGCCACATGGTGCTGTCCACCGTGCACACCAACGATGCACTGGGCGCCTTCACCCGGTTGATCGACATGGGCGTCGAACCGTTCCTGGTCGCCACCCCGATCAAGGGCGTGCAGGCGCAGCGCCTGGTGCGGCGGCTGTGCCCGCATTGCGCGCAGCCGGCCTCGCACGTGCTGCCGGCCATCGCCGAAGAGGCGGCCGGCTGGGCGGGCAGGGTGCTGGGTGACGCCGCGCCGCGCTGGCACGAGGCCGTCGGCTGCGCGCAGTGCCAGCACACCGGCTATCGCGGCCGGATCGGCATCTACGAACTGGTGCCGGTGGACGAGGCCATGCAGCAGGCGGTGGTCGCCGGCGCCACCCACCAGCAGTTGCGTGCCATGGCGCGCGAGCGCGGCTACCGGTTCCTTCGCGAGGACGGCCTGCTCAAGGCCTGGCAGGGGGTCACCTCGGTCGACGAAGTCCTGCGCGTGACGGCGGTCTGAGCATGCCGCGCTACGCCTACAAGGCCTTCAACGCCGACGGCGGCGTGCTCGACGGCGAGATTTCCGCGCAGAGCGAGCGCGAGGCCGCCCGCAACCTGGAGCGGCGCGGCCTGTCGGTGGTGTCGCTGGCGGAAATGGGAGGCCCGGCCGCGCCGGGAATCGGCCACCGGCTGCGCGAAAGGCGGATGCGGGGCAGCGACCTGATCCTCGCGCTGCATGAACTGTCCACGCTGCTCGGCTCGGGCGTGGGCCTGGCCGAGGCCGTGTCCGCGCAGACGCGGTCGGCGCATCACCCGCGCCTGCTGGCCGCCTTCGAGAGCATGTCCGCGGCGCTGCGCCAGGGGCAGTCGTTCTCGCAGGCGCTGGCGGCGACCGGGCTGCCGCTGCCCGAGTACGTCGGCACGCTGGTGCGCAGCGGCGAAAAGGCCGGCCAGCTTGGCCGCGCGCTGCAGGACGCGGTGGCGCAGATGGAATACGACCAGGGCGTGCGCAACGAGATCCGGCAGTCGCTGACCTACCCCGCGGTGCTGGTCGCGGCGGGGCTGGGCGCGATCGTGCTGATGTTCACCTTCGTGGTCCCCAAGTTCGCCACGCTCCTTCAGCGTGCCGAGGACCTGCCGTGGCTGGGATGGGCGGTCCTGAGTACCGGCATGCTGGCCAGGGAATACTGGTGGCTGCTGCTGCTGGGGCTGGCGGCGGTCGCGGTGATGGCCTGGCGCGCGCTGCGCGACCCCGCCGCGCGCGCGCGCGCGTACGAACACATGGAGCACCTGCCCGTGATCGGCACATGGCGCGTGGAGTCGGAAACCGCCGGCTGGGCGCGCATCCTCGCCACCCTGCTCGGCAACCGCGTGCCCCTGCTCGACGCGCTCTCGCTGGCGCAGGCGGGCGTGCGTGCCCCGGGGCGGCGTGCGCGGCTCGAGGAAGTCTCGCGCAACGTGCGCGCGGGCGCGACGCTGGCCGATTCGCTCGAGGAGCAGGCCACGCTCACCGCCACCGGCTACAACCTCATCCGCGTCGGCGAACGCTCCGGGGAGCTCCCGGCGATGCTGCAGTCCCTGGCGCGGCTGTGCGAGGAGTCGGGACGGCGGCGGATGAAGCAGTTCCTGGCCCTGCTCGAACCGGTGGCGATCCTCGTGATCGGTTCGGTCATCGGCCTGATCATGATCGGGATCATCCTGGCCATCACCAGCGCCAACGACATCGCCATCTGAAGATCGCGGGCGTCGCCTGTTCCGGGGAGGGAGGCGGCGGAGCCTGACCAGACAGGGCACTCTGCGCCGCTCAGGGACCATGGATTACCCGTTTCCGGGGGGCTTTTGCGGGGGGGCGTGATTGATGGCAAAGAATCAGCTTCGTTCAGCAAATTCTTGATGAACCGTACTTGACGGGAGTGTGAGTGGTTGGTTAACGTGCCCGCCGTAGCTTCTTGCAGTCGGGGGACTCTCCAGGGGATTTCTTTACCTTGTCAAGGGTTCGCGAAAGCGACCGGTAGCCAGAGGGCTTGCCCAACGGTACCGGGGTGAGCGGGTGACCGGTAAAAGAGCTACTTGTTCAAGACTAATTAGTTTGCCCAACCTCTAAATGGAGTTGAAAGAAAATGCGTAAGCTCAATACGAGTCTCCTGACCGCAGCCGTGGTCGGCGCGCTGGGTCTGTCCGGCGTCGCTTCCGCGGCCAGCCTGGTGTACGACCCCGCCGGTTCCCAGCAGATCACGTTCGCCAAGGACCTGATCGTCAACAACGGCACCACGATCGAAACCCCGACCGGCCTGACCCTGACGGCGACCGCGCCCGACGCGGGCAACGTGGTGACCGTCGCTGGCGGCGACACCCTGACCGTCAAGGTCACGCTGACCGCCGGCGCCCAGTTCGACCCGGCCGCCCCGGCGGCGACGCTGGTGGCGACCTTCCTGGAAGGCGACCAGACCGGCGGCGGCGACGCTCCGCTGACCGTCGTGGGCACGCCCTACTACTCCGCCAGCGGCCAGGAGCTGAACTTCGAGTACACCGCGACCGGCGGCGGCACGATCGGCGCGGCGGGCGACAGCTGGCTGACGCTGAACAGCTTCCAGGTCACCAACCTCGTCCAGGGCCTGGCCACCGGCAGCGCGATCGGTGCGGAAATCACCGTGCAGAACGCTTCCGGCCAGCAGATCCTCGCGCAGTCGGCCACGATCGCGCGCTCGGTGTGGGGCCTCGTGATCGAGGACGACACCACCATGGGTAACACGTCCAAGACCATCGACGTCGCTGCCGACCCGCGCAAGACCGAGTTCTCGCCGTTCGGTACCGTGGGTGGTTCCGTCGGCGCCGGCGTCGCTGCCACGTACTTCAATGCCGGCTACGTCAACGTCGACGTCGCGCAGGCGCTGGAGACCGACGGCACCACGGAAAGCTACATCAACAACTTCAACGCCACCGCCGCGACCCCGGAATACAACGTCGTCAACACGGCGGTGTTCACGGTCACGGTCAGCGGCGACGACCTGTCGTCCTTCGAGGGCGGCAACGCGTGGCTGGACAAGACCTCCAACTGCTCGACCGCTACGGCTGGCGCGTCGCGCGTCAACGCCGCGGCCGCGCTGTCCTCGGCCGGTGACCTGGTGTTCTCCTCGCCGGCCACGAGCGGCTTCTGGAACGACGTGACCTCGGCTCCGCCGAGCGGTGCCGGTTCGCACTTCTACGTGTGCCTGGGCGCTTCGGGTGACGAGATCAACCCGCAGGAACTGTCGGGTTCGGTTGCGGTCAACTACAACCTGCCGACCCAGCGCGTGAACCCGCCGGCCCTGGACTTCAGCCTGCTGCCGCTGCGCCTGAACGGCACCACGCTGATCTTCCAGAACGTCAACCCGGGCGCCAACGTCCGCGCCGAGTCCTTCCTGCGCCTGACCAACAACAACGCGCAGATCTGCCCGATCTCGATCGACGCGAAGGACGACGCCGGCCTGCACACCTCGGAGATCACCGCGGTGCTGGCGCCGCACACCTCGATCCACCTGAACTCGAACGACATGGAGAACGGCAACGCCGCCAAGGGTCTGACGGGTGCGTGGGGCGACGGCACGGGCCGCTGGTACGTCCGCGTGACGGCCGAGTGCGCGAACCTCGCCGGTTCGGCGCTCAACCGCAACCACGACACGGGCGTGGTCACCGACCTGACGCCGGCCAAGGCTGAAACCTGGCTGACCCCGGCCGGCAAGCTGTAATAAGTGTTGGGCAAAGCGGTAGTTGGACCGTCCTAGACGGTACCAAGCAACAGGGAACGGGCAGCGCAAGCTGCCCGTTCTTTTTTGGTGCTTCGCCCGGGCGAGGGGACGCTCCGGGAGTGTCGGCGGCCGGCCTGGACGGGGCGCCGATGTCCTCCGGCGGACGTTCCGCATGCGATTGCGACCGGACGGGGCCCGCGAACTCCCGTTTCCGCGATCCGGGAACGCCACCTGTCATTTCGACCGCAGGGAGAAATCTTCTTTACCGCGCGTCGGACAGGAGATTTCTCCCTGCGGTCGAAATGACAGGGGCAGGGGTTCGGACAGGGCCAGGGAGAGGGACAGGGATTCGGACTCGGGCACGGACGACAGGCCTGCGCTGAACGCATTGGCTGCCGGCGGCGATCCGTCCCGGACCGGCTTGCCGACGCGGCAGGGCATTCGCCACTCAAGCCGGCGAAGATCCCCAAAACGCCTGTCACCAGTCGTGCAGGAACCCCCGGCCCCCGGCTTTGCTGGGCTTTCCCGAAGGTTTGTCCCCCTGCTTTCGCAGGGGCGGGCGCCATGCCGCGGTCGGCTTGACGGTCCGCGATACTGAAAAGGTCGTCATCCCCGCGGGCGCGGGGATCCATCTTGCTCCAGGCAAAGACGCCGCAGCGGAAGCGACAGACGCCCGGTCAGTCGCCCAGCGGACGTTGTCCCGCCTTGTCCTCGACGGTCGGCAGGACGGCGGCATAGGCCTCGGCGCCGCTGACCCAGGCTTCCGCATAGTCGTGCAGGGCCGGGGCCGCAGCGGCGCCCTTCGGGCAGGCCTGGTCCGATCCGGGGCAGCGTGCGGCGAGCATCATCCGTTCCGCCTCCAGCCGGAAGCCCGGCTGTGCGGCTTCGATATCGGCGCGATGGTTCGTCTTGAGGCCTTCCACGGCCTCTTCGACTGCTGCGCGATGCTCGTTGACCGAACTCCTGCCGCTGAACCAGTCCGGGCGACCCGGCCCATCGAGCAGGGCCTGCGCGCGCAACGCCCAGGTGATGCGCATCTGCCAGACGGCCATGTCGATGCCTGCCTTCAGTCGCCCGGCCGGTGGGCCCGCGCACTCGAGGGCGGCTTCGCTGTCGAGCAGCGGCTGCGTCTCGGATTCGACCTTGGTCGGATCGGCCTGCCAGCTCGTGAGCCATGCACGACGCTCGTCGATGGTCGCCGCCAGGGCGGCCTGTTCGGCCGCCGCGATCCAGTCGCAGCGCTCCCCCAACGCCCGCATCCGCAGCAGCTCGCCGTAGTGGCGCATGGCCATGCCGAGCTGGTCCGCCGAGGGGGATTCTTCGCGAACTTCTTCGGGTGCGCTGGATGCGGTGGCCCCGGTTGCTTCGTTGGCCGGCGGGGAGGCATTGCATCCGGCCGCGAGGGCGGCGATGGACAGGGCGACGACGAGCGGACGGAGGGGCGTCGGAAGGAGCATTTCGATTCGGGCGGGTGGTCGGGAAGGCGACATGATGCCCGAATTCGGGTTCTCGCCCCATCCGCACGGTGGCCGCGGGCATGTCCTGCCGTCTGCCGCGGCATGGGATGCATGGATCCGGCGCGACCAGTATCCTGTCCGGCTTCATGAGCAACGTCACCACTCCGGATCCCGGTTCGCCGGTCCTGCAGGCGCAGGGAATCGCGAAAACCTACCGCCTCTGGGCGACGCCGGCGAGCCGGCTCTGGGTCCCGCTGCTGTACCGCCTTTCGGCGCTGCTGTCCGCAGCCCCGCGGCTGTCGGACTGGCTTCGCCGGCGGGCGATGGCCCGCCTGCATCTGCACGACGCGCTGCAGCCGCTGAGCTTCTCGCTCCGGCGCGGTGAAGCGCTCGGCATCATCGGCCACAACGGCAGCGGCAAGAGCACGCTGCTGCAGATCGTCGCTGGCGTACTGCAGCCCTCGGCCGGTTCGGTCCGGATCGTCGGCAGGGTCGCGGCGCTGCTCGAGCTGGGGTCGGGATTCAACCCCGAGTTGACCGGGCGCGAGAACGTGCAGGTGAATGCCGCGATCCTTGGCCTGACGCCGCTCCAGATCCGCGAGCGCATGGACGAGATCATCGCGTTTGCCGACATCGGCGACTACATCGACGAGCCGGTGAAGACGTACAGTTCGGGAATGGCGCTGCGCGTGGCGTTCGCGGTGCAGGTGCACACCGACCCGGACGTGCTGATCGTGGACGAAGCGCTGGCCGTCGGCGATGCCGCCTTCCAGGCCAAGGCGATGACGCGCATCGACGAGATCCTGTCGCGCGGGACCACGCTGCTGTTCGTCGGCCACGATCTGAATGCGGTCAAGGCGTTCTGCCATCGCGCGATGCTGCTCGAACGCGGGCGCGTGGTGCTGGAGGGGCTGCCCGACGAGGTGATCACCGAATACCTGCATCGCACGCACAAGCGCGCGCTGGAGATCCAGCAGGACAGCCGCGCGGACGCGCTGGTGCGGATCGATGGCGGCTACGGGCTGGACGATGCCTGCGTGGTCGAGGCAAGCATCAACGGCACCCGCCACGTGGCGGTTCGCTATGGCGAGCGGCTGGAGCTGTCGTTCGTCGTGCGCCGGGATGCCAGGGTCGCCAGCCCGGCGCTGATCTTCGACATCCTCGACGGCCGGGGCCTGCAGTTGACGGGGCGTCGGGTCGCCTTGCCGGCGGGCGATGGCACGGCATGCGTGCGGGTTGCGCTGGGCGCGACGTTCCAGCAGGGCATCTACCGCCTGCGCACGCGGGTGGTGGATGCGCCGTCGATCGAACGCACCGTGGTGCTCTCGCGGCAGGAAGGCTGGCTGTCGTTCGAGATCGTGGACGACAGCAGGGAGCGCTTCACCGGGCTGTTCCCGGTGCCGATGGAGATCGGGATCGACGCATGAGCGGACGGCGGATGCTGTTCCACCGGGACTTTCTCGGCTACACCGGCGGGCACGGCAAGGTCTGGGACTATTTCAACCATGCCTTGGCGCTGGGTTGGGACGCGCGCGTGTACCTGACGCCGGGCTCGCTGCGTGGATCGACCAACCCCTGGAGCGCGCTGCCCGGGCGGATCGAGGCGACATGGCGGCCCTCGCAGGCGGACGTGCTCTTCCTCGGCGGCATGGACTGGCTCGCCCTGGACGACACGGTGCCTGCGGCGTCCACGCACGTGATCAACCTGGTGCAGCACGTCCGTCATGCCGACCCGGCCTCGCCGCTGAGGGCGTTCCTGGGCAGAAACGCCTGGCGGATCTGCGTCGGCCGGGCCGTGGCGGATGCGATCGTGTCCACGGGCGACGTCGTCGGCCCGGTCCGGGTGATCCCGGCGGGGCTCGATCTCACGGTGTCCAGGCAGGCGGGCGAACAGGAAGGCGCCGGCGTGTTCATCGGCGCCCTGAAGAACCCGGGGCTCGGGCTGGCGCTTGCAGGCATGCTGTCCGACGCCGGATGCAGCGTGAGGCTGGAAGCGGGCTGGATGCCGCGCGACGCCTTCTTGGCCGCGATGGCGGAGGCCGAAACCGTGGTGGCCCTGCCGCATCCGACCGAAGGGTTTTTCCTGCCGGGCCTGGAGGCGCTGGCGCTCGGGCGTTCGCTGGTCATGCCGCCCTGCGGAGGAAGCGGCGAGTATGCGCGCGATGGCTGGAACTGCCTGATGCCGCCGCCGGATCCCGATGCGCTTGCTGCGGCAGTCCTGCGGCTGCGCGATCGGCCGCTGCGCGCGCGCTTGCGGCAAAACGGCTTCGAGACGGTGGCCCGGCACTCGCTCGCGGCGGAAAGGGCCGCCTTCGCGGGACTGCTCGACGAGGTCGTCGCATGAGCGCGCGCAATATCGCCTTGACCGGCGTGCCGCGCTCGGGGACCACGCTGTGCTGCAGGATGCTGGGGCAGGCGACGGATACGGTCGCGCTGTTCGAGCCGATGGACGTCACTGCGCTGTCCGCGATACGTGCGCAGGCGCTTGGCCAGGTGGCGCGGTTCTTCGCCGATGCGAGGGCCTCGCTGTTGAGCGATGGAACTGCTTGGAGCCAGCAGGTGGACGGCGAGGTGCCGGACAACCCGTTCTCGAGCGAGACCGATGCCGACGGTCGCCGGCGCCACCGGGTGGCGCTGGGCCGGATCCGGCCGGACAAGCCCCTGTCCGCCGGATTCAACCTGGTGATCAAGCACAATGCGGCGTTCACTGCCCTGCTGCCGGAACTGGCGGCAGGCTTCGAGACCTGGGCCATCGTGCGCAATCCGCTGGCCGTGCTGGCCTCCTGGCATTCGGTCGACCTTCCGGTGACCCACGGACGCCTTCCCGCGGGAGAGCAACTGGACCCCGCGCTGGCCCGGGCATTGGATGCGGAGGCGGATGTCGTCGCGCGGCAATTGCGCATCCTCGACTGGCTGTTCTCCCGTTACCTTCGGTACCTGCCCCGCGAACGGGTGCTTGCCTACGAGGGCGTCGTGGCGACGGAAGGTGCCGCGCTGGCCGACGCCGTCGGGATGGAGATGGCCCCGTTCCCGCTGCAGGAACGCAACGCCAGCCGGCTGTACGACGCGGCGCTGTGCAGCCGGCTGGCCGATCGCCTGCTGGCGGACTGCGGAGGCTGGCGCAGCTTCTACCAGGAGCGGGACGTGGTCGACTTGCTGCAGCGCATGCGGACGTCGGCATGACGATGGCGCCGCGCGTAAGCTTTGTCATCGGAGGCGTGCAGAAGGGCGGCACGACGGCGTTGGCCCGGTTCGTGGGCTGCCATCCCCGGGTGGCGCTCCCGCTGGACAAGGAAGCCCACCTGTTCGATGACGCGGGGTTCGACGAGCGCTGGAGCCCGGCAGAGGTCGACGCCCGGTATGCGGCGCATTTCGCGCCGGAGCCGGGGGCGGACCTGTTCGGCGACGCCACGCCGATCTACATCCTGCATCCCCGCCTCGTGCGCCGGATCGCGGCCTACAACCCGGCGATGAAGTGGATCCTGATCCTGCGCCACCCGATCGAGCGCGCCGTGTCGCAGTACCACATGGAGCGTTCGAAGGGACGCGAGCATCTGCCCTTCTGGCTGGCGCTGTTGCGCGAGCGTGGACGCCTGCGAGGGCACGGGGACGACGTTACACGCGATTCGCCGTTGAGCAAGCACAGCTATCGCCTGCGCGGGGACTATGCGCGGCAACTGGACGTGCTGTATCGCTGTTTCGCGCCCGAGCAGGTGCTCGTCCTGCGCAACGAAGACCTCGCGCGGACGCCGGATGCGGTGATGGACCGGCTCTGGCGCTTCCTCGGCATCGAAGCGCCGCCGCGGCCGGCCTACGGTCGGGTCTTCGAAGGCGGTTACGCGCCCCTGCCGAGAAGCAGCCTGCGCTGGCGATTCTATGAATGGATGTTCAGGCGCGAGCTCGATGAGCAGTCCCGTAGGTACGGTCTCGACTGGACCGGGCCCGCCCCGGGGGAAGGCGGCGGCTAAAATGCATGATTCCGTCGCGGCGGGCGTCTTGCCGCTGCGCACCGACCAGCGAAGCGAAGGCTCCCGCATGACGACAGACTCCGCATCACCACGGGCGCTGCTGGTACTCGGCATGCACCGCAGCGGCACGTCCGCGGTGGCGGGGGCGCTTCGGCTCCATGGCGTTGCCCTGGGCGAAGACCTGCTCGCGCCCGCGAGCGACAACCCCAAGGGATTCTGGGAGCATGCCGGCGTCGTCGCCATCCACGACCGGCTGCTGGTTTCGCTGGGGCGGTCATGGAACGATCCGCGGCCCCTGCCGGAGGGGTGGCAGGACGGACCCGAGGCGTCCAGGGCGATGTCGGAACTCGAATCGCTGCTTGTCGCAGAGTTCGGTGGACTGCCGCTGTGGGCGGTCAAGGATCCCCGCCTGTGCAGGCTGCTTCCCCTCTGGGAGCCGATCCTGGCGCGGCTCGGGGTGCGGCCGGCGGCCCTGTTCGTCATGCGCCACCCCCGCGACGTCGTTGCATCGCTGACGGCGCGCAACGACTGGCCGCCGGGACTGTCGCGCCTGCTGTGGATTCAGCACCTGCTGGAAGCCGAAGCGGCCACGCGGGGCATGCCGCGGGCCATCCTGTCCTACGACGCGCTGCTGCAGGCCCCCGGGGAAACCCTGGATGCCGCCTTTGCCGCCCTCGACCTGGTGCCGCCGCCGGCGTCCCCGGACGCCAGGACCGCCCTGTCGGGCTTTGTTTCCCGATCCGACCGCCACCATGCGCATGCCGATGATCCGGCGCCCGAATGGGACCTGGTGCAGCGCATGTTTGCGGCGGCGACCTCCTCTCGCCAACCGTGGCGGGACCTGGCGCCACTGAGGGCGGAATTCGAGCGCGCCGAAAGCCTGTATGCGGACACGCTGGAAGATTTCGCCCGGCTTGGCGAGCGCGAGCGCAGGGAGCTTGCGCAGGCTCGGCTGCGGCTGCAGGACGCGGATACGGAAGTGAAGCAGCGCGGCGACCTGATCGTTGCGCTGAATGCCCGGGTGGCGGAAATGGACGTGCAGCATCTGGAGCTGCGCAGGGAGTTCGATGAGCGATCGGCATGGGCGGAGACCCTGGGCCGGGAGCGTCAGGCATTGATCGAACAGGCCGCCGAGCTGCGGGCTGAATACGACGAACGCACGCGCTGGAGCGAGGCGCTGGACGCCGAGCGCGCGTCGCTGTCGCAGCGTCTGGGCGAACTGCAGTCCGAATACGACGAACAGGCGCGCTGGGCGCAGTCGCTGGACGCCGAGCGCGCATCGCTGTCGCAGCGGCTAGGCGAACTGCAGTCCGAGTACGACGAGCGCACGCGCTGGGCGCAATCGCTGGACGCCGAGCGCGCATCGCTGTCGCAGCGTCTGGGCGAGCTGCAGTCCGAATACGACGAGCGCACGCGCTGGGCGCAATCGCTGAGCGCCGAGCTCGACGCCATGGGGCAGCGCGCCGCATCGATGGAGCGCCACCTGGCGCAATGGGGCGAAGCGGTCGCGACCGGGCTGCATGCGTCCGGGATCGATGCGGGGGAAACCGCGAGCCTGGAGCAGGCGATCGGCGGGCTGCGGCAGCTGGCCACCCGGCGCAGCGAGATGGAGGCGGAGCTGCGCGACCTCTCCGCGAGGCACCAGGCGCAATCGGTGCAGATGCAGCAGATCCTGACGTCGCGTTCGTGGCGTTTGACCAGGCCGCTGCGTTTCGCGTTGCGCATCGCGCGCGGCGACTGGCCGTCCGTCATCACCTCGCTGCGGGCATCCTCGCTGGGACAGGGCGGACTGCTGGCGCCCCTGCGCGCCCTGGCAGGCCGGTGGCTGCGGCGCCACGATCCGGCACCGGCGCCGGCGGCCGCTGCCGCCCCGCATTCGCCATCCGATCCGGCCGTTGCACAGCCGGTGTCGGCCGGGCAACTGCAGCAACTGTCGTTCCCGCCGTGCCCGCATCCGGTCGTGTCCATCATCATCCCGACGTACGGAAACCTGCACCACACCTTCCAGTGCCTGCGCTCGATCGCGGAAAACGCCCCGCGGGTCGCATACGAAGTCCTGGTCGTCGAGGACGCCTCCGGCGACGCGGCGATCCAGGCGCTGCGCGACGTTCCGGGGCTGCACTACCACGACAACCCGGAAAACCTCGGTTTCCTGCGCTCGTGCAACCGTGCGGCCACGCTCGCGCGCGGGGACTACCTGTACTTCCTCAACAACGACACGGAAGTCACCCGGGGCTGGCTCGACAGCCTGGTCGAAGTCTTCGACCGGCGCCCGGATGCCGGTCTCGTCGGCTCCAAGCTCGTCTATCCGGACGGCCGGCTGCAGGAAGCGGGCGGCATCCTGTGGTCCGACGGCAGCGCCTGGAACTACGGCCGGCTCGACGATCCCGACCTGCCGCAGTACAACTACCTCAAGGAAGCCGACTACGTTTCGGGCGCCTCGATCATGCTGCGGCGCGCGCTGTTCCTCGATGTCTTGGGCGGCTTCGACGAGCGCTACGCGCCGGCCTACTACGAGGACACAGATCTCGCGTTCCGGGTCCGCGAGCAGGGCCTCAAGGTCTACCTGCAGCCGCGCTCGGTGGTCATCCACCACGAAGGCGTGTCGAGCGGGACGGACGTGTCCACCGGCGTGAAATCCTGGCAACCGGTCAACCAGCGCAAGTTCCTGGAACGCTGGGGCGCCGTCCTGGCCCGCGAACACACCCCGAACGCCGTCGACGTCGAAACCGCGCGCGACCGCAGTCGCGGGAAGAAGGCGATCCTCGTCGTCGACCATTACATCCCGCAGCCGGACCGGGACGCCGGTTCGCGCGCGATCTTCCAGATGGTCGAGGTGCTGGTCGGCCAGGGCTACAGCGTCAGGTTCTGGCCGGACAACCTCTATCGCGATCCCGACTACGTCCACCTGCTGCAGGACATGGGCGTGGAAGTGATCTACGGCAGCGGGTACGCGGGTGCGTTCGACGCCTGGATCGGCGAGCGCAGCGACCTGTTCCACGCGGTGATCCTCAGCCGACCGCACATCTCGGTGAAGTACATCGACTCGGTCCGCAAGCACGCGCAATCGCGGGTGGTCTACTTCGGGCACGACGTGCACCACCTGCGCATGCTCGAACAGATGAAGGTCGAGCCCTCCGACCAGCTGGCGATCGACACCCGCTGGCTGCGCTCGCTGGAGCACGAGATGTGGGCGAAATCCGACGTCATCGTCTACCCGTCGGCGGACGAAACCGCCCACGTGCGCGACTGGCTGCGCAGCAACCGCGGCAAGGCGCGGGCGCTGACGGCACCGCTCTACGGCTTCGAATCGGTTCCGGAAGCGGCCCCCGGCGACCTGCGTGACCGGTCCGGGATCCTGTTCGTGGCGGGCTTCGCCCACCAGCCCAACGTCGACGCCGCGCTGTGGTTCGTGTCGCAGGTACTGCCGCTGATCCGGGCCTCGGCGGCGGATGTCTGCCTCGCGCTGGTGGGCTCGAATCCGAAGCCGGAAATCCTGCAGCTGGCCTGCGACGGCATCGAAGTCACCGGATTCGTCAGCGACGAGGAACTGGAACGGCGCTACGCGGCGACCCGCGTCGCGATCGCGCCGCTGCGGTTCGGTGGCGGCATGAAGGGCAAGGTGCTCGAGGCGATGCGCCACGGGGTTCCGTGCGTCACCACGCCCACGGGCATGCAGGGACTGTCCGAGGCCGGGGGATTCATGCGATACGCCGACGATCCGGAGGCGTTCGCGGCGCACGTGCTGGAGTTGCTGTCCGACGACGGCGCATGGAACGCGGTGTCGTCCTCGGAGCTGGACTTCATCGAGCGAAGGTTTTCCCGGCGCGTGTTCGAGGGCACGTTTGCCTCGATACTCGCCGCAGACAAGGATGCCCGGGATGCATGACGCCACCGCCAGAATGGAGAACCACGGCCATTCACGCCTGGACGTGGCCGCGATGGTGGCGATCACGCTGCTGTCCCTGGTCGCGAAGTACATCGTGCTTGATCCGGTGGGTCCGCTCATCTTCTTCGACGAACTGCTCTACAAGCTCGGGGCGGACGCGCTCGCCGGACACGGGGACTACCCCTCGGCCCAGTATCCCTTCCTGTATCCGCTGTTGCTCGCGCCGGCGGTGGCCAGTGGCGCCAGCTACGACGGCATTGTCCTGACCAACGTACTGGTCACCTCGACCCTGGTGCCGGCCTGCTGGCTGCTGGCCAAGGCCTGCGGGGCGAAGTGGGGGTGGCCGAGCGCGGCGATTGCGGCGGTGCTGCCGATCCAGTTCACGTTCCCGACGCAGGCGATGGCGGAAAACCTGTTCGTGCCGCTGTTCACGTTCTGCATCTGGTATGCGGTGCGCGCGAAGCCCGTCGGCTGGTTGTCCGCGTTCGTGTTCGGGCTGATGCTGGCCGGCACCTACCTGACCAAGTACCTCGCGCTTCCGGCGGTGCCGGTGCTGTGGGTGATCTGGCTGTACGGAATGTGGCGCAATGGCGTGGCGCGGCCAGGCCTCGTGCCACCCGCCGCGTCGAGCGTCGCGGGGGGCGCGCTGCTGCTGCTGGCATGGGTGTGGTACGCGGGCGAAAACGGCATCGGCGTCACGGCTGCCTTTGGTGGCGACGTCTACGACGGCTTCGCCGACCGCAACGCGATCACGCTGGACGCCATCGCGCTGTGGACGGTCGCCTACCTGTCGACGATGGTCCTCCTGGTCGGGCCGTTCCTGTACCGGTTCCTCGAAGCGGGTGTCCATCTCGTGAGGCACCCGCTCCGGCTCACCGGGGAATCCGCCTTCTATCGGCTGGTGCTGGTCTGCCTGCTGTTCCTAGGGGGCTACACGCTGGTGTGCGTGCAGCACTCCGTGCAGCTGGCGATGAACCATCCGGATCCGCAGCGGATCGTGGCGCGCTACTTCATGCAACTCGTCCCGGCCGTGTTCGTGGCGGGAATGGTCCATACGCTGGCCGGCGATGGCGTCGGCCGGCTGCGCCTGCTGTCGGGGATCGTGAGTGCGCTGTGCCTGGCGGGGGCTGCCTTCGCGGCGCATGGCGTGCTGTACCGGGATTTCGTCTGGGATTTCCCCGATTGGTTCGCTGCGATTCCGCTGTATGCCACCGACATCCTCGGCTATCGGCAGGGGATCGGGTTCTGGCTGCTTCTCGTGCTGGTGCTGCTGGGCCCGGCCGCCGCAACGGGCCGGATCGGCCGATGGCTGCTGGCGGCAGGCAGCGTCGTGCTTGTTGCGTGCTCGGCTGCGTCCGTGAACCGCGACTCCGAAGTGCTCACGACGTCCAGGCCGACGCACGCCAAGGAACTGCTTCCCTATGTGACCGCGACCCTGGACAAGGGCGAGTCTGCCCTGATCATTGCCGAGATTCCCCGCCTCGGTGGTGCCGAGATCAAGCAGGCGCTTGCCTTCTGGGGCGTGCCGGTCGACCGTGTCAACATCGTGGGTTCGCAGCAGATTTCGGGTTTCGGGACAGACGTCGGCGATGTGTACAGGTTGAGCCTCAAGCGCGAGGAGCAACGGCCGCTGCTGCGGGAGTATCCCGTTGGTCAAGGCTGGCGCAAGACAACCGCGTACATCTACAGGGATGCGCTCCCGCCGGCGAGGGGCGTCGAGTCCTCCGCGCTGGAGCCGCGTGCGGCGTTTACCGCGACGCCCGCTTCACTGTGCGCGCGGGACGGGGCCGCCGTCGTCGACCTGTCGTGGGACGTTCCGCCGGATATCGCGAAACAGGTGACGGTGTCGGTGCTCGCGTCCGATGGCAGGGAGCAGTTGTTCGCTGCCACCATCGGCACGGGCAGGCAGTCGACCGGACCATGGGCAATGGCGGGAACCGAATTCACGTTGCGCCACGCGGACACTGGAAGGCTCCTCTCGACGCTGAAGATCGGGTCGGCCGATTGCGGAGGTGGGTGATCCGGCGGCGGGTATATTGTTCCCAGATCCGAACCGAAGGGAGATGGCATGGCTAGATCGAGACTGCGGAAGATCGCGGATTTGTTCGGGTGGCCGGATGATGTGCGCGAACCTTCCTTGACTGCGGGGGGGGGGGGGGGCGTTGACGAACTGCTCCGGGTCCTGGACGGCTATGGGCATACGGATGTGGGCTACCTGCGGCATCACCACGAACGGTTCAGCCTGACGCTGGAGGAGTTCGACGGGAGTTGGGACCGCAGCCGGGGTGTCCGGTTGCTGGACATCGGCGCGCACTGGCTGCACCAGTCCCTGATGTGGCGGCGCGCTGGATACGAGGTGACGGCGATGGACCTGCCCGTCACGTTGGATCTTCCGAGCGTCCGCGCCGCTGCGGACGGCGAGGGGATCCGGCTGGTGACGGAATCCGACCTGGAACGGTGTCCTTCGCTTTCGAACCTTCCGGACGACAGCGTGAATGTGGTCCTGTTCACAGAGATCATCGAACACATCACGTTCAACCCCGTGCATTTCTGGAGCGAGGTGTACCGCGTGCTGATGCCGGGCGGGCGCATCGTGATCACGACGCCGAACTACTATTCGTGGTTCGGGCGCGCCTGGGATTTCCGGCGCTTCCGCACGGGCTTCGGCGGTGGGGTCTCCGTGGACGAAGTGCTGGCCACGCCAACCTATGGGCACCATTGGCGCGAATTCGCGATGCATGAACTGATCCGGTACTTCTGCCTGCTTTCGCCTGACTTCAACGTTGTCAAGATCAAGTACGTGAAGAATTACTACCCGCCGCCGGTCACGCGTGGCGGCCGGATGAAGCAGGCGCTCTGCGAACGTATCCCCTGGCTTCGGCCGAACCTGCATCTGGAAATCGAACTGCCCGCCAAGCAGGCCGGGATCGTGGTCAAGCCGGGATGGTAGCGAGCGGGGCGCGTCAGCGCCGGAAAATCAGCAGCTTCGAGACGATGAACTTCGCGACCATCGACAGACCCGCAGTCACGAAGTAGACGACCTGATAGTGGTCCAGGACGCGCAGCAGCGAAGAGAACACCAGCACTTCGAGCGCGCGGAAGGCGAGGACGGACGGGAAGAACATCGACGCCTCCTTCCAGAGCGGGCCCTGGGTTCCCTTGAAGACGTAGTGCCTGCAGCCGAAGAAATTGAGGATCGAGCACGAGACCACGGCGATGGCGTAGGCGGGTTCGGGAGCCAGTTGCGCCAGTTCGACCAGGCCCGTCGTCAGCAGGTAGCCGACGGCGAGGCTGGCGACCGACAGGACGCCCATCCGCAGCCCTTCGCCGAGCAGCGGCGACATGCGTCGCCCGGGTGCATCAGGCGGCGTCATGGGCGCTCCGGGTGCCACGCGTGCCGACGATGCGCGCGGGCACGCCCACGGCGATGGAGAAGGCGGGCAGGTCGCGCGTGACCACCGCGCCGGCGCCGACCACGCAACCGCGCCCGATATGCACGCCTCGCAGCACGCGCACGCCGCAGCCGAGCCACACGTCCTGCTCCAGCACGATCTTCCCGGCGCGCTTGGGCTGCTGCCAGATGGGCGTGTCGGGGTCGTCGAAGACATGGTCCTCGCTGAGGAAGGAGCAGCCGTGCGCGACGCGGCAGTGGTCGCCGATCTCGAGGCCGCCGTAGCCGTCGAGGAACACGTACTCGTTGACGGTCACGTGGCGCCCGATGCGGATCCCTTCCGGGAACCAGACCGACACGCCGTCCTTGATCTTCCAGCTGTGGATGGACGCCATGAACAGCTTGAGCACCGCGAAGCGGAAGACGTCGCCGATCGGTGGCGGCAGGTACTTGACCAGGCCGTACAGGGTGAAGAACGCGGCCGCGCGCAGGTACGTGGCGAGCGGGTAGCGCATCTCAGGGCCGGACGGCGACGCAGACCACGGACAGGCCGATCGGAGGCCCGCTCAGGCTGTCGGCCAGCTTCAGCGCGGGCATCAGCTTGCGGATGCGTTCGATCTGCTTCGGAGTGAAGGTGCGCGAGAAGTTTTCCTGTCGCTCGAGGATGCGTGACTTGAGGAAGTACGGCGGCACGCCGGCCAGGTTCATGTACCGGCACTTCTCCACCCGGAAGCCAGCGGTCTCCACCGCCTTGCGCAGGCTGGCCTTCGTATAGCGGCGGTAGTGGCCGGAGGCCTCGTCGACCGGCCCGTACAGCCACGGCAGCGCGGGAACCTTGATGTACACGCGGCCGGACGGCGGCAGGGCGCCGTGGAACTGCCGCAGCACCGCCACGTCGTCAGGCAGGTGTTCGAGCACGTCGAGGGTGAAGATGCTGCGGATCGCGTGCTCGCGCAGCAGGCCTTCGCACTGCTCCAGGTCGCAGTCGACCACGGTCACCGCGGGATTGCCGGCGAAGCGCTGGCGCAGCACAGCCAGGTTGTCGGTGCCGCCTTCGAGCAGGAGCACGGGCGAGACGCGCTCGGCCAGCAGCGCGGAAAAATGGCCGGAGCCGGCGCCGGCGTCGGCCGCGGGGCCTTGCAGGTCATCGCCGAACAGGCTCAGGGTCCAGGCGTAGTACGCCTGCAGGTGGCCCATCCTGTGCTGGGCCTCGTGGTGTTCGGCGTTGTCGCGGTATTCGAAGGCGTCGTGGTGCGGGTCGCTCATACCTGGCTCCGCTTGTCGATCATGTCGGCCAGGATCGCGAAGATCCCGACGTTGAGGAGCATCGTGAGCAGGACCAGCGATTTCTCGGTCAGGTCGCGGAGCACGAAGGCGTCGTAGCACAGGCTGGCCGTGCTGCCGATCGCCAGCACCACGAGCAGGGGCGAGAGGATGCGCAGCGGCGCGAAGTACATGCCCGTGCGGCCGATGATCTGCACGAACCGGAGCGTATCCTTGATCGGGTGGATCTTGGAGTTGCCCTTGCGCGCGAAGTAGTCGATCGGCTCGAAATGGACGCGGTAGTTGTTGCGCAGCGCCGAGATGGTGATGGTGATGGTGAAGCTGAAGCCGTTGGGCAGGATGCGCACGAACTTGCGGGCCATGTCCCTGCGGAACACGCGCATCCCCGAGTTGATGTCGGGTATCTTCTGGTTGACGATCCAGTTGATCCAGCGATGCAGGAAGAACTTGGGGATCTTGCGCAGCGTGGAGTAGGTGACGTTCTCGCCGGTGCGTGCGCCGACCACCATGTCGAGGTTGCGGTCGATGGCGATGCCCACCAGCTTCGGCAGGTCGGCGATCGGATAGGTGCCGTCGGCGTCGATGATCGCGATCAGGTCAGACGCGGCCTCGCGCATGCCGGTCTTGAGCGCGGCGCCATAGCCGCGGTTGCGGTCGTGCGGGACCACGGTGAGCCGCGGATGGCGCGACTCCAGCGAGCGGAGCACCGTCAGCGTGCCGTCCTCGGAACCGTCCTCGATCGCGAGGATCTGGAAGTTGCCCAGCGGCGCGAGCGCCGAGTCGAGCTTCTCGATGGTCTCTGCGACGGCGCCCTCCTCGTTGTAGCAGGGGACGAGGACGGTGACGATCGGGGCTGTTTGGGTCATCGGAACCTGGATTGCGGAATGCGTCTGCATTTTCTCATGAAAGCCTGGAAGGACCGGGAGTCCCGGCTTGGTCCGGGGGCGGAACCGGGTGGAGTCGATAGAGTGGCGCTAGTACCTCAACGTGTTGCTACCAGTGTCCAGAGGCCGTAGAACAGGCCGTGTTCGAGGCCGCACGGCATGACCATGCGCACGTCGGAGAACCCGGCGCTGCGAAACACGTCCAGTACGTCCCAGCCGAAATGGTAGAAGCACAGCACGCCGCCGCTGATCGGATCGCCATGGTACTCAGGTTCCAGCAGGTGCCGGACCTCGCCCTCTTCATCGACGAGAGCACGGGTGATGGTGTCGGGGCCGTCGGTGAATGGAAATGTCGCGACGCAGGTCCCGCCCGGCTTCAGCACGCGTGCGAACTCGGAAACCGCGGTGCGATAGTCGGGAACATGTTCAAACACCTCGAACGATGCAATCGCGTCCAGCGAGGCATCCGCGAAGTTGAGTTTCGTGACGTCCTGATATTCGACCGTGCCCTTGCCGCCGGCCTGGTGGAAGCGCCGGGTCAGCGCCATCCGCTTGAGGAAGCTCGGCTCGAACTCGCTGCCGAGGAGGGTGCCACGCAGATGCCGCTGGAGCCAGATGAAGGTCCCCGTCACCTGTTCGGTCAAGTACACCGCCGGTGGATGATCCAAGCTTTCGAGTTGGTCCAGCAGCAGGCGCAGCGAACTCCGGATGCGCGAGTTGTGGCGGCATTCGCGGCAAAGCAGTCCCTCGCGAATATCTGGCTGCCGGGGGTCCATGCTCTCGGTGAGGACGAATCCACGGCTCGACCCGCATAGACCGCAGGTGCCGGCGACCTGGCTCCAGTCGCGTCCGACCAAGGCTTCTCTGGACGCTAGCCAAGCGTCCCGGACGCCCTCATGGCCGTCGCGTTCCTGCCAGGACCTGACGGTCAAATGATCCATTCGTACGGGTGGTTCCTTGGTGGGGGGGCGGGAGGCAGGCGATCGCCGTGCCTGCGCGCAACGCCGCCGAGTCCGGCTGCCCGGCAATCCTGCCACCAGTTGCCTGCTGGAGAGACAGGTGGCGCAGGGGCGGAGGTTACCAGACCCGGATCGACGGGCATGTCGACGCGCGAGTCGGCGCACACCGACTCTACTCCATGATTCTAGGGAGCTTCCGCCGGATGAATGCAGGTGGGGAACACAGTACAGGCCTGTTTCAGCGCCTGCACGAGGGGCCGCCGATGACGACTGATTCCAGTTTCTCGCCCGTCTCGCCATTGTGGAGCGAGAACGTCGAGCCGGGGAGGGCCCAGCGGCCGGTCTCGGCCCGGCCTTGCGCGCCACCGGCGGCGAACAGGCGTTCCGAGTTGCGGGCCAGGATGTGGACACGCACCGACATCGGCGGTGGCGCTAGCGAACTGGTATCCCAGGTCAGCGTGACGACTGCCGGGCTGCAGTCCGGAAGCGATGCCGGTTCGGCGCGGATGAAGCGTGTCTGCGGCACCTCGGGCGTCGCGGGTGCGGCCACGGTCGCCTCGGATTGAGTGGGAGCAGTGGCCGGGGCGCTGTCGCTTGGCGCCTGCTGGCAGGCACCGAGCAGGACGGTGCCGACAAGGCAAGGCAGCAGCACATGGACGCGATGGGCGAGGTTCATTGCAGTTGATTTTCCAGTTCGGGCAGCAGCGTGAACAGGTCCCCGACCAGGCCGATGTCGGCCACCTCGAAGATCGGCGCGTCGCCATCCTTGTTGATCGCGACGATCGTGCCGGCGTCCTTGATGCCGGTCAGGTGCTGGATCGCGCCGGAGATGCCGATCGCCACGTACAGCTCCGGGGCGATGATCTTGCCGGTCTGGCCGACCTGCAGTTCGTTGGGCACGTAGCCGGCGTCGACCGCGGCGCGCGAGGCGCCTACCGCCGCGCCCAGCCGGTCGGCGAACTTGTAGATGGTCTCGAAGTTCTCCTTCGAGCCGACGCCGCGGCCGCCGGACACCACCCGCTTCGCGCTCTGCAGGTCGGGGCGGTCGGACTTGCCGGCGGCCAGGCCGACGTAGCGGGTATGCGTCGGCAGGGTTGCGTCAACGGTGACGGCTTCGACCGCGCCGCCGCCGCCCTTCGCCGCTTCCGGCCACGAGGCCGTGCGCACGGTGGCGACCACGGTGCGGTCGGCCGGCGCCTCGACGGTGATGATGGCGTTGCCGGCGTAGATCGGGCGCTTGAACACATGCGCGCCTTCGACCGCCATGAGGTCCGAGACCTGGGCCACGCCGAGCAGGGCGGCGACACAGGGCGCAAGGTCCTTGCCGAAGGTGGTGCTGGGCAGGACGACATGGCTGTAGCCCTCGGCCAGCTTCGCGACCTGCGGCGCCAGCACCTGGGCGACGGGCTGCGCGTTGGCGGCGTTGGCCACGGCGAGCACCCTGGCCACGCCGGCGATCTGCGCCGCTTCGGCGGCCACCGCGGACGGGTCGGCGGCGAGCACGGCGATGTCGATCGATTCGGGCGACAGCGCCTGCGCGGCGCTGACCGTGCGCGCGGTGGAGGCGTTGAGCGTGCCGCCCAGGTGTTCGGCGATGACGAGGACCTTGGCCATTACAGCAACCCCTTCTGCTTGAGTGCGGCGATCAGCTCGGCCGCGTCCTTGACCATCACGCCCTTGCTGCGCTTCGCGGGCGGGGCGTGGTGGGTGGTCTTGAGGAAATCCCCGGACTCCACGCCCAGGTCCGCCAGTTGCAGCGTCTCCATCGGCTTGCTCTTGGCTTTCATGATGTCGGGCAACTTGATGAAGCGCGGCTCGTTCAGGCGCAGGTCGGTGGTGACGACGGCGGGCAGGTCGACCTCCAGCGTCTCCAGGCCGGCGTCGACTTCGCGGGTCACGGTGGCCTTGCCATCTGCAATCTCCAGCTTCGAGGCGAAGGTCGCCTGCGGGCGGCCCCAGAGCGTGGCCAGCATCTGCCCGGTCTGGTTGGCGTCGTCGTCGATCGCCTGCTTGCCCAGGATCACCAGGTCCGGCGATTCCTTCTCGACCAGCTTGAGCAGGGTGCGGGCGGCGGTCAGCGGCTGGATCGGCTGGTCGGTGACCACGTGGATGGCGCGGTTGGCGCCCATCGCCAGGCCGTTGCGCAGGTGCGCGGCGGCGTCGGCCGGGGCGATGGTGGCGACCACGACTTCGGTGGCGATCTCCTTGTCGCGCAGGCGCAGCGCCTCTTCCAGCGCGATCTCGTCGAAGGGGTTGGCCGAGAGCTTCACGCCCTCGGTGACCACGCCGGAACCGTCCGGCTTGACCTGGATGCGGACATTGAAGTCCACCACGCGCTTGTAGGCGACGAGGATCTTCATCGAGCGTAAGGGTCCTTGCAGGTTGGGGGCGCGCAACGCGGGTGGCGCGGAGCGGTGCCGGATTTTAGCCGGTTGCCGATGGCCAGGCGAACCGCGGCTGGGGAGGGCGCCTCACGCGGGAGCGCCACCGGGCACGACCAGGCTCCTCGGGAGGCCCCGGACGATCGTCATTTCGAGCGCAGCGGGAAATCTACGTCGTTGATTTCCCGGGATTCCTCGCTGCGCTCGGAATGACAAAGCGGATTGTCCAGACGTTCCCTCGCAACCCCGGAAAGACGGCGGCGGCCGTCCCGCGGACGGCCGCCGCCACGCTTATCCGCGACTCGGCCTGGCGTAAGGATAGGGGCGGTCGCCTTCGGTGTCGGGTTCGCCGCAGACGTCGGCCGCGCTGCGGGTTTCGAAGCCGGCGTCGTTGACGCACAGGGCGAAGATGCGCTCGATTGCGTGCGCCAGGGTGCCGTCGAGCTGCCCGTCCTCGGGTTCGAACTCCCACTCCTCCAGGTGGGCGTCGAGCAGCGGCCGCAGGGCGTCCAGTCGGCACCAGAACATGCTGCCGGCGATGAAGCGATGCGGCAGGTAGCGCCGGTCCTGCAGGCCCAGGCGGGTGACCAGGTACTCGATGGCGTCGCGGTTCGCGGCAAGATAGGTCTGCATCGGCTGCAGGTGCCCTTCGGGGCCGACGGCGCCGAGGAGGGGATCAGATGCGAAGGCGTCGAGGATGCGGCCGGCACGCTGCGGCGCCATCAGCCGATCCAGCATGTCGCGCCGCCACTGGTCGCCATCGCGACGGTGCTGCGAGCGCTTGGTGTGCAGTTTGAGGACGATGTCGTGGCCCTCGTCGAGAAGACGGTCGGCCACGCGCAGGAAGGGCAGGATGTCGCGGCCGCGGTTTTCCGACACGACGACCTCGCCCGACAGCGCGGAGCGTTCGAGCACGCGGCGGATCTCGCGTTCGCGTTCCGGCGACGTCGTCACGTACAGGCGCCAGTCGATGCGCGTCCCGACGAGGCGCTGCAGGATGTCCGCAAACTCGTCCGGATACCAGGCGTGGACGACGGCCGCGGGCCCGGAAGGCTGCGTGCGGTCCCCGGCGGCGTGTCGCAGGCCTTCGCTGGTGGCGTGGAGCCACGCGTGGCCCAGGCGACGATCGGGTTCGAGCACCGCGCCTTCCGCCCACTCGTTCCAGGCGTTGATGAAGACCAGGCGCTCGTCCGGTCGCGGCGAGGCCAATCGCTCGCGGATGGTCGAGGACAGCCAGTCGCGGTAGCGGCGCGGCGAGGCATGCAGGAAGACGCGGCCGAGCCCGGTGCGCCGCGGTTCGTTGTCCCATCCCGGATTGACGCAGGGATACAGCGTGTACGGCGGCGGGGACCGTCGCAGCGCGCCGGCGGCGAGCTGGCGCCAGTCGAGAGCCTTCCCCGCGAAGTCGGGGTTGAGCAGCCGCTGCCAGCGGGTGATGTCGGTCGGTTCGCTCAGGTTGGGCGGGAACTCGATCGCGGCATCGAAGCCGATGTCGCCCGGATCGGGGCGCTCGAAGCCCTGGACGTAGCACAGGTGGATCCCGCCGACGCCCAGTCGTTCGCATTCCGATCGCCAGCGACCGGCGGTGGCGCGGATGTCGGGGAACAGGCTCGGGCGGTAGACCAGCAGGACCGGCTTGCCGTCCACGCGCAGGTAGCGCGGATCCTCGAGGTAGCGGGCGACGTGGCGGATGAACGCCAGGTCGTCCTCGGCCGAATGCTGCTGGCCGAGGATGATCTCGTTGTCGCGTCCGTCCCAGCGCCGCGACCAGCTTTCGTTGGCCCAGCACAGGCAGAACGGCAGGTCGATGTCGCGATTGCGCAACCACGCCTGCAGGGGCGCTTCGAGCGGACGGGTGCCGTTGAACCAGTAGAAATAGAAGGCGAAGGCGCCGATGCCGTGGCGGCGCGCCAGTTCCGCCTGTCGCCGCATGACGTCGGTGTCGCGCAGGTCGTAGTCGCCGAGATCGCCCGACAGCCGCGGTTGCGCATGGCCGTCGAACTGGGGCGTGGCGCGGTTGACGTTGCGCCATTCGGTGAATCCGGCGCCCCATGCGGCGTCGTTCTCGGGGATGGGATGGAACTGCGGCAGGTAGAAGGCGACGAGCCTGGCAGGCAGGGGCGAGGGCAGCACGGGCGTCGATGCCCCGCGGTAGCCGATCGCACGCCCGGTCGCGTCCCTGCGGCCCTGGCGTTCGCGGGCATGCGCGTTCGCAGGCAGGCCGCGCGGCGGCGCGGGCACCAGGAAGCCGAGGCGGCCCAGGAACCACTGCCGCAGGCGGTCGCGCGATGCCTCGCCCAGGGGGACCGCGCGGAACAGGCCGCGCAGGACGTGGAAAACGGCGGTGCGCAGCAGGGGCAGGGGAGTTCTGCGCGACATGCGCCGGATTTCGCGGGGTCGGGTGCTTCAGGGGAGGGTTATGTTGAGGCAAATACCGTCCACGGCCAACACGCCGGTACGCGGCATGCGGGTGCGTGCAGGGCGCGGCGCTATCTTGGCGCGCTGCTCTGTGCCTGCCCGCTGTTCTGGTCGGCGTGTTCTGGATTCCAAGACAGGAGGCGTGATGTTGATGGTGCAACGACGCGGGAATCGACCCGGCAATGGTGGCGCGGGCCATCGCCGCAGGATGCGGGGCTGCCTGCCCGTGCTGGCGCTGCTGGTGCTGGCCGGTTGCGGCGACGAGGTGGCGCAGGAAGCCCGTGAACGCGACCGGGCCGCGCAGCAGGCGGCGGCGCCTGCGCCTGCCGCCGGCCTGCCTCCGCAGGCGCAATCGCCGATGCGCTTCGAGATCACGTCGTCTTCCGGCGTCGAGGTCGCGGCGGCGGCGGTCGATTTCCGCTGCGTGGACGGCAAGGCCGCGTCCGCCGAGGTGCAGGTGGACTGGAAGGTCGCGATCCCCGGCGTGACCGCCGTCAGGATCAAGGTCGTCGCCGAAGGGGTGCAAGACAAGACCTGGACGGAGGCTGGCGGCACGGGACAGGCGACGACCGGCCCCTGGGTCAATGACGGCATGCGGCTGCGGCTGGAGGCCTTGTCCGACGGTTCGGTGCTTGGTGAAGTGCGGGCCGTCGCCGGACCCTGTACGTGAGGTTGCCTGTCCTTGGCTTCGGCGCCTGGCGCCTGTTCCTCGCGTCGCCGATGGTCGGGTCGCCTAGGGGGATGATCCTTGGCTGCGCCGCATATGCAGTGTGGGGATTCTTCGTTCTCAGCGACTTCCTGATGAGGTTCGTGTTGACGAACAAGCACGGGTTCGTGACGTGGGGTTGCGGACCTATCTCTTCAACCGGTTCATACGGATTTCCAGCTTTACTGGCGGGCCTGGACGGCGCATGGCCTGCTCTGGTTCAAGCTGCCCTACTGGCCGTGGGCCTGGGGCCTGTACGCTTCGATGCTGCTGTCGGCGTGGGTGGTGGTCTCGCTCTATCGCCAGCCGTCGGGCAGGGTCGACAAGTTGTCCGGAGACCTGAGCTATCCGGTCTACCTGATCCACACGACGGTGGCGGCATGGTTCATGTGCCCCTGCGGATTCTCCAGGTCGTTCGACTTCTTCCTCAAGTCCTTCGCGTTGACGCTGCTGTTGTCGTGGCTGATCGTCATCGCGATCGACCGCCCGCTGTCCCGGCTGAAGCTCAAGCCGGCCGGCGCCGGCCGGCGCGCCAACGCGCCATCCGGCGGATGACTTGCCGCCGACGCGTGCGGGAGATGGTGTGGGGGCGCCACTTCGGAACGCCTGGCAAGGCTGTCGGGCACGGGACGATTGGCCGTTCGTCCGATGGGCGAACCTGCCTCAACGGGTAGAATCGGCGCAATGTCCAGTCGGGGAGTGCGAATGTCTTCTCAATCGGTAGGGGGCGGTTCTGCGCGCAAGCGGTGTGCGGATGCGGCGGCGGCCTTGCGTGACCTCGTGGCCGACGGCCAGACGCTGGCGGTCGGCGGCTTCGGCCTGTGCGGCATCCCCGAGGCCCTGATCGCCGCGCTGCGCGATTCGGGCGTGAAGGACCTGACCGTGATCTCCAACAACGCCGGCGTCGACGGCTTCGGCCTCGGCCAGCTGCTGGAGACGCGGCAGATCCGCAAGATGATTTCGTCCTACGTCGGCGAGAACAAGGAGTTCGAGCGCCAGTTCCTCGGCGGCGAGCTGGAGCTGGAGTTCAACCCGCAGGGCACCCTGGCCGAGCGCCTGCGCGCCGGCGGCGCGGGCATCCCGGCCTTCTTCACCGCCACCGGCTACGGCACGGTGGTGGCCGAGGGCAAGGAGACCCGCGAGTTCGGCGGCAAGCACTACGTGCTCGAGACCGCGCTGGTGGCCGACGTGTCCCTGGTCAAGGCCTGGAAGGCCGACGAGGCCGGCAACCTGGTGTTCCGCAAGACCGCGCGCAACTTCAATCCGGCCTGCGCGATGGCCGGCAAGGTCTGCGTGGCCGAGGTGGAGGAGGTCGTTCCGACCGGAACCATCGATCCCGACCACGTGCACCTGCCCGGCATCTACGTCGACCGCATCGTGCTCAACCCGACCCCCGAGAAGCGCATCGAGCAGCGCACCGTGCGAGGAGCGAAGTAATGGCCTGGACCCGCGACGAGATGGCGCAGCGCGCCGCGCAGGAGCTGAGCGATGGCGCCTACGTCAACCTCGGCATCGGCCTGCCGACCCTGGTGGCCAACTACATTCCCGACGGCATGGACGTCTGGCTGCAGTCGGAGAACGGCCTGCTCGGCATCGGCCCGTTCCCGACCGAGGACGAGGTCGACGCCGACCTGATCAACGCCGGCAAGCAGACCGTGACCGCGCGCCAGGGCGCGAGCTACTTCGGCAGCCACGACTCCTTCGCCATGATCCGCGGCGGCCACATCGACCTGGCCATCCTCGGCGCCATGCAGGTCACCGACAAGGGCGACCTGGCCAACTGGATGGTGCCCGGCAAGATGGTCAAGGGCATGGGCGGGGCGATGGACCTCGTCGCCGGGGTCAAGCGCGTGGTCGTGCTGATGGAACATACGGCGAAGAATGGCGAACACAAGATCCTGCCCGAATGCACCCTGCCGCTGACCGGGGTGGGGGTGGTGGACCGGGTCATCACCGACCTGGCCGTATTCGACGTCGCCGAGGGCGGCCTGGCGCTGCGGGAACTCGCCCCGGGCGTGTCCGAGGACGAGCTCCGGGCGAAAACGGGGGTACAGTTCACAGGCGCGGTGTGAGCGTGTGCGGTTAGAGATGGTTTAACTTCCGGCCACCTACCGGCAGGCATATGCTGCGACACTCTCCGCACAGGGCGGAGACACTTTATTTCTGGGATCGCAACATGCGCAAACATCTGCTGGGACTGACGCTGATCGCCGGATTGGCGGGCTGCACGTCGGAATTCGATTCGGATCGTACCGAGGCCTCCAGTCCCGTCGCCAAGGCGGAGGCATCCGCCGCGGCCGACCTGACGCCGGAGTCGCTGGCCACGCTCCGCGGCTCCTCGACGAGCTTCGCGTCCCTGCCGGACCGGGGTGAACTGCTGTCCTACGGCGGCGGCCGCAAGGCCCGGCAATCCGGGGCCTATTCCTACCATCCGGTCGCGATCAGCGAGGCGCATGCGCTGAATGCGATCGGCAAGGGCGAGATGGTCGTCACCATGCCCGACGGCAAGCCGCTGCGCCTGGCGTACCAGCGCCACGAGGAACAGCCCGACGGCAACTGGACCTGGATCGGCGGCGATGCCGACGGCAGCAACAACGCGGTGCTGACCTTTGGCGACAAGGCCGTGTTCGGCATGATTTCGGTCGGAGACGACTACTACCGCGTCCGTACCGACGCGACCGGCGCCTGGGTAGTCGCCACCGACCGCAGCCGCGTCGCCTCGGGTGGCGGGCAGCGCGCCAGCGGGCCGGATTTCCTGGCGCCGCCGGAGGGCGGCGGCGTGCTGGCCGCCTCGGCGACCAGTCGCCTGGCCAAGTCCGGTGCCGCCGCCGCTGCCGTCAACGAAAAAGCCACTGCCGTGGTGGACGTGGTGATCGGCTATTCCAGCAGCATCGCCACCCGGCAGGGCAGTCAGGCGGCGGCCGTCACCCTCGTCGCCAACCTCGTGGCGCTGAGCAATGCGGCCTATGCCAGCAGCGGCGTGAACATGCGCCTGCGCCTGGTGCACGCCATGTCGGTCACCTACGCCGACACCAGCGACAACCAGGACGCGCTGCAGAAGCTCACCGGCTACGACGCCACCACGCAGCAGCCGATCACGGTCGACAGCGCGTTCACCGCGCTGCGCTCGGCCCGCAACGAGTACGGCGCCGACGTGGTTGCGTTCGTGCGCGGCTACCGTGAACCCGAGCAGGATGGGTGCGGCATCGCCTGGTTGCTCGGCATGAACCAGTCCGGCATCACCGTCGCCGGCGACGCGGAGTTCGCCTATGCCGTGGTCAGCGACGGCGAGGACCGCGACGAAGGCGACGGCAATACCTACTTCTGCAGCGACTACTCGCTCGCGCACGAACTCGGCCACGTGATGGGCCAGGCCCACAACACGCAGGATGCCCAGGGACGCGCCGGCGCGCACACCTATTCGTATGGCTACCGCGAGTCGTCGGCGACCGGCTTCTTCACGATCATGGCCTACCCGTCGGGCGACAATCAGATCGAGGCGCCGTATTTCGCCAATCCGGCGGTGAACTACCTCAATCGTCCCACCGGCACGGCGACTGCCGACAACGTCCGCAGCATGAACCAGACGATGCCGATCATCGCCCAGTTCCGGGCGACGGTGGTGCCGTTGGGCAACGTGCGCAGCGATTTCGACGGCGACGGCAAGTCGGACGTGATCTTCCGCAATTCCAGCACCGGGCAGAACGCGATCTGGAAGTCGGTGAACATCGCGACCCAGCAGCAGATGGCCACCGTGGCGAGCCAGGCCTGGATCATCGCCGGGACCGGCGACTTCAACGGCGACGGCAAGGTGGACGTGCTGTGGCGCAATACCTCGACCGGCAATAACGTGATCTGGCGGTCCGGACTGCACTCGCAGCAGCAGACCGTTGCCACGGTCGCCAACCAGAACTGGAAGGTTGCGGGGGTTGGCGATTTCAACGGTGACGGCGTGGCCGACATCCTGTGGCGCCGTGCCGACACCGGCCAGAACGTGATCTGGCTGAGCGGCCATCACGCCACGCAGCTCACGGTGGCGACCGTGGTCGGCGGCGGCTGGACGGTGGCGGGCGTCGGCGACTTCAACGGCGACGGCAGGAGCGACATCCTCTGGCGCAGCACCACGACCGGCAACAACACGATCTGGCGCAGCGCCAGCAGCGCCAGCCAGCAGGCGGTCACTTCGGTCCCGAGCCAGGCATGGCGCGTCGCGGGTGTCGCAGACTTCAACGGCGACGGACTGGACGACGTGCTGTGGAGCAATGCGAGCACCGGCGCGAATTCGATCTGGCGCGGCGGCAGCAGCGGCTCCCAGCAGGCGGTCGTCAGCACCGGTACGGCGTGGGCCGTGGCGGCCGTCGGTGACTACGATGGCGACGGCAGGGCCGACATCCTGTGGCGGAATTCCGCAAACGGCAACAACGTCTACTGGAAGTCGGGCAACCATGCCACCCAGCAGCCTGTCGCCGCGGTCCCGAACCAGGCCTGGAAGGTCTTCTACTGATCCGATCACGCTCCCGGGCGTGGCCATGCTTCACGAGCGAGCCGGGATTCCCCGGCTCGCTTCGTTTCGGGGCGGCGATGCCCGCCTGGCGCGTCCGGCGGAATGGCGTCCCGGGCGCAGCGGGGAAGCGCTTTTTTTCGATGTCCGCAGACCGGTCGATCCGCTACTGCGCGTCATGTGCGGGCAACGGGCAGGCCCCTTGCTGCGCCCGAAGGACAATGCGCATTCGCCCGGATGTTCCCTCGGGTGAATCTCCAGGGAGCCTCTGAACAACTGTCATTATCGAGCGCAGCGAGAAATCCAAGCCCTTGATTCGGCGGGATTCCTCATTGCGTTCGGGAGGACAGATTCAGACTTGTGCAGAGGTTCCCTAGGTCGAGGGAACCGTCTCCGCGTCGAAATGCAGCCCACACTCCCGCTTGAGTCCGAAGAAGCGGGTGTCCTCGATGTCCATGCCGGCCGTCAAGGGGCGGGTGGTGTGGATGTCGCCGATCGAGACGTAGCCCTTCTCCCACAACGGGTGGTAGGGCAGGTCATGGCGGGCGAGGTAGTGCCCGACATCGCGATCGCTCCAGTCCGCGATCGGATGCAGTTTCCACCGCCCGTCCTTGCGCTCGAGGAAGTCGATGTTGGCGCGGGTGCTGGCCTGGCTGCGGCGCAGGCCGGCGATCCAGGTGCCGACGCCGAGTTCCTTGAGGGCGCGCTGCATGGGTTCGACCTTGCGCAGGCGGTTGTAGCGGGTGATGCCGTCGACGCCTTCCTCCCAGATGCGGCCCATGCGCGCTTCCATCCAGGCGATGCCGATCTGCGGGCGGTAGACCTTGAGGTTGAGCTTGAGGCGTTCGGTCAGTTCGTCGATGAAGCGGTAGGTTTCCGGGAACAGGTAGCCGGTGTCGATGACGATCACGGGGATGTCGGGGCGCTGCTGCGCCGCCAGGTGCAGCGAGACGGCGGCCTGGGTACCGAAGCTCGACGACAGGGCGTGGGTGCCGGGCAGCGTGCGCAGCGCCCATTCGACGCGTTCCTCGGCGCTGCGCCCGGCCAGCCATTGGTTCAGCTCCGCCAGGGCATCGGGCGATTCGGCGGCGGCCATCGGGGTGGGCAGGTTCATGCGACTTTCTCTACCAGCGTGCTTTCGATCGGAATGCCGCTTCGGCGGTCTCTTTCCGGAATGTCGACGACGCCCGCGCGCAGCAGGAAGTCGCCGAAGCCTTCGTCGCGGTGGCGCGACCGGGCGTAGCGTGCGAACAGCGGTTCGAGCTCGTCGAGGATCTGCGGCTCGGTGAGGTTCTCGCGGTACAGGGTGTTCAGGCGCTGGCCGCGGTGGTCGGCGCCGAGCATCAGGTTGTAGCGGCCCGGCGCCTTGCCGACGAGGGCGATTTCGCCCAGGTAGGGGCGCGAGCAGCCGTTGGGGCAGCCGGAGACACGCAGCAGGATCGGCGCTTCGGCCAGGCCATGCTGTTCCAGCAGCGGCTGAAGTTTCGCGGTGAAGTCGGGCAGGTAGCGCTCGGCTTCGGCCATCGCCAATGCGCAGGTGGGCAGGGCGACGCAGGCGACGGCGGTGCGCGCGAGCGCGGTCGGCGCGCGGTTTTCCGCATCCAGGGCGTGCTGCGCGACCAGCGCGTCGATGCGCTCGCGCTCGCCCGCGGGCACGCCGGCGATGATGAGGTTCTGGGTGGCGGTCAGGCGGAACTCGCCCTGGTGGATGCGGGCGATCTCGCGCAGGCCGGTGAGATGCGGCGTGCCGGGGCGGTCGGCGATGCGGCCGGCCGGCAGCGACAGGGTCAGGTGCCAGCGGCCGTCCTCGCCCTCGACCCAGCCGAAGCGGTCGCCGTTATGGTCGAAGTGGAAGGGGCGCGCGGGTTCGAGCTTGAAGCCGGCGCGCTGCTGCATCTGGTCGACGATGAAGTCGAGCCCGTGGTCGTCGATGGTGTACTTGAAGCGCGCGTGCTTGCGCTCGACGCGGTCGCCGAAATCGCGCTGCACGGTGACCGCGGCGGCGGCGATGTCGATCACGCGCTCGGGCGGGACGAAGCCGATCACGCTGGCCAGGCGCGGGTAGGTCTTCGGGTCGCCGTGGCTGGCGCCCATGCCGCCGCCGATGGCGACGTTGAAGCCGGCCAGGTTGCCGCGCTCGTCGACGATCGCGATCAGGCCGAGGTCGTTGGCGAACACGTCCACGTCGTTGAGCGGCGGCAAGGCCACGGCCATCTTGAACTTGCGCGGCAGGTAGGCGGTGCCGTAGATCGGGTCTTCTTCCTGGCCGCTGTCGGCCAGCTTTTCCTCGTCCAGCCAGATCTCGTAGTAGGCGCGGGTCTTCGGCAGGAAGGCGAGCGAGAGCGTCTGCGCCCAGTCGTGCACCTGCGCGTGCAGGCGCGACTGCAGCGGGTTGCTGGCGCCGAGCACGTTGCGGTTGACGTCGCCGCAGGCCGAGACGGTGTCGAGCAGGCTGGCGTTGATCGCCTGCATGGTCGCCTTGAGCTCGCGCTTGATGATGCCGTGGAACTGGAAGGTCTGGCGGGTGGTGACGCGCAGCGAATGGTTCGCGTAGGTGGTGGCGATGGCGTCGAGCTTGAGCCACTGCTCGGGGGTGAACACGCCGCCCGGGGCGCGGATGCGGATCATGAACTGGTGCGCGGGTTCGAGCTTCTGCCGGCGGCGCTCGTCGCGGATGTCGCGGTCGTCCTGCTGGTAGGTGCCGTGGAACTTGACCAGGCGCTGGTCCTCGAACGACAGCGAGCCGGTGACCGGATCGGCCAGGCCTTCGAGCAGCGTGCCGCGCAGGCCGCGGCTGCTGGTCTTGATGTCTTCGACGGAAGGGTGGCTCATGGTGGGGATGGCTGCCGGAGGTTCATGGGAGCGCCTTCAGGCGCGATGCTTTTGCACGGACACGGAATGGAGAAGGAGCGTCGCGCCTGAAGGCGCTCCCACGGGTCAATAGACGTCGCGGCTGTAGCGGCCTCCGGTCTGCAGTTCGGTGAGGTAATCGACCGCCGCCTCGGCATCGCCGCCGTTGTGTCCGGTCACGATATCGAGCAGCGCGGCGTGTACGTCCTTGCCCATGGCGATCGCGCCGCAGACGTAGAAGTGGGCGCCGGACTGCAGCCAGTCGTAGACCTCGCGGCCGCGCTCGCGCAGGCGGTGCTGGACGTAGACCTTGTCGGCCTGGTCGCGCGAGAACGCGAGGTCGAGGCGGTGCAGTTCCTTGTGGCGCAGGGCGTCCTGCCACTCGGTCTGGTAGAGGAAGCCGGTGTTGAAATGCTGCGCGCCGAAGAACAGCCAGTTGCGGCCGGTGGCGCCGGTTTCCGCGCGTTCCTGCACGAAACCGCGGAACGGGGCGACGCCGGTGCCGGGGCCGACCATGATGATGTCGCGCGAGGCGTCGGCGGGGACGCGGAAGCGCTCGTTGTGTTCGACGTAGACCGGCACCTGGCCGCCTTCGTCGAGCGCGGCGAGGAAGCCGCTGGCGGCGCCGAGGTGGTCGTGGCCGTGCGCGGCGTAGCGCAGCACGTCGAGCGTCAGGTGTGCCTCCTCGCCAACGCGCTTGCGGCTCGAGGCGATCGAGTACAGGCGCTGGGCCTGCGGGCGCAGGGCGGCGAGCAGGGCGCCGGCGTCCCAGTCGGCCGGCCAGCGGCGCAGCACGTCGGCCAGCTGGTGGTCGGCCAGCAGTGCGGCGAAGCCGGCGTTGCCCGGTTCGAGCAACTGCTGCAGTTCAACGGCGCCGGAACGCTCGGCATGCGCGGCGAGGAACGGGCGCGACAGCCGGGTCAGCTCGCGGCGAGTGGCCAGCCATTCGGACAGCGGCAGGGTGTCGCCGTCGACGGTGGTGGCGGCGTCACCGTCGAGCTTCGCGGCCTCCAGCACCGAGGCGACCAGCGACTCGGGATTGCGGTGGCGGATGCCCAGCGCGTCACCGGGTTCGTAGTGCAGGCCCGAGCCGTCGAGCGACAGTTCGAGGTGACGCACCTCCTTGTCGGCGTCGCGATACTGGCGGAAGCCGACGCTGCGGAACTCGCGGCCGCTGAGCGTCTGGTTCGCCAGCACCTCGGCCGGGAACGGGCGCTCGTGCGACCACGCCGCGGCCGGGCGCAGCGGGGTGACGGTGGCCAGGTGCGCGGCGGCGGGCGCGGCGGACTTGAGCTGTTCGCGCGCCTGCGCCAGGGCGGCTTCGCCCCAGGGCTCGGCGACGGTGTCGATGTCGAGATCGGCCAGGCCGACCTCGGCCACGCGCTGAGCGCCGAGTTCGGCCAGGCGCGCGTCGATCCTGCGGGCGATGCCGCAGAAGTCGGCGTAGCTGGTGTCGCCGAGGCCGAGCACGGCGTACTTGAGCTCCGGCAGCTTGGGCGCGCGCTTGCCGGCGAGGAATTCGACGAAGCCGATCGCGTCGTCCGGCGGATCGCCTTCGCCCTGGGTGCTGATGACGATGTAGAGCAGGCGCTCGCCGGCCAGTTCGCGGGTGGCGTAGGCGTCGGCGCGCAGCAGGCGCGCGGGCAGGCCGGCGGCCTGCACCTTGGCGAACAGCGCTTCGGCGGCGCGTCGGGCGTTGCCGGTCTGGCTGCCGTAGACGATGGTCAGCCGCCCCGCCGCCGGCGCATCGGGGCGCGGGGCGGCGGCGGAAGCGGGCTGTTCGTGGCCGCCACGGCTGGCCAGTCCGGCGGCGTATCCGGACAGCCACCACAGCCCCGCCGGCTCCAGCCCCTGGGTGAGGCGAAAGAGCGCATCCGCCGTTTCCTGGGGAAAAGGCAGCGCAGGCAATGCAGCGGGTGCGGACATCCTCCGACGTTCCTCGGGGTGGCGGGTTCGCAGCAAAGGCTAGGCGCGCGCGCGGAACGCGGGAAAGGATGGTCGGTTATGCGGACATTCCCTGTGGTGATTTACGGGATATGCGGGGGGTGTCGCTACAATCCCGGCGCATATGACGTCCTCGAATCCCATTCCCGCCCCGGCCGGCGGCGACCTCGATCGCCTCGAAGCCGAGAGCCTGCACATCCTGCGAGAGGTCGCGGCCGAGTGCCGCAACCCGGTCCTGCTGTATTCGATCGGCAAGGACAGCTCGGTGCTGTTGCATCTGTTACTGAAAGCCTTCGCGCCCGCGCTGCCGCCGATCCCGCTGCTGCACGTGGACACGACGTGGAAGTTCCGCGAGATGATCGCCTTCCGCGACCGCCGCGCGGCCGAGACCGGCATCGAACTGCGCGTGCACGTCAATCCCGACGGCGTGCGCGACGGCATCGGTCCGCTGAGCCACGGCGCCAGCGTGCACACCGAGGTGATGAAGACGCTGGCGCTCAAGCAGGCGCTGGAGGCCGGCGGCTACGACGCGGCGATCGGCGGCGCGCGCCGCGACGAGGAGAAGTCGCGCGCCAAGGAGCGCGTGTTCTCGTTCCGCGACGCGAAGCACCGCTGGGACCCGCGCCGGCAGCGGCCGGAGCTGTGGAACCTGTACAACGCCCGCGTCGGCGACGGCGAGAGCGTGCGCGTGTTCCCGCTGTCGAACTGGACCGAACTGGACGTGTGGCGCTACGTGCGTCGCGAACACATCGACGTGGTGCCGCTGTACTTCGCGGCGCAACGGCCGGTGGTGCGCCGCGACGGAACCTGGATCATGGTCGACGACGAGCGCTTCGTGCTGCGCGAGGGCGAAACAGTCGAGCAACGCCGCGTGCGCTTCCGCACGCTCGGCTGCTATCCGCTCACCGGCGCGGTGGAATCGGACGCGGCCGACCTCGACGCGGTGATCGCGGAGATGGAGACCAGCGCGCAGTCCGAGCGCGCCGGGCGGCTGATCGACCATGCCGATGGCGATTCGATGGAGAAGAAGAAGCGCGAGGGCTATTTCTGATGGCGGGCGACGTACAACGCGATTTTCTCCGCCTCATCGCCTGCGGCAGCGTCGACGACGGCAAGAGCACCCTGATCGGCCGCCTGCTGCACGAGGCCGGACGCGTGCCCGACGACGAGCGCGCCGCGCTGGCGCGCGCCAGCGCCACGCACGGCACGCGCGGCGGCGACATCGACTACGCGCTGCTGCTCGACGGCCTCGACGCCGAGCGCGAGCAGGGCATCACCATCGACGTGGCATGGCGCCACCTGCAGACGGCGAAGCGCCGCTTCCTGATCGCCGACTGCCCGGGCCACGTGCAGTACACGCGCAACATGGCCACGGGCGCGTCGATCGCCGACCTCGCCATCGTGCTGGTCGACGCCACCAAGGGCCTGCTGCCGCAGACCTTCCGCCACGCCGCGATCCTGTCGCTGTTCGGCGTGCGCCACGTGCTGCTGGCGGTCAACAAGATGGACCGCGTGGGCCATGACCAGGCGGTGTTCGACGGCATCGCCGCGCAGTTCCGCGCGCATGCGGCGAAGCTGGGCGTGCCGGACGTGGTCGCGATCCCGGTCGCGGCTGCGGTCGGCGACAACGTCACCGCGCGCTCGCCCGGCATCGACTGGTACCACGGGCCGAGCGTGCTCGAATACCTGGAGACCGTCGAAGTCGCGACGCCGGACCCGGCGCAGCCGCTGCGGCTGCCACTGCAGTCGGTGCTGCGCGACGGCGAGGGCGGGCGCTGGCTGGCCGGCACGCTGGCCTCAGGCACGGTGCGGGTGGGCGATGCGGTGCGGGTCGAGCCCGCCGGTGCGTCGAGCCGGATCGCGGCGCTGGCGGTTTCGGGCACGCCCGCGGATTCGGCGCGGGTGGGGCAGGCGGTGGCGGTGCAACTGGCCGACGAGGTCGACGCCGGCCGCGGCCACGTGCTGGCCGCCGCCGACGCGCCGCTGCTCCACAGCGACCAGGTCGTCGCCGACGTGCTCTGGTTCGACGAGGCGCCGCTGCTGCCGGGACGCCGCTACCAGCTCAAGACCGGCACGCGCACGGTCGGCGCGCGGATCAGCGAGCTCAAGTTCCGCCACGATCCGGAAAGCCTGCAGCCGCTGGCCGCCAAGCGGCTCGAATTCAACGAGATCGGCGAGATCGTGCTCTCGCTCGACGCCGTGGTCGCCTACGCGCCGTATGCCGAGAGCGCCGCGCTGGGCGGCTTCATCCTGGTCGATCCGATCAGCCGCGCCACGGTCGGCGCCGGCATGATCCGCCACGGCCTGCGCCGCGCCGACAACATCCACTGGCAGGCGCTCGACGTCGACCGCCGGGCGCGCGCCGCGCTGAAGGGGCAGCATCCGCGCTGCGTCTGGTTCACCGGCCTGTCGGGCGCGGGCAAGTCGACCATCGCCAACCTGGTCGAACGCGGCCTGCTGGCCAAGGGCCTGCACACCTACCTGCTCGACGGCGACAACGTCCGCCACGGCCTCAACCGAGACCTCGGCTTCACCGACGAGGACCGCGTCGAGAACCTGCGCCGCGTCGCCGAGGTGGCGAAGCTGATGACCGACGCCGGCCTGGTCGTGCTGGTGAGCTTCATCTCGCCGTTCCGCGCCGAGCGCGCGGCCGCGCGCGCGCTGTTCGACGAAGGCGACTTCGTCGAGGTCTTCGTCGACACGCCGCTGGCCGAGGCCGAGCGCCGCGACGTGAAGGGCCTCTACGCCAAGGCGCGCAGCGGCCAGCTGCCGAACTTCACCGGCATCGACTCGCCTTACGAGCCGCCGGAGCATGCCGAACTGGTGCTCGACACGCAGGCGGCGAGCCCCGAGGTGCTGGCGGAACAGGTGATCGCGCGGCTGCTCGACTGACGGCGTGCCTGCAGGTTCACGTCAAAAAGGAAGCCGAGCATTGCCCGGCTTTCCTGCTTCGATGGGCCTTGGCCTCAGCGCTTCTTGCGCAGGAAGCCGACGATGAACAGCAGCGCGATGGCGCCCAGCGTGGAGGCGATGAAGCCGGCCGCCTGGCCGTCGCCGTACCAGCCGACCGCGCGGCCGATCCAGCCGGCGAACAGCGCGCCGGCGATGCCGAGCACGATGGTCAGCAGGAAGCCCATGTTCTGCTTGCCGGGCTTGAGCAGGCGCGCGACCACGCCGACGATCAGGCCGATGAAGATGATGTAGAGCCAGTTGCTGCTGCCGAACAGTTCCATGCGCGCTCCCCAAGGATGGATGGTGGGTGAAGCTTGGCAGGGTCGGCGGCGTCGCGCCAGCCGGGGTGTCTATGGGGCCGCGTTTGGCTCCCTCCCCCGCCTGCGGGGGAGGGTTGGGGTGGGGGCCATCGGAGCACGCGCAAGCCGGACCCCGCCTCAACAGCAGCCGTGGTCCCCGTGTCGCGTGCCGCTGTCCGGCGCCACCGCCGCGCCGGTGGTCTCGCCGCGCTGGCTGGCGAGGTGGTGTTCGGCGATCACGCGCGCCACCGAGGCCGTCACCCGCTTGCCCATCGGGATGTGCAGGAACTCGTTCGGACCGTGCGCGTTGGAATGCGGGCCGAGCACGCCGGTGATCATGAACTGCGCACCCGGGAACTTCTCGCCGAGCATGCCCATGAACGGGATCGAGCCGCCTTCGCCCATGTACATCGCCGGGGCACCGAAGAACTCGTTGCTGGCCGCGTCGATGGCCTTTTCCAGCCACGACGACATCGCCGGCGCGTTCCAGCCGCTCGAGGCCTTCTCCAGCGCCAGCGTGACCTGCGCGCCGTTGGGCGGATCGCGCAGCAACTCGGCCTGCAGCAGGTCGCCGGCCAGCTTGCCGTCGAGCGTGGGCGGCAGCCGCAGCGACAGCTTCACCGCGGTCTGCGGGCGCAGCACGTTGCCGGCCGAATCCAGCGCCGGAATGCCGCCGACGCCGGTGATCGACAGCGCCGGGCGCCAGGTGCGGTTGAGCACCAGTTCGGCGAGATCGTCGTTCATCGGCTTCATGCCCGGCAGCAGCGGGAACTTGTCGTAGATCGCGGTGTCGAGGACCTCGGCGGCGCGGCGCGCCTGCGCAAGACGCTCGGGCGGGATATCGACGAACAGGCCGTCGAGCAGGATGCGCCCGGTCTTCTCGTCCTCGATCCGCGACAGCAGCTGCCGCAGCAGGCGGAAGCTCGACGGCACCACGCCCGAGGCATCGCCCGAGTGCACGCCTTCCTCCAGCACCTTGACCGTCAGGTTGCCGCCGGCCAGGCCGCGCAGCGAGGTGGTGCACCAGAGCTGGTCGTAGTTGCCGCAGCCTGAGTCCAGGCACACCACCAGCGAGGGCTGGCCGATGCGGTCGGCGAGGTGGTCGACGTAGGCCGGCAGGTCGTAGCTGCCCGATTCCTCGCAGGCCTCGATCAGCACCACGCAGCGCGCGTGCGGCACCTGCTGTTCCTGCAGGGCGAGGATCGCGGCCAGCGAACCGTAGATCGCGTAGCCGTCGTCGGCGCCGCCGCGGCCGTAGAGCTTGTCGCCGCGCAGCACCGGCTTCCACGGGCCGAGGTCGTCGTCCCAGCCGGTCATCTCCGGCTGCTTGTCGAGGTGGCCGTAGAGCAGCACGCAGTCGTCGTTGCTGCCGCCGTGCGCGGCCGGGATGTCGATGTAGATCAGCGGCGTGCGGCCTTCCAGCTGCACCACTTCGACGGCCATGCCGGGCACGGACTGCGCGCTTGCCCAGGCCTCCATCAGCTTCACGGCGTCGGCCATGTAGCCGTTCTTCACCCAGTCGGCGTCGAACATCGGCGACTTGTTGGGGATGCGGATGTATTCGACGAGCTGCGGGACGATCTCGTCGTCCCATTTTTCCGCGACGTAGCGGTCGATCCGGCTGGCGTCCATCGAGCAATCCCGTGTGTGCGAAGAGCGCAATTCTAGCGCGGGGCATGTGTAGGGATTTCCCTACGCCGCGACGCGGCATCGTCCGGTCCCGCGGCAGTCCCTGCGGCGATGCCGCGCGGCGGCCGGGACCGGGAGACTGTGCATACCGGCAGGCGGTCGCCCGCCGGCGGTAAGGAAACCAACCCAACTCTCGAAGGACATCCAACATGAACACGATCAAGAGCCTGTTCGCCACCGTGCTGCTGTCGCTGATGCTGGCCGGCACCGCGTTCGCGGCGGAGAAGGTCAACATCAACACCGCCGACGCCGCTACGCTCGACCGCGTGCTGCACAACGTCGGTGCGTCCAAGGCCGAGGCCATCGTTGCCTACCGCAAGGCCAACGGTCCGTTCCAGAGCCCGGAGCAGCTGGCCCAGGTCAAGGGCATCGGCCTGAAGACGGTCGAGCAGAACCGCGAGCGCATCGTCGTGTCGACGCCGCGCCCGGCCGCCCCCGCCGGCGCCACCACCGGCGCTGCCCGCTCCGCCGCGCAGACGCGCTGACAGTCGTTGACGGGCGCGCAGGGACGCGCGTCCGCAGCTGGGAGCAGGGATGCTCCGGGGACCGGCAGGATGCCGCGACAGGGAAGTCCCGCCGCCCGTTCCACGCCAGGAAGGCATGGGCGGGCGGCCACTTCCCTTTCGCGGCGGCAGAGGCCGGTGGCTAAACTGGCGGGCATGGGCCGGCCAGCGCGCGTGATCCCCGCCAACGAGTACCGCCGGGTGCGCTGGAAGAACGGCGCCGGCTGGACGCGCGAGATCCATGCCGAATCCGGCGCCGGTTCCGGCGAATGGGACTGGCGGCTGTCGATCGCCGAGATCGAGGCCGACGCGCCGTTCTCGGTTTTTCCCGGCGTGGATCGCGAACTGGTGCTGCTGGGCGGGAACGGCCTGCGCCTGTGCTTCGACGACGGCGAGACGCACGAACTGCTGCCGCCCTGCCAGCGCCTGCGCTTCACCGGCGAACGCACGCTGGTCGGGGAACTGGTCGACGGGCGCACCGAGGATTTCAACCTGATGTGGCGCCGCGACGCGGTGGCCACGCAGCTCTGGCACCGGCCGCTGGTCGGCGCGATGGTGGTGTTCGTGGACCCCGGCTCGACCTGGGTCGTGCACCTGCTCGCGGGCCGCGCGCGCATCGCCGGCGACGCGGCGCTGCCGCCGCTGGCGATGGGGGATACCGCATTGCTCACCGCGCCCGACGGCCGCGCGCGCTACGTGCTCGACGGTGGCGGCGAGGCGTTGCTGATCCGCATCGACCGGCGCGAACCGCGTCCGGCGTCCCCGACCACCGTGTAGGAGCGGCTTCAGCCGCGACCGGATTTCCGCGGCGTCGGACGAAGGACGCGCCTGAAGACGCTCCTACAGCCCCGATCTACGTCATTCCATATTCCTGGTCGCGGACGGGTGTCAGTAGACGTCGCGCCGATAGCGCCCGTCGTCGCGCAGCCGGTCGACGGTGTCGTCGCCGAGCGCCTCGCGCAGCACAGCATCGACACCGGGGGCCATGCCTTCGAGGCTGCCGCAGACGTAGAGGCAGGCGCCGTCCGCGATCCATGCGCGCAGCGCGGGTGTGGCCGCGCGCAGGGCGTCCTGCACGTAGCGGTGGTCGCCGCCGTCGCGCGAATACACCAGGTCGATGCGTTCGAGCGTGCCGTCGCGCCGCCAGCATTCGATGTCGTCGTGGAAGAAGGCGTCGCGCGTGCGCTGGCGTTCGCCGAACAGCAGCCAGTTGCGCCGGTGGCCCGCCGCCTCGCGCGCCTTGAGCAGGGCGCGCAGGCCGGCGATGCCGGTGCCGTTGCCGACCAGCAGCATCGGCCGGTCGTCGGCGGGCGGGTGGAAGTTGGGGTTGGCGCGGATGCGCAGGTCGACGCCGTCGCCGGGCGCCGCGTGCAGGCACAGCCAGCCGCTGCCGATGCCGGGCGTGCCGTCGGGGCGCTGCATCTGCCGGACCAGCAGCTGCAGGGTGCCGTCGCCGGGCAGCGAGGCGATCGAGTACTCGCGATGGGGCAGGGGCTGCAGCGCGTCGACCAGCGCCTGCGGGCCGCGGGTATCGGCGGGCGCGAGGTCCGCCAGCTGCGCGCGCGCCAGCGCCTCGCGCAGGGGCATCGGCTGCGACAGGAATTCGACGGACGCCGCGCCGTCCAGCCCGCGTGCGGCCAGCAGCGCGTCGACCACCGCGGCGGCGTTGCGCGGCCCGATCTCGGCGATGTCGCCGGCCTGCCAGGAAGGCGACGCGCCGGGCGGCGGCTGCAGCGCCAGGTGGAAGGCGGGGCCGCCGACGCTGCCGGGGTTGAGCAGGGTGCGGGCGGACAGCGTCCAGCGCTCGTAGCGCGGCGGCGTCCAGTCGGCCAGGGCAGGCGCGCCCGCGGCGAGGCCGAGGTGGTGCTGCCAGTGGCGCAGCGCGCCAGGGTCGCCGTTGTCGACTTCGGTCAGGTCGAACAGCGCGGTGGCATGGCCCTGCCGCAGCCAGTGGTCGAGCTGGTGGCCGAAGCCGCAGAAGTGTTCGTACTCGCGGTCGCCGAGTGCGAGGATCGCGTAGCGCAGTCCGGACAGGTCGGCGGCGCGGGCCATGGTGTCGCGGACGAAGGCCAGCGCCGGATCCGGCGGATCGCCCTCGCCGGTGGTGCTGGCGACGAACAGCGCGCGATCGGTGCGCGCGAGCAGGTCGGCATCGACCGCCGAGAGCGGGCGCAGCGCGACCCGCGCGCCCGCCGCCTTCAGCGAATCCGCGGTATGCGCCGCGAGCTCGGCGGCGAAGCCGGTCTGGCTGGCGTGCGCGACCAGCCAAGGCAGGCGTGCACCGTCGTCGATCGCGGGCGCGCCGCGGCTGCGCCCGCGCAGCAGGCACCAGCCGCAGAAGCCGAGGTAGGCCGCGAGGCTGGCCGCCGCCAGCCACCAGTGGCGCGGGCGCGGCGACGACGGCCACCAGGCGTCGTCGTGCAGCGGCAGCAGGGCGAAGGCGATGGCCAGCAGCGCCAGCAGCGTGGCGGCGTTGCCGAGCCATGCGCGCCAGGGGCGCGAGCCGGTCGCGTGGGTCGCGGTCATTGCGCGAGCCGCGCCTCGAACGCAGGCGTCATGCGCGGCTGCGCATCCGCGCCGGACGGCACGAACCGCGCGGCGAGGCCGCGCGACGCCGCGAAGGCGAAACCGGCCTCCGCGCCCATGACCGTCAGCGCGGTCGACCAGGCATCGGCGTGCATCGCGTCGTCCGCCAGCACGCTGACCGCGGCGGGTGCGTCGATCACCGGTCCGCCGCTGCGCGGATCGATCGTGTGCGCGATTTCGCGCCCGTCCGACTCGAAGCGGTGCCAGCGCGTGCCGGAGGTCGCGACCGCCGCGTCGTCGAGCATGAGCACGCAGGGATCGCCCTCGTCGTCGTCCTCGCCGGTCTCGACCAGCACGCGCCACGGCGCGCCGTCGGGCTTGCGGCCGAAGCCGCGCAGTTCGCCGCCGACATCGACCAGCGCGGCGACGATGCCGCGCGCGCGCAGCAGTTCGGCCACGGCGTCGACGCCGTAGCCCTTGGCGATCGCCGACAGGTCGAGCGACAGGCCGCCGGGCTGGCGCAGTTCGCGCTTCCCGCGATGCAGCGCCAGCGTCCGCCAGCCGCAGGCATCGCGCGCGTCCGCGAGCACGGCCGCGGCGGGCGCCTGCGGTGCGCGCGCGTGCGCGCCGAAGCCCCAGGCGCCGACCAGCGCGCCGATGGTCGGGTCGAAGGCGCCGCCGCTGGCGTCGGCGACCTGCAGCGCGCAGTCCATCACCCGGAAGAAGTCGTCGGGCAATACGTGCCAGCTGCCGGCGGGCGCGCGGTTGAAGCGGCCGATGTCCGAATCGGCTTCGTAGGTGCTCATCTGCGCGACGATGGTGTCGAGCCGCGACTGCACGGCGTCGTGCAGCGCATCGAGCGGCGCCTGGTGCGCCGCGCACAGATCCACGCGCCAGCGCGTGCCCATGGTTTCGCCGTACAGCGCGTGCACGGCGAGGGGGGCGGTGTGGGCGGTGGGCATGGATTCGCGTTCTGGATTGCGGCGGACCGGGTGGGCCGGATTTCTCCCGGGTTGGTCATCCCGGCGACAGCCGGGATGCCTGTGTTGTGGCTGTTCCGGGGGTGCATCAAAGGCAAGATCAAGATGGATCCCGGCTTTCGCCGGGATGACGGGTGCAGAGAGGCCGGGATGACGGGCAACGAAGTCGGAATGGCGGGGGCAGCGAAGCCGGGGTGATGGGGGCAGCGAGGCCGGGATGACGATCGAGGATGTGCAGCGATGCGGGCTTCGCCGGACGGCGTCGCCTACTGCGGCAGCACTTCCAGCGTCGCCACGTAGCCCAGCCGCCGCTGCGTCGCCTTCGGATTCGCCGGCTTGTCGTCCTGCACGCTGGTCTCCAGCCAGTACATGCCCGGCTCCGGCCACGTCACCTTGAGCAGGCCCTCGGCATCGGTGGTCGCATTGAGGTCGTCCTGTGCGTTGCGGTAGCGCGTGCCGCCGCGGACGATCTCGAATTCGAGGCCGGCGGTGGGCTTGCCGTCGACGAGCACGCGGAAGGTCGCTTCTTCGCCGGCGAACAGGTCGTTGGGATGCGTCACCGGCACCAGCTCGATGCCCCTGCCGGAGGGCGCGAGCGCGGTCTCGTTGGGGGCGCCGTTGGTGACGAAGGTCTCGACGCGGCCGTTGCCCTCGGTGATCTGCAGGTTCTTCGCGTCGGCCGGGACCTTGCTGGCCAGGTCGTCCGGCGTCGCGTTGCGCAGGAAGCCGCCGCGCGTTTCGGGCGGCGCGCCGGGGCCGCTGGCCGGCTTGCCTTCCGCCTCGGCCTTCGCCTTCGCCGCCAGGCTTTCGGGCGTGTCCCAGCGCGCCGACAGGCCGGCGCTGACGTTGCTGATGCGGTAGGTGCCCTGCTGCAGCAGCTGCACGTCGAAGGTGCTGCGGTACTTGCCGGTGCTGCCGTTCTTCAGCTCGACCTTGCTGCCGTCGGGCGCGGTCGCGGTGACGTTGTCCAGGCGCATCGGCACGTGGTCGGGGAAGAACAGCTGGTTCGAGATCGCGGCGTCGAAGGTCACCCAGACGTCGTTGCCGTTGACCACGGCCTGCGAGGGGATGATCCATTGCTTGTGCGCGGCCGCGCCCAGCGGCAGCAGCGCGGCGATGGCGAAAACGAGCAGGGAGGAACGCTTCATCGGGATGCTCCTGGAGCGGGAACGGGAAATGGGGTGGAGAAGATTCACGGCGCGAGCCTGAGCGTCACCGCGCCCAGTTCGCTGCTGCCCTGCGCCTTGCCGGACTGCGCCGACTTCACCGGCCAGGCGAAGGGGATCTTCAGCAGTTCGCGGCCGCCGACCTCACGCGCGGCCTCGACCACCAGCGTGTAGTTGCCCGGCGGCAGCTTCGACAACCCCGGATGCGAGCCGTCGAAGCCGAGCTCGTGCGTGCCCGCGGGGCGCGTGGGGCCGGTGACGCCGTCGACCGGCACCTTCAGCGTGCGCCCGGACTTGCGCCACCACTGGCGCAGGTCGGGCAGCCACTTGGTGCCGTGGCCCTCGCTGGTGTCCTTGCTCATGTACCAGACCGCGAGGTTGGCCGCGGCCTTGCCGTCCGCGCCCTCGACGTAGACCGCGACGTAGGGCCGGTGGTATTCGGCGACCTTGAGCTGCGGGATCTGGACGGATACGTCGAATTCGACGGCCTGCGCCGGCAGGGCGAGCAGGCTGCCCAGGGCGATGGTGAGCTGTACGCGCATGCGAACCTCGCGGATGTCGTGGATCAGTGGATGAAGAGCAGGGCCAGCAGCACCGGGACCACCAGACCGAGGCCGACCCAGGGCCAGGTCGTCGGGCGCTGGCGCGCGTGCAGTTGCAGCAGGAACAGGCCGGTGACGGTGAACACCACGCAGGCCACGGCGAAGACGTCGATGAACCAGCCCCAGGCCGGGCCGGCGTTGCGGCCCTTGTGCAGGTCGTTGAGGTAGGAGACCACGCCGCGGTCGGTGCGTTCGTACTCGACCTCGCCGGTCTCGCGGTCGATGCTGAGCCAGGCGTCGCGCCCGGGCCCGGGCATCGACAGGTAGACCTCGCCGTCGGACCACTCGGCGTCGCGGCGGCCGATCGAGGCGTCGAGCGTGTCCGACAGCCACCCCGCCACTTCGCGCGGCAGCGGCGCGTTGCCCTCGGTGCGGTCGGCCGGCAGCGCCTGCAGCAGCGCGGCCGGCAGCGTCGCGCTGCGGTTGTCGACCCGCGGCGCGCCCTCGATCTTCGCCGCGTGGTTGAGGGTGATCCCGGTCACCGCGAACAGCAGCATCCCGATCAGGCACACCGCCGAGCTGATCCAGTGCCACTGGTGCAGGGTACGCAGCCAGAAGCCGCGGCGCTGCTGCGCCGTGGCGGGGGTGTCTCGGGCCTGTGGGGCGGGCACGGCAGCGTTCACGGGGAGGGCAGGCGAGTATAGCGTTGGAACGAGAAACGTTCTCATCCTCGTTCGGTTGACACGCGCCCCGCCGATTCCGGCGGGGCGCGCTGCGGCCGCGCTCAGAAGCGGGCGTTCAGGCTCAGCCAGAAGCTGCGCGCCTTGTCCTTGTTGTTGTAGTGGTCCTCCGGCACCAGCGTCCAGGTGCCGTCGCCGTTGTCGGCGAAGGTGGCGTCATAGGCGGTGAAGTCCCGGTCGAGCAGGTTGTTGACGCGGGCGTTGAGGGTCAGCCACCCGGTGAGCTCGAACGCCGCGCCCAGGTGCCACACGGTGTAGTCCTTGTAGTACAGCTCCTCGCCGGTGGCGGCGCTGATGCCGCGGTAGCGCTTGGAGCGCATTTCGCCGGTCAGGAACAGGCTGATGCGGTCCGTCGCCCGCCAGTCCAGCTTGGCGTTGGCCATGTGCCGGGCGCTGTTGCCCAGCGGCCGGCCGGCGTTGGCGCCGCTCTTCTGCTCGCTGTCGGTGTAGGTGTAGTTGGCGCGGAAGCCGAAGGCGTCGCCGATGTTCCAGCGGCCGGCCAGTTCGGCGCCCTGGATCACCACCTCGTCGATGTTGACCGGCACGTTGCCGGTGACGTAGCCGAGGTCGGCGTACTCGCCGGTCGGGCACTGCAGCGCCAGGCCGATGCCGCAGCTTTCGGTGGACAGCTTGTCGTCGAACTCGTTGCGGAACAGGGTGGCGTTGAAGTTGTGGCCGTTGGGATGGGTCCAGTAGAGCGCGATTTCCGCGGAGGTGCTGGTCTCGGGCACCAGGCCCGGGTTGCCGAACAGCGGCGTGGTGCCCTGGCCGCCGAAGCCGGTGATGCCGTCGTACAGCTGGGTGGTCTTGGGCGTCTTGAAGCCGGTGCTGATGCCGCCCTTGACCGTCCACTGCGGGCTGAAGGCATAGACGCCGTACAGGCGCGGGCTGAACTGGTCGCCGAACACCTCGTGGTCGTCGTAGCGCAGGCCGGCGGTGATGGTCAGCGTTTCGACCAGCTTCCAGTTGTCCTCGACGAACAGCGAATACATGTTGTGCTCCTGCACGCCGCTGACTTCGCCGTCTTCCATGCCGAACACGCCGTCGGTCAGCTCGCCGCGGATGATCTGGGTGCCGACCACGGCGGTGTGCTCACCGGCCGCCTGGAACGGGATGTCCAGCTTTGCGTCGAGGGTGTACTGCGCGCTTTCCAGGGTGCGCTTGGGGCGCGGCAGGAAGGTCGATTCGGCCAGTGCCCGGCGCTCCGCCAGGGACATGCCCGCATAGGCGCCGGTGCCGTCGACCATTTCCAGCAGCTGCTCGCGCTCGGCCACGGTGAAGGGCAGGGTGCGGCCGTCGTTGTTGGTGGCCACGTGCGCCAGCGAGACCAGGCTGTTGCCGAAGCTCCACTGGCCCTCGTGGGTCAGCGCCCAGGCGTCGCGGGTGAATTCCTGGGTCGGGCCGTAGCCCGCACGCGGATTGGCGCGTCGGCCCCAGGTGCCGCCGTTGGCGGCGCAGGCGGCGGCGTTGCCGCCGGCCGCGCCCAGGCAGGCGTTGCCGGCGACGAAGATGCTGTTGATGTTGTCGACGGTACCGACCGGGTATTCCTCGACGCCCGAGTCGTTGATCTTGATCGAGTTGTCGTATTCCTGGACCGAGGTGTCGTAGTCGAAGGTCAGGGTCTGGTGGTCGGTCGGCGTCCAGGTCAGGCTGATGCCGCCGGCCTTGTTGGTGTTGTCCACGGTCTTGCCGCCGCCGCCGAAGGTCATCGCGCGGTTGTGCTCGACGCCGGCGGGATCGACGACCGGGTCGTACACCGGGTTGGAGGCGTCGCGCTTGTACCAGCTCGCGCGGGCGGCGAGGCTCAGCTTGCCGGGGACCAGCGGGCCGGTGACGAAGGCGTCCACGGTGGCGTCGTCGCCGAACTGGCTGTCGGCCTCGAAGGTGCGGCCGATGCTGACCGAGCCGGACCAGGTGTCGAGCACGCGCTTGGTGATGATGTTGATCACGCCGCCCATGGCGTCGGCGCCGTACAGGGTGGACATCGGGCCGCGGATCACCTCGATGCGCTCGATCGCGTCCAGCGGCGGGATGTGGTTGAACTGGTTGCCGCCGAAGTTGTTCGGGTAGATGTCGCCGTGGTTGTTCTGGCGGCGGCCGTTGATCAGGATCAGGGTGTAGTCCGAGCCCATGCCGCGCATCGAGATGGTGCCTTGCCCGGTCTTGTCGCGGGTTTCGCCGACGTCGATGCCCTCCAGGTCGCGGACCGCGTCGAGCAGGGTCATGTAGGGGCGGTGCGACAGGTCCTCGTCGGTGATCACGCTGATGCTGGCCGGGGCGTCGGTGATCTTCTGCTCGAAGCCGGCGGCGGTGACGACCACGGTGTCGAAATTCCGGGCGTCGTCGGCGGGCAGGTCGAGGTCCGCGGAAGCGAATGCCGAGGGCAGGGCGGCGATCAGGGAAACGAAGAGCAGGCTGCGCGCAGGAATACGGCGCCCGCGCAGGCAGGCAGCGGGAGAGGCCATGGAAGGGCTCCAGAGTCGGTTGGATTGGGGAGGGAAACACCCACGTCTCTGGCGGCTGCTGGACGGGTCAGGAGGGCTGCGCCGGGCTCTCTGGCCCGTGCGGCAGCGCTCGCAGCCCGCGCATGTTAATGAGAGCTATTCACAATTGCAACGGAAAATGAACGGGCGTTTTGTCCTGGGGAAGGCCTGAACACGATCCTGGATCGTCATCCCGGCGAAAGCCGGAAGTGCTTTGCAACAGCGCGAAGCGCTGGTCATCCATTTTGCCGTTGATTTTCCTCGGAAATATCGACCATGAAGAAGCAAAATGGATCCCAGCTTGCGCTGGGATGACGGCGCTCAAGTGGCAAAGGCCTGCGACAAAAGCGCCCTACCCGTCGCGGTCATCGCGGCTCCAGATCCCGCCGTGCTCGGTCTTGACCGGGAATTTCGCCACCGGCTCGTAGGCCGGGGCGCACAGGGCGCGGCCGTCGCGGATGTCGAAGCGGGCGCCGTGGAGCACGCATTCGATGCTGGCCTCGGCGACCTGGACCTCGCCTGCCGACAGTTCGAAATCCTCGTGGCTGCACTTGTCCTCGAGTGCGTACAGGGCGCCGTCGAGGTTGAACACCACGATGCCGGCGCCGGTGACCTCGTCGAACGCGGTCTTCTTCTCCCCGGGCAGCAGTTCCTCCGTCGTGCAGACGAAGGTCCAGGTCGCGCTCATGCCGGTGCTCCGTCGAGGCGCTTCTCGAGCACCTCGAAGCGTAGGTCGTCGCGCAACGGGATGCCGTAGCGCGCGTCGCCGTAGGGGAAGGGCTTGAACACCCCGGTGCGGCGGTAGCCGCGGCGCTCGTAGAAGGCGATCAGCGCGTCGCGCAGGTCGATCACCGTCATCCGCATCGCCGGCAGCCGCCACTCCTCGCGCGCGATGCGCTCGGCTTCGTCCAGCAGCCGCTTGCCCAGTCCCGCGCCCTGCAGGTCCGGCCGCACCGAGAACATGCCGAAATAGCCGAAGCCGTCCTCCTCCGCCACGTGTGCGCAGGCGGTGAGGCCGCCGCCGTCCTCGGCGACCAGCACGCGGCTGCGCGGGCGCGCGAGGTCGGCGCGCAGCACCTCCGGGTCGATGCGGTTGCCGTCGAGGAGGTCGGCCTCGGTGGTCCAGCCGGCACGGCTGGACTCGCCGCGGTAGGCGGAGGTCACCAGCGCGACCAGCGCGGGGATGTCGGACGCAGTGGCGTTGCGGAATCTCGGCTCGTGCATCCCTGCATTCTATGGCGGTTGGCTGCCCGGTGTAGCGTATTCCGGGCAGCCGGAACGCCGGCGCCGGAATGCTGTCATCTCGAACGCAGTGAGAGATCTTGTCACCACAGCCTGTCAGCGCGACGCGGCGTCAGATCTCTCACTGCGTTCGAGATGACATTGGTGAGGATCGAGGCGCGGAGCCGCGTGGCGGCAGCGGAAGGATTCGGGCAGCAGGTTCAGCCCAGCAACCCGCGCGCCTTCTGCAGCGCCGCGATGAACGCGTCGATCTCCTCGTGCGTGTTGTAGAACGCCAGCGACGCGCGGCAGGTCGCGGCGACGCCGTAGAACTGCAGCAGCGGGTGCGCGCAGTGCTGGCCCGAGCGCACCGCAACGCCTTCGAGGTCGAGCAGGGTGGCGAGGTCGTGCGCATGCGCGCCCTCGACCAGGAACGAGACCACCGCCGCCTTTTCCGGCGCGCGGCCGAAGATGCGCACGCCGCCGACGGCGTCGAGCGCCTGCGTCATGTGCGCCAGCAGCTCGATTTCGCGCGCTTCGATGGCCGCCATGCCGAGGCCCTGGAGATAGTCGACCGCCGCGCCGAGCCCGACGAAACCGGCGATGTTCGGCGTGCCGGCCTCGAACTTGTGCGGCGGATCGTTGAACACGGTGCCGTCGAAGCTGACTTCCCTGATCATCTCGCCGCCGCCGATGAATGGCGGCATCGCCTGCAGGTGCTCGCGCCGCGCCCACAGCGCGCCGGTGCCGGTGGGGCCGCACATCTTGTGCCCGGTGACGGCGTAGAAGTCGCAGCCGATCGCGGCCACGTCCACCGGCCGGTGCGGCGCCGCCTGCGAGCCGTCGACCACGGTGGCGATGCCGCGCTTGCGCGCCTCGCGGCAGATCTCGCGCACCGGGTTGACCGTGCCGAGCACGTTCGACACGTGCGCCACGGCGAGCAGCTTCACCTCGGGCGTCATCGCGCGCCACAGCGCGTCGAGGTCGAGCGTGCCTTCGGGCGTGATGTCCGCGACCTTGATCGTGGCGCCGGTGCGCTGCGCGACCAACTGCCAGGGCACGATGTTGGCGTGGTGCTCCATGCGCGAGACCAGGATCACGTCGCCGGCCTTGAGCCGCGGCAGCGCCCACGAATACGCGACCAGGTTGATCGCGAACGTGGTGCCGCTGCACAGCACCAGCTCGTCCGCGCGCACGTTGAGGAACCGCGCCAGCGCCCGGCGCGAGGCCTCGTAGGACTCGGTCGCCTCGGTGCCCAGCGCGTGCACCGCGCGGCTGACGTTGGCGTTGTGGCGGCGGTAGAAATCGTCGACCGCCTCGATCACCGCCACCGGCTTCTGCCCGGTGTTGGCGCTGTCGAGGTACACCAGCGGCTTGCCGTGCACCTCGCGGCGCAGCAGCGGGAAGTCTTCGCGTACACGTGTCCAGTCGACGCGACCTACTCCTTCCCCCGCTTGCGGGGGAAGGCCGGGATGGGGGTACGTCACGCCCGGCGCATTCATGCCGAAAGCGACTCCAGCGCCGCATCGATCCGCGCCTGCAACACCCCGCGCAGCGATTCATCCTCGACAGCCGCCAGCGGCTCGCGGCAGAACGCCGCGGTCAGCAACTGCTTCGCCTCTCCCTCCGGCAGCCCGCGCGAGCGCAGGTAGAACAGCGCGTTGGCGTCGATCTGGCCGACGGTGGCGCCGTGCGCGGCCTGCACCTCGTCGGCGTGGATCACCAGCACCGGCTGGGTGTCGATCTCGGCGTTGGCCGACAGCAGCAGGTTCTTGTTCGACAGCCGCGCGTCGGTGCCGTCGGCGCCTTCGTGGATGGTGATGCCGCCGTGGAACACCGCGCGTCCGCGGCCGGCGCCGATGCCGCGCCAGAGCAGTTCGCAGCGCGTGTCGCGGGCGACGTGCTCGATGCCCAGGCGGGTGTCGAGGTGGCTGCGGCCGGCGGCGAGCAGCACGCCGTGGGCGGCCAGCGCCGCGCCTTCGCCTTCCAGGCGCACGTCCAGTTCGTGGCGCGACAGCGCGCCGCCGAGTTCGAGGTCGACACGGCGGTAGCGCGCCTCGCGCGCGAGCGTGGCGTCGGTGCGGGCGAACAGGGTGGCGCCGTCGGCGGCGTGCTGGATGCGCGCGTGCTCGAGCGTGGCGCCGTCGCCGACCGCGATCGAGACCAGGCTGTTGTCGAGGTGCCGGTGCGCGCCGGTGGCGAGGTGGTGCTCGACCACGCGCAGGGTGGCGCCGTCGCCCACTTCGACGCGGTGGCGCAGGTGCCAGGCGAGGTCGCCTTCGGCCGGCGCGCCGACGAAGACGAGGTGGATCGGCCGCGCCACCTGCGCGCCGGCGTCCGCGCGCAGGCTGACGCCGTCGTGCGCGAGCGCGGCGTTGAGGCGGGCGAAGACGTCGTCGCCCGGCGCGCGCGGGGCGTCGTCGGTCTCGGTGATGTCGGCGACGCCGGTGCCGGTCTCGAGCGTCAGCCCCGCCGGCAGCGCGTCGGGGTGCGACAGCGAGGCGTCGAAGCGTCCGTTGACGAACACCAGGCGCGGCGCGGGAATGTCCGCCAGCAGGTCGGGATCGATCGCCGGCGTGGCGATGGCGGCGCCGAAGCTGCGCCGCTCGAGCGCGCGCAGCGAGGTGTACTTCCAGCGCTCGCTGCGCGGGCCGGGCAGGCCGTCGCGCAGGGTGGCGTCGAGCAGGGCGCGGCGGTCGGTGTCGCCACTGAAACCGGCGGCGAGGGAGTCGAGCAGGGTGTTCATGCGAAAGCCCCCGATGCCGAAGCCCCCAATGCCGTCATTCCAGCGAAAGCTGGAATCCATTTCCGCGGGAAATCATCCCGCCTGCCGGAAAACCGAAGAGCGGAAGTCAATGGATTCCAGCTTTCGCTGGAATGACGGGCAGGACGGGCGCCGGGCCGGCGAGCGGGCGCACGCATGGTGAAGGCGCGGCTGTTCATCCGGCCGCCTCCGGCGCGACGCGGTCCGCGATCCACGCATAGCCGTGCTGTTCGAGCTCCAGCGCCAGCTCGGGTCCGCCGGACTCGACGATGCGGCCGTCGGCCAGCACGTGCACCACGTCGGGCCGGATGTAGTCGAGCAGGCGCTGGTAGTGGGTGATCACCACGAACGAGCGGTCCGGCGCGCGCAGCGCATTGACGCCTTCGGCGACGTGCTTGAGCGCGTCGATGTCGAGCCCGCTGTCGGTCTCGTCGAGGATCGCCAGCCGCGGCTCCAGCACCGCCATCTGGAAGATCTCGTTGCGCTTCTTCTCGCCGCCGGAAAAGCCCTCGTTGACGCCGCGATGCAGCAGCTTGTCGTCCAGGTGCAGCACCGACAGCTTCTCGCGCACCAGCTTGAGGAACTGCATCGAGTCGAGCTCCGCCTCGCCGCGCGCCTTGCGCTGGGCGTTGAGCGCGCTGCGCAGGAAATAGGTGTTGTTCACGCCCGGGATCTCGACCGGGTACTGGAAGGCGAGGAACACGCCGACGGCGGCGCGCTCCTCCGGCTCCAGCTCCAGCAGCGGCCTGCCGTCGAACTCGACGCCGCCCGCGGTGACTTCGTAGCCATCGCGTCCGGCGAGGATGTTGCCCAGCGTGGACTTGCCGGCGCCGTTGGGGCCCATGATGGCGTGCACTTCGCCCGCTTTCACTTCGAGCGAGAGGCCTTTCAGGATTTCCTTGCCGGCGACGCTGGCGTGGAGGTCGTGGATCTTGAGCATGGTCATGGTGTCTTGGGTTCAGTCTTCAAGTTGTTCGAGGTCGGCCAGATCCTGCAGGCGGCCGACCGCCTTCTTGTTCTTGCGCAGGTCGTCGAGGCCGATGACGGCGACATCCACGCTCGCCAGCGGCACGATGACGCGGTTCGCGAAGCACTGGTCGAAATCCACGCCGTCGGCGAAGTTGATGAGTTCGATCTTGTTGGGCTCCGCGCCGAGCACGAGCATGGCCCGAGGCTTGCAGAACTCGGCCGGGGCGACTTCCAGGTCGCGGAAGCCGAAGTCGCGCAAGGCCGCGATCAGCCTTCGCGCGTTCTCCTCGGTCCCGCGGAACCAGACATCGAGGTCCCGCGTGTAGCGGACATGGCCATGCACGCCGAGCGCCACGCCGCCGACCACCATGTAGTCGACGTGATTGCCTTCCAGGGCGGCGAGGAAATCGCGCCAGTCGTCACCCAGTGCGGACATGGCGCAGTTCCAGGGTGTGGACGAAGGCCGGGTGGCCGCCCTTGAACAGGGCGTTGCCTTCCCGGTGCAGCTTCAGGGTTTCGGCGAGCCGCTCTTCCGGCGGGCGGCTGCGCCAGTAGGCGGAGGCCTTGGCGCCCTGTTCCCCGGCCGGCACGAAGCGCAGGGTGCGAACGATGGCATTCATGGTTCAGCCCACCGAGCCTTCCAGCGACACTTCCAGCAGCTTCTTCGCCTCCACCGCGAACTCCATCGGCAGTTCGCGGAAGACCTGCTTGCAGAAGCCGTCGACGATCAGGCTGACCGCGTCCTCCTCGCTGATCCCGCGCGAGCGGCAGTAGAACATCTGGTCGTCGCTGATCTTCGAGGTGGTGGCCTCGTGCTCGGCGGTCGCGCCGGGGTTCTTCACCTCGATGTAGGGGAAGGTGTGCGCGCCGCAGCGCTTGCCGATCAGCAGGCTGTCGCACTGGGTGTAGTTGCGTGCGCCGTCGGCGCCGGCGCCCACCTTCACCAGGCCGCGGTAGGTGTTCTGGCCGCGGCCGGCGCTGATGCCCTTGCTGACGATCTTGCTCTTGGTGCGCTTGCCGAGGTGGATCATCTTGGTGCCGGTGTCGGCCTGCTGGCGATGGTGGGTGAGCGCCACCGAGTGGAACTCGCCGCTCGAGTCGTCGCCCAGCAGTACGCAGGACGGGTACTTCCAGGTGATCGCCGAGCCGGTTTCCACCTGCGTCCAGGTCACCTTGCTGCGCGCGCCGCGGCATTCGGCGCGCTTGGTGACGAAGTTGTAGATGCCGCCGCGGCCTTCCTCGTCGCCCGGGTACCAGTTCTGCACGGTCGAGTACTTGATCTCGGCGTCTTCCAGCGCCACCAGCTCGACCACCGCCGCGTGCAGCTGGTTCTCGTCGCGCATCGGCGCGGTGCAGCCTTCCAGGTAGGAGACGTAGGCCTTGTCCTCGCAGATGATCAGCGTGCGCTCGAACTGGCCGGTGTGGCCGGCGTTGATGCGGAAGTAGGTGGACAGCTCCATCGGGCAGCGCACGCCCTTGGGGATGAACACGAAGCTGCCGTCGGAGAACACCGCCGAGTTGAGCGCGGCGAAGTAGTTGTCGCCGACCGGCACCACGCTGCCCAGGTACTGCCGCACCAACTCCGGATGCTCGGCGATCGCCTCGGACATCGAGCAGAAGACGATGCCCTTCTCGGCCAGTTCCTTGCGGAAGGTGGTGCCGACGGACACGGAATCGAACACGGCGTCGACCGCGACGCCGGCGAGCTTCGCGCGCTCGTGCAGCGGCACACCGAGCTTGTCGTAGGTGTCGAGCAGCTCCTGCGGCACCTCGTCGAGCGACTTGTACTTGGCCTTGGGCGCGGAGTAGTAGCTGATCGCCTGGAAGTCGATCGGGCCGATCTTCAGCTTGGCCCAGTGCGGCACCGGCATGGTCAGCCAGTGGCGGTAGGCGGCCAGGCGCCACTGCGTCATCCACTCGGGCTCGGCCTTCTTGGCCGAGAGCGCGCGGATGACGTCCTCGTCCAGGCCCGGCGGCAGCGAGTCGGATTCGATGTCGGTCACGAAGCCGGCGTCGTAGCGACGGCCGAGCTGCTCGTGGATCTCACGGTTGGCGATGGGTTCTGCGGCGAGTTCGGTGGCCATGGGGCTGCCTATCGTCTATGCGTTGGCCAGGCGCGCGGGGATGCGCCGGGCGGGAGGGGGCGGGGCGTCGTCGAGCATCTGCGCCAGGCTCACCTCGCGCAGCGCGTCGGCCACGACGTCGTTGATCCGGCGCCAGTTGGCGCGCACGCCGCACTGGTGGGAGATGCCGCATTCGCCGTGGTCGAGGCTGCATTCGGTCATCGCCAGCGGGCCTTCCATCGCCTCGACGATCTCGACCAGGCTGATCTGCGCCGCCGGCCGCGCCAGCCGGTAGCCGCCATGCACGCCGCGGAAGCCTTCCACCAGGCCGGCCTGCGCCAGCGGCTTGAGCAGCTTGCTCACGGTCGGGCCTTCCAGCCCGGCGCGCTCGGCGAGGTCGGCCGCGCTCAACACCTCGTCGGGCCGGGCGGCGAGCACGGTCAGGACGACGGTGGCGTAGTCGGTGAGTCGGGTGACGCGGAGCATGGATGCGAATGGTTCTCGAAAGCGGACCAAAATTGTACGCTTTCCGGCCGGTTCGCTCAATTTGCGGTGTCCGGGGCGTTCATGGACGGCTGGCCCCCACCGAAGCCGATCCCCTACAGGACCGGAACCTGTCCCCCGGCCGCCTGCTGGCGTTCCGGACGCGGCGCGCCCGGCGCAGGAGCCACCAGCTCGAAGTAGGGCGGCGGCGGCAGCTGCCCCGGTGGCAGGGCCGCCGGTGCAGGACGGCCGGCGGCGCCGAGCGAGCGGACGAAGCGATGGATCGCGCGGCGGTCGTGCTCGCGCATGGCGCGCAGCATGAAGTCCGGCATGATCGGCCGCGTGTGCAGGTTGGCGGTATAGGCCAGCCACTGCGCCTCGTCGAGGTTGGCGATGGTCAGCCGCAGGTTGCTGGCGTAGGTGGTGCCCCAGGGGCCGTGGTAGCCGAGCGGCGAACCGGTCAGCCATTCGTCCTTGGGCACGTCGCCGCCGCGCTGGGCGTAGCCGGGGGTGTGGCAATCGTTGCAGCCGCCGATGCGCACGATGTATTCGCCGTGCGCGAGCAGGGCGTCGGAGGCGACGCTGTCGGCGGGCCCCGCCGCGGGCGATGCGGCCGCATCGGCGGGCGCGACGGGCGCCGGCCGGCAGGCTGTGGCGGTGCAGGCGAGGAAGACGACGAAGAGCAGCGGGAAGCGGTTGCGGGGACGCATGGCGGCACGAATCGGAAGGGAATTGCCTTGCTCAACGACGTGCGGGGCAGGCGCAGGACGCGATGCCGGCCCGCCCTGCCATCGGTCACGGTGACTCGCGTCACGGCCCCGTCCGCGCCCGCGTGGCGCCGGCCTCGCGTCCGGCTCGTGCCACAATGCAGGTCCCGCCACCTGTTCCGATCGCGATGCCGAAGAAGAAAAAGAAGATCGAAGCCCGCCTGTCGCCGATCCACGGCAACGGCGTGTTCGCCACCGAGACGATCAAGAAGGGCGAGCGCATCGTCCGCTACAAGGGCAAGCTGCGCACGCATGCCGAGGTGGACGAGGAATACGGCGACGACGACGAGGACGGCCACACCTTCCTGTTCACCCTCAACGACGACTACGTGGTCGACGCCAACGTCGACGGCAACGTCGCGCGCTGGATCAACCACAGCTGCGACCCGAACTGCGAGTCGGAGATCGAGGAGGATGCGAAGGACCGCCGGCACAAGGACAAGGTGTTCATCCACGCCCTGCGCACGATCAAGCCGGGCGAGGAGCTGACCTACAACTACGGCATCACCCTCGACGAACCGCACACGGCCAAGCTGAAGAAGCTCTGGGCCTGCAAGTGCGGATCGAAGAAGTGCACCGGGACGATGCTGCAGCCCAAGCGCTGACCGCTTCGCCCCGTCCCCCCCTGTGGGAGCGCCTTCAGGCGCGATGCTTTTCGTCCCGAATCCCGAATCAAGAGCATCGCGCCTGAAGGCGCTCCCACAGGAGACGGGGTGGGTTGGCGGGATGCGCTCGGGGTGCAAATGGTTGCCATGACCGACGGCAGTCGTGGCGGGTCCAGGGGCGCGGCTAAGGTGCGCACATCCCGCGTAGCCACCGACGACCGCCGATGCCCCTGCGTCATGCCCGCCATGCCCTGCTGCTGGCCATCCTGTGCGCCGCGGCGGCGCAGGCGGTGGAGATCGACGGCCGCATCGATCCGGCCGAATGGGAAGGCGCGACGCACGTCGTCGATTTCCGCAAGGTGCAGCCGCTGACCGGCGAGCCGGGCTCGCTGCCGACCGAGGCCTGGGTGCTGGCGACGCCGGAAGGCCTGGCCATCGCCTTCCGCAACACGCAGCCGCCGGAGGTGCCGCGCACGCGGCAGAAGGTGCGGCGCGATTTCGACGAGCAGGTCGACCGGGTCAACGCCTTCATCGACTTCGACGGCGACGGGCGCACCGGCTACGCCTTCACGGTCAGCTCCACCGGCGGCATCGCCGACGAGATCATCACCAACGAAACCCAGTTCAGCAGCGACTGGGACGGCCAGTGGCGGCATGCCGTCGGCGAGGACGAGGCGGGCTGGAGCGTCGAGCTGCTGGTGCCGTGGCACACCGCGCCGATGCGCGAGGGCAGTGGCGGCGAACGCACGCTGAAGGTGTTCCTGGCGCGGGTGGTCGGTTCCACCGGCGAGCGCATGGCCTGGCCCGTGGCCAGCTTCGAGCGTTCGCGGTTCCTGTCCGACTTCGCGCCACTGACCGTGCCGCTGTACGACCAGTCGCTGCTCGCGGTCACGCCCTATGTGTCCGGCCTGTACGACAAGGTCGGCGGCAGCGGCGAGGGCAACGCCGGCGTGGACGTGTTCTGGAAGCCGAACGGGCGCTTCCAGCTGTCGGCGACGGTCAACCCCGACTTCGGCCAGGTGGAGAGCGACGATCTGGTGGTCAACTTCAGCGCCACCGAGACCTTCGTCAGCGACAAGCGGCCATTCTTCACCGAGAACCAGGGCATCTTCGAGTACACCACGCCCTCGGACTTCAGCCAGCTGCTGTACACGCGTCGCATCGGCGGCCCGTCGGACGACGGCAGCGGCGCCAGCGACATCTCCGCCGCGCTCAAGCTCAACGGCAGTTTCGGCGGCATGAAGTACGGCCTGTTCTCCGCCGACGAGGCCGGCGCGGCGGGGCGCAGTTTCCACGCGCTGCGGCTGGTGCGCGACTTCGAGACGCAGAACCTGGGCATGATGCTGACCCGCGTCGAGCGGCCGTTCCTCGATCGCGAGGCGACCGTGTTCGGCGTCGACCACAACTGGCGGCCGACGCCGCGCTGGAACCTGCGCAGCCGCGTGTTCGGCAGCCGCATCGATCAGGACGGCGAGCGCAGCAGCGACCTGGGCGCGACGCTGTGGGCCGACTACGAGATGGACCGCGGCTGGCGCCAGCAGTGGATCGCGATGCACTTCGGCAACGACCTCGAGATCAACGACGCCGGCTACCTCTCGCGCGCCAGCACCAACTACCTGCACTGGCAGGTGTCGCGGCGCTTCACCGACCTGCCCGAAGCCTCGCGCTACGCCTCCACCGACTGGCGCTGGCGCGTGAGCAGCAGCCACAACAACCACGGCCAGAAGCTCAACGACCAGTTCCGCATGAGCCGGCAGGGGCAACTGCGCAACGGCAGCGACGAGTACGCGCAGGTCAACATCAACGGCGCCGGCATCAGCGACATGCTGCTGCGCGGCAACGGCATCGTGCGCCTGCCCGCGAACTTCAACGCGTACTACGAGTATTCGCGGCCGCGGAAGGGGCGCTGGGGGCACAACGTCGAGGCCGAGGTGTTCGGCGGCGGCCTCGCGGGCAACGACAGGCTCGGCAGCGCGCTCTACTACGGCGCCACCTACTTCATCAACGACGCCTTCAGCGTCAACGCCGGCGCGGCCTTCGTCCGGCGCCCGGACTGGCTGATCTGGCAGGGACCGGCGACCGGCGACCTCGTCGGCGCATTCGACGGCAGGGAGGCGAAGCTGCTCGCGGGCCTGGACTGGACCATCGACCCGCGCCAGGAACTGCGGGTGAAGCTGCAGGCGATCGGCATCGATGCCTCGGTGCGCAACGCCTGGCGATTCGACCCCGCGGGCAACGCGCTGGCGGCGGCGGACGTGGTCGAGGACTTCAGCGTGCGCAACCTCGCGTTCCAGATCCGCTACCGCTACGAGCTGGCGCCACTGTCGTACCTATACGTCGTCTACGCCCGCGGCGGCTTCGACCGCCGCGCGATCGCCGACGGCGTGGACGAGGCGCTGGTCGACAGCTTCGACCTGCGCGACGACGAGCAGCTGATGGTCAAGCTCAGCTATCGCTTCGAGCTTTGAATCCGTTGCGCGCGTGGAATGCCACCGCTTCTTGAGATCGCGTCGGGCGACGAAGGAAATTGCGCTGATGCAACAGTCGTCATCCCCGCGAACGCGGGGATCCATTTTGATCTTGTCGCAAAGACACTGGATGACCAGCGCTTCGCGCTGTTGTAAAACGCTTCCCGCCTTCGCGGGGATGACGGGAAAAACAACGCCGGCTGCTCCCGGACGGACTACTCCGCGGCTTCGCGCAGGTCCGCCGAGGCGATGCGCCAGGCGCGCTGCTCCGGCGTGGCGCCGTCGACCATTGCGCGACGCAGGGCATAGCGGCCTGCGTAGCGCCGCGTGCTGCCGTCGGCGAAGGTGGCGGTGACCATCACCGGGACTTCGACGTAGCGTGAGCCCGCGGCGCCCTCGACCGGGCCGGGGTCGCCGACGGTGGATTCGACGCCCGCGGTGTCGGCGAAACCCGCCGCGAACTCCTCGGCGGTCTGTCCGCTGCTGCGGCCGCCGTCGGACCAGGCGGCGTAGGCGCGGGCGAAATCGCGCGCGTTGATCGCGGCGTAGTAATCGCGCAGGACGGCGGCGGCATCGGCGGGCGTCGGTTCCGCGGTGGCCGCGGGATCGGAGGATGCCAGGCCGGTTTCCGGATTGTCCTCGAGCGGCGGCAGGCCGAAGCGCTCGTCGGCCGGCAGCAGGTCCGGCGGCGGCGGTGGCGGCGCCTCGCCGCCCAGCGGCACTTCGCCGGGGCCGGGTTTGGCAGGCATGTCGGTGATCGCGCCGCCGGCCTGCTGCGGCTGCGGCAGGGGCGCGGCCGCGGCATCGTCGCCGGCGGCTGCGTCGTCGCCCTTGCCGCAGCCGGCCAGCGCGGCTGCGAACAGCGCGGCGAGCAGCAGGGAGGCAAGCGACGGGGCGGGGCGGAAAGCGCGCTTCATGTTCAGCGATCCAGGTGGACGACCACGACGCCGCGCTCGATGCCGACGGTGCCGATGCGCTTGCCGGCGGGCAACTTCGCCAGCAGGTCGTCGTCGAGGCGGTAGACCGGTTCGCTGCGCGCGTACTCGGCCAGCAGGCTGTTGACGATCGCGCGCGAGCCGCCGCGCAGCAGTTCGCCCGAGCCCGGCACCTCGAACTGCAGCAGTTCCGGCGCATCCAGGTGCAGGCCCTGCGTCGCCGGTTCGTAGCGCAGGCCGCTGGCGAGCGCGAGGTGGCCGGTGGTCGCGCCTTCGCCGCCGAGCGCGCCGAGGCCGAGGTCGAACTCCAGCCGCAGGCGCGAATCGCCGGGCGGGATCGTCAGGCGCGGATTGGCCAGCGTCACCGACACCAGCCCGCCGAGCTTGTCGAAGCTGCGCGGGAAGCGCCGGTCGACGTAGCGCTGCAGCTGCGGCGAGGTGAACGCGACCTGGTCGTTGAGCCAGGCCGACATCGCGCCGATCGTCGAACAGCCGGCGAGCAGCAATGCGCACAGCGCGGGCAGCAGCAGGAGCGGGCGTGGGAAGCGGCGCATGCGGGTTCCGTGGAGAGGGATCGGTGCACAGTGTGCGAACGGTGGCTGAACCCCTGCTGGGCGCGGCTCAGTCGAGTGCGTGCAGGGCGCTGCGCCGCGGCTGCAGCCAGGCCAGCAGCATGCCCAGCAGCAGCATGGCGATCGTGCCGAACAATACCTGCTTGCCCACCAGCGCCGGCGGCAGCGGTTGCACGGCGTAGTGCAGGAGATAACCCGGCACGACCGAGAACAGCGCCATCGCCAGGCCGAAGCGCAGCCCCTGCGCGAGCGTGGGGCGGTCGCGGGCGAAACCCTGCGAGAAGATCCAGGTCATCGCGAAGCCGATCAGACCGTGCGCGAGCAGCAGCCAGGGGAAATGGCGTTCGCCGTCGGCGGCGTCGCGGTACATCGGCCCGAGCGCTTCGTAGTCGGCGCCGAGCAGCAGCGCGTGGATCAGGAACGAGAGCAGCAGCGCGGCGAAGGACACGACGATGCCACAGATCCAGAAACGCTTGCCCATGCCGTCCTCCGATATCCGCCGGATGCGGCCGACGGTGGCCGCGGCCATGCTACTGCGGGGGCGGCAACGCGTCGATGGAGGCGTTGGTGATTTGCCATTCGTCGCCGCCGGGCACGCGCCGCAGTTCGTACCAGCCCTCGTAGCGGCGCGTCGGCTGGCCCTCCAGGCCCAGGCGCAGTTCCACCGGGATGCGCACCGCTTCGGGCACCGGCGCGCGGTCGAGCGCTTCGGGATTGCGGTTGCGCGTGCGCAGGGACGAGGGCACGGCCGGCAGCGCGCGCAGGTCGGCCTCGTCGGCGTCGCCGGGCGGCTGGCCGCCGGCCCAGAACGCGTCGGCGGCGGCGCGATCCTCGCCGGGCAGGGCGGCGAGGTAGCGGTGCAGCGTCGAGACCGCGGCGCGCATCGCCGTCGCGTAGCGCTCCAGGTGTTCGGCGCGCGCGAGCGCTTCGGCGTCGGCGTCGGCACGCGCATCCCCGGCGCCCGCCGTGGTTGCGCCGGCGGCAGCGTCGGGGAGATCGGCGCCATCGGCGTCCGCGTCGCCGCAGCCGCGCAGCGCCAGCAGCGCGGCGAGCCCGAGCAGCAGCGCGAGGACCAGCAGCGTTGCGTTGCGCGACATCGGCGTGGCCTCCCGCTCAGCCGGCGGCGTCGCGGAATTCCTGCTCGAGCCGCTGCCTGAGCGCGTCGTCGAGCCCCAGCTGGCGCGCCAGTTCGTCGAGGTAGGCGCGCTCCATGTAGTTCTGCTGGTCGGCGGCGACCAGACTGGCGAGGTACATCTCCGATGCGATCTCGGGCGTGGACGCCGAGCGTGCCACTTCCGCCGGATCGAGCGGCTTGTCGAGTTCGGCCTTCAGCCACTGCTGCACTTGTGCTTCCGGCGCGATCCGCGCGAACTCGCCTTCGATGATCTCGCGCTCGCGTGGGTCGAGATGGCCGTCGGCCTTGGCCGCGGCGACCAGCGCGCGCAGGATCGCCTCGCCATGCAGGTTGGCCTGCGGCGGCGGCAGGCGGTCGACGGTCTGCGGCTGCACCGGCGCGCCCTGCTGCGCCATGTAATCGCCGTAGGCGCGGTAGGCCATCATGCCCAGCGCGGCGAGTCCGCCGTAGGTCGCCAGCTTGCGCGTGGCCTTGTTCCTGCCCAGCAGCAGGCCGAGCGCGCCGCCGGCCAGCGTGCCCTTGCCGAAATCGGAGCCGAGCATGCCGCCGAGGCCGCCGCGGCCATCGTTGCCCGACAGCGTCGTGGGCGCGGCGGATTTGAGCAGGTGGTCGAGGAAACCGTTGAGGCTCATGGGTCGGGGTCCGGTGGGGGAGGAATGGTCCGCATCCTAACCATTCCGGGCGGCAAATCCCCGAATGGATCGTCATCCCCGCCTTCGCGGGGATGACGGTGTTGCTCCCGCGAAAGGTCCAAAACAAAACGGGACGGCAAGGCCGTCCCGTTCCGGGTGTCGCGTTTCGGCGCTGCGATCAGGACGCGGCGTCCTTGAGCTTCTTCAGCGGACGCACCTTCACCTTCACCGAGGCGGGCTTGGCGGCGAACCACTGCTCTTCCTTGGTGAACGGGTTGATGCCCTTGCGCTTGGGCTTGGCCGGGACGCTCACCGCGGAGAACTTGGCGACGCCCGGCAGGGTGAAGCTGCCCGCGCCCTTCTTGTTCAGCGAACCGTGGATCGCGCCTTCGAGCGCGGCCAGCACGGCGCGGATGTCCTTCGCGGCGACGCTGGTGGCGTCGGCGATGTGGGCGACCAGGCCCGACTTGCTCAGGGCTTCCTTGATGGTCTTCGGGGCTGCGGGCTTGGCGGCCTTGGCGGCCTTCTTCGGAGCAGCCTTCTTGGCGGCGGCCTTCTTCTTTGCCATGGGTTTTGTGTTCCCTCGTCTGTGTCTGTGGTCTGCGTGTTTTTTTCGGCCGAACTTGATGCCGGCAGGCGCAATGTAGGGCATCCGCAACGCCGCGCCAATAGGAAATCGGCAAAAAACGCGCTTTTTTTGCATGGCTTCATGACGCGCGGTTCTGGCGCGCGCGCCGCCGGATCGGCGGCCAGCGCCACCAGCACGCCAGCACCCCTGCGGCGAACGCGGTGTAGGCGAGCACGAACGCCCACCACGGCGCCTCGAAGAAGATCAGCCGCGACAGCCAGTGCTGGATGAAGGATTCGCCGTAAGTGTCCTGCCCGGCTCGATTTCGCAGCGCCTGTTCCCAGATCGTCAGCGGGCACAGCCGCCCCATCCAGGCCTGCAGCGCGATCACCAGCATCAGCGCCAGGTGCGTGGCGCGGAAGGCGAAGCCGCGCACCCAGCGCCAGCCCAGCGGGCCGCCGACCAGGATCGCCAGCGCGCCGAGCACCACGAAGGCGACCACGCCCACGTGCAGGGCGAGGATCGCGTCGGCGAGGATCGCGGCCAGGGCGGGGGACATGCGCGCGCCGCCGCGCTCAGTCCTCCTCGTGCCTGGGCTTGTACGCCTCCACCAGCTTCTGCTGGACCTGCGGCGGCACCGGCTCGTAGTGGCTGAAGTCGAGCGCGTAGCGGCCGCGGCCGGCGGTGGCCGATTTGAGTTCGGCGGCGTAACCCTCCAGTTCGGACAGCGGCACCTGCGCCCGGATCGCGATCTCGCCGCTGCCGGCGGCATCGGTGCCGTTGATGCGCGCGCGCTTGCCGGCGAGGCCGCCGCTGATGTCGCCCATGTGCGCCTCGGGCGCGTTCACCTCGAGGTCGACGATCGGTTCGAGCACCTGCGGCCGCGCCTTGGCGACCGCATCGAGGAAGGCCTTCTTGCCGGCGGCGACGAAGGCGACCTCCTTGCTGTCGACCGGATGGTGCTTGCCGTCGTAGACGACCACGCGCACGTCCTGCATCGGGTAGCCGGCGACCGCGCCGGCCTTGAGCACCTGGCGCACGCCTTTCTCCACCGCCGGCAGGAACTGGCCGGGGATCACGCCGCCCTTGACCTCGTCGACGAACTCGAAGCCGCCGCCGCGCGGCAGCGGCTCGATGCGCAGGAACACCTCGCCGAACTGGCCGGCGCCGCCGGTCTGCTTCTTGTGGCGGTGGTGGCCCTCGGCCTTCGCGGCCACGGTCTCGCGGTAGGCGATGCGCGGCGGGCGGGTGCTCACCTCCACGCCGAAGCGGTCCTTGAGCCGGTCGAGGTTGATGCGCAGGTGCAGGTCGGACAGGCCGCGGACCACGGTCTCGTTGGTCTCCTCCTCGTGCTCGACGTGGAAGCAGGGGTCCTCCTCGGCCAGCTTGTGCAGGGCGTTGGCCAGCTTCTGCTCCTGGCCCTTGCTGCCGGCCTCGATGGCGAGGCCGAACATCGGCTTCGGGAACGCGATCGGGGCGAGGTGGATCTGGTCCTCGTCGTGGCTGTCGTGCAGCACCGCGTCGAAGTGCAGCTCGTCGACCTTGGCCACCGCGGCGATGTCGCCGGGGATCGCCTGGTCGACCTCGACGTGATCCTTGCCCTTGAGCTTGAACAGGTGGCCGACCTTGAACGGCTTGCGGCCGTCGTCGACGAACAGCTGCGTGTCCTTCTTCACCGTGCCCTGGTAGACGCGGAACACGCCGAGCTTGCCGACGAAAGGATCATGGACGATGCGGAACACGTCGGCGACGACGTGCGCGTCCGGGTCGGGCGTGGCGACGATCGGCTGCGCGTCGGCGCCGCCGCCCTTCACGAACGGCGGCGGGTTGGCCTCGCCCGGATGCGGGAACAGTGTCTCGGCCACGTCCAGCAGTTCTTTCACGCCGACGCCGGTGCGCGCGGAGGCGAAGCACACCGGGACGAGGTGGCCCTCGCGCAGGCACTGCTCGAAGGCGTCGTGCAGTTCGTCGCCCGAGAGGCCGTCTTCGCCGAGGTCGAGGTAGTGGTCCATCACCGTCTCGTTGACCTCGACCACCTGGTCGAGGATCTTCTGGTGCCAGTCGGCGACGGGGCCGAGGTCGCTGTTCTCGTCAGGCGAGTTGCCGGAGGACTGGCCGAAGCAGTCGACCACGCGCGCGCCGCCGTCGACGGGCAGGTTCAGCGGCAGCACTTCGGGGCCGAAGGCCTCGCGCAGCTGGTCGAGCACGCGCGCCGGATCGGCGTCGTCGGCGTCGATGCGGTTGACCACGATCGCGCGGCACAGCCCGCGCTCCTTCGCCCGCGCCATCATCCGCCGCGTGCCGTACTCCACGCCGCCGGCGGCGTCGACCACGATCACGGCGGTCTCGACCGCGCCCAGCGCCGACAGTGCCGGGCCGCGGAAATCGGGGTAGCCGGGCAGGTCGATCAGGTTGACGTGGATGCCTGCGTGGTCGGTGCTGGCGATGGCGGCGTCGATCGAGTGGCCGCGCTGCTTCTCGATCGGATCGAAGTCGGACACGGTGCTGCCGCGTTCGACGGTGCCTGCCGTCTGGAGTGCGCCGCCGGCATGCAGCAGGGCTTCGAACAGGGTGGTCTTGCCGGCGCCGGGGTGGCCCGCGAGGGCCACGTTGCGGATCTGGGGTGTCGAGTAGGGCATGAGGCCGGTCCTCCCGTGTGCAGGATGGATGCTCGCTTCGGAGCGCGGCCGTCATGGCTGTCCACGGGAGGAACGCTGCCGTTCGAGCGTTCGCTCGAGGGGCGGCCGTGGCGGGACGCCACCTTAGCGCGTCGCGCGGAACGGGGCGCGTTGCGACGCAGCATCCGCCGGCCGCCTGCGCGCACGCAAAAGTAACGATCCCCTGCGTACGCTGGCGGCTTTCCCCACAGGAGCGACACCATGGGCATCTCCCGCAAGGCCAGCGCGCACTGGGAAGGCGACCTCAAGTCCGGCAAGGGCACCTTGACCACGCCGCAGAGCGGCCTGCTCGACGGCACCCGCTACGGCTTCAACAGCCGCTTCGGCGACGAGAAGGGCACCAATCCCGAGGAACTGATCGCCGCCGCGCACGCCGGCTGCTTCACCATGGCGCTGTCGGCCAAGCTGACCGAGGCCGGGCATCCGCCGGAGTCGCTCGACGGCAGCGCCGAGGTCGACCTGTCGCTGGAGGGCGGGCCGACGCTGAGCGCGATCCGGCTGAAGATGAAGGCGAAGGTGCCGGGCCTGGACGAGGTGAAGTTCCGCGAGATCGCCGACGACGCCAAGCAGAACTGCCCGGTGTCCAAGGCGCTGAGCGCGGTGCCGATCACGCTGGAGGCCGAACTGGTTGGGTAAACGCATCCGCTCCGCGCTGCTGGTGCACGGCGGAGGCGGGGGCGGCTGGGAATGGAATGTGTGGAAGGGCGTGTTCGAGGCCGCGCGCCTGCGCGTGGCCGCGCCCGACCTGCAGGCCGCGCCGCAGGGCCTTGCCGGCACCGCGTTCGAGGACTACGCCGCGCAGGTGCGCGCGGCGCTGCAGGCGCTGCCGCGTCCGCGCGCGCTGGTGGGCGCCAGCCTCGGCGGGCTGCTGGCGATGGCCTGCGCCGACGGCGCCGACGCGCTGGTGCTGGTCAACCCGCTGCCGCCCTCGCCCTGGCACGCGCAGCTGCCGCGGCGCGAGTGGCCGGACGTCGTGCCCTGGCAGCGCGACGCACGCCTGACCGGCACCCAGCGCGCGCTGCCCGACGCCGACGAGGCGACCGCGCTGTTCGCGTTCCGCCACTGGCGCGACGAGAGCGGACGGGCGATGCGCGAGGCCTACGAGGGCATCGCCGTCGAGCGGCCCGCCTGCCCGGTGCTGTGCATCGCCTCGATGGTCGACGACGACGTGCCGCCGCCCCTGACCGCGGCCCTGGCCAGCGAGTGGGACGCCTCGCTGCTGCGCGCCACCGCGGTCAGCCACGTCGGCCCGCTGCTGGGCCGCAATGCCGCGCAGTGCGCCGCGCAGGCGCTGGCCTGGCTGTCGGCGCGGTAAACGCGCGGGGGTCGGCGGCCCCGCAAACGGTTTCGATTCAGCCGCGCGTTAGCCGTGCCTGCCTAGCGTGGCCGGTGCGCCACTCTTCGTCCCGGCGCGGGGGTTGAACGATGAAGGCCACGGGGATTCCCCTCGCCATTGCGCTGGTGCTCGCCGCGGGCGGCGCATCCGCGCAGTCCCATGACGACGACCGTTACGGCCCGGCGCCGTACGGCAGCTACGAACGCCGCGCCGCGGACCACCGGGCCGACGAGGCGTCTTCGCCGCAGGGCCACTACGACTGGGCCCGGGTGGTCCGGGTCGATCCGGTGTTCGATGGGCGCACGCGCCCGGTGCACGACACGCGGCGCTGCGAGACGCGCCGCGATGCCTATGCGGGCCGGGATCCCCGCGACGGTTACGGTGACGACTACCGTCGTGACGACCATTACCGCGATGACGGTTACGGTGGCCGTGACGACCGCTATCGCGACCCGTACGGCGATCCGTATCGCGATCCGTACCGCGAGGCGCGACGCGACGAGAACGGGCGCATGGTCGCCACCGTGCTCGGCGGCATCGCCGGCGCGGTGCTGGGCAGCAAGATCGGCGACGGCAGCGGGCGCTACATCGGCACCGCGGTCGGCTCGATGGTCGGCGGCATGGCCGGGCGCGGCATCTACGACGCCAACCGCCGTGCGCGGCCGGTCGACGACGGCTACGTCACCGTCTGCGGGCCCGAGCCCTACCGGACTGGCGGCAATGCCGATCCGTACGAGCGCAGCGTCGACGAGTACGAGGTGACCTACGAATACGCCGGGCGGCAGTACACCACGCGCACCGGCTACCACCCCGGCGACCGCATCCGCGTCCGGGTGGACGTGCGCGCCGAGTAGGCGTGCGGACGCACGGGCGATGCGAGGGGGCCTTCGGGCCCCTTCTTTCTGTTTCCTCCTGTCATTTCGACCGCAGGGAGAAATCTTGCTTCCTCCTGCGCCGGGGACGGGATTTCTCCCTGCGGTCGAAATGACAAGGACTTTTCCCCGATCCGCGCAAGCGCTGTAGCATCGCCCGCACCCGCCGCCGGAGTCTGCCCATGCTGCCCAAGCTGCTCGCGCCGCTGTTCTGCGCCCTTGCCTGCCTGCCCGCCGCGGCGGCGGAATCCACGCTGCTGCATGCGGCGCGCATCCACACCTCGGACGCATCGGCGGCAACCGTCGAAGCGATGGTGTGGGACGCGGACGGACGCATCCTCGCCGTCGGCGAGGCCGACGAGCTTGCGGCCAGCCACCCCGGCGCGCGCCGGATCGACCTGGGCGACGCCACCGTCATCCCCGGGCTGATCGACGCCCACGGGCACATCGTCGGGCTCGGCCTGGCGCTGACGCGCGTCGACCTGGTCGGCACGCGCGGCAAGGCGGAGATCCTCGAACGCCTGCGCGAGTTCGAATCCGGCCTGCCGCCGGGCGAATGGTTGCTCGGCGGCGGCTGGGACCAGAACGACTGGCCGGACAAGGCGTTCCCGACGGCGTCCGACCTCGACGCCGCGTTCCCCGAGCGCCCGGTGTGGCTGCGGCGCGTCGACGGCCACGCCGGCTGGGTGAACTCGGCGGCGCTGCGTGCGGTCGCGGCGCGCCCGCAGGGCGCCGCGCTGCTGGCGGAGGGCCAGCCGGACGGCGGACTGATCGTGCGCGATGCCGACGGCAAGCCGACCGGCGTATTCGTCGACGAGGCTGAACGGCTGATCGACGCGGTGGTCCCGGCGATGGACCAGGCCGATGCCGATCGTGCGCTGGCGCTTGCGCTCGAGATGGCGGTGCGCAACGGACTGACCGGGGTGCACGACATGGGCACCAGCCAGGCCGACTTCGAGCAGCTGCGGCGCTTCGCCGACGCGGGCCGCCTGCCGCTGCGCATCAGCGCCTACGCCGACGGCGACGCCGGCGCGCTCGCCTGGCTGTGCGAACACGGCCCGTATTCGCATCCGGGCAAACGCCTGCAGATGCGCGGGGTGAAGTTCCTGATCGATGGCGCGCTGGGCAGCCGCGGCGCCGCGCTGGCCGAGGACTACAGCGACGACCCCGGCAACCGCGGCCTGCTGCTGATCGAGCCGGAGCGTTTCGAGCGACTCGTGCGCCGTGCCAGCGGCTGCGGGCTGCAGATCGCCACCCACGCCATCGGCGACCGCGGCAACCGCATCGTGCTCGACGCCTACGCGCGCGTGCTCGGCGACGAGGCCAAGGGCGACCACCGCTGGCGCGTCGAGCACGCGCAGATCATGGATCCGGGCGACATCCCGCGCTTCGCCGCGCTCGGCGTCGTCGCCTCGATGCAGCCCACGCACGCCACCTCGGACATGCCGTGGGCGCAGGACCGCGTCGGCCCGGAGCGCATCGCCGGGGCCTATGCCTGGCGGCGCTTCGCCGATGCGGACGTGCGGCTCGCGCTGGGATCGGACTTCCCGGTCGAATCGCCCGATCCGCGGCTGGGACTGTACGCCGCGGTGACGCGCCAGGACGGCGACGGCCATCCCGCCGGCGGCTGGCTGCCGGACCAGAGGCTGACCAACGCCGAAGCGCTGCGCGGCTTCACCGCGGATGCGGCGTGGGCGAACCACGACGAGGCGATCGTCGGCCGGCTCGTGCCCGGGCTGCAGGCGGATTTCGTGGTGCTGGTGCAGGATCCGCTGCAGGTCGAGGGCGCGGACCTCGACGCGCTGGAGATCCGTTCGACCTGGGTCGATGGTGCGCCGGTCTACGAGGCGGAGGGCGCATCGCGTCGGGATTGAATCGGCTGGTCGGGTTCGAGCGGTACCGGAATTGGCCAACTTGTTCTTGGCGACGTTGAATTCCGATCGTCATCCCCGCGAAAGCGGGGATCCAGGGACGTTGATCCTTTGAAACACAAACTCCATGGATTCCCGCTTTCGCGGGAATGACGACTCGCAGCGGGCTCACCCGCCCGCAAGCGGCCAGTCGATGCCCCCGTCGACCACCGTCTGCACGCGCCCGCCCGACCATACGTCGCCGGCGTCGTCCACGTGCAGCTCGATGATCGCGTCGTGGCCGACCTCGCGGCCCTGGCTGATGCGGTAGTGGCCGTCGGCGCTCGGCAAGGCGTCCTGCGAGGCGAGCCACGCCGCGAGCGTGGCGTTGGCGGCGCCCGACGCCGCGTCCTCGAAGCGTCCGGTCGATCCGACCCAGGCGCGCACCGCGAGGTAGTAGACCGGGTCGTCGCTGCGCGCGAACACGCACAGGCCCATGCTGTCGGTCTCGAGCGCGAGCCGTTCGATCGCGTCCCAGTCCGGCGTCGCCGCGCGCAGTTCGGCTTCGCCGGCCAGCTCCGCCAGCCACCAGCGGCGCCCGCCGTCGACCAGCGCCTGCGGCAGGCGGCCCAGCGGCAGTCCGGCGAGTGCATCGCGCAGCTGCGGATGCTGCGCGTCGGCGATCTCGACGATCCTCGCGCGCGGCGTGCGCACCGCGATCGTGCGCGTCGCGCCTTCGCCGTGCACGCGCAGCGGCAGGTCGCCGGCAATGCCGGACTGCACCAGCAGCCCGTCGCGCGGCGTCGCCAGCCCCGCTTCCAGCACCGCGTGCGCGGTGCCGACGCTGGGATGGCCGGCGAACGGCACCTCGCGGCGCGGGCTGAAGATGCGGATGCCGTAGCTCGCGTCCGGCGAGGGCGAGGGGAAGACGAAGGTGGTCTCGGGCAGCCGCGTCCAGCGCGCGATCGCCTGCATCGTCCCGTCATCGAGTCCGTCGCCGTCGAGCACCACGGCCAGGGGATTGCCGGCACCGGGCCGGTCGGCGAAGACGTCGAGCTGCTGGTAGCGGCGTGGGGGCATGCGGGGGAGGCCTTCGATTTGGATAGAATTCGCGCTTCGCATCCGCAAGCGCGCGGATGCGGCCGCCCGTTATACCGGAACCCGCCACGTCCATGCCTTCTCCTTCGACCGGCACGCCCTGGGTCGTGCTCAAGTTCGGCGGCACTTCGGTGTCGCAGCGCCATCGCTGGGACACCATCGGCCGGCTGGCGCGCAAACGCGCGGACGATGGCGGCGGACGCGCGCTGGTCGTGGTGTCGGCGCTTTCGGGTGTAACCAATGAATTGACCGCGATCGCGGACGGCGCCGACGACGGTGCGGCGCGGGTCGATGCGCTGGTCGCGCGCCATCGCGACTTCGTGCAGGCGCTGGATCTCGATCCCGATGCGGTGCTGGGCGAACGCCTTACCGCGCTGCAGGCGCTGCTGGCCGACGCGCGCGCCGCGGCGCGCATGCTCGACTGGCAGGCCGAGGTGCTGGCGCAGGGCGAACTGCTGTCGTCGACGCTGGGCGCGGCCTACCTGCGTTCGCAGGGCCTGGATGTCGGCTGGGCCGACGCGCGCGACTGGCTCGACGCGATCGAGCTGCCGAACCAGAGCGAGTGGGGCAGGCGCCTGTCGGTGTCGTGCCGGCGGGAGGCCGACGACGCCTGGCGCGCGCGCTTCGCCGCGCAGCCGGCGCGGCTGCTGATCACCCAGGGCTTCATCGCGCGCCACGGCGACGGCGGCACCGCGGTGCTCGGCCGCGGCGGCTCGGACACCTCGGCCGCGCTGTTCGGCGGCCTGCTGCGCGCGCGCGGCGTCGAGATCTGGACCGACGTGCCGGGCATGTTCACCGCCAACCCGCGCGAGGTGCCCGATGCGCGCCTGCTCGCGCGCCTGGACTACGCCGAAGCGCAGGAAATCGCCACCACCGGCGCCAAGGTGCTGCATCCGCGCTCGCTCGGCCCGTGCCGCGTCACCGGCGTGCCGATGGCGATCCTCGATACCGAGCGCCCCGACCTGCCGGGCACGCGCATCGATGGCGACGCTTCCGAAGTGCCGGGCGTCAAGGCGATCAGTCGCCGCAACGGCATCGTGCTGGTGTCGATGGAAACGGTGGGCATGTGGCAGTCGGTCGGCTTCATGGCCGACATCTTCGAACGCTTCAGGCGCCACGGCCTGTCGGTGGACCTGATCGGTTCGGCCGAGACCAACGTCACCGTCTCGCTCGACCCCAGCGAGAACCTCGTCAGCACCGACGTGCTGGCGAAGCTGTCCGAAGACCTGTCGCAGATCTGCCGGGTGAAGGTGATCGCGCCCTGCGCGGCGATCACCCTGGTCGGTCGCGGCATGCGTTCGCTGCTGCACAAGCTCTCCGAGGTGTGGGCCACGTTCGGGCAGGAGCGCGTGCACCTGATCTCGCAGTCGTCCAACGACCTCAACCTGACTTTCGTCATCGACGAGGCCGACGCCGACGGCCTGCTGCCGGAGCTGCACGCGCAGCTGATCGAAAGCGGCGCGATGCCGGTCGCCGATGCGACGGTGTTCGGACCGAGCTGGAACGAGATCCAGTTCGGCAAGCCCGAGCGCGCACCCGCGTGGTGGCAGGGCGACGATGCGCGCGAACGCCTGCTGACGCTGGCACAGCCCGGCACGCCGGCCTACGTCTACCACCTGCCGACGGTGCGGGCCCGTGCGCAGGCGCTCAAGGCCGTGGCCGCCGTCGACCGCCGCTTCTACGCGATCAAGGCCAATGCGCACCCGGCCATCCTGCGCACGCTGGAAGCCGAGGGGTTCGGGCTGGAATGCGTGTCGCAGGGCGAGATCGAACACGTGTTCGACACGCTGCCGGGGCTGGCCCCGGCGCGCGTGCTGTTCACCCCAAGCTTCGCGCCGCACACCGAGTACGACGCCGCATTCGCGCGCGGCGTCACGGTGACGCTCGACAACGTCGAGGCGCTGCGGCGCTGGCCGGAGACGTTCCGCGGTCGCGACCTGTGGCTGCGCGTCGACCTCGGCCGCGGCGACGGCCACCACGCCAAGGTCGTCACCGGCGGCGCGGCGTCGAAGTTCGGCCTGCCGCTGGAGGCGATCAATGCCTTCGCGCGCGAGGTGCGTGCGCTGGGTGGCCGCATCACCGGCATCCATGCCCACCTGGGCAGCGGCATCGATCACCCGAAGCACTGGCGCGGGGTCTATGCCGAACTGGCGGCGATCGCCGACGGCGTCGGCACGGTCGACACCATCGACCTCGGGGGTGGGCTCACGATCCCGTACAAGCCGGAAGACCTGCCCTTCGACCTCGAGGCGTGGGCGCAGGGGCTGGCCGAGATCAAGGCGGCGTGGCCGCGCTACCGGCTGGCGATCGAGCCGGGGCGTTTCCTGGTGGCCGAGTCCGGCGCGCTGCTGGTGCGCGTGACCCAGGTGGTCGACAAGCTCGGCACCCGCCGCGTGGGCCTGGACGGCGGGATGAACGCCCTGATGCGGCCGGCGATGTACGACGCCTGGCACGGCGTGCACAACCTCAGCCGTTGGGGTGATGGCAATGAGGTCGCGTGCGACGTGGTCGGTCCGATCTGCGAATCCAGCGACGTGCTCGGGCTGAAGCGCAAGCTGCCGGCGGCGACTGCGCCCGACGACGTGATGCTGGTGGCCGACGCCGGTGCCTACGGCTACGTGATGGCCAACCACTACAACCTGCGCGGCCTGCCGCGCGAGGACGTGCTGGAATGACGGCGGTGAACTTCGACCGCGATGCGATCCGCGCGTTCCGCTTCGTCCGCTGCGGCTTCGATGCCGCGACCGGCGTGGCGCAGATGGTCTACGCCTTCGACGATGGTCCCGAGCTGGTCGAGACGGTGACGCTGCCGGGCGCGCCGTTCGTGCTGGAGGGCGCGCGCGCGGCTGCCGCCGAACGCGCGCTGCAGCTGCTGCACCTGATCGCGGGCGTGAGTTACTACAAGGCTGCGGTGCCGCCGGAGATCCGCATCGAGGCGTACGACATCGATGCGGCGACCGCAGCGCTGCTAGCGGACGTCTACGTCCACGGCCTCGGCGAGTTCGCCTACCGCAACGGCCTCGACCTGCACGGTCGGATCCGGTTCCCCGCTCTCAAGCCCTCCCCTTCAAGGGGAGGGTTGGGTGGGGATGGTGTTCGCGCTGAAGATTCGGATGCTGCGGACGCTGCCGCCGTAACGCAACACCATCCCCACCCCAGCCCTCCCCTTGAAGGGGAGGGGGTAGAAGCGCCGTCGCTCGGCCTGCGCCACCACGCCCTCGTCGCCATCGGCGGCGGCAAGGATTCCCTGGTCAGCATCGAAGCCCTGCGCGCGCTCGGCGTCGAACAGACCGTCACCTGGATCGGCGGCTCGCAGCTGATCCGCGCCTGCGCCGAACGCACCGGCCTGCCGACGCTCAACATCGGCCGCCAGCTGGCGCCGGAACTGTTCGAGTACAACCGCCAGGGCGCGTGGAACGGCCACATCCCGGTGACCGCGGTGAACTCGGCGATCATGGCCTTCGCCGCCGTGGTGCTGGGCGTGGACCAGGTGGTGTTCTCCAACGAGCGTTCGGCCAGCTACGGCAGCCTGATCGAGGGCACGGGCGAGGTGAACCACCAGTGGTCGAAGGGCTGGGCCTTCGAGCGCGCGTTCGCCGCGCACCTGCGCTCGCATGTCGCCGCGGACCTGTCGTACTACTCGCTGCTGCGCCCGCTGAGCGAGCTCGCGGTCGCGCGCCAGTTCGCGAAGACCGACCAGTACGACGCCCATTTCTCCAGCTGCAACCGCAACTTCCACCTGCTCGGCGAGCGCCCGGTGAACCGCTGGTGCGGCATCTGTCCGAAGTGCCATTTCGTGTTCCTGGCGCTGGCGCCGTTCATGCCCAAGCCGCGCCTGGTCGGCATCTTCGGCCGCAACCTGCTCGACGATCCGGCGCAGGTGCCCGGCTTCGATGCGCTGCTGGAGTACCGCGACCACAAGCCGTTCGAGTGCGTCGGCGAGGGCCGGGAGTCGCGCGCGGCGATGGCGGCGCTGGGCGCGCGCCCGGAATGGCGCGAGGACGCGATCGTCGCCCGCTTCAACCGCGAGATCGCGCCGCAGCTCGGCGACGATGAGGTGGACGTCGAGGCGCTGCTCGCGATCGACGAGGAACACGGCATCCCGGCGCCGCTGTGGGACCGCCTGCGTGCGCGGTTCGCCCGATAGCATCGCCGCGCTCGCCGGCCTGCGCGTCGCGCTCTGGGGCTGGGGGCGCGAGGGGCGGGCGGCGTATGCGGCGCTGCGCGCCGCACGGGATTGGGGATTGGGGATTGGGGATTCGGAAGATCGGTTTCCGGCGCGGCTGACGCTGTTCTGCACGGTTGCAGAAGCGGACGAGGCGCGGGCGCTGGGGGACGGGGCGCTGGTGGTCGAGACCGATGCGACGGCCGAGCGGCTGTCGGCGTTCGACGTCGTCGTCAAGTCGCCCGGGATCAGCCCGTATCGTCCCGAGGCCCTGGCCGCGGCCGAATGCGGCACGCGCTTCATCGGCGGCACCGCGCTGTGGTTCGCCGAACGCCCCGATGCGCGCACGATCTGCGTCACCGGCACCAAGGGCAAGAGCACCACGTCGGCGTTGCTGGCGCACCTGCTGCGCGCCGGCGGGCATCGCACCGCGCTGGCCGGCAACATCGGCCAGCCGCTGCTGGAACTGCTCGACGGCGAGGCGGAGTTCTGGGTGATCGAGCTGTCGAGCTACCAGACGCGCGACGTCGCGGGCAGCGGCGTGCAGCCGGAGGTCGCCCTCGTCACCAACATATTTCCCGAACATCTCGACTGGCACGGCAGCCATGCGCGCTACGTCGAGGACAAGCTGTCGCTGCTGACCGGGGCGAAGCCGCGCATCGCGGTGCTCAACGCCAGCGATCCGACGCTGGCCGCGCTTTCGCTGCCCGACAGCGAGGTGCGCCGGTTCGGCGATGCGGCGGGCTGGCACCTGCGCGGCGACGTGCTCTGGCGCGGCGACCGGGAAGTCCTCGACGTGCGCGACATTCCGCTGCCGGGCCGCCACAACCGCGGCAACCTCTGCGGCGCGCTGGCCGCGATCGAGGTGCTGGGCCTCGACGCTGTCGAGCTGGCGCCGCACGCGGCGACGTTCCGGCCGCTGCCGCACCGGCTGCAGGTGCTGGGCACGCGCGAAGGCATCACCTTCGTCAACGATTCGATCAGCACCACGCCGCACGCGAGCCTGGCGGCGCTGGACGTGTTCCGCGCACGCCGCGTCGCGATTCTGGTCGGCGGCCACGACCGCGGGCTCGACTGGCAGGCCTTCGCCGACGGCGTGCGCGCGCAGCCGCCGGCGGCGATCGTGACGATGGGCCAGAACGGGCCGCGCATCCATGCGCTGCTGGCCGGTGCAGCGGGCTTCGCGCTGCGCCAGGCGGTCGATCTCGCCGATGCGGTCGCGCAGGCGGAATCGCTGCTGGCGGGCGAGGGCGTGGTGCTGCTGTCCCCCGGTGCGCCGAGCTTCGGCGCGTATCGCGACTATGCCGAACGCGGGCGCCACTTCGCCGCGCTGGCGGGGTTCGATCCGGAGGCGATCGCTGCGATCCAGGGGATGGGCATCGGCTGATCTTCCGGCGCCACAGTGCTTGCAATCCCGCCCCGAGCGCCCTGGTTTCATGCCGCTCCCGCGCCCTTGCGCTAGGCTGGCATTTCCTCCACACCGGGAATCCGCCATGCGCCTTTCCGCCGTCCTGCCCGCACTGCTCCTGGCCACGCTGTATTCGGCGCCGGCCGTCGCCGCGATGAAGACCGTGCCGGTCGAATGGACCGTAGGCGAGGATGCGTTCAGCGGCTACCTGGTCTACGACGATGCCGACGCTGCCGCGCGTCCGGGCCTGGTCATGGTGCCGAACTGGATGGGCGTCACCGACGAGGCGCTGGAGCGGGCGAGGGCGATCGCCGGCGACGATTACGTGGTGCTGGTGGCCGACGTCTACGGCAAGGGCAAGCGGCCGAAGGACAGCGACGAGGCCGGCAGGCTGGCGGGCGCGCTGCGCGGCGAGGATCGCGCGCCCCTGCGTGCGCGCATGCAGGCGGCCGTGGACACGCTGAAGGCGCAGGCCGGCACCGCGCCGCTGCGCGCGGACCGGATCGGTGCGTTCGGCTTCTGCTTCGGCGGTTCGGCGGCGCTCGAGCTTGCGCGCAGCGGCGCCGACGTGGCCGGCGTGGTCAGCCTGCACGGCGGCCTTGCGCCGGGCGCGCAATCGCAGACTGCCGGCAAGGTCGCTGCGCCGGTGCTGGTGCTCAACGGCGCCGACGACAAGGCGGTGACCGACGCCGACATCGCCGCCTTCGGGAAGGAAATGGACGGCGCCGGCGCCGACTGGCAGTTCGTCGACTTCAGCGGCGCGGTGCACTGCTTCGCCGAGCCGGCGGCAGGCAGCGACCCGGCCAGCAACTGCCGCTACGACGAGCGCGCGGCCCGACGTGCCTACCGGATGATGGACGGCTTCTTCGACGAGGTCTTCGGCGACGATTGACGTGCAGGCTGCTGTAGGAGCGGCTTCAGCCGCGACCCTTCGAATGCGACAGGTCGCGGCTGAAGCCGCTCCTACGGCATTTTGCACGTTGTTTGCGGATTGGCATGGGCCCCTGCGCCCACCGGCATCCTTCGCCGCAACCGGTCAGTACCCGCGCTCCACCGCGTAGCGCGCAAGGCCGCGCAGCGCGGCGACGGCTGCGTTCTCCGGCAGCGGCGCCAGCGCCGCCTCGGCCGCGGCGGCGTAGTCGCGCGCGCGCGCGCGGCTGTAGTCGAGGCTGCCGGCGGCGGCGATCGCGGCCAGCACCTCCGGCATCGCTTCGGCTTCGCCCTGCTCGACGATCGCGCGCAGCCGCGCACGCGTTGCGCCGTCCGCCTGCGCCATCGCGTGGATCAGGGGCAGGGTGGCCTTGCCCTCGGCGAGGTCGTCGCCGAGGTGCTTGCCGAGCGCGTCGGCGTCGCCGCTGTAGTCGAGCACGTCGTCGGCGATCTGGAACGCATGGCCGAGTTGCATGCCGTAGTCGTACAGCGCGCGCTGGGTGGCGGCGTCGGCGCCCGAGGCCAGCGCGCCGAGCTGGGTGCCGGCGGCGAACAGCACCGCGGTCTTGCGCTCGATCACGTCGAGGTAGGCGGCCTCGTCGGTGTCGGGATTGCGCACGTGCAGCAGCTGCAGCACCTCGCCCTCGGCGATGCGGTTGGTGGTGTCGGCGAGGATCCGCATCACCTCCATGCGGTCGAGTTCGACCATCAGCTGGAAGCTGCGCGAATAGAGGAAGTCGCCCACCAGCACGCTCGGCGCATTGCCCCACAGCGCGTTGGCGGTGCTGCGGCCGCGGCGCAGGTCGGATTCGTCGACCACGTCGTCGTGCAGCAGGGTGGAGGTGTGGATGAACTCGATGATCGCCGCGAGCTGGTGGTGCTCGGCAGTGACCGTGCCGGTTGCGCGACCGGCCAGCGCCACCAGCATCGGCCGCAGCCGCTTGCCGCCGGCGGATACGATGTGCTCCGCGATCTGGTTGACCAGGACCACGTCCGAGGCCAGCCGGCGCCGGATCAGGGCGTCGATGGCGGCCATGTCGGCGGCGGCCAGGGCCTGGATGGCGGGCAGGTCGAGGCCGGGTGTGGTGGGGGAGGGGGCGGCCATGGACGATCCGGAGAAGATGAACGGCCGATTATACGAAGCCCGCCGCAGCGCCCGTGAGGCGGAATCCTACGCGGCCGCAGGGCGGGGTCCGATGGCCCGGCCCCGCGGGCTATAATCCAATGTCCCTCGCCGGGCACGCCGGCGACACCCGAGGAACGCAATGGCCCGTGGCATCAACAAGGTGATCCTTGTCGGCAATCTCGGCAACGATCCGGACGTCAAGTACACCCAGGGCGGCATGGCGGTCACCCGCATCAGCCTGGCGACCACCAGCGTGCGCAAGGACCGCGACGGCAATACCCAGGAACGGACCGAGTGGCACCGCGTGGTGTTCTTCGGCAAGCTCGGCGAGATCGCCGGCGAATACCTGCGCAAGGGCTCGCAGGTCTACGTCGAGGGCTCGATCCGCTACGACAAGTACACCGGGCAGGACGGCGTGGAGAAGTACTCCACCGACATCATCGCCGACGAGATGCAGATGCTCGGCGGGCGTGGCGGCGGCGAAGGCGGCGGCGGTGGCTCCTACGAGCGCAGCCCGCGTCCGCAGCGCCAGGAATCCGCGCCGCGCCCGCAGTCGGCGCCGAGCCGCCAGCCGGCGCCGGCCGACGATTTCTCGGACGACGACATTCCGTTCTAGGGACGGGCGACGTTCATTCGCAGACTGGATACAGGAGGCTTCGTGCCGACTTGGCTGGTGACCGGCGGCGCCGGTTTCATCGGTGGCAACTTCGTCATCGACGCGGTGGCGCGCGGCGTGCGCGTGGTGAACCTCGATGCGCTGACCTACGCGGGCAACCTCGACACGCTGGCGGGCCTGCAGGGCAACCCGGACCACGTCTTCGTGCACGGCGACATCGGTGATCGCGAACTGGTTGCAGGGTTGCTGGCCGGGCATCGGCCCGAAGCGGTGGTGAACTTCGCCGCGGAAAGCCACGTCGATCGTTCGATCGACGGCCCGGCGGCCTTCGTGCAGACCAATGTCGTCGGCACGCTAGGCCTGCTCGAATCGGTGCGCGATTACTGGAAGTCGCTGGAGGGCGAGGCGCGCGATGCGTTCCGCTTCCTGCACATCTCCACCGACGAGGTCTACGGCACGCTCGGCGAGACGGGCCGGTTCAGCGAGACCACGCCATATGCGCCCAACTCGCCGTACTCGGCGTCGAAGGCCGCGTCCGACCACCTGGTCCGCGCCTTCCACCACACCTACGGCCTGCCGACGCTGACCACCAACTGCTCGAACAACTACGGCCCGTACCATTTCCCCGAGAAGCTCATCCCGCTGGTCATCGCCAGGGCGCTGGCCGGCGAACCGCTGCCGGTCTACGGCGACGGCAGGCAGGTGCGCGACTGGCTGTTCGTGGCCGACCACTGCGAGGCGATCCGCACGGTGCTGGCGAAGGGCCGCGTGGGCGAGACCTACAACGTTGGCGGCAACGCCGAGAAGCAGAACATCGAAGTGGTGAAGACGATCTGCGCGCTGCTCGATGCGCGTCGCCCGCGGGAGGATGGCCAGCCGCGCGAGTCGCAGATCACCCATGTCGCCGACCGCCCGGGGCATGATCGCCGCTATGCGATCGACGCCTCCAAGCTGCGCGACGAACTCGGCTGGGAGCCCAGGTACACCTTCGAGCACGGCATCGCCGAAACCGTCGACTGGTACCTCGCGAACCAGGACTGGGTGCAGCGCGTGCTCGACGGCAGCTACCGCCTGGAGCGCATCGGGGTGGCCGCATGACGGCTCGCAAGGGCATCATCCTTGCCGGTGGCTCCGGTACGCGCCTGTATCCGATCACGCAGGCGATCAGCAAGCAGCTGCTGCCGGTCTACGACAAGCCGATGATCTACTACCCGCTCAGCGTGCTGATGCTGGCGGGCATCCGCGAGGTGCTGATCATCAACACCCCGCACGAGCAGGCGCTGTTCAAGGCGCTGCTCGGCGACGGCTCGCAGTGGGGCATGAAGCTCGAATACGCGGTGCAGCCGAGCCCGGACGGCCTTGCGCAGGCCTTCCTGATCGGCCGCGACTTCCTCGGCGGCGCGCCAAGCTGCCTCGTGCTCGGCGACAACATCTTCCATGGCCCGGGCCTGACCGCGATGCTCAAGCGCGCGGATGCGCGCGAGGATGGCGCGACGGTATTCGGCTACTGGGTATCCGACCCCGAACGTTACGGCGTCGCCGAGTTCGACGAGGTCGGCCGGGTGGTCGGCCTCGAGGAAAAGCCGGCGAAGCCGCGTTCGAACTACGCGGTGACCGGGTTGTACTTCTACGACGGCCGCGCCAGCGATTTCGCCGCTTCGCTCAAGCCGTCGCCGCGCGGCGAACTGGAGATCACCGACCTCAACCGCTGCTACCTCGACCAGGGCGAACTGCACCTGGAGCGGCTGGGCCGCGGCTATGCCTGGCTCGACACCGGCACCCACCAGTCGCTGCTCGAAGCCTCGAACTACATCGAGACCATCGAGGCGCGCCAGGGCCTGCGCGTGTGCTGCCCCGAGGAGATCGCCTGGAACAACGGCTGGATCGACGAGGCGCAGCTCGAGGCGCTGGCGAAGCCGTTGGCGAAGAACGGCTACGGCCAGTACCTGCTGGGCCTCGGGGAACGCGGGTTCGTGCCGTGAAGCTGGTCGAGACCGACCTCCCGGGTTGCGTCATCCTCGAGCCGCAGGTCTTCGGCGACGACCGCGGCTTCTTTTTCGAGTCCTTCAACCGCGACAAGCTCGCCGCGCACGGCCTGTCGCCGGCCTTCGTGCAGGGCAACGTGTCCTCGTCGGCCAGGGGCGTGCTGCGTGGCCTGCACTACCAGTGGCCGAATCCGCAGGGCAAGTACGTGTCGGTGCTCGAAGGCGAGGTGTGGGACGTGGCGGTCGACATCCGCCGCGGTTCGCCGCATTTCGGCAAGTGGACCGCGGTGCTGCTGAGCGCGGAGAACAAGCGCCACTTCTGGATCCCGGAGGGCTTCGCGCACGGCTTCATCGTGCTCAGTGAGCGCGCGCTGTTCACCTACCTGTGCACCGCGACTTACGACCCAGCCGCCGACGCGAACCTCCGCTGGAACGATGCCGACCTGGCGATCGACTGGCCGGTCGCCGAACCCGCGCTGTCGGCCAAGGACGCGAAGGCGCCGTTCCTCGCGGACGTGCCGCCCGAACGCCTGCCGATCTTCGCGGCATGAGGATCCTGCTGCCGGGCGCCAACGGGCAGGTCGGCCATGAGCTGCGGCGCGCGCTGGCACCGCTGGGTGAGGTCGTCTGCACCACGCGCAGCGGCACGCTGGCGGACGGGATGCGTTGCGAGACCGCCGACTTCGACGATCCCTCCTCGCTGCCGGCGCTGGTCGAGCGTATCGCACCGGACATCGTCGTCAACGCGGCGGCCTACACCGCCGTGGACAGGGCCGAATCCGAACGCGACGCCGCCTTCCGCGCCAATGCGCAGGCGCCGGGCGAACTCGCGCGCGCCTGCGCCCTGCGCGATGCGCTGCTCGTGCATTATTCGACCGACTACGTCTTCGACGGCACCGCTACGCGACCCTACCGGGAGGGCGACCCGATGTCGCCGCTCGGCGTCTACGGCGCCAGCAAGCTCGCCGGCGAGGAAGCGATCCGGTCGAGCGGCGCGCGCCACATGATCTTCCGTACCGCCTGGGTCTACGCCGCCCACGGCAGCAACTTCCTGCGCACCATGCTGCGGCTTGCGCGCGAGCGCGAGGAACTGCGCGTCGTGGCCGACCAGTTCGGCAGCCCGACCCCCGCGCCGTTGATCGCCGACGTCACCGCGGCGATCCTGGCGCAGTCGCCGCGGGTGTCCGGGACCTGGCACCTCACCGCGACCGGCGAAACCAGCTGGCATGGCTTCGCCAGCGCCATCGTCGATCGCGCGCACGGGCTGGGCCTGCTGGCCCGCAGGCCGGCGGTGACCGCGATCACCACGGACGAGTATCCGACCCCGGCGCGGCGACCTGCCCGGTCGAGCCTGGACTGCGCGCGGCTGCAGCAGGATTTCGGCGTGCGGCTTCCCGACTGGCGGGCTGCGCTGGACGCGGTTCTGGTGTAGTTTCGCTCCCCGACGCGGGAGTGCGTCATCCCCCACGCCGGGGGCAGGACGTCCGTTCAAGGGGGCAGGGACATGGGGATGCGTATCGGGGCCATCCTGGCCGCGTGTCTGGCGCTGTGCGCGCCGTCGACAGGGTTCGGAATCACGCCACAGGAGCTGGACACCTTCATCGAGGAAGGGGGCGTCCGCGACATCAAGATATCGCCGACCGGCGAGTACCTGGCGATGTCGGTGCGCGTGGACGGCCAGACGGGGCTCATGGTGACACGGCGCGGCAGCACCGACGTGCTGTCGAACATGCGCTTCTGGCGCAATACGCACGTGCAGGACTTCTGGTGGGTGAACAACGAGCGGCTGGTGATGTCGCTGGCCGAGACCTTCGGTACGCGCGATGACCCGGTGTCGACCGGCGAGCTCTATGCGGTGGACGCCGACGGCAGCCGCAAGAAGCTGCTGGTCGGATATCGCGTGTCCGGGGCGCAGTTCGGCAGCAGGATCGGGGGCGGACGGGAGGGCGACCTGGCGGCCTACCTGGTGGATCCCCTCCACGATGACGAGAAGCAGGTGCTGGTGACGATCCGCTCGCTCGGCAAGGATCCGTATTCCCGCGTCGAGCGGATGAACGTGTACGACGGCCGGCGGACCCGGGTCACCTCGGCGCCGGTGGCGAACGCCGATTTCGTGACCGACAGCCAGGGCCGGGTGCGCTTCGCCGTGGGCTCGATGTCGGACAACCAGAGCCAGCTGTTCCATCGCAAGGACGACCAGTCCGAATGGGAGCCGGTCAACCGGCAGCGCGAGAGCAACCGGATCGAGATGCCGCTCGGCTTCGCCGAGGACGATGTGACCGCCTACCTGCGGGTGTCGCAACCCAGCGGGCCGGACCGCATCGTGGCGCTGGACACGCGCACGGGCGAGCGCAAGGACGTGGCCGGCGATGCCGTCGTCGATCCCCGCCCGGTCTTCCTCGACGGCTGGAAGCGTCCGATCGGCGCCTGGTACTTCGGCGCCAGTTCGCGCCTGTCCTTCTTCGACGAACAGACGGACGAGGCGCGCCTGCAGCAGACCCTGCAGCGTTCGTTCCCGGGCGCACGCGCGGTCATGCAATCGAGCTCGCGCGATGGCAGGTGGCGGGTGGTGGTGGCGGAAAGCGATGTCGACCCCGGATCGTTCTACCTGTTCGACACCAGGGGCATGCACGCCAACATGATCATCGCGCGCGATGCGCAGATCGATTCCGAGCGCATGTCGCCGATGCGTCCGATCGAGCTCAAGTCACGCGACGGGCTCACCCTGCACGGCTTCATCACCACCCCGGCCAGCGCCGCCGGCAAGGCGATGCCGATGGTGGTGATGCCGCACGGCGGTCCTTTCGGTATCTTCGATGCCTGGGGCTTCGATTCCGATGCGCAGCTCCTGGCCGCCGCGGGATACGCGGTGCTGCAGGTGAACTTCCGCGGCTCGGCCAACTACGGGCGCGCATTCCGCCTGGCCGGCGCCCGCCAGTGGGGCGGCACCATGCAGGACGACGTGACCGACGCGACCCGCTGGGCGATCAGCGAGGGGATCGCCGATCCCGACCGCATCTGCATCTACGGGGCCAGCTACGGCGCCTATGCCGCGCTGATGGGCACCGTGCGCGAGCCGGACCTGTACCGTTGCGCGATCGGCTACGTCGGCGTGTACGACCTGCCGATGATGCAACGCGAGGACTCCAGGCACACCCGCTCGGGCGCGACGTGGAGCCGCGAGTGGGTGGGCGACGATGTTGCGGCGCTGCAGGCGGTCTCGCCGAACCTGCGCGCGGCCGAGATCAAGGTGCCGGTGCTGCTGGCCGCCGGCGGAGAGGATTTCATCGCGCCGATCGAGCACACCAAGCGCATGGAGGCGGCCCTCAAGCGCACGGGCGGCACCGTCGAGGCGCTGTACTACCCCAAGGAGGGTCACGGCTTCTACGAGATCGCGCACCGGCGCGAGTTCTATACCCGTTTGCTCCGGTTCCTCGACACCCACATCGGCTCCGGGGCGCGCTGAGGCGCCGCGGCCGTGGCCCGTTTCCGCGGGCCCGTGCCCCGGCCGGCGCTGGACTTGCCCGGCGCCGGTCGCTAGCGTGGCGCATCCTTCCGCTGTCCGGAACCGTGAAATGGCCGAAAAAGGCATCCCGCAGCTCACCTTCCGCGCCGTGCTGCTCGCCATCATCCTGGCGATGGTGCTGTCCGCGGCCAACGCCTACCTCGGCCTGTTCGCGGGCCTGACCGTCGCCACCGCGATCCCGGCGGCGGTGGTGTCGATGGGCGTGCTGCGGCTGCTCGGCGGCGGCACGATCCTCGAGAACAACATCGTGCAGACCGGTGCGTCGGCGGGGTCGTCGATCGCGGCCGGCGTGATCTTCACCGTCCCGGCGCTGATCATCCTCGGCTACTGGCAGGACTTCCGCTATTCCTGGGTGCTGGCGATCGCCGGCCTCGGCGGCCTGCTCGGCGTGCTGTTCTCGGTGCCGCTGCGGCGCACGATGATCGTCGAGGATCCGCTGCCGTTCCCGGAGGGCAAGGCCGCGGCGGAAGTGCTCAAGGCCGGCGACAACCCCGGCCCGGGCCTGAAGATCCTCGGCATCTCGGCCGCGATCGGCGGCCTGGTGAAGCTGGCCTCGGGCAGCGGCCTGCGCCTGATCCCCGAGACCTGGGCGCAGTCGGGCTTCCTCGCCAACGGCAAGGGCCTGGCCTACCTCGGCACCAACCTGTCGCCGGCCCTGCTGGGCGTGGGCTACATCGTCGGCCTGAACATCGGCATCGTGGTGCTGTCGGGCGCGGTGCTGTCGTGGCACATCGCGATCCCGCTGTACCAGGCGTTCTTCCTCGACAGCGATCCGGTGCTTGCCGCGGGGGTGGCCGGTGCCGGCGCGGAGGACACCGCGTTCGCGATCTGGTCGGCGAAGATCCGCTACCTCGGCGTCGGCGCGATGCTGATCGGCGGCGTGTGGACGCTGTTCTCGCTGCGCAAGTCGCTGGTCTCGGGCATCCGCAGCGGCATCGCGGCGGCGCGCAAGGGCAGCGGCGAGTTTGTCGCCGAGACCGAGCGCGACCTGCCGATGAAGTGGATGCTGATCGCGCTGGTGCTGTTCGTGATCCCGCTGCTGGCGCTGTACCAGGCGATCACCGGCCTGTGGCACGTCAGCGTGCCGATGACGATCATCATGATCGTCGCCGGCTTCCTGTTCGTGTCGGTGTCGGCCTACCTCGCCGGCCTGGTGGGTTCGTCGAACAACCCGGTCTCGGGCATCACCATCGCCACCATCCTGTTCGCCTCGCTGGTGCTGCTGGGGCTGCTCGGCCGCGACTCGGACATCGGCGCGGTCGCCGCGATCATGATCGGCGCGGTGGTGTGCTGCGCGGCGGCGGTCGGCGGCGACAACCTGCAGGACCTCAAGGCCGGCTACATCGTCGGCGCGACGCCGTGGAAGCAGCAGCTGATGCTCGGCATCGGCGCGTTCTCCTGCGCGCTGATCATGGCGCCGGTGCTGAACCTGCTGGCGCAGGCCTACGGCATCGGCCCGCCGACCGCGGAACACCCGAACCCGCTGTCGGCGCCGCAGGCCACGCTGATGGCGTCGGTGGCCAAGGGCATGTTCGGCGGCCAGCTGCCGTGGGGCATGATCGGCCTGGGCGCGCTGGTGGGCGCGGCGATCATCGCCGTCGACGAGTGGCTCAAGGCGCGCGGCGCGAAGTTCCGCGTGCCGGTGCTGGCGGCGGCGATCGGCATCTACCTGCCGCTGGAGCTGATGGTGCCGATCTTCCTCGGCGGCCTGCTCGCGCATTTCGTCGAGCGCTGGCACAAGGTCACCGACGCCGACGACGAGGCCAAGGAGCGCGTGCATCGTCCCGGCGTGCTGTTCGCCGCGGGCCTGATCACCGGCGAGGCGCTGATGGGCATCGCGATCGCGGTACCGATCTGGGCCACCGAGAACCGCGACGTGCTGGCGCTGCCCGAATCGCTGCACTTCAACCAGTGGATCGGCCTGGCGGTGCTGGCGCTGGTCGGCTGGTACCTGTATCGCACCGGGAAGAAGGCGCAGCCGGAGGTCGTGTCCGGCTGAGGGGCTCTGCGGTGGTCGCGCCTGAAGGCGCTCCTACGGGAATTTCCACGCCTGTAGGAGCGCCTTCAGGCGCGATCGCCGCCCATGCCCGATGGCCTTTGCGCCCGGTCCGCGTTAGCGCCTACCATCGGGCCTTTCCTTTCCGGAGTGGCCCGAATGACGCTGCGACACGCCCTGTTGCCGATCTGCCTGCTGGCCGCGCTGCCGGCGCTGGCCGACGCGCGCGGTTTCGATGTCCGCGATCTGGTCAGGCTCGATCGCGTCTCCTCGCCGGCGCTGTCGCCCGATGGCGGCGTGGTCGTGTTCGCGCAGCGCAGCGTCGATGCCGACCTCAAGGCGACGACCGCGCTGTACGCGCGCAACCTGCTGACCCGCGATCTGCGCCCGCCGCAGCGCATCACGCCGGAGGGCTGGAACGTCAATTCACCGTCGTTCTCGCCGGACGGCAAGACCCTGTACTTCCTCAGCGCGAAGGGCGGCACGCAGCAGCTCTACGCGATGCCGGCCGGTGGCGGCGCGCCGACGCAGCTGACCGCGTTCGCGCTCGACGTCGGCAGCTACCAGCTCTCGCCCGACGGCAGGCGCATCGCCTTCAGCGCGGACACCTTCGCGGACTGCGGCGACGACCTGGCCTGTACGCAGAAGCGGCTGGACGAACACAAGGGCGCCAAGGCCAGCGGCGTGATCTACGACCAGCTGTTCGTGCGCCACTGGGACACGTGGAAGGACGGCCGCCGCAGCCGCCTGTTCGTCGCCGACCTGCCGGAGGGCGCGAAGGCCAAGCCGGTGGCGGCCGCGCGCGGGATCAGTGCTGCGCTCGACGGCGACGTGCCTTCCAGGCCGTTCGGCGACGCCAGCGAGTACACCTGGGCGCCGGATGGCGACAGCATCGTCGCCAGCATCCGCGTGGCCGGTCGCGAGGAACCCTGGTCGACCAACTTCGACCTGTACCGCCTGCCGCTCGACGGCGGCGCGCCCGCCAACCTCACCGAGGCGAACAAGGCCTGGGACACCGGCCCGGTGTTCAGCGCGGATGGCGCAACCCTGTACTACCGCGCGATGAAGCGTCCTGGCTTCGAGGCCGACCGCTACGCGATCATGGCGCTGGACCTGGCCAGCGGCCAGGCACGCGAAGTCGCGCCGGGATGGGATCGTTCGCCCAGCAGCCTTGCCGTGGCGAAGGACGGCAACAGCCTGTACGCCGCGGCGCAGAGCGTTGGCGAATATCCGCTGTTCCGCATCGACCTCGCCAGCGGCGAGGTGAGCGAACTGGTCGGCGACGGCACGGTGTCGTCGTACGTGCTGGCCGGCGACACGCTGGCGCTCACGCGCAACGCGATCGATACCGGCGACGTGCTGTACACCGCCTCGCTCGACGGGCAGAACCTGCGCCAGATCACCCCGACCGCGGCCGAGCGCGTGCCCGACGCCGCGTTCGGCGCCTTCGAGCAGTTCTCGTTCAAGGGCGCGGGCGGCGAGACCGTGCATGGCTACGTGGTCAAGCCGTGGAACTACGCCGAAGGCGGGAAGTATCCGGTCGCGTTCCTGATCCACGGCGGCCCGCAGGGCAGCTTCGGCAACGGCTGGAGCTACCGCTGGAACCCGCAGACCTATGCGGGGCAGGGCTATGCGGTGGTGATGATCGATTTCCACGGCTCCACCGGCTACGGTCAGGCCTTCACCGACGCCATCAGCGGCGACTGGGGCGGCAAGCCGCTGGTCGACCTGCAGAAGGGCTGGGCCGCGGCGCAGGACAAGTATGCGTTCCTCGACGGCGACCGCGCCTGCGCGCTCGGCGCCAGCTACGGCGGCTACATGATCAACTGGATCGCCGGCAACTGGTTCGAGCGCGGCGGTGCGTCGCCGTGGAAGTGCCTGGTCAACCACGACGGCGTGTTCGATACGCGCTCGATGGGCTACGTCACCGAGGAACTGTGGTTCACCGAATGGGAGAACGGCGGCACGCCGTTCGACAAGCCGCAGGCCTACGAGAAGTGGAACCCGGTCAACCACGTCGCCAGGTGGAAGGTGCCGATGCTGGTGGTGCAGGGCGAGAAGGACTACCGCGTGCCGGTCGACCAGGGCCTGTCGACGTTCACCGCGCTGCAGCGCAAGGGCATCGAGTCGAAGCTGCTGTATTTCCCTGACGAGAACCACTGGGTGCTCAAGCCGCACAACAGCGTGCTCTGGCACGACACCGTCAACGCCTGGCTGAAGCAGCACATCGGCCAATGACCCGTCCCGGAAAGCCGGCGTCACGCCGGCTTTCCGCTTCCTGGCGGGCACGCGCCCCGCGACGCAACCGGAGACCCGCATGGCGATCGAATCCGCCAAACCCGCGACCGCGATCATCAGCAACGACATCGTCGTGTTCGGCCTCATCGCCGCCACGCTCGGCCTGATCTTCTGGCTCGCCAGCGGACCGACGCCGTTCTGGAAGAAGTTCTTCGCCTGGGTGCCGGCGCTGCTGCTGTGCTACTTCGTGCCCGCGTTCTACAACACCGCCGGGCTGATCGACGGTGAGGGCAGCCAGCTGTACTGGCTGGCGAGCCGGGTGTTCCTGCCGGCGGCGCTGGTGCTGCTGACCCTGTCGGTCGACCTTCCCGGCGTGCTGAAGCTCGGCCCCAAGCTGCTGTTCGTGTTCTGCATGGGCACGCTGGGCATCGTGCTGGGCGCGGTGGTCGCGTTCCAGCTGATGGAATGGTTCTGGCCGGCGGCCGTGGCCGGCGATACCTGGAAGGGCATGGCCGCGCTGTCGGGCAGTTGGATCGGCGGCGGCGCCAACATGGTCGCGATCCGCGAGATCTACGAGGTGGATGCGACCTTGTTCGGACAGTTCGCGGTGGTCGACGTGGCCCTGGCCAGCCTGCTGATGGCGACGCTGCTGTTCCTCGCCAACCGACAGGCGCAGATCGACCGTCGCAGCGGCGCCGACACCCGCGCGCTGGACGAAATGAAGGAACGCATCGCCGCCTACGAGGCCGCCAACGCGCGCATCCCGACGCTGGCCGACCTGATGATCATCATCGGCTGGGCGTTCGGCATCGTCGCCCTGGCGCACGCGATCTCCGACCCGGCGTCGGCGTGGTTCAAGGCCAACGCACCGTGGTCCTCGCAGTTCAGCCTGGACGCACCCTTCGTGTGGATCGTGGTGCTGTCCACCCTGGGCGGGCTGATCCTGAGCTTCACGCGCGTACGCCGCCTCGAGAACGTCGGCGCGTCCCGGGTCGGCACGGTGTTCCTGTATTTCCTGATCGCCTGCATCGGCATGCAGATGGACTTCATGAAGCTGGCCAACCGCCCCGAACTGCTGCTGATCGGCGCGATCTGGATGTCGGTGCACGTGGCCACGATCTGGTACGCGGCCAGGATGGTGAAGGCGCCGCTGTTCTACTTCGGCGTCGGCTCGATGGGCAACATCGGGGCCGCGGCATCGGCGCCCGTGATCGCGGCGGCCTTCCATCCGACCCTTGCCCCGGTGGGCGTGCTGCTGGGCACGGTCGGCTACGCCACCGGTACGGTGATCGCCTACCTCATTGGCCAGATCCTGCGCCTGATGGCTGGCGCCTAGGAAAGCCGGGGCAAACCGTCCCCCGGCCCGGGTTCCGCTCAGCAGCAGCGGAACCCGTTGCGCCCGCCGAAGCGCGCCTCCTGCCGCTCGCGGAAGAACGTCTTGTAGTCCATCGGCTCGCGCTCGGGATGCTTCTCCAGCATGTGGCGGACGTAGTTGTCGTAGTCCGGGATGCCGCAGCACAGGCGCGCGGTCTGCACCAGTCTTCGCCACACACGCTTGTGCGTGGCGAAGTGGTCGAGCGGGACGAGCGCGGTCCCGCTCACAGCCAGACCTTCTGCTGCTCTTCGGTGAGCGCCACGTAGGCCGTCTCGCGATCGGTGCGTTCGGGGCTGCGGCGCGCCTTGAGGATGGCCTTGATCGAGTAGAACAGCACCGCGAGCACAACGAACAGGAACAGCGCGGTCAGCCCGGCGTTGACGTAGTTGTTGAACATGATCTGCTGCATGCCGCCCATGTCCTTCGACGGCGCGATCAGTTCGCCGGCCTGGATCGCGGCGCGGTAGCGGTTGGCCTGGGCGAGGAAGCCGACGGCCGGGTTGGCATCGAAGATCTTGATCAGGCCGGCGCTGATCGTGCACACCAGCAGCCACGCCGTCGGCACGATCGAGACCCAGGCGTAGCGGTCCTTCTTCATCTTGAACAGGACCACGGTGCACAGCATCAGCGCGATGCCCGCCAGCATCTGGTTGGCGATGCCGAACAGCGGCCACAGCATGTTGATGCCGCCCAGCGGGTCGGTCACGCCCTGGTAGAGGAAGTAGCCCCACAGCGCGACGCAGCCGCCGGTGGCGATCAGGTTCGGGCCCCAGGCCTCGGTCCTGCGCAGCGCGGGGATGAAGTTGCCGAGCAGGTCCTGCAGCATGAAGCGCCCGGCGCGGGTACCGGCGTCGACCGCGGTCAGGATGAACAGCGCTTCGAACAGGATCGCGAAGTGGTACCAGAACGCCATCGCGCCGTCGCCGACCGGCAGCGCCGCATGCAGGATCTGGGCGATGCCCACGGCCAGGGTCGGTGCGCCGCCGGCGCGCGAGAGGATGCTGTGCTCGCCGATCTCGGCCGCGGTCGCGGTGAGCACCTCGGGCGTGATCACGAACCCCCACTCCGAGACGGTGCGCGCGACCGACTCGGCGTCGGTGCCGACGATCGCCGCGGGGCTGTTCATCGCGAAGTAGATGCCCGGCTCGATCACCGCCGCGGCCACCATCGCCATGATCGCCACGAACGACTCCATCAGCATCCCGCCGTAGCCGATGTAGCGCGCGTGGGTCTCGTTGGCCAGCAGCTTGGGCGTGGTGCCCGACGAGATCAGCGCATGGAAGCCCGACACCGCGCCGCAGGCGATGGTGATGAACAGGAAGGGGAACATGCTGCCCTTCCACACCGGCCCTGTGCCGTCGGTGAACTGGGTCAGCGCCGGCATCTTCAGCTCCGGCATCACGATGAAGATGCCGATCGCGAGCGCGACGATGGTGCCGATCTTGAGGAAGGTCGAGAGGTAGTCGCGCGGCGCCAGCAGCAGCCACACCGGCAGTACCGCGGCGACGAAGCCGTAGCCGATCAGCATCCAGGTGAGCTGGGTGCCGGTGAAGGTGAAGGCGGGGCCCCAGGTGGGGTGCGCGCCGACCTTGCCGCCGAGCCAGATCGCCAGCAGCAGCAGGACGATGCCGATCAGCGAGATCTCACCGATCTTCCCGGGGCGGATGTAGCGCATGTAGATGCCCATGAAGATCGCGATCGGGATCGTCGCGAACACGGTGAACGTGCCCCACGGGCTCTCGGCCAGCGCCTTGACCACGATCATCGCCAGCACCGCGAGGATGATGACCATGATCAGGAAGGCGCCGAACAGGGCGATGGTGCCGGGCACCTGGCCCATCTCCTCGCGCACCAGGTCGCCGAGCGAGCGGCCGTCGCGGCGGCTGGAGATGACCAGCACCATGAAATCCTGCACCGCGCCGGCCAGCACCACGCCGGCGATCAGCCACAGCGTGCCGGGCAGGTAGCCCATCTGCGCGGCCAGCACCGGGCCCACCAGCGGGCCGGCGCCGGCGATCGCGGCGAAGTGGTGCCCGAACAGGACCTGCTTGTTGGTGGGAACGTAGTCGAGGCCGTCGTTGTGCACGTGCGCCGGCGTCGCCCGGGTGGGGTCGAGCCCCATCACGTTCTTCGCGATGAACAGGCTGTAGTAGCGGTAGGCGACGAGGTAGATCGAGATCGCCGCGACCACGATCCACAGCGCGTTGATCTGTTCGCCTTGACGCAGTGCGAGCACGCCCAGGCAGCAGGCGCCGATCAGGGCGACAATGCCCCAGATCACGTGGTTGACGATGCCTTTCATGGAAGATCTCCGGCCCCGGGGTGCGGCAAGGGTCGCGCCGACGGCGCGCAGCGTCAATGGGACCAAGGTCGGTCGCCGCCGGGATGGGGATGCAACGCCGTGGAACGCGGCGACGCGGAAGCGTGGGAGAGCGCCTGCGCGCGATGCCCGGGGCGACGCGGGGTGCCCGGATCGCGGCCGGGGCTGCTCCCACGCATGGCCGGAACCCGGTGGCGGACCGCTACAGCCAGCGCACCTTCTTCAGGTAGGCGTAGAGCAGGCCGACCACCGCCGCGACCGCGCCGATCAGCACCACATAGCTGTACCGGCCGTGCAGTTCCGGCATGTGGACGAAGTTCATCCCGTACCAGCTGGTGATCAAGGTCGGCGCCGCGAGCAGGGCGGCCCAGCCGGCGAGCTTCTTCACCACCTCGCCCTGGGCCTGGGTGACCAGCGCCTGGTTGACGCTGAGCGCGGTGCCGAGCATGTCACGCAGCACGTCGACGGTTTCGTTGACGCGCACGGAGTGGTCGAGCACGTCGCGCAGGTACAGCCGCACCTCCTCCGGGACCAGCGGGCTGCTGCTGCGGACCAGCTGCGACAGCACGTCCTGCATCGGCGCCACATTGACGCGCATGTAGGTCAGTTCGCGCTTGAGGTCGTAGAGGCGGGTGACGATCGCGCGCTCGAAGGATTCGCCGATGATGTCCTTTTCCAGCGCCAGCAGCGTTGCCTTGAACTCGGCGACGATCGGCAGGTAGTCGTCGACGATCGCGTCGAGCACCGCGTACAGGCCGTAGGAGGGGCCGAGCGCGAGCATGTCCGGCTCGCGCTCCACGCGCGCGCGCGCCGGTGCGTACGAGAGCGACGCGCCGTGGCGCACCGTGACCAGGTAGCGCGGGCCGAGGAACACGTGGGTCTCGCCGTAGGCGATCTTCTGCTCGACGACCTGCGCGGTACTGGCGACGAGGAACAGCGAGTTGCCGTAGGCCTCGACCTTGGGCCGCTGGTGGGCGGTGTGCGCGTCCTCGATGGCGAGGTCGTGCAGGCCAAACTCCTCCTGCAGCTTCTCGAGGATCGTGTCGTCCGGTTCGTACAGGCCGATCCAGACGAAGCTGCCGTCGTCGTGCGCGAGCACCTCGCTGATCGCGTCGAGGGTGATGTTGCGCCGCGTGCCGTCCTTCGCGTAGACCGCGCAGTTGACAACGCAGGCGGGATTCGGCGGATGGGCCGTGGCAGCGGGGTCATCCATGGCGCGCATCCTGCGCCAGCCGCCGCCGTGCGGCAAGCTGCAACGCTGCCGGCGCAGGATCAGGCGCCGGGGCGCTCCGGTTCGGTAACAAATCCGTCATCCCCGCGAAGGCGGGGAGCCAGCGTCTTCAACCTTGAAGCGGAAAGACACTGGGTTCCCGCCTTCGCGGGAATGACGGGTCATCGGGATTGCGGGAAGACTCCTTGTCAAAAGTCCGCAATTTTAGAAGCCTCCGCTTTCGACGAGGAACCTACCGGGCCACGAACCGGATCGCCTGCCCACCGCCCGGCGCGAGCCGCAGGATCAGCGTATCGGCGCGGGTCACCTCGCGCGTCGGGAATCCCGGATGCCCGTGCTTCCCGCCGACCGTGTCATCCCGAACGCAGTGAGGGATCTCGCCTGTGCCCGCGCAATGCCGATGCCAGATCCCTCACTGCGTTCGGGATGACAGTCGCGATCCTTGCCCGAGCGTCCACGCCAGCGCGGCGTGGATCGGCAGCAGCAGGCAGATCCAGTGCACGTTGCGCTGCGGCAGGACCGGCAGCCAGTGCAGGAACAGCGCCACGACGGCGCCAAACGCGACCACCCATGCGGCCGTCCGGAAGACGGCGCCGGGCGCGCGGTCGCGCGCGATTCGCCAGCCCCCGTGCAGCAGCAGCAGGCACAGCGGCGACAGCAGCAGCAGGTTCTGGTTGGCCCAGGCGAAGCGGTGTTCGGTGGCGCCCCACAGGAACAGCATCAGCCCGCCGAGCACGCCGCACAGCGTCCAGAACGGCAGCGCGATCGCGGCCAGCGCGGCGGGGCGGTGCTGGCCGAGCGCGCGCAAGGCAATTGCAATTGCGATCCCGGCCAGCAGCCACGGCCACCACCGGCGCGGCGCTTCCGGTGGCTCCGGCGGCAGCCGGTGCGGCAGCAGTTGCTCGGTGCCCGTGACCAGGGGACGCCCGTCGTCGCGGTGGAGACCGGCCAGCGCATCGGCCAGCCGCATCGGCACGAAGGCGTCCTGCCACAGCGCGTTGGGCCTGTCGGCGGCAGGGCCGAGGCCGAGGTCGAAGCCGAGCCACATCCACGGCGCGGGCGAGGCCAGCCGCACCGCGTCGCCGCGGAAGGTATTGCCGCGGGAGCGTCCGGCGAGCTGGCGCTGCAGCGTGCCGCCGAGCGCGGCGTCGAGCGCGTCGCGCACGCGCGTGGAGCAGTTGTCGGTGAAGTAGTCGTAGCGGTAGACCGCGTTCTCCGGCTTCGCGTTCTCGGCCAGGGCCATCGCCAGCCGCGCGGCCTCGTCGTCGCTCAGGTCGAGCCACTGCACCGAGACGCCGCGCCCGACCTCGCGGTAGTAGGCCATGTCCTGCGACAGCGGCAGCGCCACCAGCCGGTAGCGCATGTCGCCGCGCACGAAGCGGCCGACGAAGTCCGGCTCGTCCATGTCGAAGTAGCCGAAGTTGTAGGACACCGGCTCGGCGAATGCCGGATCGTCGACGATGATCGCGTTGTGGCCGAAGCGCTCGAAGAAGATCTCGCCGGGCTGCATGGTGGCGACGCCGATGCGCGGCGCGGCTTGCGCGAGCGAGGTGGCCAAGGTCAGGACAAGAAGCAGCGCGATCCGCATAGGAGTCTGTTCACGATCTCTATATTGAGGTAAGCATCGTCATCCCGGCGAAAGCCGGGATCCATCTTGATCCTGATTCTCGTGATTACGCGGGAAGAAAGAAGGCCCACTGCAAAATGGATCCCGGCTTTCGCCGGGATGACGTCCGATTCGGAGTTCGCAAACGTGCCGTCTCGCCCCCTCCCCCCCGCAAGCGGGGGAGGGCGCACTAGTCCGCCACATGGTCTGCATGCACGCTCACATGCAGCGCATGCAGCCGCCGCGCGTCCGCGCGGGTGACGCGGAAGCCGAAGCGGCCCAGCGCCAGTTCCTCGCCGGCCTCCGGCAGGTGGCCGATCGCCGCGGTGACCAGGCCGCCGATGGTGTCGTACTCGTCGTCGTCGAAATCGGCGCCGAAGCGCTCGTTGAAGTCGGCGATCGGGGTCAGCGCGTCGACCATGAACTGGCCGTCGGCCTGCGCCGCGATCAGCGCGTCCGGGTCCTCGGCGTCGTCGTGCTCGTCGTCGATCTCGCCGACGATCTCCTCCAGCACGTCCTCGATCGTCACCAGCCCGGCGACGCCGCCGTACTCGTCGATCACGATCGCCATGTGGTTGCGCGACTGGCGGAACTCGCGCAGCAGCACGTTGAGCTTCTTCGATTCCGGGATCAGCACCGCCGGGCGCACCAGTTCATGGATCGAGCCCGGCCCGTTGTCGGCGACCACGCCGCGCAGCAGGTCCTTGGCCAGCAGGATGCCGAGGATCTCGTCCTTGTCCTCGCCGTGCACGGGGAAGCGCGAGTGGCCGGATTCGACCACCTGCTTCATCAGGTCGAGGAACTTGGCGTCGGCCGGCAACGCCACCATCTGCGAGCGCGACACCATCACGTCGCCCACGGTCATGTCGGACACGGCCAGCGCGCCCTCCATCATCCGCAGGGTGTCGGCCTCGATCAGGCCGTCGGAATGGGTGTCGCGCAGCAGCTCGACCAGGTCGTCGCGGGTGCTGGGTTCGCCGGAAATCGCGGAGCTGAGCCGCTCCAGCCAGGTGCGCCGTTTTTCCGGGGTTTCGGAGGCGCTGGGACTGTCGTCCTCGGACATTGCAGTAAGTATCTGATTCGCAAGAGGCCGCATGGGGCGGCCGGGAAAGTCTACATCGCCGGCGTCAACGATGCCCAGCCGGGGCCGGGCGCGGGTCGTGGCGGGAGAACAGGCCGTTGGACGTCATGGCTCGCCGGGGTCGAGATAGGGATCGGCAATGCCCAGCCCGGCGAGGATCCCGCGTTCGAGCTGTTCCATCGCCTCGGCCTCGCGTTCGTCGTCGTGGTCCCAGCCCAGCAGGTGCAGCACGCCGTGGACGGTCAGGTGCGCGTAGTGGGCGTTGAGCGGCTTGCCCTGCTCGCGCGCCTCGCGCGCGACCACCGGCGCGCAGATCACCAGGTCGCCCAGCAACGGCAGCTTCACGCCCTCGGGCAGTCCCTCCGGCAGTTCGGCCGGGAAGCTGAGCACGTTGGTGGCGTAGTCCTTGCCGCGGTAATGGCGGTTGAGTGCGCGGCCTTCCTTGCTGCCGACGACGCGGATCGCGAGGTCGGCCTCGCGGATGCGGCCCGCCAGCGCGGCTGCCGTCCACTTGCGGAACGACACGGCCGAAGGCAGCCCCTTGCGCGGGACCGCGTAGCCGACGGCGACGTCGAGGCGGGTGGGGCCCTGGGTCATGGCGCCAGTCTACCCGCGAGCCGATGGCGGCAGGGTGGACACGGCCCGTTGCGAAGCCCGTTCAGTTCCCGCCCCAGTCCCCGGGTGCGTACTCGATCACCACGACCTCCGCGCCATCCGCCAGCGCCGCCAGTTCGGCAGGGTCCGGCTCGGCGTGGCAATTGCCGGCTTCGCTGCTCGTCTGCGCCGCGACCAGCTGGCGCATGAACATGTCCGCGGCATCCTCGCCCGACAGGTTGCTGTCGATGGTGATCGTGGTGTCGCCGCAGCTGCCGATGTTGTAGGCCTGCACGGCGGGCACCAGATCGCGCATCGCCCGGTCGGCGAGCGCCGCGAACGCGGCCGCATCGATCCGCGACCCGGCGGCGCTGATGCGGCCCTTGAAGAAGTACAGGTGGCGGTAGAGCAGGTAGCCGCGCGAATGCATCGGCAGCCACTCGCCCTCGGCCTGGCCCGGGTAGTCGTACGCCAGTTCGATCATGCGGCCGTCGACGTGGCGGCCCTCCCCGAGCAGTTCGGCCAGCATCGCGATCCGCCTGGCCTCCGCGGGATCGGGGTCGGCAGTCGCGGCGGTGGGCGGTTCCGCGGCCGTTTCCGCGGGCTCCGCCGCGTCCGGCAGCGCCGAAGGCAACGGGACGTCGAACTCGACCGCGTCGGCCACGGTCAGGCCCCGGTAGTAGCCCGCCTGCTCGGCGGCTTCGAGCGTCGCGCGGAAATCCCGCATGCCCTGGTCCAGCGCATCCTCGCCGTCGCCCCGTCCGTGCGGGTACACGAACAGGTCGATTCGCGTTTCCTCCTGCCCGGGCAGGAAGTAGCGGATCGCGACCCCGGCCAGCTTGTTCGCGGGATCGTAGCGCGTGCCTTCCAGCACGAAGTCGCCGACCTTGAGCGGTGCAACCACATGCGTGCGCGCGATGAAGGGCTGTTTCGGCGCATCGCGGGCGGACGCGGGTGCGAACGCCGAGGACAGGACGAGCAGGCAGGCGACGCAGCGTCCGCGCATGGCAGGTTTCCGGTGGGCGGGCGCTCCCCGCGCCCGTGCCAGCGCATCCTACCTAGGCCGGGCCGGTCTGCGCATCCGTCGCGTCGCGGCGGTCGTAGGCGCTGACGATGCGCGCCACCAGCGGGTGGCGGACGACGTCGCGCGCCTCGAAGAAGGTGAAGCTGACGCCGTCGACGTCGCGCAGCACGTCGATGGCGTCGCGCAGGCCGGACTTCACGTGTTTGGGCAGGTCGATCTGGGTCATGTCGCCGGTGACCACGGCGGTGCTGCCGAAGCCGAGGCGGGTGAGGAACATCTTCATCTGCTCGATGGTGGTGTTCTGCGCCTCGTCGAGGATCACGAAGGCGTCGTTGAGCGTGCGCCCGCGCATGTAGGCCAGCGGCGCGATCTCGATGACGTTCTTCTCCAGCAGCTTGACCACCTTCTCCACGCCCAGCATTTCGTACAGCGCGTCGTAGAGCGGGCGCAGGTAGGGATCGACCTTCTGGGTGAGGTCGCCGGGCAGGAAGCCGAGTTTCTCGCCGGCTTCCACCGCCGGGCGCACCAGCACCAGCCGCTGCACGCGCGATTCGTTCAGCGCCTCGACCGCCATTGCCACCGCGAGGAAGGTCTTGCCGGTGCCGGCCGGGCCGATGCCGAAGTTGATGTCGTGGGTGGCGATCGCGTGCAGGTACCTCGCCTGGTTGGCGCCGCGGCCGCGGATGGTGCCGCGCTTGACCCGGATCGCGACGTCCTGGGGCGTGGCCTCGTCGTCGCGCTCGAGGTTGGCCTGGTTCAGGCGCAGGTTGATGGCGTTGCTGTCGAAGGTCTCGGTCGCGGCCTCGTCGTAGAGGGCGCGCAGCAGCTGCTCGGCCTGCGCCAGCACCTTCTCGTCGCGGCCGCTCACGCGGAACACATTGCCGCGGTTGGCGATCTCCACGCCGAGGCGCAGTTCGATCTGGCGCAGGTGGCCGTCGAACGGGCCGGCGAGGTTGGCCAGGCGCTCGGTATCGGGCGGGTCGAGGGTGAAATCGCGCTGGGGGAGGGGGCTCATGGCGACGATTGTAGGCGCGGGCGCCGGCGATCCCGGGTGGGTGTTCCGGATTCCGGCGAAGCTGGGGCGATCGTCTCGGCTCCCAGGGTCGTGGGAGCGCCTTCAGGGAACTTCCAAAAGCTGTCATTTCGAGCGTAGCGAGAAATCTCCAAGTGATTGGAAAAGCGAGATTTCTCACTGTGTTCGAAATGACAGGTCCGGGATTTCCGGTGGTTTCCCTCGGGCGCGATCGCTTGCTGGGCCGGTCGGGCGGGCGTTCTCGCGGCTGAAACAGCGCCTGCGAGTGCTTGACGGGGTCATCACGGGCGACACTTGAAATTTAATTAATGAATGAATTAAATATGCGCATGGCCATTCCGACCCCACCCCGCAAGACGACGCCACGCGATGCTGCCGCCGCACCGCCGGGGAAACAGCGGCTGCGCGGCCGGCCTCGCGGCGATTCGCCCGACCTGCGCGGCCGGCTGCTCGACGCGGCGCTGGCCTGCTACGTCCGCCAGGGCATCGCCGCGACCTCGTTCCGGGACATCGCCAAGGCCGCCGGCGCCACGCCCGCGATGCTGCACTACTACTTCGGCGACAAGGCGCAGCTGCGTCAGGCCGTGGTCGACGAACGCATCCTCCCGGTGCTGGCCGCGATGCAGGCGCGGCTGCAGGACGCCGGCGACGACGTCGCCGCGCTGGTGGCCGGATTCGTCGGCGGCATCGGCGCGATCGTGGAGCAGCATCCGTGGCTGCCGTCGCTGTGGGTGCGCGAGGTGCTGTCCGAGGGCGGCGCCCTGCGCGACGTGCTGCTGCACACGGTCGGCCCGCGCCTGCCGGTGATGATGGCCGAACGTTTCGCGCAGGCGCAGGCGCAGGGGCGGCTGAATCCGGACCTCGACCCGCGGCTGCTGATGGTGTCGCTGGTCGGGTTGACGCTGTTCCCCGCCGCAGGCGCGCCGATCTGGCGGGCGCTGTTCGACGCGCGCGACCTGGACTACGCAGCGCTGCGCCGGCACACCCTGACCCTGCTCGACCGTGGCCTGGAGCTGGAACGATGAAGATGCCCGACCTGCGCGCCCTGTCGTGCCTGGCTTGCGCGCTGGCGCTGGCGCTGGCGGCGTGCGGCCGCGAACCGCCGCACGCGCTCGGCACGCTGGAATACGACCGCATCACGCTGCCGGCACCGGCCGCCGAGCGCATCGTCGAGATCGCCGTGCGCGAGGGCGAGCGCATCGGGGTCGGCGCGCGCATCCTCACCCTCGAACAGACGCGCGGCGACGCGCAGCTTGCCGCGGCTGCGGCCGATGTCGCCCGCCAGCGCGAGGCGCTGGACGAACTGCGCAACGGCGCGCGCAGCGAAGACCTCGACCAGGCGCGCGCGAACCTCGCCGCCACGCAGGCCCAGGCGCGCGACGCACGCGCCTACTACGCGCGCCTGCAGCCGCTGGGCGCGCGCCAGCTCGTCGCTGCGGCGGAAGTCGATCGCGCGCGCGCCGCCGCCGGCAATGCCGATGCGCAGGTCGCCGCCGCACGGGCCGCGCTGGCCGAACTGGACAACGGCGTACGCCCCGAGCAGATCGCCCAGGCCGAGGCTGCGCTCGCCGCCGCCGAGGCGCAGCAGCGCACGCAGTCGGCGACGACCGGCAAGCTCGACCTGGTCGCGCCGCGCGCCGGACGCGTCGACAGCCTGCCCTACCGCCTCGGCGACGAAGCGCCGGCCGGCGCGCCGCTGGCGGTGTTGCTGGTCGGCGATGCGCCGTACGCGCGCGTGTACGTGCCCGAGGCGCTGCGCGCGGGCGTCGAGGTCGGTGATCGCGCGACGGTGCGGGTCGGCGCCGACGGCGAACGCCGCCATGCCGGTCGCGTGCGCATGATCCGCAGCGAACCGACGTTCACCCCGTACTACGCCCTCTCCGGCGAGGACGCCGCGCGCCTGAGCTACCTGGCCGAAGTGCAGCTGGAAGGCGAGGGCGTGGCCGACCTGCCGGCGGGGCTGCCGCTGCGGGTGGAGTTCGATCGGTGATCCCGCCGCTCTGTGCCGTCATTCCCACGAAAGCGGGAATCCATTTTGATTCTCGCTTCGCTGCCGAGAAGGAAGTAAAGACTGCCTTCTTTCCAAAAGCGAAAATGGATGACCAGCGCTTCGCGCTGTTGAAAGGCACTTCCCGCTTTCGCGGGAATGACGGTGCGGGTGTCTTCGAGTGCTTGGCCGGCTCCACGGCCATGGAAACCGGTGATGACTGACGCCACCGCCATCCACGCCCGCGGCCTGGTCAAGCGCTTCGGCGCGCTGACCGCGGTCGACCACGTCGACCTCACCGTACCGCGCGCCCACGTCTACGGCTTCCTCGGCCCCAACGGCTCGGGCAAGTCGACCACGATCCGCATGCTGTGCGGCCTGCTCACGCCCACGGCCGGCGAGATCGAGGTGCTCGGCCTGAAGGTTCCGGAAGAGGCCGACGCCCTGCGCATGCGCATCGGCTACATGACGCAGAAGTTCTCGCTGTTCGAGGACCTGACGGTGCGCGAGAACCTCGAATTCCTCGCCGCCGTCTACGGCCTGTCGCGCAGCCGGACGCGCGAGCGCGTCGACGAGCTGGTCGGGCTGTACCACTTCGGCGACCGTCAGAAGCAGCTGGCCGGCACCATGAGCGGCGGCCAGAAGCAGCGCCTCGCGCTCGCCGGCGCGGTGATCCACGAACCGGAGCTGCTGTTCCTGGACGAGCCGACCAGCGCGGTCGATCCCGAGTCGCGCCGCGATTTCTGGGAGAAGCTGTTCGACCTCGCCGACGACGGCACCACGATCCTCGTGTCCACCCACTACATGGACGAGGCCGAGCGCTGCCACCGCATCGCGATCCTCGACCAGGGCGCGCTGGTCGCCGACGGCACGCCCGCCGAACTCACCGGCGCGCTCGCCGGGCGCAGCGTGGTGGTGCGCGCCACGCAGCCGCGCCGGGCGCAGCAGGTGCTGGTCGACCTGCCGGGCGTGCTCAGCGTCGCCCAGATCGGCAATGCGCTGCGCGTGCTGACCGCCGGCAACCACGATGCCGCCGCGCGGCTGGGCGACGCGCTGCGCGCCGCCCGGCTCGAGGCGGACGTCGCGGTGGGCGAACCGAACCTCGAGGACGTCTTCGTCTCCGCCACGCGCGGCCGCACGGATCGCGAGGAGGCGGCATGAACCTGCGTCGCCTGTTCGCGGTGACGGTCAAGGAGCTGCGGCAGATGCGCCGCGACCGCATCACGCTGGCGATGATCGTGGGCATCCCGGTGATGCAGCTGGTGCTGTTCGGCTACGCGATCAACATGAACCTGCGCGGCCTGTCCGCCGGCGTCGCCGACATGGCCAACACCAGCGCCTCGCGCGCGCTGGTCATGGACATGGTCGCGACCGGGGTGATCTCGCCGCGCGTGTCCGCGACCGCGCCGCAGGCGCTGATGGACCAATTGCGTCGCGGCGAGATCAGCGTCGGCGTGGTGATCCCGCCGGACTTCGAGGCCCGCCGCTTCGACGGCCGCGAGGCGGTGCAGGTGCTGGTCGACGGCAGCGACACCGTCGTGCAGAGCGCGGCGATCCAGCTCGCGCAGCTGCCGCTGGACACGACGCCGACCGCCAACGTCCGCCCGCTCGGCCTGGGCCGCGGCCAGATCGGCGTCGTCAGCTTCTACAACCCGGAGCGGCGCTCGGCGGTGAACATCGTGCCCGGCCTGATCGGCGTGATCCTGACCATGACGATGGTGCTGTTCACCGCCGTGGCCATCGTCCGCGAGCGCGAGCGCGGCAACATGGAGCTGCTGATCGCAACGCCGGTCAGCAGCGCCGAGCTGATGGTCGGCAAGGTCGCGCCCTACGTCGCCATCGGCCTGGTCCAGACCACGGTGGTGCTGGCGCTGGGGACGTGGCTGTTCCGGGTGCCGATCGCCGGCAGCCTGTTCGACGTCTACCTCGCGGCGATGCTGCTGATCCTGGCCAACCTCGCGCTGGGGCTGCTGATCTCCACGCGAGCGCGCTCGCAGTTCCAGGCCATGCAGATGACGTTCTTCGTGTTCCTGCCGTCGATTCTGCTGTCGGGCTTCATGTTCCCGTTCGCAGGCATGCCGCGGGTGGTGCAGTGGCTCGCCGAACTGCTGCCGCTGACCCACTTCATGCGCATGATCCGCGGCGTGATGCTGCGCGGCGCCAGCCTGCCCGAACTGTGGCCCGAGGTGCTGGCGCTGGCCGCGTTCACCGCAGTGGCGATGGCTGCGGCGATCCTGCGCTTCCGCAAGCGGCTGGACTGAGCCGGAGACGCGCGCGCAGCTGAATCGTGCGTGCCGGCGTCACGTTTCCATGCACGCAATCCCCGCAGCTGGGGTCGGCCCCAGCTGTCGCCGGTCGCGCGCGCGGCTATACCTGCGCACTCGTCGCGTCGGCGTGGCCATCGCCGGGCGCGGCGCCTGCGTTCATGGAGACCCGCGATGACGACCGACGGCAACAGCGGCATCGATTCGACCGGCGCGGACCGCGTTTCCCTGTCCGATTCGCTGACCCGGGCCGCGGACACCGCCGCCAGCCGGCGCGAACAGGAGATCCGCACCGAACTGGCGAACAACCCGCAGGCGCTGCAGGCGCTCGATCGCCTGACCGCCAACCTCAACTGCTACGCGCTGACCGACGAGCAGCAGATGCAGGCGCTGGACGATTTCATGGCCGCGCCGAACGCGGCGACCGCGGCCCATGTCGAAGGCCGCATCGCGCAGGACCTCGGCGTGGATCCCGCCGCCGCGCATTCGCTGGTCTCGCCCGACGCCGGCACCCTGACCATCGACGGCCGGACCTACACGATCGACAACGGCGCCCTGCTCGACGCCGACGGCCAGCGTGCCGGCACGATCGCCAACAATGGCGTGGTGCAGCTCGACGGCGAGGAACAGGCGCGCAACGTCTACACCGACCTCGGCGCGCGCGTGCAGCTGCGCGAGGCCATCAACGGCGAACTGACCACGCTGCTCGACCTGCACCCGGCCGACCGCCGCGGCCGGCTCGATGATGCCAACGTCAACCAGGACTTCGCCGACCGGGTGAAGGACACGCTGGTGCGCGCGCGGCAGGAGGGCATGGCCATGCAGATGGACCTGGTCTACCGCACCTTCGCGCACCAGGACCAGTTGTACGCACAGGGGCGCACGGCCCCGGGCGCGCGCGTCACCAACGCACGCGGCGGGCAGTCGTGGCACAACTACGGCCTCGGCGCGGACGTGGTGTTCAGCACGGCCAACGGCCAGCCGTCGTGGCCGGAGAACGGCAACTGGACGCGCTACGGCGAGATCGCCGAAAGCCAGGGGCTCACCTGGGGCGGGCGCTGGCGCAGCCCCGATCGCCCGCACGTGGAGTACCACCCCGGTTTCGGCGCAGGCGACGCCGGCGGCTTCGTCAACACCCACAACCGCGATGGACTCGAGGGCGTGTGGGACCGCATGGGGATCGGCCAGCAGCCGTGAGCGTCGACGGGCGTCTGGCACAATCCCCGCACATGAAGATTCCGCATTGGCGAACCGGCGCGTCCGCGTCGGCGAAATGGCGCGCGATCGCGGCCTCCTGCGCGCTGGCGCTGGCCGCGTGCGGTGCGAATACCGATCTGGGCGCGGGCGACGCGAATGCGCCCGGGCGCGGCAAGGCCGTGGCCGACGCGCAGGCCGCGACCTCGGACCTGGTCGATCCGCGCCCGCTGCAGGGCGCCGGCGCGGTGGCCTTTGACCCCGCACGGCCGCGGCTGGCGTGGGCGGCCGGCGAGGAGGTGCGCCTGTTCGACCTCGACCACGGTGACGACGCGCGCCGACTCGCGATCGCAAGCCCGGTTGGCGACGTCGGCTTCGCGCCGGACGGCGCGCTCTGGGTGGTCGCGGACGCGCCGCAGCTGTGGCGCGACGGCGAGCGGGTCTGCAGCGCGGACGGCGTGGAGGCCGACCGCCTGTTCGCGATCGACGGCGAAGGCGCGGTGGTCGCGGGCTACACGCACTCCGACGGCGTCGGCATGCTGCGCCGGCAGGTGTGGCTCGATGCGCAGTGCGGCATCGTGGACGAGAACCTCGCGCCGATGCCCGAAGGCATCACCGATTCCGAATCCGATCCCGGCGCGCCGCTCGGGCGCGCGACGCTGCAGCCGGTGCATCCCGCTGCAGCGGAACTGGCCGAACGCCTGTCCGACGTGCAATTGCCCGCGGGCGCGGGCGTGACGCAGGCGGTGGCGGTCTCGCCCGACGGTCTTTGGTGGGTGCTGGAGGGCGCGCAGGGGCGCACGCTGTGGCGGCGCGAGCGGCCCTGAACGTCGCCGAAGTGGCGGGAGGCAGCTTGACAGGATGCGGTCCCGAGTGCAGCGGTCTGCGTTCGTGCGGCCGGGGAGCAGATCTCTCACTGCGTTCGAGATGACAGCGGGAAGATGTCCCCGCACCTGGTAGTGTCATCTCGAACGCAGTGAGAGATCTCCCCCGACGCCGCAACGACCGCGCAGGGCGCGCGCGCACCCAAACGCCGCGTCAGGCCGCGTCGCTGCCGCCTTCGATCCCCGCCACCCGCCCGCGCAGCGAATTGCTCATCGCCTCGGTGATGACGACATCGACAAAGCGCCCGATGAGAGCAGGCCCGACCATCCGCGCCGGCGCCGGGAAATTCACCGAGCGCATGTTCTCGGTCTTGCCGGTCAATTCGTCCGGGTTCTTCCGCGACGGGCCTTCCACCAGCACCGTCTGCACGCTGCCAACCATCGCCTGCGAGATCCCGGCCGCATGCGCATTGATGTGCGCCTGCAGCCGCGACAGCCGCGCGTGCTTGACCTCGTCGGACACGTCGTCGGGCAGGTCGGCCGCCGGCGTGCCCGGACGACGCGAGTAGATGAAGGAGAACGACTGGTCGAAGCCCACGTCCTCGATCAGCTTCATCGTCCTGTCGAAATCCGCGTCGGTCTCGCCGGGGAAACCGACGATGAAGTCCGAGCTGATCGAGATGTCCGGGCGCACCGCGCGCAGCTTGCGGATCTTCTGCTTGAACTCGATCGCGGTGTAGCCGCGCTTCATCGCCGACAGGATGCGGTCGCTGCCCGACTGCACCGGCAGGTGCAGGTAGTTGGCCAGCTGCGGCACGTCGCGGTAGGCGTCGACCAGCGAATCGCTGAACTCCAGCGGGTGCGAGGTGGTGAAGCGGATGCGGTCGATGCCGTCGACCTCGGCGATGGTGCGGATCAGCAGGCCGAGGTCGGCGACTTCACCATCGCCCATGTCGCCGCGATAGGCGTTGACGTTCTGCCCCAGCAGGTTCACCTCGCGCACGCCCTGCGCGGCCAGGCGCACCACTTCCACCAGCACGTCCTCGAACGGGCGGCTGATCTCGGTGCCGCGGGTGTAGGGCACCACGCAGAAGCTGCAGTACTTCGAGCAGCCCTCCATGATCGAGACGAACGCGCTCGGCCCTTCGGCGCGCGGCTCGGGCAGGCGGTCGAACTTCTCGATCTCGGGGAAGCTGATGTCGACCTGCGGCCTCTTGAGCTCGCGCCGGGCGCGGATCAGCTCCGGCAGGCGGTGCAGGGTCTGCGGGCCGAACACCAGGTCGACGTAGGGCGCGCGCTTGACGATCGCCTCGCCCTCCTGCGAGGCCACGCAGCCACCGACGCCGATGATCACGTCACGGCCGCCGCTCTTGAGCGCCTTCCAGCGGCCGAGCTGGCTGAACACCTTCTCCTGCGCCTTCTCGCGGATCGAGCAGGTGTTGACCAGCACCACGTCGGCTTCCTCGACGTTCGCGGTGAGCTCCAGTCCGTCGCTGGCGGCCAGCACGTCGGCCATCCGGGCCGAGTCGTACTCGTTCATCTGGCAGCCGTGGGTCTGGATGAACAGTTTCCCGCGGGGCGCGTCGGAAGCGCGGGCAGGCGGAGCGGCGGATGCGGAGTCCGCGAGGATGGGCAGTTCGGTCATGGCGTCTCCGGGGGCGCGGCGGTGAGTCCGGGCCGGATGGCTGTGGATGTGCGGAATAGTGTAAGCCGTCACGCGTCCGGTTCCGGAATCGCTCCTCGTTTGACAATCAAGGACTTGGCAGACAGGCGGCAAGGGTGGACACTGCGCGCATGAAAGGGGGCAGGGGACTGGTCGCGATCCTCGGGCTGGCGCTGGTGGCGTCGGCCGCGCCCGCGTGGGCCGGCACCATCTACCGCTGCGATGCCGCCGACGGTACCCGCAGCTACGTCAGCAAGCAGGTCAAGGGCGCGAAGTGCGTCGCGGTCAGCAACTACCGCAGCGCCCCGGCCGGCAAGGCCTCGAAGCCCGCGTCCTGGCTGCCGGCCGCCGGCAGCGCCTCGCCGGCCAACAAGGTGGCCGGCTCCCCGGCCTCGATCCACAACAATCCGCCGGCGACCTTCATGGGCGGCGCCGGCTCGACCGCGACCCCGGCACCCGCCGCAACCCCCGCCCCGGCCGCCGTGGCGGTGGCCTCGACCGCGCCCGCGCAGTCGTCGCGCCGGCTGCAGCAGGGGCAGGTCTATTCCTACGTCAAGGACGGCGTGCGCCACTACACCAGCCAGCGGCCGAAGGGCGCGGGCGCGACAGCGGTGCGGACGATCAAGTACAGCTTCTTCGAGACCTGCTACGCCTGCGCGCCGCTGCCGGGGGTGAACTTCGGCAACGTGCGCCTCAACACCGCCGCCTACGCTGCCGAGATCAAGGCCGCCGCCGCCGAGTTCGGGGTCGAGGAGGCGATCGTCCGCGCGATCATGCACGCCGAATCGGCCTACAACCCCAACGCCCTCTCGCGCGTGGGCGCCCAGGGCCTGATGCAGCTGATGCCGGCCACCGCCGCGCGCTTCGGCGTGGCCAACGCCTTCGACCCCGGCCAGAACATCCGCGGCGGCGTCCAGTACCTGTCCTGGCTGCTCAAGCGCTACAACAACGACCTGACCCTGGCCGCGGCCGGCTACAACGCCGGCGAGGGCGCGGTGGACCGCCACAAGGGCGTGCCCCCGTACAACGAGACCCAGCGCTACGTGGTCCGCGTCGGCCAGCTCGCCGAACGTTACCGCGGGCATCTCGCCGCCAACTGAGACCTTCCGCAAGTGACTGATCCGCGGCCGGAATCCCGGGGCCCGCGGACGCGGGCGTTGTCGCCGGATTCAGCGTTCCGTTACACTTCGGCGTTCTTTGCGTCCGCTTCCGGGGACGGAGCGGTACGCGGCAGCCACATCAATCAGCTACCGAAAGATTCGCGGAGAGCCGGATGGCCAACGAAGCGGTATTCGACCCTGCCGACAGCGGGGAACCCGACCACCAGGGCCGGCGCCGGTTCCTGACCGCCACCACGGTGGCGGTCGGCGCGGTCGGCGCGGGGTTCGCGGCAGTCCCGTTCATCAAGTCCTGGAACCCGAGCGCGCGCGCCAAGCTGGCGGGCGCCCCGGTGACCGTGGACATCAGCGCCCTGCAGGAAGGCCAGCGCCTGATCGTCGAATGGCGCGGCCAGCCGATCTGGATCGTCAAGCGCTCCAGGGCCATCCTCGAGGCGCTGCCCACCCTCGACGGCGAACTGCGCGACCCCAGGTCCGAGAACGCCGACCAGCAGCCGGACTACATCCAGGCCGAAAGCCCGGAGCTGCGCTCGATCAAGCCGGAGATCTCCGTGTTGGTGGGCCTGTGCACGCACCTGGGCTGCTCGCCGGAGATGGTCGCCGAGATCCGCCCCGAGCCGTTCGACCCGAACTGGAAGGGCGGCTACTTCTGCCCCTGCCACAAGTCGAAGTTCGACATGGCCGGCCGCGTCTACCAGGGCGTGCCGGCGCCGACCAACCTCGTGGTGCCGCCGCACCATTTCACCGACGACAACACCATCGTCGTCGGCGTCGACCCGGGAGCGGCGTGACATGGCCAACGTGATCGAACGCACCGCCAACAACGCCTGGGACTGGTTCACTGCGCGCGCGCCGGGCTTCATGCCCTTCTACCGCAAGCACATGACGGAGTACTACGCTCCGAAGAACTTCAACATCTGGTACATCTTCGGCGTCCTGTCGATCGTGGTGCTGGTCAACCAGATCGTCACCGGCATCTTCCTGACGATGCACTTCAAGCCGAGCGCGGCCGAAGCCTTCGCCTCGGTCGAGTACATCATGCGCGACGTCGAGTGGGGCTGGCTGATCCGCTACATGCACTCAACCGGCGCCTCGCTGTTCTTCATCGTCGTCTACATCCACATGTTCCGCGGCCTGATGTACGGCTCGTACCAGAAGCCGCGCGAGCTGGTGTGGATCCTCGGCATGCTGATCTACCTGGTGCTGATGGCCGAGGCCTTCATGGGCTACGTGCTGCCCTGGGGCCAGATGTCGTTCTGGGGCGCGAAGGTGATCATCTCGCTGTTCGGCGCGATCCCGGTGATCGGCAACGGCCTGACCGAGTGGATCATGGGCGACTACCTGCCCGGCGACGCCACCCTCAACCGCTTCTTCGCCCTGCACGTGATCGCGCTGCCGCTGGTGCTGCTGCTGCTGGTGGTGCTGCACCTGGGCGCGCTGCACGAGGTCGGCTCGAACAACCCCGACGGCGTCGAGATCAAGAAGGGCCCGAAGGGCAACCGCTGGTCGTCCACCGCGCCGGCCGACGGCATCCCGTTCCACCCGTACTACACGGTCAAGGACAGCTTCTTCGTCTGTTTCTTCCTGATCGTCGGCGCCTTCATCATCTTCTTCGCGCCCGCGTTCGGCGGCTGGTTCCTCGAGCACGACAACTTCACCGAGGCCAACCGCCTGGTGACGCCCGAGCACATCAAGCCGGTGTGGTACTACACCCCGTACTACGCGATGCTGCGCGTGGTGCCGCACAAGCTGTCCGGCGTGCTGGTGATGTTCGGCGCGATCGCGATCCTGTTCCTGGTGCCGTGGCTGGACCGCGCGAAGGTGAAGTCCTACCGCTACCGCGGCCTGCTGTCGAAGGTGCTGCTGGGCCTGTTCGCGATCAGCTTCGTCTGGCTGGGCAAGATCGGCGCCGGCCCGGGCACGGACCCGGTGGAGACGATCGTCGGCCGGTTCCTGACCGCCTTCTATTTCCTGTTCTTCCTGACGATGCCGCTGTGGACGAGTTGGGACAAGACCAAGCCGGTGCCGGATCGGGTGACGATGCATGAATAAGACCTCCTTGACCCGCATCGCTGCGTTCGCCAGCGGGTTGCTGCTGTCGTTCTCCGCGCTGGCCGCCGGTGGCGGCGGCAACCTGCAGCAGGCCGGCACCGACCTCAACGACCGGGCCTCGCTGCAGCGCGGCGCGCAGCTGTTCATGAACTACTGCGCCGGCTGCCATTCGCTCAAGTACCTGCGTTACTCGCGGCTGGGCGACGACCTCGGCCTGAGCGAGGACGAGGTGATGGCCAACCTCAACCTCACCGGCGCCAAGTACGGCGAGCACATCGTCTCGGCGATGCCGGCCGAACAGGCGGCGAAGTGGTTCGGCCAGGCCCCGCCGGACCTGAGCCTGATCACCCGCGTGCGCGGCGCCGACTGGGTCTACACCTACATGAAGTCGTTCTACCTCGACGACACCCGTCCGCTGGGCTGGAACAACACCCTGTTCCCGAACGCCTCGATGCCCAACCCGCTGTGGAAGCAGCAGGGCCTGCAGCGCGCGGTGTTCGGCGAGCAGGACCCGGAGACGGGCGAGACGCCGGTCGAGAAGCTGGAGATCGCCACGCCCGGCACCCAGCGCGCGGCCGAGTACGACCAGACCGTGCGCGACCTCACCGCCTTCCTCGAATACGCCGGCGAGCCGGCCGCGCTCAAGCGCCAGGGCATCGGCGTGTGGGTCATCCTGTTCCTGTCGTTCCTGACGCTGCTCGCGTGGCTGCTGAAGAACGAGTACTGGAGGGACGTCCACTAGGTCCTGCGACGTCTGGCACCCAAGGCGCGCGATCCCGCCGGGCGGTCGCGCTGCCCAGGCACCGTCCAATGCGAACACCGTGGCGACCGGTTGCGATGGGCAGCCGGCGCCGTGCGACTGGCGGATTCCGGTCGCGGGAGAAGGCCGTTGATGGCTGCGAGTCCACGTATGCGCAATGCAATGACCCTGTTTTCGTCCGTCGATGACGTGCTGTGCCACCGGGTGCGGCTGGTGCTGGCCGCCAAGGGCGTCGCCTACGACCTGGTCCCGGTCGACCCGCAGAACCCGCCGCCCGACCTGATCGACCTCAACCCGTACCACTCGGTGCCGACCCTGGTCGAGCGCGACCAGGTGCTGTACGCGGCCAGCGTGGTCAGCGAATACCTCGACGAACGCTACCCGCACCCGCCGCTGATGCCGGTCGACCCGCTGTCGCGCGCGCGCCTGCGCCTGGCGATGCTGCGCATCGAGCACGACTGGGTGCCGCAGGTGCAGGCGATCCAGTACGGCGGCAAGCAGCAGGCCGACGCCGGCCGCAAGCGCCTGAAGGAGCTGCTGACCGCCTCGATCCCGCTGTTCAAGGCCAGCAAGTTCTTCCTCAACCCGGAAATGAGCCTCGCCGACTGCGCGATGGCGCCGATCATCTGGCGCCTGCCGGCGCTCGACGTACCGCTGCCCAAGGACGGGAAGGTGATCGAGGAATACGGCAACCGCATCTTCCGCAACCCCGGCTTCGTGCGCAGCCTGACGTCGCAGGAAAAAAACCTGCGCGAGCTGCCGGACTGACCGCGCGGCCGCTGGAACCTGTCCGCGCGGTGCCTGCGGTTGCCTCCCGCGCGCCTTGTGCGGCACTGTAACGCCCGATGCCCGATTCCCCGCCCGCCATGACCAGCCATCGCCCGTACCTGCTGCGGGCGCTGTACGAGTGGATCTCGGACAACGGGATGACGCCGCACATCCTGGTCGACGCCCGCCAGCCGGGCGTGCGCGTGCCCACGCACACGGTGAAGGAAGGCCGCGTGGTGCTGAACATCGCCGACCGCGCGGTGGCCAAGCTCGAACTCGACAACGAGAGCGTGCGCTTCACCGCACGCTTCGGCGGCGTCAGCCATCCGGTGGTGGTGCCGGTGTCGGCGGTGCTGGCGATCTACGCGCGCGAGACCGGGCAGGGCATGGCGCTGCCGGAAGAGGTCGTTTCGGGCCAGCCGCCGGACGACGATCCGACGCCGCCGGACGACACGCCGGGGGAGGATGCGGCGCCGAAGCGTGGGGCGCATTTGCGGGTCATCAAGTAGCGAGGGCCGGGAATCGGTCGGCCCCCCGCGCAGGCGACGCCCGGTCAGGCGTCGAACGCCGCCTCGTCCAGCGACAGCAGCGCCGCCGCCCCGCTGTCGATCGCCGCCTTGTGCGCCAGCGTGCGCGGCAGAATGCGGGCGAAGTAGAAGCGCGCGGTCTCGCGCTTGCCGTCCTTGAACGCCTGCGGCTGCGACGAGGCCTCGGCCGCGGCCACGCTGCGCGCCCACCAGTAGGCCAGCGCCACGTAGCCCGAGTAGAACAGATAGTCGTACGCGGCCGCGCCGATCTCCTCGGGATCGGACATCGCGCGCTTGCCGATCGCCAGCGTCAGCGCCTGCCATTCACCGGCCTTCTCGCGCAGCGGGGCGATGAACTCGGCCAGCGATGCGTCGCCGGCATGCTCCTCGCAGAACGCCGCGACCATCGCCAGGAACGCCTTCAGCCCAGCGCCCTGCAGCTGCATGATCTTGCGGCCCATCAGGTCCAGCGCCTGGATGCCGGTGGTGCCTTCGTACAGCGTGGTGATGCGCGCGTCGCGCGTGAGCTGCTCCATGCCGTGCTCGGCGATGTAGCCGTGGCCGCCGAAGCACTGCAGCGCGTGGTAGGTGCACTCCACGCCCCATTCGGTGAGGCAGGCCTTGACGATCGGGGTGAGGAAGCCGAGCAGGTCGTCGCCGGCCTTGCGCTCTTCTTCCGTCGCGCCGTGGTCGGCGATGTCGACCTGCAGGCCGGCGTGGTAGGCCAGCGCGCGGCCGCCTTCGACCAGCGCCTTGCAGGTCAGCAGCATGCGCCGCACGTCCGGCTGCACGATGATCGGGTCGGCCGGCTTGTCCGGGAACTTCGCGCCCGACAGCGCGCGCGACTGCAGGCGTTCGCGCGCGTAACGCAGCGCGTTCTGGTACGCACGCTCGGCCAGCCCCAGGCCCTGCAGCCCGACGCCGAGGCGCGCGGTGTTCATCATGGTGAACATCGCCATCAGGCCCTTGTGCGGCTGGCCGATGAGGTAGCCCTGCGCGCCGTCGAAGTTCATCACGCAGGTGGCCGAGCCGTGGATGCCCATCTTGTGCTCGACCGCCCCGCAGCGCAGCGCGTTGCGCTCGCCCACCGTGCCGTCGCGCGCCACCTTGAACTTCGGCGCCAGGAACAGCGAGATGCCCTTGCTGCCGGCGGGCGCATCGGGCAGGCGCGCGAGCACCAGGTGCAGGATGTTCGGCGTGAGGTCGTGCTCGCCGGCGGTGATGAAGATCTTGGTGCCGCTGATCGAATACGTGCCGTCGTCGCCAGGCTCGGCGCGGGTCTTGAGCAGGCCGAGGTCGGTGCCGCAGTGCGGTTCGGTCAGGCACATGGTGCCGGTCCATTCGCCCGACACCAGCTTCGTCAGGAACACCTCGCGCTGCCATTGCTCGCCGTGCAGGCGCAACGCGTTCGCCGCACCGTGCGAGAGCAGCGGGAAGTTGCCCCAGGCCAGGTTGGCCGCGTCGATCATTTCCTCCAGCGGCATCCCCAGCACGTGCGGCAGGCCCATGCCGCCGTATTCGACCGGCGCCCCGAGCCCGCCCCAGCCGCCCTCGGCGAACTGCACGTAGGCCTCCTTGAATCCCGGCGCGGTGGTGACGCCGCCGCTGTCCTTGTCGTAGGCCACGCCGTGCTCGTCGCCGACCTTGTTGAGCGGCGCCAGCACCGTGCCGCAGAAGCGCGCGGATTCGTCGAGCACGGCGTCGACCGTCTCGCGGTTCGCATCGTCGAACCGCAGCTGCCGGAATGCCGCCTCGACGCCGAGCACGTCGTACAGCGCAAAGCGGATGTCGCGCAGCGGCGCGGAATAGGTACTCATCGATCGGGAATCCCGTGGTGGGGTGGGGAACGCGCGCTCAGCGCAGCACGCCGGGCAGGCCGGGCACCGGGCTGAGCTGGCTGTCGCGCTTGACCTTGTAGTCGCGCGCCTTGCCGCGATCGGCCGGCGCGGCGTTGATCGTGCCTTCGAAGCGGTAGCCGACGCCGCGTCCGTCCGCGAGCCGGCCGGCCAGCAGCAGGCGCGCGTTCGCGGAAGGATCGAAGGCCACGGTGACCACGTCGGCCGATTCCGGCCCGATCGTCAGCGCCGGCTGCGCCGCCAGCGTGCCGGCCGCCTCGTCGCCAAGCTTGAATTCGAACGACACGCTGTCGAAGCGCATCGGGATGCTGCTGTAGTTCTGCAGGCGCAGCTCGATCGACCAGCGGCCGTCGGCCTCCACCGTCAACTGCTGCACGCTCGCGGCCGGTTCCGAAACGCGCCGCGGGATGCCGCCGCTCGAACAGGCCGTGAGCAACACCACCAGCAACCACGCCAACGCATGCCATCCACGCTTCATGTCGAACCCATGTCGTAACGGACCGGGGCAGGATACTACGACGTACGGACCGCCCCGCGCACCGCAGCCACGGTCGGCATCTCCTGCAGGCGGCTTCAGCCGCGCCCCCTCGTTTCCTGATCCCGGGCATCGAATCGCGCCCCGCCCAATAGTGTGATTGCTCGATGCACCAACGGCATCGTGCACGGGTAGAAGCCCGGCATCGTGCCGGTCGCCAGGAAGCCGCCATGGCCGCCCGCAGGAACACCCGCACGCCCCTCGAACCCTTCGCCCCGCGCAACCTCTGGCTGGCCGCGCTCGGCCTGGCCGCGATCACCCGGCGCGAAGCCGGCAACGCCGCAACCTCGGCCCTCACCACCGCCGGCTTCCTCGGCCAGCGCCTGGCCGGCTTCGCCGGCGATGCCCGCGACGTCGCCCGCGGCGGCGCATTCACCCTGCGCGAACGCATCGAACCTGCCGTCGGCGGCTTCAGCGCCGAAGTCGAGGCGCGCCTGGCGCCGGTGCTGGAGAAGCTTGGCCTGGCCACGCCCGGCGGCCGCGCCCCGCGCAAGCCGGCCCGTCGCCCCGCGGCGAAGCGTCCCGCCGCCGCCCGCCGCACCACCCGCAAGGCCGCGCCGACCCCGAAGCGCAAGGCCCGCGCCACGCGCTGAAGGCGCGGCAGGCCCCGGAAAACGGTGCCCGGTGGCCCACGCCGGCATGCTCCGGCTTGCCCGCCGGACCCCGCGTCCGTATCATGGCGGGCTCGCACGGCCCAGCGCCGAAGCGTTCCGGCCGGGTAGCTCAGTTGGTAGAGCAGGGGATTGAAAATCCCCGTGTCGGGGGTTCGATTCCCTCCCCGGCCACCAAGACATAGATTCAGGTGGTTTCACAAAGCACCACCGAACACACGAGACCCCGGGAAATCCCGGGGTTTTTGCTTTCTGGTGCTTTCACGTTCCGGCTTGGCATTTCAATAGGTTTGGGGGCAGCATAGGGGGCAACAGCCCATCCGGCCCGGCAGGTGCCCCCAGATGCCCCTCAGTGACGTCGCGATCCGGAAGGCCAAGCCGACCAACAAGGCCCAGCGGCTGTTCGACGGCGGCGGCCTGTACCTCGAGGTCTCGCCGAAAGGCGGGAAGTGGTGGCGCTACAAGTACCGGATCCTCGGGAAGGAGAAGCGCCTGTCGCTCGGTACCTACCCCGACGTGAGCCTGGCCGCGGCCCGAGAGCTGCACGCTGACGCGCGGAAGCTGGTCGCCGTTGGCGTCGACCCAAGTGCCCATCGCAAGGCGACGAAGATCGCAGGCATGGAGCGCGCGGCGAACAGCTTCGAGACCGTCGCCCGGGAGTGGTTCGCCAAGAAGTCGCCGAAGCTGGTGAAGGGCTACAGCGAGAAGGTGCTGGCGCGGCTCGAGGGTGACCTGTTCCCTGTCCTGGGGAAGCTGCCGGTGTCCGAGATCACCGCGCCGGAGGTGCTGCGGGCCATGCGCCGCATCGAGGACCGTGGCGCCTACGAGACCGCGCACCGGGTGCTGCAGACGTGCGGACAGGTGTTTCGCTATGCGATCGCGAGCGGTCGTGCCACGGCGGATCCGACCATCGCCCTGCGCGGTGCCCTCACCCCTGCGACCGGCACTCACCATGCGGCCATCACCGCGCCGGAGCCCTTCGGTGGCCTGCTGCGCGCACTGGACGGCTACGACGGCAGCCTGATCACCAAGCATGCCCTGCGCCTAGCGCCGCTGGTGTTCGTCCGTCCCGGCGAGCTGCGCCACGCCGAGTGGGCGGAATTCGATCTTGAGGCCAAGGTGTGGTGCATCCCGGCCGCGAAGATGAAGATGCGGGACGATCACATCGTGCCGCTGTCGCGGCAGGCGCTCGCGATCATCGAGGAACTGCACGAGCTGACCGGCGGCGGGAAGTACCTGTTCCCGTCGACGCGCAGCCCGCGCCGGCCGATGAGCAACAATACCCTGAACGCGGCGCTGCGCCGGCTGGGCTATGACAAGGACGCCCACACCGCACACGGGTTCCGGGCGTCGGCGCGCACCCTGCTCGACGAGGTGCTGCACTTCCGGCCCGACTACATCGAACACCAGCTTGCGCACACCGTGCGTGACCCGAACGGCCGCGCCTACAACCGCACCGCGCACCTGCCCGAGCGCCACAAGATGATGCAGGGCTGGGCCGACTATCTCGACGTCCTTCGGGAGGGGCAGAGTGACACGGTTGTGCCGATCAGGAAACGAGCGCATCGATAGCAGCGGCGGGCGACGTGCTGTAACACGCCGCCCGCCTTCCACAACCGTCTACGAAGGAGACGATCATGGCAAGACGGAGTGTAGTCCTAGAAGAAGCCGAACGATCCGCGAGCGTGGGCTTGCTCCCCGGGCACGATCAACCGCCGGTGACGCAGCACAAGCGGCGCGGTCGCCTGCCGGCATGCATCGGCAAGATCGTGGAGGCCCGACGTAAGCGGTGGAGAACTTCCGCTGAAGTTGCTAAGCCGGCTGAGCAGAAGGCAGCGGAGAGCGCTATCGAGTATGTGTTGAAGAACCTGGCCTGTGCCGCCGAGATCGTGCAGACATTCGATGGGGCATCACGGCAGCGCGCGGTGTTGCCGCCTGCCGAGTCGCCGCGCCGCCTGAAGGTCGTGGACCCTGCGGCCGACCGGCCCATCAACGTGAGGAAGGCGCTTAGCGACGCAATGGCCGACCTTCACGAGGCAGCGTTAAAAGCAGAGCAACGCGCTGCAGAGATCAAGGCTTATCTCGAGCGGCATCCCGAGGGCGGCGAGAGTTAATCTGTCCGAACACCGCGCCTAGGCTGATCCCCGAACGCGCCGCCACCCTGCGGCGCTGGCGCGGCACTTCTACAGGGGCGCGAGGGGTCGCGCATGTCACGGGTCGGCTTCGAATTCAACGATACGCAGCGCGCGGCACTTGAACGATGTGGCCTGAACCTGCGTCAGGTGCGCTATCTCGAAGAGGCTCTGCCCGTGCTGGGGGATTCTCTCAATCGACAATCGACCGGCAAGCGTGGTCGTCCGAAGGTAGCGAGCCCGGAAGCGGTCGACGTCATCTACCGCGCGATCTTCCGGGCAGTATGGGGCGCAACGAACAGCCCTCGTGCACCCCGCGATGACGTGGTAGTGAGTCGGGCAGACACGCCGCGTGGGTTTCTTGCTATCGCTAGGATCTGCTTCCAGGCGGCCGGGTGCGCGGCCAATCCCGAGCGCTCTATCCGGGAATGGATCGAACACGATCCAGACCCCACGTTCCGGCTCTGCCTTGGCGAGTCGTGGACGTCGAGCTACGAAGAGGCCGCGTTGATCGTTGAACGGCGTCGGCGCGACGCATTGCGCGAGTCTGAATAATTACGTCCAGCACATTCGTCGAGAGGCGGGTGAGGCTTTGCCCCGAGTGAATTTATCACCGGAGGCAATTCGTGAAATCTGCTGAACCCATGAACGTAGAGGAACCGCGCTATCTGCGGCCGCGTCAGGCCGCCAGACGGTACTCCGTTTCGACGGTGACGATCTGGCGAATGGTAAAGGCCGGCATCCTCCCTGCACCCCGCAAGCTCGGCGAACGGGTGTCGTTACTGGATCGGGCAGCGTGTGATGAAGCCTTCGAGCGGCACCTTGCCGGGAAGGCGTCATGAGCGCCGTTCTGAACGCGGGCGCGCCGCCTGGCCCCAGAAACGGCGACGCCCCGACCGGGCAAGGTCAGGGCGTCAGGAAGGTGCAGGGCGAACAGCACTTCGAGCGCGAGGCTATCACATGCCGTGCGCGCTGGACGTCGTACGCGGCGCGGCGGCGACTTCGCCGGCGACGGCTTCGACTCGCCGCAGGTCGCGCCATTGACGGCGCGGAGGGGCTCGCGCCATGAGCATCATCCGTGCCCCGCGTCCTATCGTTGGCTGGTACTGCCTCGACCGGCGAATCAGCGAGGACGCGCGGCTGAGTTGGGCCGCTCGTGGGCTGCTGGTCTTCCTTCTGGGGAAGCCGGACAACTGGCGCGTTTCCGTCGAGCACTTGCGTCGCCAAACCGCCGATGCTCGCATCCGGACCGGCAGAGATGGCATCTACGCGCTTCTGGATGAGCTGAAGGTGGCCGGCTACATCGAGGCGAGTCGACAACGCCGCGGCGATGGCACGCTCGGGCCGCTTTGTTACCTGGTCCGCGAAGCGCCACTTCCGGCCCAGCCGGACGTGGCTGAGCCGGATACGGCTCAGCCCGATACGGCTGGCACGACGCTAGAGAATACTGAAAGAGCAGTTGAGACGAAGAAGGCACCGAATACTGATTCAACCGAAGAGCGAGGGAAAATTGCGCTGCAGCGCAACGCTGAACACGTGCCCGCGAGGTTCGATCCGGCGACGGCCGATTTGGTCCACGACGTGGGCCGCGATGTCCTGATCCAGTTCTGCCAACACCGCCGTGAGTTGGGGAAGCCGGTGACGACCGAGGGGTGGGAGCAACTGCGCGCTCGGCTTCGGGACCTGTGGGAGAAGGGCGCCGATCTGAACGAGGCGCTGCGCACGGCAATGGCTGCCGGCTATCCGCTGCCCCCCGACCCCAGGCGGGGCAAAGCCGCGGTCATTGAGCGGAGACGGGATCGACAGGAGCGGGACACCGCTGCGACGGTCGCATGGCACGATCGAAACGTTCCGCCTTCGAGAGCTGACCGGGAGGGTGCATGGACGCCGAACTGATCCCAGTCGCCCGGCGCGAGATCGCGACCGAAACCGTGCCCACGATCGACAGCGCGGCACTTCATGCGTTCCTCGAGGTCGCCACTGAACACGGGCAATGGATTCAGCGGCGTGTTCAGACCTACGGGTTCGAGGAGGGCCGGGACTTCGTTTGCTCGTCAGAAGTGACGGGCAAAGGACGGGGAGGCCACAACCGCGCTGTTTACTGGCTCACGCTCGACATGGGCAAGCAGCTCGCCATGGTCGAGCGCGGTCCGAAGGGCCGGCAGGCGCGGGAATACTTCATCGCCTGCGAGCGAGCGGCCAAGGACGCAGCCGTTCAGCCGCGGCATTCACAGGATGTGCAAGCCGCGTTGAATCACCCGCCGACGCTGCGCGCGCTGCTGGTTGACCAGCTCGACGCGCGGCAACGGCTCGAACACCAGGTTGCAGAGGATGCGCCGCGCGCTGCGGCCTTCGACCGGCTCGCCGGCGCTCGCGGTGCAATGTCGCTGACCGAGGCCGCCAAGGTGCTGGGGATGCGGCCGCGCGACTTCATCGCCTGGCTGTCGGCCGCAAAGTGGATCTACCGCAGTCATGACGCCGGGAGCTGGCTCGGGCATGCCCGCCACACAGATGCCGGGCACCTGCTTCACCGCGTGCACATTCCAGTGGGCAGCTTCCGGGAGAGGTCGCAGGTCATGTTGACCCCGAAGGGGCTGGTCGCCCTGGCGACGAAGTTGGAACAGGCATCACTGCCCACGGCAATCCAATCCCCCACCACCTACCGCGAGGAGTTCGAATCATGACCACGCAGCAGAGCACGCTGGATCGTTTGCGCCAGAACCCTTTCGGCGCCGCGCAGGATCCTGCCAAGCCTGTCCGTAGCTTCGGCGCGGCGCCCGCCGCGACCGGTGGCGCCACGTCGATGCCGTCGACCACCATCACCGCACCGGCGCCGGCGGTCCCGCGGCCGACGCGCACGCTCGGCGACACGCACACCTGGACGCCGAGTCTGAACAGCGGCACCGATCGCACGGGCGCGCCGGTGTACGACAGCACTTCGATCCAGCGCCTGCAGGCTCGCAACACCGGGGGATCGCCGGCACGTCCCGACTTCAGCAACGTCACCACGGGTGGACCTGCGCCTGCGGTCCCGCGGCCGACGCGCACCCTCGACCCCACCAGGTCCGCATCCGTGCCGTTCGAGACGGACTACACCCGACCGGCACCGCCCGATCCCGCGTCCCCGCCGATCATTGCCCGCCCGAGCGCGGCACCGCAGGTTCAGCAGTCTGTGCGCCGCACGCTGGACACCCAGCGCGACCTGACGCGCACCACGCGCGCGGACGCTGCGGAAATGCTGAATCCGATGAGCGCGGACGCGGAGATCCTGCGCCGCCTGGAGAACAGCCAGCGCAGCTACTTCAACAAGGGCAGTCCCCAGGCGCGCCGGCTGATCGGCGAGGCCATCGCTGGCCAGCTCGGCGCCCGAAGCGCAGCGAGCGCCGAGGGTCAGCGCGGGGGCAACATCACGGCGCAGCAGGGCGTCGGCTACGAGGCTGCCGCGAACGAGGCCGCTGCGCAGCGCCGGCTGGACGCGGACAAGTTCACCGCCGATGCCGGCTACCGCGAGCGCGCGCTGGCCACCGAAGCGGCGACCCGCCGTGCAGAGCTGGAACGCCCCTCGCTGCAGACTGATGCCGCCGGCAACTTGCTGCAGGTCACTGGGACCAAGGCCGCGCCGATCACCGGTGAAGATGGTGCCCCGGTGCGCATGCCGCAGCGGCCCGTGACCGCGCGGGATCACCAGGCTGAGGCCGACGACAAGCTGCTGGCCGAACTGCTTGGCCTCCAGAAGGACAGTTACGGCGAGTATCCGAGCAATGCGCTAGAAACCGCCCGCCGTCAGCTCGCCGAGATCCGTGGCGGGCAGCGCGGTGGGGCCGTGCAAGTGCCCGAGGTGGGCGGCACGCTCGACGGCTACCGCTTTCGCGGTGGCGATCCTTCCGACCCGGCGAACTGGGAGGCTCAATGAACGAGCAGCGCCCATGGGAGCGCTTCAGCGCCGGCGCAGGTGGGGCCGTGGTTTCCACGCCGCAGCGCGCGCCGGATTCGGCACTGCCTAACACCGCGGCGACGACGGATGAGGCAATGCCTAAGTCCACGCAGGCGCCGGTGTCGAGCAGGTCGACGGCCGGCCCATGGGCGCACTTCGGCGGGACTGCTGCGCTATCTGCGCGCACTGAAGCTGAGCCATCCCCCATCAACCCTCGCGCCGAGGGGAGCCCGGGGGGCGGCATCGGCGGCGCCGTGAAGGAGCGGGCCCGCCTGCTGGGCGAGAACCTGCGTGACGCCGGTACGTCGATGGCGGCGGGGGCACGCAGCGCGCTGGCGGCGGTGAATGAATGGACTGCTGAACGTGAACGCGACATGGCGGCCGAGGCCGGCAGCGGCTCGACGATGGCCGCGGTCCAGCACGCCGAAGGCGATCGCGCGCATGCGGCGCAGCGGCGCGCCGAGGCGGGGGAAGATGCACAGCGGGTCGTGGACCAGTACGCCGATGGCTCGCCCGGCTATCACGCCATGGGAATCGCGCGGTCGGTGCCGATGATGGCGGCAGCCGTGGCTACTCGAAGCCCGACCCTTGGCGCGCTGGCGATCGGTGCAGGGACCGCCGCGGAACAGCGTAGCCAAGCCCTGGCCGACGGTGCGACCCCTGACCAGGCGACAGCGAGCGGCATCGCGCACGGCGCGCTTGAGGGCAGCCTGGATGCCGTGACGCTGGGCCTCGCGCGCTGGGGCTTCGGGCCGGTGAAGGAGGTCTTGACGAAGCGCTTCGGCGAGAGCGTGGCCACGCGCATGCTGCAGCAGGCATCCGCGACCGCGCCGCGGCGGCTCGCGCTGGCGACTGCCGAGGGGGCGGCCACGGAGATTCCGACCACGGTCGGGCAGATGGCCAGCGATGAACTGATCCTGGGCGCCGACTACGATGCGGCCGACTATGCGCGCGGCATCCGCGACAGCGCTGTTCAGGGCGGCGCGATGTCGGGCGGCGTCTACGCCGCGACCGCACCCCTGCGACGACTCGGAGCCAGCGGCGCGGATGCCGGCGCCATCGATGGCGCAAGCCCGACCGATCCCGCGCCGATGGTGGAATCGGGGCAGGTGCAGGCGCTTCGGGAACAGGCGGACCAGGCGGCGACCAGTGGTCCCATCGGCCGTGCTGCCGGCGACGTGCTGCACGCGCGCGCCGATGCACTCGAACAGGCGGAGAGGATCGCGAGCCAGGCCCAGGCCGCGCCGGCTTCGGGTCCGTGGCAGCACTTCGCCCCCGCTCCCGGGCAGCAGCGCAGCGCAACCGAGGCCGCGACCGTCATCGACCAGCACGTCGCAGCGCTCGAAGCCGCGGCCGCCGACGGCCGGCTGGACGGCGCGCAGGTGGAGGCGCTGACCACGGAACGCGCGCAGCTCGACGACACCATCCGCGGCCACCTGCGGCGCCGGGAGCAGGGCATTGCCCCCGCCGATCCCGCGCAGGCACGTGAGCTGCAGGCCGCACTGCCGGAACTTGAACAGCGCCGCGCCGAGCTCGACCGCCAGCTCGAACGCCACCGCCTGGCGACTGGCCGCGGCGTGCAGCTCGAGCGACTGCAGGACCGGCTGTCGAAGATCGACCGCGACGCCGACCTGATCGAACTCTCCCAGCGGCTGGCGCCTTTCGGTGACGGCCGCACTGAACCCGAGGGCCCCCACGATGATGCAGCCGCCCGACGAACCGAACCCGATGGATCCGGCCGCGCTGTCGCTGTGGACGCTGGCGGGCGTGGAGGCCCGGTTGCAGGTGGTCCGCCTGGCGCTGCTGGTGCAGTTGCAGGCGAGCCAGCAGGCATCGCCGCCACCGGCACCGGTGACGCCGCCGGTCCGCCGGACGCTGGCACCGCTGCGGCGACTCGATCCCCCGTAACCGTCAGCCCGGCGACGCGCGCGCTGCAGGAGATCGCCGCCGGCGCGCCGCCCGCCACCGCCTTGGACGGGCTGACCGATGCCGACGTCCACGCCGTGGCGAAGGCGATGGGGCGTGACTTCAGCCCGCGCGCGCCGGCGCGCAAGGTCGCCGAGAAGCTGGGCGAGGGGGCGCCGGCAGCGTGGCAGGCGCGGGCCGCGCGCGCTGTGTCGGCCATGCCGCAGCCTGCCCCTGCGGCGGGTGTGGTCGCGCTGGGTGTCGATTCGCAAGGCAACCGCGCCGGATTCGAAAATGATCCCGTGGCGCAGGCCGCATCCACCGCGGCGACGAGTCCGCTGAATGACCTGCCCACGCCGACGGAGGCGCAGCGCGAGGCAAACAACTTCAAGGTCGGGCGGATGAAGTTCGCGGGCCTCGACGTGAGCATCGAGTATCCGGCCGGGGTGAAGCGCAGCGAGTCGCATGACAGGCCGCTGTCGCGCGCCTACGGCTACTTCCCGGGCACGGTGGGCAAGGACAAGGATCAGGTGGACGTGTTCATCGGCGAGCGCGCCGACGATCCGACGCTGCCGGTGTTCGTGGTGGACCAGGTGAAGACGGACGGCAGCTTCGACGAGTCGAAGGTGATTGTCGGCGAACCGACAGAGGCCGCGGCGCGCGCTGCGTACCTGTCGAACTACCCGGACGGCTGGTCTGGCCTGGGCGGCATCCGTCGATTCACGCCGGACGAGTTCAAGGCGTGGGTGAAGGATCCGGCGGCGACGAGCCGGCCCGCCGCGGAAGGCATCGCCCTGGATCGTGCGCAGCGGCTCACCGAGCGGTTCACGAAGGGTTGGGGGCCGGACGCGCCGCGCGTGGTGCTGGCGCGCAACTCCGACGAGCTGCGGCAGGCGGCAGGTCTCGCGCCCGATGTCGATGTCGGCAACCGCGCGGAAGGCACGTGGCAGGGTCAGCCCGCGGTGTTCCTGAACCTGTCGGCGATCGACTCGCCGGCGCGGTTCCGGCAGGTGCTGGCCCATGAGGCGCTGGGGCACTACGGCATTGACCGCGTGGTGGGTAACGGCTGGGGCGCGATCGAGACCGCCATCGGCCGGCACGTCCGCGACGGCACGGGTTCGAGTTCCGTCCGCTCCGCCATCGCCCACGTCCGCCGCTCGCAGCCGGACGCGCTGAACGAGCCGAACACCGCGGCGCGCGAGGTGCTGGCGATCATGGCCGAGCAGGGCGCCCGGAACAGCATCATCGACCGCATCATTGCCGCGATGCGCAGCCACCTGCGGCGGGTCATGCCGGGCCTGAAGATGTCCGACGCCGAGCTGCGCGACCTGCTGCGGCAGGCCGATGGCTTCCTGCGCCGCAATGCCGCGTCGCGCAGGGCATCCCCGAGCGCCGTGGTCGCCGGCACGACGACGGAGCAGCCCGCGACCTACTTCTCGCGGGGCGCTGAACCCGGACCCGTGGAACCGCCTGACGTTTCACAGGTGGCGAAGAGCTTCGAACACCTCGACGACGGGCAGCGTGCGGCGCTGGGCAAGATCGACACCTACCGGCCCGGCGAGGGCTTCGTCGACAAGATCCGGCGCCTGTCGGAGAACTGGCAGGCGAAGGCGGTGCAGGGCGTGTTCGACCAGTTTCGCCCGCTCAAGGACTTGGACGAGACCGCGTACATGCAGGCGCGGCTGTCGAAGGGTACCGACGGTGCGGTGGAAGGCGTGTTCCGATTCGGCCCGCCGAAGCTGACCGAGGGCGCGCTGGACGTGCGCCGCGATGGCAAGGGCTTCGCCGGCGTGCTGCAGGACCTGGGCGGCGAGCACGACCTGTTCCTGGCATGGGTGGCCGGCAACCGCGCCGAACGCTTGGCGAGCGAGGGGCGCGAGCACGCATTCAGCCAAGAGGACATCGCATCCCTGAAGCGCCTGGCACGCGGCACGATGCCGGACGGCCGCGACCGCGCGAAGACCTACGCCGACGCGCAGCGGTCACTGAACCGCTACAACAAGGCGGTGCTCGATGTCGCTGAACAGGCCGGGCTGCTGAACCCCGAGAGCCGCAAGACGTGGGAGTCGGAGTGGTACGTCCCCTTTTATCGGGTCATGGAGGGCGATGGCGCCGTATCCCCGGGGGCCGTGGGCGGCATCATCCGGCAGCGCGTCATCGAGCGGTTGAAGGGTGGCGCGGAGCCGCTGGGGGACCTGCTGCAGAACACCTTGGCCAACTGGTCGCACCTGCTGTCGGCCTCGATGAAGAACATGGCGGCGGCGCGCGCGCTGGACGCGGCCGTGGACCTGGGCGTCGCCGATCGGGCGAACGCCGGCGACAAGGGCGCGGTCTGGGCGATGAAGGAGGGCCGGCAGGTCCACTACACCGTCAACGACCCGCTGGTATTCGACGCGCTGACGATGCTGCATCACCCGGGATGGAACAACCCGGCGATGAAGGCGATGCAGTGGTTCAAGCGCGCGCTGACCACGGGCGTCACGTCCGACCCCGCATTCCGGATCCGCAACCTGATGCGCGACACGGTGTCCGTCATCGCCGCGAACCCGGTCGGCTACAACCCGTTCCGGAACCTTGTCGACGGCTGGAAGGCGACCACGCCGGAGAGCGACACCTACCTGAAGCTGTTGGGCGGCGGTGGCGCCATCCGCTTCGGCTCGCTGCTGGACGGCGACCAGGCGGCGAACGCAAAGCGGCTGGTGAAGGCGGGTGTCGCGAAGGACTCGCAGATTCTCGACACGCGGGAGAAGGTGAAGGGCGCGCTGTCGCGGTCTTGGGAATGGTGGAAGGAGATCGGCGACCGCGCCGAGACCGTGAACCGCGCGGCGATCTACCAGCAGGCCATCGCCGACGGAAAGACCCACCTCGAGGCCAGCTATGCCGCGCGCGATGCGCTGGACTTCACCATGCAGGGCAAGTGGGCGGCCGTGCGGTTCCTGACCCAGACGGTTCCGTTCATGAATGCTCGTCTGCAGGGACTGCACAAGCTCGGCCGCGGCGCGAAGGCGGACCCGCGACGGTTCGCAGCAGTCACCGGCGCGGTCGCGGCAGCATCGGCGCTGCTGTACCTGGCGAACCGGGATGATGAGGAATTCCGCGCGCTGCCCGACTGGGTGCGGGACACGTACTGGTGGGTGCGCGTGCCCGGCACGGACCACGCGCTGTTCATCCCGAAGCCGTTCGAGGTCGGCGCGCTGGGCAGCGTGGTCGAGCGCGGCACGGAGCTGCTGCTGGCCGGCAACGACTACCGGGCCAAGGACTTCGCCCAGACCCTGCAGTCGATCCTGTCCAGCCAGCTCAGCATGAACCCGGTGCCCCAGATGTTCCGGCCGGGAATGGAAGCCTCCTTCAACTGGAACAGCTTCCAGGACCGCCCGATCGACGGCATGGGGCAGGAGCGGCTGCCGGCTCAGGATCGCTACACCGCCCGCACCAGCGCCGGCGCGATTGCCGCCGGCAAGGTCACGGGAATCTCGCCGCAGCGGATCGAGCACATGGTGCGCGGCTACTTCGGATGGCTGGGCACGCAGGCGCTCGCGGTGTCGGACATGGTCGGCCGCACGCTCACGGACATGCCTGCGAACCCGGCCCACGACTTCACCCGCCCGGAGAACCTCGCCGTGGTCGGCGCCTTCGTCCGGCCCACCAGCGGCACCGGCTCGAAGTACGTGAACCGCTACTACCGCGAACTCGACCGCGTGCAGCAGGTCTATGCGGCCTACACCGCCGCTCGGCACGCCGGCGAGCTCGAGCGCGCCGAGGAACTGCGAGGGGATGACCGGCTGAAGCTGCGCGGGCTCTACACTGCCGCGGATCGCCAGATGAAGGCGGTCAATCAGCGCATCCGGCGGGTGACCGCGGATCGCGCGCTGTCGGCCGGCGCGAAGGCCGAGCTTCTGGAAGGGCTGCACGCGACGCGCAGCCGGCTCGCGCGGCGGACCGTGGAGCATGCGCGCGAGCGCGCCGAGGCGCTGGAGGATGCGCGGTGACGGTGCTGGTCCATGCCCCCGAGTGCTGGGTCGAGATCGAACGGGATCACGAGGCCGGACACGTCACGGTGCTGATCTGGAATCGAGTGGACGGCGAGCAGGTGCTGCGCATGGGGGTGCGCGAGCCGGCCAGCGCCTGCGAATTGCTCGCCCCGCCGTTCGCTGGCACGCCGGCTGCGCTACGGGTTGGCGGCTTCTATCTCACCCTGTCCGACGATGCGACGCTCGCCAAGGTCCGGGCCGAGCTGGGCGCGGCGCTGCACTGAGGGGGCACGGTGGCGAAGCGGGACAAGGCGACGGGACTGACCGACCAGCAGATGCGGTTCGCCCAGGAGTATCTGACCGACTTCAATGCGTCGGCCGCCTATCGCCGTGCCGGATACAAAGGCACCGCGGCTGCGATCGCCAACAACGCCTGCCGGCTGCTCGCAACGAAGCGGATGCAGGAGTACCTGCAGGGATACCGCCAGCAGGTCATGGAGACGACGACCCTGTCCGTCGAGCGACTGGCCAAGGAGCTGGAACGGATCTGCTTCAGCGACCCGCGCGCGCTGTTCGAGGCGAACGGGGCATTGAAGAACCTGAGCATGCTGGACGAGGACACCGCCCGCACTGTGGCCGGCGTCGAGCTTGGCGACAAGGTGAAGATCACGCTCTGGGACAAGCTGGGCGCGATCGAGAAGGCGCTGAAGCTGCTGAACGCCTATCCGGACCGGAAACAGGACGCGCCGGCCCAGACGATCGTGGGCGTGGTCATCGTGCCGGCGAAGGGCAGTATCGCGCCGCCACAGCAGCGGGCCGCGCTCGAGGGGCAGGCCCCGCGCATGCAGCGCGTCGCGACCACTCCGGCTCGGGCGAAGCCGTTCCGGATCCCGGCTACCGGCAGATAGGTTCAGATAGTGCGCAGCTCGTAGGGCGGCGGACTGGCGTACGCGGATTTGCAGTCCGCTGCATTTCCACTCGGCCACTGCGGCGCGCGGACGCCAGCGGCGTTTGACCGGCCTGGCGGCCGGTACTACCTTCGCAGTCGCCGTGGGGGCGGCGGGGAGGGAAAAATGGGGCGGAACTCCAGTGGAGCCCAAGGCGTGTCCGTGGGGACGGTCGTCCTGCTGTTGGTAGCCGTCTGGCTGCTTGGGCGATGCTCGGGCGAGTCGAGTAAATCCGAACGGGACGCGGCACCCATCTCGACGGTCCAGCCGACGTCGCTCGCACATGTGCCCGCGCCGCTGCCGGAACCGGTCGAGGTCAGGTACGTCGATGCCGATTCGCTGAACTACCGGGCATCGCCGAATGGTGCGGTGCTTGGCCGGCTGTCTCGTGGGACGCAGGTTTCGGTCGATGACCGTGAAGGGAGTTGGGTGAAGGTCTCGGCCGGCACGTCGCGCACGGGCTGGATAGCGGAGCGATATACCTGCGCCACGACGAACTGCTGGCATCGAGTTGCTGCGACGCCAGTCAGGCCGGCGCGAGTGGTGCCGCAGAGATTCGGCTCAAGCTGTCCTTGCTCAGGGTCCACGAATTGCATCGGGCCTCGGGGCGGTCGCTATTGCATTACGCGAAGTGGAAACAAGCGCTATCGCTGAGCGGGGTTTGGAATCAAAAGGGGGCACATGATGGAGTCCAAGGTGGGTTCGTCTCCGGACGCCGTGGCGCGAGATCGCGGATGGTTGGGCATCGTGGGCATGGTGTTCGTCATCTTCTTCGGCATGAAGGCGTTCATGGCCACAGTTCTCGGTGGCGTGGCCGGCGCGATGATTGGCGCGGCACTGGCAGCGATGCTTGCGTGGGGTCTCGGCAAGTTGTGGGGGCTGGCAGGAGTTGGGGGCCGGCTACTGGTGCTGATCGCCGGTGCCGGGGTGGTATTCGTCGGGATCGTGCTGAGCCAGATGGCGAGCAGCAGCGCACTTCGCCAAGCGTCACCGGGCGTGGCGCCGATACCGGCGCAGCAACAACCGCCAGCATCGTCTGAGGCGCGGCCACCATGGGACGAACTCCAGCAGGTGGGCGCCGTGGCTCCTGCGGCAGGCGGTGACGTTCAGGTTGCGTGGGACGCGGACATCGATGCATGGAGGTCGCAGAACGCGGAGTTTCTGAGCGACCCGGCCCGACGGGCTGCCATGGAGCGCCAGTTGGAGCGACTAGACGCAGACCAGACGTTAAGCAATGCCGCCCTGATCGCGCGCGCCGAGGCTGCCGCCTTCGCCGAGACGGGGTGGCCGCCAGCGCCGGTGGTAGGAAAGCCCGTGCAGCATCTCGCCCCGAAGAGTGACCGCTGCTGGAATCAGTACCTCGCGAGCGTGCGCGCGATCCCCGAAGACGCCGCGCTTGGCTACTACGCCCAGGCCGAGCAGCGCGCTCGCGACCGCCTGGAGCTCTGCAAAGGGTGAGGCGCCAGCCCCTGACCTTGGGCGGCCAAGGGGCGTGCAGGTGGGGGCAACTATGGGGGCAACGGACTGGCGGGTCCGGCGGCGACCCGCATCACTACTGGCCTGCAGGCGACAATGGGATAGCCTCCCCGACCATTCGGTGGCAGCCGTAAATGCGCGCCCTGCAAGGCTTTTGGCCCTGCGGGGCGTTTGCTTTTCGGGATTTGCAACTTGGTACGGCTCTCGCGGTGCTTACTCGTCCCAGGTAGCATTTTGTACCGGATGCTGGGGCGTCGGCTGCGGTCATTGGCCATGCCGATGCCATCGTGGCGTATTGCGAAAGTCGGACGACTTTTCCGGAGCGGAGTACCGGGAGGGATGCCCTCTTGCCGGGGCTTCGTGTCAGGAACTATCGCGGCGTCACCGATATCGCGGCCCCGTGGACGCGAAGCGGGATCTGATGAGTGGTCAGAGCTACGAAGGGCGTGGCGCGACGAACTACTGGGCAATGGGTGGATACTTCGTTGCCAGCGCCTGTGCGATCAGGTTGCGCTTCGCTGTTGGGATGATTTCATCGCCATAGGTGAACCATTCGCATCCACGGCCCATTGGGGTAAACACGAACACGTCTGAAACCTTGCCGGTTTCGGTCTTCTCCACCCACCAGCCGGGGAGGGCGACGGCGGGGTCTACGCGAACGGAGTCGCCCAGCACATCGCGCAGGATGCCGGCGAGGGACTTTGCTTGGCGCCGGGATTGTTCAATCGGGCTGCGTGTGGAGAAGTCGGGAAATTTCAGCGCGTCGCCGTCGAATTCGACTTTGGCGGGAGTGCCGGGATTCACCTGCTTCGGTTTCCGAAAGGACTTCGTCTCCACGGCGTAGACGCCACGTGGGGCAATGACGATGTGATCGATGTTGTATTCGCCGCAGGGCAGGTCGTGGAGTACGAGGCAGCCGTGCGCGACCAGTCGATTCAGTTGCAATCCGGTCACGCGCTCCGCGAGCAGTCCGTCGCGGGCCTGCTCCCTGAGCTTGGAGTGGTGCTGGTATTGCCGGAAGCCGTATCCGAAGAACAGCAGCCATCCGACAACGAAGATCAGTTCGACCGCACCAAATCGAACCTGTGTCCAGTTGATTCGCAGCGTGGCCCAGATCAGGAAAAGCATCGGCAACGCAAGGATCATGAGGTCGACGCCGAAGCCAGTTTCCTCACTCGCTTTGTCAATGCGCTCCAGCAATTGCTGACCGGGCAGGTTTCCGATCGTCTTGCCATGCAGAGGTGAACGCCGTTGCCGCTTTCTGCGCAGAAACTTGAACGCAAGGATGATGATCATGGTGATGAGCAGCGATCCAAGGAAGACCGCGTGACCAATGAACAACTGCCAGTTCATGCATGTCTCTCCTTGTGATTGCGTGGCTGCTTCGCCTTCGCCTTCGCCTTCGCCTTCGGGGGAAGGGAGGCGATGCCCCCAGACCTGGTGCCGAACCACCCCTTGGCGAAGGCGCGGGCGCGATCCCTGATTTCGTTAAGGCTCAACGGCATACCTGTCCCCCCTTTGCTTTGAAGCATACAGGCCGGCACGGAAGCAGGGGCGTGCACACCGGTGGCGTTTCCCGTCGGAGGATTGGGACTTTTCCTACACGCGGAGGCACCCGCGGCCGACGGTGCGGGCGGGTTGCGCGCGGCAACCTGAGCTTGCCCCGGCAGCGCGCAATGGAAGATGCCGCTGCACGGACGCAGGCCACGATTCGCGGAAGCAGTCATGGCCGGCCGGGGCACCTCTCCCCATTGGCGAAGGTGCCGACGAATGGTTCGTGAGTTGATCGAGGTCGAGGCTTCCGGTGATGGCTGGCTGGTGAGGGGGGAAGGGGCGGCGTTGAGTTGCGCGACCAAGCTGCAGGCGATCGAGCAGGCGCATACGCTGGCGTCGCGGCGCTATGTGGAGACGGGGCGGCCGACGGCCGTGCGCGTGCCTGTCGTGGGTGGGATGGCGGTGATCGTCGGGGCGTGTGGCTGAGATCGCGTTCGCCTGTCAGGAGATCCCTCGCTCTGCTCGGGATGACATCGGGGGCTTTGCGGCGCCGGTGGCATGGCGGTCCGCAACGACCCTCTGGCGGATCGCATCGCTCGATGCCCGGCGGCGTCGCCCGCGGAGTCCTACTCGCCCAGGATGAATCCAGCAATCTGCCGCGCCTGCACGCGCAGTTCCGGGATCGCGATGCTTTCCCACAGGTCGCCGATGCGCATGGCGCCCAGCGCCATCAGGCGCGGGTCGGGGCGGCCACGGCGGTCGATGGCGTGGCCGATGCCGGTGGTGGCGATGCCGATGCCCTGCGGGCCGGGAATGATCAGGCCGCGTTCGCGCAGTGCCTGCAGCAGTTCGCCGGGGCGCAGGTCGATGTTGGTTTCGACGCCGGTGGCGTTGATGATCCAGTCGGCGTGCAGCATGTGGTCGCGGGCGCCGTGGCGCGGGCGGTGGTGGACGCAGCTGCCGCCTTCGGGCGCGGCGGTGATCGAGCGCAGGCGGCCGGCGATGACGTCGAGCTGGCCGGAAGCCTGCAGCCGTTCCAGCATCGCGGCGACCTGCGGCGCGATGCGGTGGCGGTGGATGTCCCAGTAGCGCACGGCGTGGCGCAGGAAGCGGCGGCGTTCGCCGTCGTCGAGCGAGCGCCACAGCGCTTCGCCGTGGTGGCGCAGGCGGTCGAAGCTCCACTGCCAGGGTTCGCCCGCGGCGACGACCTCGTCGATGCGCTGGCGCAGCCGGCGCCAGCGCGCGCGCACGCCGAGCGGCAGCAGGTCGGCGACGCCGTCGCCGTGCTGCGATCCCGTCCGCGTATGCGGCAGCGGCATCAGGCCGTGGCGCGAAAGCACGCGGATGCGGCCGCGATGCCCGGCCTGGGCGAGGCTGAGCGCGGCGTCGACCATGCTCAGGCCGGAGCCGAGGATGCAGACGTCGGCATCGGGCGCGATGCCGCGCACCGCGTCGTAGTCCCAGGCCTCGGCCAGGCGCATGCCTTCGTGCCGCAGGTGGCCCGGCAGGGGGCGCGGTGCGTTGCCGATCGCGAGCACGACGTGCGCGGCGCGAAGCCGGGCGCCCGAGGCGAGGTGCACGTTGTGCCCGTCGTCGTTGCGCTCGACGTCGACCGCGCGATCGCGCAGGTGCACCAGCGCATCGCGCGCGGGCAGCGAGTCGAGCGTATGGCGCAGGTAGCGGCCGTAGTCGCGGCGCGGGGCGAAGGCGTCGGCGAGCGTTGCGGCGTCCGCTTCCGGGCGGTCGTGCGTGAGGAAGCGGACGAAGTGGTCCGGCTCCTCGGCGATGGCGCTCATGCGCGAGGCGACCACGTTGAGCAGGTGCTCGGGGCCGTCGGTCGAATAGGCGGCGCCGCGCGCCAGCAGGGCGTCGGGCTCGACGATCGCGATGCGCGGCGCGGGACCGTCCCGCATCAGCAGGCGGATCGCGACCAGCGCGCCCGCCGCGCCGCCGCCGATGATGACCGCATCGAAAGCCGGGTCCTGCGGGGCCGGGCCGGGCGTCATGCGTTCTGGTGGCCGGGAATCATGGCGGCATTGTCGCATCCGCGTCCGGCGGCGGCGATGCCGACCATGCGCTGAACCGCGATTCCGCCGGGTTTCGGCTGAGCCGCGCGCGGGCGCATGATGCGATTCCGTACACGGATCGCCGACGGCAGGAGACGACGATGAACGCCACGACGCTGACCACCGTCACGCTGGCCGCGATGCTGGCGCTGGCCGGATGCGCGAGCACAGGCAAGCTCGGCGACGCCGAGAAGCTGGCGCTTTACCGGGCGCATGCGGGCGAACCGGTGGACAACTTCAGCTACTTCGGCAGCATCAACGGCTGGACCTCGCTGGGCGACAGCGCGCTCGCGGTGTGGACCCGGCCGGGGGAAGCCTGGCTGCTCGAACTGCAGGGGCCGTGCATGGACCTGTCATCCACGCCGGTCATCGGCCTGACCAGCAACATGAATCGTGTCCACGCGCGGTTCGACAAGGTCATGGTGCGCAGTCCGGGGTCGATGAACATCCCCTGCCACATCGGCCAGATCCGGCCGCTGGACGTGAAGACGCTGCGCACGTCGGAAAAGGAGCTGCGCGAGGCGCGCGCGGAAGAGCGCGAGGCGGCGAAGGAAGCGCCGTAGGCGCGGCAACAGGGGATTGCAGGAGGGGCTTCAGCCGGCGTTCTTGTCGGCTTCCGGCACGTAGCCGGCGGGCTTTTCGGCGCCGCCGCCGAACAGGAACTTCTGCATCTCGTCTTCGAGGAAGGCGCGGTGCTTGGGGTCCAGCGGCGACAGCCGGTTCTCGTTGATCAGCATGGTCTGGTGCGCCAGCCATGCGGCCCAGGCCGCCTTGCCGATGTGCGCGAACACGCGCTTGCCCAGTTCGCCGGGCCAGGGCACGAAGTCGAGGCCTTCGGTTTCGCGCTGTTCGTAGTCGCAGTAGACGGTGCGGGGCATGGCGTTCGTTCCGGAAGTGCGGTGCTGCATTGTAGGAGCGGCTTCAGCCGCGATGCTTTTCGTCCCGATGCGGGAACCCGCGAAGAGCATCGCGCCTGAAGGCGCTCCTACGGGAGTTGTTGTTCCAGCAGCGTGCGGATGGGGGCGGGGATACCGAGCGAGGTCAGGGCCTCGCGCGGGACCCAGCGCTGGTCGTCATTGTCACGCACCGCTGCCTTCAGCGCGATTCCGCGCCACGACAGTGGCTGCAGCGTGAGCCGGTAATGTGTGAAGCCGTGGGCGATGGCGTCGAGCGCCGTGGCTTCGTCGTAGCCGTCGCCGACGTGATCGGCGAACCAGGCGCGGGCGCCGTCGTGGTCCGGGTGTTCGGGCAGCGACCACAGCGTCGCCCAGATGCCGGTCGGCGGCCGGCGCTGCAGCAGCACGCGACCGTCGGCGTCGCGCAGCAGCAGGGCGAGCGCGTGGCGTTCGGGCAGGGGCTTGCCGGGCTTGGGCGTGGGCAGCGCGTCGACCATGCCCTCGCGCAGCGCCACGCAGTCGTCCTGCAGCACGCACAGCACGCAGGCCGGCTCGTGGCGCGTGCACAGGGTGGCGCCGAAATCCATCTGCGCCTGGGTGTAGTCGGCCATGCGCCCCGCGGGCACGGCGTGCACGTGGTCCTGCGCGATCGCCCACAGGCGCTTTTCGATCGCGGGCGTGCCGGGCCAGCCTTCGACGCCGTGCACGCGGCACAGCACGCGCTTGACGTTGCCGTCGAGGATCGGGACGCGCTCGCCCCAGGCCTGTGCGAGGATCGCGCCGGCGGTGCTGCGGCCGATGCCGGGCAGGGCGAGCAGAGCGTCGAAGTCGCGCGGCAGGTCGCCGCCATGCAGGTCAACGCATTGCTTCGCGGCGGCGTGCAGGTTGCGCGCGCGGGCGTAGTAGCCCAGGCCCGACCACAGTGCGAGCACCTCGTCGAGCGAGGCCGAGCCGAGCGCGCGCACGTCCGGCAGGGCGGCGACGAAGCGCTCGAAGTACGGCACCACCACGCGCACCTGGGTCTGCTGCAGCATGATTTCCGACAGCCACACACGATAGGGCGTGCGCGGATGCTGCCAGGGCAGGTCGTGGCGGCCGGAGACGTCGAACCATTGCAGCAGGTGCGGGGCGAAGTTGTCGGTGGCGGCGTTCATGGCACTGGCGCGTACGCTTTGTCGGGGCCTTCCTCGAACTCGATGACGACACCTTCGAGCTGCGCGCCGGACACCTCGATGCGCGGTGTCTCCAGTCGGCCGGTGAGCGGGGGCAGCGGCGAGTCCTGCATGCCCGACGAGGCCCAGGCGGCGAACGCAGGCAGCTCGAGGTGGCCGTCGAAGCGCAGAACCTGCCCCATACTTGATGCGGGGTCGTTGCGTGAGACGCGCAGCTGCAGTGGGTCGCTGAAGCTGGCCGCGCCGGCATAGGCGAGCGATACCGACAGCGGTTCGCGCGACGCGCCCAGCGGTGGCGGCAGCGCAGGCCAGTCCGCGGGCCACTGCGCGATGCGGCCATCGAGATCCAGCAGCAGCCGTTGGCCGTAGGCGAGCCGGCCGCGTGCGTCAAACGTGGGCACCAGTCCGCCGCCGCGCAGGGCGACATTGGCGGGCACGAGCGTCCACGCCCCGTCCTGCGAACGCAGCGGGCCGTGCACGCCGATCGCGAACGGGACCTCGGTGGCGCCCGACACATGGCGCACGCTGGCGCCGAACTTCGCCGGCAGCAGGGCGATCGCATCGGTCCAGTGCAGTGCACCCGACAGCGTGACCCACGCCGGCAGCCGCCAGCCGTCGCGTTCGGGCGCGATGCGGCCGGCGAGGCCGAAGCCGCGGCCGCTGGCTGGCCGCGCGAGGGTGGCGGCGAGGTCGAACGGCGCCTGCAGCGTCGCGTCCACGTAGCGGCCTTGCGCCTGCGCGCGCAGCGGCTGGTCGGGGTGCAGCCGCGGGATCGACAGCGCCAGCGCCTCGATCCGCCAGCCGTTGCCGTCCACGCGCCCGGCGCGCACCTGCAGTCCGTCCGAGAGCGTCGGCAGGCGCGTTTCCGACGGCGGCCGCGACGCGAGCCAATGCCGTAGCGCCGGTACGTCCAGCACCGGGGCATCGAGTTCGACGCGGACGAGGTCGAGCGTGTCGCCGAGGCTGCGGATCGTGCTCCACGGCAGCGCGACGAGGATGCGCCGCGCCTGCAGCAGCGGCGTGGCCGCGCCCGGTTCGCGCGCGACGACGTTGCGCACGACGAAGGTGGGATGCTGGCCGAGCTGCGAGGAGGGATCGCCCTGCGCGCTGATCTCCAGGTTCATCGCCGCGCCGATCCGCGCCAGCACCATCGGCACCACGCGCTCGGGCGGCAGCGCGATCCAGACGACCAGCCACAGCAGCGCGAACGGCAGTGCGCAGAGCACGAGCAGCCATCGCAGCCAGCGCCGGCGCGCCCGCGGCGTTCCGGCCTGGCCCGATGCGGCGTTCACCCGCCCAGCGCCTCCGGCAGCAGCGCATCGACGAAGGCCTGCGCATCGAACACGCGCAGGTCCTCGGGGCGCTCGCCGATGCCGGCGAAGCGGATCGGGATGCCGAACTCGCGCGCCAGCGCGAACACCACGCCGCCCTTGGCGGTGCCGTCGAGCTTGGTCACGACCAGGCCGGTGACGTTGACCGCGGCATGGAACTGGCGCAGCTGCGACAGCGCGTTCTGGCCGGTGGTGCCGTCGATCACCATCAGCACCTCGTGCGGCGCGCTCGGATCGAGCTTGCCGAGCACGCGGCGGATCTTGCCCAGTTCCGCCATCAGGCCCTGCTGCGTGTGCAGGCGGCCGGCGGTGTCGGCGACCAGCACCTCGACGCCGCGCGACTTCGCCGCCTGCAGCGCGTCGAACGCGACCGAAGCCGGATCGGCGTCCTGTCCCTGCGCGATCACGGCCACGCCGTTGCGCTCGCCCCAGGCCTGCAGCTGCGCGACCGCGGCGGCGCGGAAGGTGTCGCCGGCGGCGAGCATCAGCGAACGGCCCTCGTCGCGGAAACGGCGCGCGAGCTTGCCGATGGTGGTGGTCTTGCCGACGCCGTTGACGCCGACGGTGAGGATCACGAAGGGTCTTGCCGAGGCATCGATCGCCAGCGGCTGCGCGACCGGCTGCAGCAGCGCGACCAGGTCGGCGCGCAGCGCGGCGAGCAGGGCGTTGGCGTCGGCGAACTCGCGCGCCTTCATCCGCCTGCGCAGCTGTTCGACCAGTTGCGTGGTGGCGGCGACGCCGACGTCGGCGGTCAGCAGCGCGGTCTCGATCTCGTCGAGCAGGTCGTCGTCGAGCTTCGGGTTGCGCGCGAACAGGCCGCCGAAGCTGCGCGCGAAGCCGCTGCCGCGCAGGCGTTCGCGCCAGCCGGGCTTGCCGGGCGCGGCGGCGGGCAGGGTGGGCGGTTCGAGTTCGACCGGCGGCGCGGGTTCGGGCGCAGGCGCGGCGACTTCGGGTGCGACGGCAGGGGCCTCGGCCACAACCGACGCCGTGTCCGCCGCGGCCGCGGTATCGGTGGCTTCGGCGACGGCTTCGGGCGCCGCGGCCGGATCGGGCTTCTTGCGGCGGAAGAACTTGAGCATTCGAAAGGGGGCAGGGGAGTGCGCGAGAATGGCGCCATGCTAGCACTCGCCCCCGCCTCTTCCCGATGAACCGCAACGCCGGCCGCAGCGCCGCCAGGCCCCCCGGCGCGGTGCGCATCATCGGCGGTCGCTGGCGCGGCACGAAGCTGCCCGTGGCCGATGCGGCCGGGCTGCGGCCGACCTCCGACCGCACCCGCGAAACCCTGTTCAACTGGCTGCAGCCGGTGCTGCCCGGTGCGCGCGCGCTGGACCTGTTCGCGGGCAGCGGCGCGCTGGGCCTGGAGGCGCTGTCGCGCGGCGCGCGCGAGGCGCTGCTGGTGGAGCGCGATGCGCGGCTGTGCGAGTCGCTGCGCGCCACCGCGCAACGACTGCCCGGCGGCGAGGCCGCGACCGTGGTGCAGGCCGACGCGCCGGCGTTCCTGCGCGCGCCGCTGCACGGCCGCTTCGACCTTGTGTTCGTCGATCCGCCGTTCGCCGCCGATCTATGGGACGAGGTGCTGGCGCGGCTCGACGACTGGGTCGGCGACGACGCCCGGCTCTACGTCGAATCCCCGCTGCAACGCAGCATCGATCCCGGCGCCGGCTGGACGCTGCACCGCGAAGGCGGCAGCCGCGAAACCCGCCACGCCCTGTACCGTCGCGCAGGCTGAACGGCGCCGGTCGGCGCTGCTACACTGCCCGCGATTCCGGACAACGACTGCGCGAACGCCAAGACCATGAGCCCGGCCCGCACCCGCACCGCGGTCTATCCCGGTACCTTCGACCCGATCACCAACGGCCACATCGATCTCGTCGACCGCGCCGCGCCGCTGTTCGAACGCCTGGTCCTGGGCGTGGCCGCGAGCCCGTCCAAGCGTCCGACCCTGTCGCTGGACCTGCGCGTGCGCCTGGCGCGCGAGGCGGTGGCGAAGCATCCGAACGTCGAGGTCCAGGGCTTCGACTCGCTGCTGGCGCACTTCGTGCGCGAGGTGGGCGGCGGCATCCTGCTGCGCGGCCTGCGCGCGGTGTCCGACTTCGAGTACGAATTCCAGATGGCGAGCATGAACCGCCACCTGATTCCCGAGGTCGAGACGCTGTTCCTGACCCCGGCCGAGCAGTACGGCTTCATTTCCTCGTCGCTGGTCCGCGAGATCTCGCGGCTCGGCGGCGACGTGTCCGGCTTCGTGCCGGCCGCCGTGGCCGAAGCGCTGCAGGCCGAATGGCGGCGCGGCGCGGGCTGATATCGTCCATCCCCACACCAACTACGGAGTACCGCGATGAAACTCATGAACAGGTTGATGCTGGCCGCCTGCCTGGTGCTGCCGTTCGCGGCGTGCAAGAAGGAAGAAGCCGCGCCGGTCGAGAAGGCCCCGGTGGCCGCCCCGACCACCGACGACAAGGCCGCGTGGCAGGCCTACCTGAACGACCAGGTGCCGCGGCACATGGAAGGCATCACCGCCCAGCCCTTCGTCTACCGCGTGCCGGCCGAGGACAACCCGAACGATCCCGAGGAATACAACCGCCTGCTCGACAAGGCCAAGAGCGACGTCGCCCGCGGCATCATCAAGGGCAACATCCTGGCCTACGCCGGTCTCAACCCGACCAAGACCGCGGACCTCGTGGTCGCCGCCTTCGAGACGGTGACCCCGAACACGATGAAGGGCGTGCGCGTGGTCTACATCGGCGACACCGCCAACAACGAACGCGTCAAGGCCGCAGTCGAACCCGCCGGCGTCGAATACCGCTTCGTCGAAGCCAAGTGACCATTTGGCCCGCGCCCGCACAGCGGGCGCGGCTGCCAAATGGTCATCCCGAGCCGCAGGCGAGGGATCTCCTGTCCGCCACCGGAACCGCTCCGGAAGGAAATAGGTCGGGGCTACGCCCCGACGCCCGCCCCTCCCCGCACATCGCCGTTCCGCCCATGGAACGGGACCGCCCCGGCGCAGCGCATACAATGCGCACATGTCCCTGAAGATCAACGAGCTCTGCGTCAATTGCGACGTCTGCGAGCCGGCCTGCCCGAACAAGGCGATCTCGCAGGGCGAAACCATCTACGTCATCGATCCGGCGCTGTGCACCGAATGCGTCGGCCATTTCGACGAGCCGCAGTGCGTGGTGGTGTGCCCGGTCGAATGCATCGATCCCGATCCCGACCATCCCGAAACCGAGCCGCAGCTGCTCGCCAAGCTGCGCCGCCTGCAGCAGGAGTCCGCATGAAGTCCAGGTCCATCGCCGCCGTGTTCGTCGCCTGCCTGCTGTTCGTCGCGCCGCTGTCGGCGCGCGACACGCGCACGCCGCCCGCGCATCCGCCCGGCGCCGCGATCGCCTCGGCGCACGAACTCGCCACCGACGCCGGTTTCGAGACCCTGCGCGCCGGCGGCAATGCCTTCGATGCCGCGATCGCGGTGTCCGCGGTGCTGTCGGTGGTCGAGCCGATCTCGTCGGGCCTGGGCGGCGGCGGCTTCTTCCTGCTGCACGACGCAAAGACCGGCAAGGACGTGTTCGTCGACGCGCGCGAGATGTCGCCGGCGTCCGCCACGCCCGAGCGCTACCTCAAGCCCGACGGCGAGTTCGACCGCGACCGTGCCATCAACGGTCCCTGGGCCGCGGGCATCCCCGGCCTGCCGGCGGCGTTCGTGCATGTCGCGCAGAAGTACGGGAAGCTGCCGCTCTCCACCTCGCTGGCGCCCGCGATCCGCATCGCCCGCGACGGCTTCCCGGTCTACGCCCGCTTCGCGCGCGGCTACCGGCAGCGCAGCGAGGTGATGGAACGCTATCCCGGCACGCGCGAGGTGTTCCTCGCCGGCGGCGCCGCGCCGAAGGAAGGCGAACTGTTCCGCCAGCCCGACCTCGCGCGCACGCTGCAACTGCTGGCGGACGAAGGCTTCGACGGCTTCTACCGCGGCGAGGTCGGCGCGAAGCTGGTGGCCGGCGTCAACGCCGAGGGCGGGCAGTGGACCGCGGACGAACTCGCGGCCTACACGGTCAAGGAGCGCGACCCGATCCGCCTGCGCTACCGCGACTGGGACATCGTCACCGCGCCGCCGCCGTCCTCGGGCGGCATTGCGCTGGCGCAGATGCTGCAGATCCTCGAGGGCTGGAAGCTGCAGGAACTCGACGAGCCGCTGCGCGTGCACCTGGTCACCGAATCGATGCGCCGCGCCTTCCGCGACCGCACCTTCTACCTCGGCGACCCGGATTTCGTGAAGGTACCGCAGCGACTGCTGACCAGCGCCGACTACGCCGCCGGCCTGCGCGCGACCATCAATCCCGCGAAGGCCACGCCGAGCGACCTGCTGTCGGGCGAACAGACGCCGCTGGAGGACGACGAAACCACGCACTTCTCGATCATCGACGCCGACGGCAACCGCGCCGCGGTGACGCAGACGGTGAACCTGCTGTTCGGCTCGGGCCTGGTGCCGCCGGGCACCGGCGTGCTGCTCAACAACGAGATGGACGATTTCGCGCTCAAGCCCGGCACGCCGAACGCGTTCGGCGTGATGGGTTTCGATGCCAACGCGCCGCAGCCCGGCAAGCGCATGCTCAGCTCGATGACGCCGACCTTCATGCAGTCCGCCGACAGGGTGGTCGTGCTCGGCACGCCCGGCGGCAGCCGCATCATCACCATGGTGCTGCTGGGCATCCTCGGCTACGACGCCGGGCTCGACGCCCAGGCCGTCGCCGCGCTGCCGCGCTACCACCACCAGTGGATGCCGGACGTGATCGAGGCCGAAAGCGGCGCGTTCACGCCACAGGTGGCGCAGGCGCTGCAGGCGCTGGGACACACGCTGAAGCTCCCCGGCGACGAGGCCGCGGGCGGGCGCGGCTCCAGCCACGTCTGGGGCAACCTGCAGACGGTCGAGTGGGACCTGTCGGACAACGTGCTGCACGGCGGCAGCGACCCGCGCAATCCGGTGGGCAAGGCGGCGGTGGAGGCGGTTGGCGCGGGGAAACGCTGAGCCGGCGTATTCTCGCCCGTCATCCACGGGAAAGCGCTGAACCGGAGTATTTTCGCTCGTCATCCCGGCGAAAGCCGGGATCCATTTTGACCTTGCCCGGGCCTTTTCCACTCGTTTGACGTAAAGGCACAATGGATCCCGGCTTTCGCCGGGATGACGAGCGGAGAAATCACGAGAGATGAAATCCGGAATCCGGTCATGAAACTCTGGTCGATCGAAGGCAATTCGCAGCGGCTCGACGGCGGCTCGATGTTCGGCAACGCGCCGCGCACGATGTGGACGAAATGGGCCGTGCCCGACGATGCCAACCGCATCCGCCTCGCCACCCGCGCGCTGCTGGCCACGCCGCTCAACGGCAGGACCGTGCTGTTCGAAACCGGCATCGGCGCGTTCTTCGAGCCGACGATGCGCGAGCGCTTCGGCGTCGCCGAAAGCCGGCACGTGCTGCTCGATTCGCTGCGCGAGGCGGGCTTCGAGCACACCGACATCGACGTCGTCGTCCTCAGCCACCTGCACTTCGACCATGCCGGCGGCCTGCTGGCGCCGTGGGCGGCGGGCAAGGCGCCGGAACTGCTGTTCCCGAACGCCACCTTCGTGCTCGGCCGCAAACACTGGCAGCGCGCGTGCAACCCGCATCCGCGCGACCGCGCCAGCTTCATCCCGGAACTGCCGGGCCTGCTCGAGGCCAGCGGCCGCGTCGAGTTCGTCGACGACGACCGCGCGCCCTCGCTCGGCGACGCCGTGCGCTTCCACTACAGCGACGGCCACACGCCGGGGATGATGCTGGCCGAGATCCCCGGCCCGGACCTGCGCGAGGGCAGGCCGCACGGCGGCGTGGTGTTCTGCGCCGACCTCGTGCCGGGACTGCCCTGGGTGCACGTGCCGATCACGATGGGCTACGACCGCAACCCCGAACTGCTGATCGACGAGAAGCAGGACTTCCTCGATGACAAGCTGGCGCGCGGCGTGCACCTGTTTTTCACCCACGATCCCGACATCGCGCTGGCGCAGCCCGCCCGCGACGACAAGGGCCGCTTCACCACGATCCATCAGGTCCCGCGACTGGCCGCGCGCCCGTTGCACGGGGAGGACGCCGCATGATTCCACGCATTACCCTGCTCATCGCCTCGCTGCACGTGCTGCTGTACGTCGCGCTGGCGCTCCGCGTCGTGTTGCACCGGCGTGCGCATCGCATCGGCGTCGGCACCGGCGGCGACGCAGCGATGACCCGCAAGGTGCGGGTGCACGCCAACTTCGCCGAGTACGTGCCGCTGGCGCTGCTGATGTTGGCGCTGCTGGAGCTGTCGGGCTTCCGCGCCGGCCTGCTGTGGGCCTTCGGCGTTGCGCTGCTGCTGGCACGCGTGCTGCACGCGATCGGCCTGGGCGGTTCGGCGGGCTATTCGTTCGGCCGCTTCGGCGGTGCGCTGCTGACCTTCCTCGTGCTGCTGGCGATGGCGCTCGCCGGGATCTGGCGGACGCTGGTCGTGCACACGCTCTGACGCAGCGCGTCAGCCGCCGGTGCGCGGGCGCCGCGGGCGCTGCGGCAGTTGCGCCTCGACGATCTGCAGCACCGCCTGCTTGAACGGTTCGCCGCAGGCGCGGAAGGCCTGCAGCAGGCGGCGTTCGACCGGGTCGTCCACGAATTCGGCGTCGGCGGCGGGGATGCCTTCGTTCGGCGCCTGCGGGGTGCCGCGGCCGGTGGCCAGCCATTCGTAGGAGACGCCGGTGGCGAGCGCCAGCTCCGAGAGGCGCTCGCTGGAGGGGAAGACGCGTCCCTTCGCGGCTTCCCAGTTGCCGACCGCGCTGCGGCTGACGCCGAGCGCTTCGGCCAGTTCCGCCTGCGACATCCCGGCGCGCACCCGGGCGGTCCGGACGCGTGTGCTCAGCTTCATGCCAGTGCCTCGTTCCGTGGGTTTTCGATATGGCACGCGCCTGCAGGGGCGTACGTTCTCAGTGATTCTGACATGTCATCAATATTGACATCGCTTGTCCAGCCTTGTTGGCAAAATTCTTCAAGTCAATGTAATCGCTGGAAATATTTTGATAGTGTCAGTGATACTGACAGTTTTTGCGACTCCGGATGCTTGCTTGTCGCGGGGACATCGCCGAGGGTTGCAGTCGTGTGGTCGCGTCGGCTCCACGGATGGATGCCATAGGAGCAATTCCGCAGGGAGATGCTGGAAGCAGCGTAGATTCGGTTGGGTCGACGCTTGTCGTCGGCCCAGCCGGATCGATTTCCCGGCATTCCCCACCACGCTCCCTCCCCCTCTTCCAGGCTGTTCCCGCGAATGCGGGAACGACCCGGAAGACGCCTGTCATTCCGAAAAAAACTGTCATTTCGGAAAAAGCCCCCTTGTCATTTCGACCGCAGGGAGAAATCTTCCTTCCCCGTGCGCTCGCGTGCGCCGGAGACGGGATTTCTCCCTGCGGTCGAAATGACAGGGCTTTTTTGTCAATGACAGGTCTTTCTGTCCATGCGCTTGCCTGCCGCGCCGGTTGCGGCGAGCATCGGGGCATGACCAGAACCGCCTTCCGTCTCCCGATCCGCCCGCTGGCGCTGGCCGTGCTGTTGTCCCTGGCGGGGCAGGGCATCTCCGGCGATGCCCCGGCCGGCGAAAGCGCCGCGCCCGCGATCCGCCTCAACCAGCTCGGCTTCGCGCCTGCGGCGAACAAGCTGGCGATCGTGGAAACCACGACCGCCGGCCGCTTCGAAGTGGTGCGCGAGGGGGACGGCGGGGTGGTGCTGGAAGGCGAACTGTCGAAGCCGGCGGCATGGGCGCCGGCCGGGCGTAGCGCGGCGGTGGCCGACTTCGGCGCGCTGGTCGCGCCGGGCCACTACCGCGTCCGCGTGGACGGGCTGCCGCCGTCCGATCCGTTCCCGGTCGGGCCGCAGGCCTATGCCGGCCTCGCCGATGCGGCGCTCAAGGCGTTCTATTTCAACCGCGCCGGCAGCGCGCTCGAGGCCGCGCACGCGGGGGCTTACGCGCGCGCCGCCGGGCATCCGGATACGGAAGTGGAAATCCATCCGTCCGCCGCCTCGGCGAACCGTCCTGCGGGAAGCGTGATCTCCGCGCCCGGCGGCTGGTACGACGCGGGCGACTACAACAAGTACGTGGTCAATTCCGGGATCACGATGTACACGCTGCTGGCGGCGTGGGAGGACTTCCCGGCGTTCTTCCGCGGCCGCGACGTCGGCATTCCGGAAAGCGGCGACGCCGTGCCCGACCTGCTCGACGAGTCCTGGTGGAACCTGCGCTGGATGCTGGAGATGCAGGATCCCGGCGACGGCGGCGTCTACCACAAGCTCACCAACCTGCGCTTCGACGGCATGGTGATGCCGGACGCGGCGCGTGATCGGCGCTACGTGGTGCAGAAGGGCACCGCCGCGGCGCTGGATTTCGCCGCGGTGATGGCGATGGCCTCACGCGTGTATGCGCCCTTCGAGGCGCAGTTTCCGGGCGTGCCGGCGCGCATGCGCGTCGCGGCCGAACGCGCGTGGGAGTGGGCGCAGGCGGATCCGGACGTCCCCTACCTGCAGCCGGACGACGTGCACACCGGCGCCTATGGCGATGCCGCGTTCGACGACGAGTTCGCCTGGGCCGCCGCCGAGCTGTACCTGCTCACCGGCGAGGCCGGCTACCTGCGCGCATTCGAACAACATGCGCAGGCGCCCGCGGTGCCGTCCTGGGCGAGCGTCGGCAGCCTCGGCTGGATGTCGCTGGCGCGCCATCGCGACCGCCTGCCCGACGAGGCGGCCCGCACGCGCATCGCCGCAGGCATCGACAGGCTGGCCGCCGCGCTGGCCGCGCGCGAACGCGATTCGGCGTGGCGCGTCGCGATGCAGGCGGAGGATTTCGTCTGGGGCAGCAGCGCGCAGGCGCTCAACCAGGCCATGGTGCTGCTGCAGGGCTATCGCCTGTCGGCGCGGCGCGAATACCTCGACGCGGCGCAGTCTCAGCTCGACTACGTGCTCGGCCGCAATCCGCTGGGCGTGTCGTTCGTGACCGGCCAGGGCCTGCGCACGCCGATGCACGTGCACCACCGGCCCTCGCAGGCGGACGGCGTCGCCGGGCCCGTGCCGGGCTGGCTGTCGGGCGGCCCCAATCCGCGGCAGCAGGATGCGGGCGACTGCCCGGTCCCGTATGCGTCCGCGCTGCCGGCGCTGTCGTGGCTGGACCACGACTGCAGCTACGCGAGCAACGAGGTCGCGATCAACTGGAATGCGCCGCTGGTCTACGTGGCGGCGGGGATCGAGGCGCTGACGCCGGCGGAATAGGCGACATCGCCCCGGAGGCTGGCATCCAAAGGAGCCAGGCATCGGGATGACAGGCCGATTGTTTCGCTCGGGATGACAGGGGTGTTTGGCCCATCCCGGGTGGAACGCAGCGCGACGTGCGGGCTCAGTCGACCCGCGTGCCGAAGATGCGGTCGCCGGCGTCGCCGAGGCCGGGCAGGATGTAGCCCTTCTCGTTGAGCCGCTCGTCGATCGCGGCGGTGTAGACCTCGACGTCGGGATGCGCCGCCTCCAGCGCGCGCAGGCCTTCCGGCGCGGCGACCAGGAAGACGCCCTTGACCCTTCGCGCGCCGGCGCGCTTGAGCATGTCGATGGTGGCGATGAGCGTGCCGCCGGTGGCGAGCATCGGGTCGAGGATCAGCGCATCGCGCTCGTCGAGGCGGCCGGTCAGGCGTTCGAAGTAGGGCACCGGCTGCAGCGTCTCCTCGTCGCGCTGCAGTCCGACCACGCTGACCTTGGCCGCGGGGATCAGCGCCAGCACGCCGGGCAGCATGCCCAGTCCCGCGCGCAGGATCGGCACCAGGGTGATCTTGGCGCCGGCGATGCGCCGCACCTGCACTTCGCCGGCCCAGCCGGTCGCCGTCGCGGCCTCGGTGTCGAGGTCGGCGGTGGCCTCGTAGGCCAGCAGGGTGCCGAGTTCGGTCACCAGCTCGCGGAAGCCCTTGGTGCTGAGCGAGGCGTCGCGCAGCAGGCCGATCTTGTGCTGGACGAGGGGGTGGCGGACTTCGACGGTTTTCATGGTGCGTGGCGGCGGGGGCGTGGCGGAAGTCTGCATCAAAGCAGGTGTCGCCACCAAGGGCATCGGCAACTGTTGCAGGATGCGGGTCCTGCGCACCGATCTGCATGATCGTTCGGTGGCACTTCTGCCGTCGTCCAGCATCGGAATGATGGCCGGGAGGATCACGTGGGCATCGTGTGCCCAAGAAATACCGTCATTTCGTCCGCAGGGAGAAATCTTCTTCCCGCGCCGTGGACACGAGATTTCTCCCTGCGGTCGAAATGACAGGGGTTGGGGGACGGCGGACGGACCGGGGCCGGCAGTGCGGCGCCCTCCATTCGAGTGGACGAAGACAGGAAGGAAGAAGCCGGCTTGCGCCGGCTTCTTCGTCTTCGATGCCGCCGGATGCAACGCTCAGAACGCCCAGCGCATGACCAGCTGGTAGCTCGGGCCGGCTTCCTCGGTTTCCAGCTCGTACTCGTCGTGGTCGCGGGCGATCTGGTCGCCGAGGGTGTCGAACTTGTGGAAGAACTCGTCCTTCGACGCGTCCAGCAGGTTGGATGCCGACAGGCGCACCGAGAGGTTGTTGCCGAAGCGCTTCTCGACGAAGGCCTCCAGGTCCTCGCCGTACCTGATGGTGACTTCCTCGGCCAGGATGCGCTCGTAGGCATCGCCCTGCTTGCGGTAGGACACGCCGAAGCTGGCGCCCACCGACGGCAGGTCCTGGATGAAGCCGATGTTGAAGGCCGAGCGGGCCTGGTTGTTGAAGCGGCGTTCGCCCAGGAAGTCGTCGACCTTCGACTTGACGTAGGCGTAGTTCATGAACACGCCGGTGTTCTCGAGGCCGAAGGCGCCCAGCGGCGTGGACAGGTCGAACTCCACGCCGTAGACCTTGCCGTCGCCGACGTTGCCCGAGGTGAACAGCCAGCTCTCGGCCGGCTCGGCCGCCATGGCCTCCTCGATGGTGTCGTAGTCGCCGTCGTCGACCATCTCCTCCCAGGCGTCGAGCGCTTCCTCGCTCGGCTCGCCGGTGTTGACCATCTCGATCAGGTTGCTGACGTCGCGGTAGAAGAAGTTGATGCCGACCACGCCGCGCCTGCCGAGGCGGCGCTCGTAGCCGAAGTCGAGGCCGTTGGCGGTCTCGGCGTCCAGGTGCGGGTTGCCGATGTAGTCGTTGTCGCCGAACTCGCCGTCGAGCACGGCGGGCACCAGTTCGTTGAAGTTCGGGCGCTTGATGCTCCTGGCCAGCGACAGGCTGAGGCGGTCGGCGTCGGTCAGGTCCCACTTCAGGTGCAGCGACGGCAGCAGTTCGTCGTAGTCCTTGCCGGCGGCGCCCTCGGTTTCGCCGTCCTCGACGTAGCGGATGTCCGACTTGGTGGTCTCGAAGCGCAGGCCGGTCTCCCACGACAGCCTGCCGGCCGTACCGGAGAACATGAGGTACGGATCCAGGCGCTTCTCCTCGATCACGCTGGCGACGGTGCCGTCCAGCTCGTAGGCCACGGGGTCGCCCTCGTCCTCGGCTTCCCATTCGTAGAACGTATGGGTGATGTCGCGCTTCTTGCTGCGGTAGTCGATGCCGAACTCCATCTCCGCGCTGCCGACGGCGCGCTTGTGCGCGATCTTGAACGCGGTCTCGGCGTCCTTGGCGTCGATGCCTTCCATCTCGGCCTCGGATTCGTCCCATTCGCCGTCGACGTAGGCGTGCGCCTGTTCGCTCTCGACGCTGTCGTCCTCGAAGCGCGCGTGGTCGACGCTGATCTCGGTGGCGCCGCCGGCCATGTCGAAGCGGTACTCGGCGCCGATGCCCCAGTTCTTCTGGTCGACGGTGGCCAGGCCGGGGACGTCGGCGTTGATCACCTCGCCGTCGTCGTATTCCTCCTCGAAGGACACCTCGGTCACGTCGCGCCTGGTCCTGACGTAGAAGCCGTCGATGCTGAAGCGGCCGGTCTCGCCGACGTTGGCGGTGTAGGACAGGTTGCCCGAGTAGTCGCGGCCGTCCTTGACCTCGGTCTGGTCCTCCCAGCTGACCAGTTCCTCCATCGACGGGTCGGAGAACCGGTCGGAGCGCTTGAACTTGGCGCGGTAGCGATCCTGCACGTTGATGCCGGCGAGGATGCGGCCGCCCAGGGCCTCGCCGCTGGTCACGGCGCCGAAGGTCGGGTTCACCTCGCCGTCGTACCAGCGGTTCACGCCGATGCGCAGGTAGCTGCCGTCGAACTCGTAGGCGTCGCGCAGGACGATGTTGACCGCGCCGGCCACCGCGTCGCCCGATCGGTTGGCGCTGTTGCTGCGCAGGATCTCGATGCGATCGACCATCTCCGCCGGGATCCGGTCCACCCAGAACGAGCGGTCGTCGCCGGCGCCCGGCACCTTCTTGCCGTTGATCAGCACCTGGGTGTAGCCGCCGCCCAGGCCGCGCAGTTGCACGCCGTCGAACTCCATGATGTCGGTGCCGACGAAGGCGGCGCCGGGCAGGCGCTTGACCATGTCGCCGACGGTGTTCGGCTCGAAGCGCTGGAAGTACTCCAGGTCGTAGCTCAGCACCGGCTCGATGTCGCTGGTGCGGTTGCGGTACGCGATCTCGCCCTGCACGACGACGGCGTCGAGCTGCTTGGCGTCGGATTCTACGGAGCCGTCGGGCGTTTCGAACTGCGACCAGGCGACGGCCGGCAGCAGGAGCGTGCAGGCGAGTGCGCGGGACAGGCCTGCGGCCAGGGCGTTCTTCTTCATGGTGGGGATCCCCGAGGTGGAAGTGCGAAGGCAAACCGCACTTTCTAGGGCAGGGATGTGGCGCGAATATGACGGTTGCGCGGCGCCGTCCGCGGGGACGCGGCTGCAATCAAACCGTCATGATCCCTCCGTAGTGTTCGCGGATTCGATGGCAGGCTGCTGCAGGGAAGGTGCCGACGACGAGGCCGCCACCTGTTCGACGAGTCGCCGGAACCCAGGGGCGCCCGCCGACGTGCGGCAGGGCGCCGGAGTGAAAGCATGCTTCCTGCCTGCGCGTCGATGCCCGCCCGCGTTTCCTGTCAGCGAACTGTCAGAGCGGGGGCGCTAGTGTCCCGTCCATCCCGGCGGTGCGCCGGGCCAATCCACGGGAGAGACCTCATGAATTCCAGGTTCGCACGCACGCTTGCGTGCCCGCTGTCGCTGCTCGCCATCGCGCTGGCCGGCTGCGGGAACAAGCCCGAAGCAGCGCCGGCCGTCGAGCCGGCATCGTCCGCGCAGGCGCGCGAGGTGCCGGTCATCGCCGAGGCGTTCCTCACCGCGATGACGCCGGACGACAACATCGATTCGCCGGCGTCGTGGACGTCGCCCGACGGCGCGACCTGGGTGGTCGCCACCGCCAAGGCGACCGACCGGCTGGTGGTCTACGACGGCACGACCGGCGAGACGCTGCGGACCGTCGGCGGCCCCGGCACGGGCGAAGGCCGCTTCGATCGTCCCAACGGCATCGCCGTGGCCGACGACCTGCTGTTCGTGGTCGAGCGCGACAACCATCGCGTGCAGGTGCTTCGCCTGCCGGACTTCGGGCACGTGCTGACCTTCGCCGCGGACGACCTGGTCAAGCCTTACGGACTGTGGGTGAACCGCGTCGGCGAAGGCTACGAGGTCTACGTGACCGACGCCTACATGGCCGGGGAGGATGCGCAGGGCGAGGATATCCTGCCGCCGCTGGCCGAACTCGACAGGCGCGTCCGGCGCTACGCCATGACGCCCGCGGATGCGGGCTACCGTGCCACGCTGGTGTCGTCGTTCGGCGATTCGAGCGAGCGGGGCGCCCTGCGCGTGGTCGAGTCGATCTGGGGCGATCCCGCCCACGACCGGCTGCTGATCGCGGAGGAAGACGAGACCTACGCCAACGAACTGAAGGTCTACGACCTGGCCGGGAACTTCGCCGGCCGTACCATCGGCGGCGACGTGTTCCAGGCGCAGTCCGAGGGCATCATGCTCAAGGCCTGCGACGACGGCACCGGCTGGTGGATCACCACCGAACAGGGCAAGGGGCGCACCGTGTTCCACCTGTTCGACCGCGGCACGCTCGACCATGTCGGCGCGGTGGCGGGCAAGGCGGTCGCCAATACCGACGGCATCTGGCTGCACGCCTCGGCGTCGGAGCGCTTCCCGCAGGGCGTGCTGTACGCCGTGCACGACGACCAGGGCATGGTGGCGTTCGACTGGCGCGACATCGCCGGCGCGCTGTCGCTGCCGAACTGCGGGGTGCGCTGAGATGGCGCGCCCGGTTCCGCTGGCCGTCGCGGCCGCATTGCTGCTGTCGCCGTGGTCCGCGGCGATGGCGGAGGCGCCGCATCCGGGGCGGTACGTCGAGCCCAACACCCTGGTGCCGGAGGGCGTGGTCCGCTACGCGCCGAGCGGATTCCCCGACCGCATCGTCGCGGTCCCGCTGCAGGACGCGGCGACCGGTTTCTCGGTGAGCTGGCGGACGGCCGCCGCGGTCGACGCGCCGATGCTGGAAATCGCCGTCGCCAAGGAATCGCCCGACCAGTGGGACGGCGACGCGCCGCCGCGGCAGGTGCGGGCGCAAACGCGCGCGCTGGCCGCCGGCAACGGCGTCGCGCACCATCACCATGCCGTGGTGGACGGGCTGCAGCCGGGCACGCTGTACGCCTGGCGCGTGCAGGGCGACCGCACCTGGAGCCCGTGGCGGCAGCTGCGCACCGCCGCGCCGGCCGGGACGCCGTTCGAGTTCCTCTACATCGGCGACACCCAGAACAAGAACGCCAGCCTGGTCACGCGGGTGATGCACGAGGCGGTGCGCCACGCGCCGGCCGCGGACCTGGTGCTGTTCGCCGGCGACCTGGTCAGCGAGGCGGTCGACGACGACGAATGGGGCGAGTGGTTCGACGCGACCTCCGCGCTGTCGCCGACGATGGCGTTCGCCCCGGCGCCGGGCAACCACGAGTTCTTCGAGGAGTTCGAGGACACGCCGCAGGAACGCCGCGTGCTCGGCGAGCAATGGAAGGCGCATTTCGCACTGCCGGGCAACGGCGCCGCCGGCGTGGAGCAGACCACCTACTGGTTCGACTACCAGGGCGTGCGTTTCGCGGTGATCGACGGTACCTCGGCGCTCGATCTCGATGCCGGGCCGGCGCAGGCCGCGTGGCTGGAGGACGTGCTGGCCGGCAATCCGCACCGCTGGAGCATCGTGCTGATCCACCAACCCTTCTATTCGCCCCGCGCCAACCGCGACAACCGCGAGCTGCGCGAATACCTGCAGCCGGTGCTCGAGAAGCACGCGGTCGACCTGGTGTTGCAGGGGCACGACCACGTCTACGGCCGCCGCAGTAGCGAGCAGGGCGTGCCGCCGGTGTACACGGTGTCGGTCGCGGGCCCCAAGCAGTATCGCCTGTCCGGCGACGCCAGGCGGAGCATGTCGCCGGTCGGCGAGGACACGCAGCTGTTCCAGGTGCTGCGCCTGGACGGCAACCGGCTGAGCTACGAGGCGCGCACGGTCACCGGCCGGCTGTACGACGCGTTCGCGCTGGTGGATGGGGGCGACGCCGGGAAGCGCCTGGAGGAACGGCTCGAAGGGCGGATCGGGGAGCGCCTGTGCGGGCGTTCGCAGACGTTGGGCGGTCGCGCCGACCGCTGCTGGGAGTAGGGCATGGGCATGCGTGCACTGTCGTGCTGGTCGCTGCTGGTGGGCGCTTGCCTCGTGCAGCCGGCGTGGGCCGGCGAATCGATCCGCCACCCGTTTCACGCGGAGCAGCCGGCCTCGGCGCCGGCGGAAGTGCTGCTGGCGGTGGAGATCCCCGCCGGCAGCTTCACCAAGTACGAGATCGGCGAGGACGACGGGCTGCTCTACGTGGACCGCTTCCAGTCGATGCCGGTAGCGTATCCGGCGAACTACGGCTCGATGCCGCGCACGCTGGCGGGCGACAACGATCCTCTGGACGCGCTGGTGCTGACCCGCGCGCCGCTGCATCCGGGGACGCTGATCCGCTTCCGCCCGGTCGGCGTGCTGCGCATGGTCGACGACGGCGAGCACGACCAGAAGATCATCGGCGTGCCGACCGACAAGGTGGATCCGACCTATGCCGGCATCCGCGACCTGTCGGACCTGCCGCGGACCGAACTCGACCGCATCGAGGCGTTCTTCCGCGTCTACAAGGAGCTGCCGGCGGGGCGCAACCCGGTAGTGCTCGACGGTTTCGGCGACGCGGCGGAGGCGAGGGCGCTGATTGTCGAGGCGCTGCGGCGGTTCCAGGCGCCGGCGCGCGATGGCGGGCGGCGCGAAGTCCCGGCGGGTGTCCGTTAGGCAACCTCTGAACAACTCCGGCTGTCATTCCAAACGCAGTGAGGACTCTCGGAGAATCAAGAGCATGGATTTCTCGCTACGCTCGAAATGACACTTGTTCAGAGGTTCCTTAGTGGGCACTTGGCGCAAATGCCCGATGGCTTCATGCCTGCCCACGCACCCGGATGGAGAATCGGAAGACGCCTCAACCGCGTCCAGCGAAACAAATCCTCCGAACAAGTTCGCCTTGTCGTTCCGAACGCAGTGAGGAATCCCCGGAGGTCAAGGACAAAGATTTCTCGCTACGCTGGAAATGACATTCTTCCAAGTGCCCGGTCTCGCCGCGGATGCCTGCCTTCGCGACGCATTCCGGCTCAGCCCGCGCCCCACTCGAAGCGTACCGATGCGCCGCCCAGCGGCGACGCCGCCAGCGTCAGCCGTCCGCCCGTGGCCTCGACCAGTTCGCGCGCGATCGACAGGCCCAGGCCGGTGCCGGCCGATTCGTCCAGTCGTCCGCCGCGCGCGAGCATCTCGTCGATGCGGTCGGGCGCGAACCCCGGGCCGTCGTCCCCGATCGCGACCACCGTCCACTGCGGCCCGGCGCGCCCGCTGATGAGGACCTGCCGGCGCGCGTGCCTGGCGGCGTTCTCCAGCACCGCGCCGAGGATCTCCGACAGGTCCCCGGGCTGCACCGCCAGGCGCAGGCCGGCGGGAACGTCGACGGTGAACGCGACCTGCCCGCCGCGGTCGGTGTGCTCGATCACGGTGACCAGGCGTTCGACGACCGTGCGCACGTCGGTGTCGCCGCCGCGCGCGCCGCGGATGGTCGCCGCGCGCACGCGCGCGAGTTCGGCGTCGATGGTGCGACGGATCGCGGCGACCGCGCGATCGAGTCCGTCCGCGGCCTGCCCGGCGCCGTCCTCGCGGGCGCGACGGCTCTGCGCGGCGATCGCAGACAGCGGCGTCTTCAGCCCGTGGGCGAGGTCGGCGGCGCGATGACGCGCGAGTTCGAGGTCGCGCTCGCGCGCGTCGGCGAGCGAATTGATCGCCTCGGTCAGCGGCTGGATCTCGCGCAGGTGCGCTTCGGGCAGGCGCGCCGTCGCGCTCGCGCGCAGGCTGCCGAGGTCGCCGCGGATGCGCCGCAGCGGACGCAGGCCGAGCCGCACCTGCAGCCACGCCGCCGCCGACAGCACCAGCCACAGCGCGCCCAGGAACAGCGCCAGCTCGCGCCCGAACTCGTCGCGCGCGGCGGCCAGCGGCGCGCGGTCCTGCGCCAGCTGGACCAGCACCCTCGGGCCACCCGCATCCGGCGCCACCTGTCGTTCCACCAGCGAGATCGACTCGCCGTAGGGACCCGCGGCGTGGCGCAGGGTCCAGTCGTCGCTGGGCGCATCGGTGGACAGCGGAAGGTCGGCGTCCCAGAGCGAGCGCGAGCGCGCGGCGCCGGTTCCGGTCGAGACCTGCCAGTAGTAGCCGCCGGCCGGCGTCTGCAGCCGCGGATCCATCGGCACCGGGTCGATCGCCGGCGTGCCGTCCGGCGCCAGCGACAGCGCCGCGATCAGGCGCAGCCCGTCGCGGGTCAGCTCGTCCTCCAGCCGGCGTTCCAGGTGCCGTTCGAACAGCAGCGTCATGAACAGCCACGCCACGCACAGTGCCAGCAGGATCGCGGCCGCGGCGCCGGCCAGCAGGCGCCAGTGCAGCGAGCGCGTGATCAAGGCGGCGCGCCCGGCAGGTAGCCGAATCCGCGCCGGGTGACGATGATGTCGGCACCGAACTTGCGTCGCAGCCGCGCGACGATGGCCTCGATCGCGTTGGTGTCGCCGGCTTCCGCGGCGCCGTAGAGGTGCTCGGCGAGTTCGCCGGCGGACACCACGCGGTCGGGCGAGTGCGCGAGGTGGTCGAGCAACCGGAACTCCAACGGCGAGAGGTGCGCGGGCGCGCCGTCGAAGGTCGCGCTCATGCGCATGGTGTCCAGGCGCAGCCTGCCGACGGCGGCGACGTTGCTGACGCGGCCGGCGCCGCGGCGCATCAGTCCGCGCACGCGCGCGACGAGCTCGCCCACCTGGAACGGCTTGCCCATGTAGTCGTCGGCGCCGGCCTCGATGCCCTCGACCTTCTCGGTCCAGTCGCCGCGCGCCGACAGTACGATCACGGGGAAGGCACGGCCGGCCGAACGCCAGCGGCGCAGCACGGACAGTCCGTCCAGACCGGGCAGGCCGAGGTCGAGCACCACGGCGTCGTAGTCCTCGGTATCGCCGAGGAACCAGGCCTGCTTGCCGTCGCCAGCTTCGTCGCTCGCGATCCCCGCGGCGTCCAGCGCGCGTCGAAGGTCGGCCCGGATGTCAGGATCGTCCTCGACGATGAGGCAGCGCATCAGTCATCCTCGATCTTGCGGATCTCGCCGGTGCGGGCGTTCACGTCCACCTCGAGCACGCGGCCGTTGCCGGCGAGCACCTTCACTTCGTACTCCCAGCCGTGCTTGTCGCTGCGGTCGAGTTCGACTTCGATGATATCGCCGGGTACGCGCGCCTGCACGATCTGCAGGATGTTGCCGAGCGGCAGGATCTCGCCGCGCCTGAGCAGTTCGCGCGCCTCGACCTGGTCGTCCTTGCCCGCGTGCGCGGGCAGGGTGGCCAGGCCCGTCGCGAAACCGGCGACCAGGAGCGGAAGGAGGACGAGGCCCGAAGCGGTGGTCTTGTTCATGGCGGCATGGTGCGCGCGGTTGTCTGACAGGTGGCTGACAGCGGACGTGCGGGGCCTGCCGGCGGGCCGCGCGCGAGGATGGCGGGGATGGCCGGGTCCCCGTCGCCGGGGCTGCCGTCGTCCGGCCCGCACCGCAGTCGCCTCTCCCGCCGCGACGCAAAAAAGCCGTCATCCCCGCGAAGGCGGGGACCCAGCGTCTTTGTCTTTGCACCGGCCATAAATCGATGCGACGCCGTGTGGCGGCCGAAAGACGCTGGATCCCCGCCTTCGCGGGGATGACGGGAGCGCGTGCATGCCTGCGCCGCGGGTCGCGGCTATTCGCGGTAGTGCGGCGCATCCGGCCAGCCTTCCGGCGGATCGAAGCCGTAGTAGCCGCCGCCGCGCCTGAAGCGCTCCAGGCGGCGCAGTTCCCCGGGATCGGACTTGGCGTCCCAGGTGCGCGCGCCGTTCTTCAGGTCGTCGGGCGTCAGCACCAGCGGCTCCCAGACCGCCTCGCCGAGATCGTCGTGCAGGGTATAGGTCAGCGTCGGCACGTCGCCGGTCAGGTCGAACCGCATCAGCCCGACGTTGACCGTGCGCGTCCACACGTCGCGCACGCGGACTTCCGGCACCTGCCGCGTGTGCTTGGCGGCCGGCATCTGCGCCAGCGGCGAGGAACAGAAGTCGTAGATGTCGTAGCCGCCGCGCTGCGACCACGGGATGCAGTTGAGCTCGCCCATGTGCGAGTCGCCGGAGATGCAGACCACGCCGCCGATGCCCTCGTCGCGGATGAAGTCGAACAGCTCGTTGCGCTCGGTCATGTACACCGCCCAGGAGTCGCCGCCCTTCTCGTTCTCGGCCGAAGACCAGCCGCCGCCGATCGCGAGCACCTTGAACGGCGCCGTGCTGGCCTTGAGTCCGCGCTTGAGCCAGGCCTTTTGCTTCGCGCCGAGCATGGTCTTGCGCGCGTCGTCGGGCTTGTCGGTCGGGTCGCGGTGGTAGCGGCCGTCGAGGACGAAGAAGTCGACGCCGCCGTAGTGCTGCCTGAAGTACACACCGGGGTTGTCGCGCTCGCCGTAGGACGGGTTGGCCCAGAAGCGCCTGAAGACGCGCAGCGATGCGGACTTGAACGGACTGCGCCCGTCGGAATCGTTGTAGCCGAAGTCGTGGTCGTCCCAGGTGGCGAGCTGCGGCACCGAGCGCAGCAGCGGTTCCAGGGCCGGCACGACGCGCCCGCGGCCGTACAGGTCGGTGAGCGCGGCGGGCTGGTCGCTGTCGGCGTAGATGTTGTCGCCGAGCCAGAGGAACATGTCCGGCTCCAGCGCGCGCACGGTGTTCCAGATGCGCTGCTGCGGGTCGTACTGGATGCGGCAGCAGGAGCCGAAGGCGACCCGGAACGCGGCGTCGCCCGCCGGCGCGGTGCGCGCGCGGTGGGGCAGGAACTGGAAGCGGTCGCCCTCGCCGTCGTACTTCAGCCGATACCAGTAGCCGGTGTCCGGCTGCAGGCCTTCGGCGCGCAGGACCAGGCAGCAGTCCTCCTCCGGCGAGGCGACGGCCGAGGCCGTCTGCACGACGTGCCGGAACTCGCGGTCGGTGGCGACTTCCAGTTCGACCTCGAAGGCGCCGCTGGCGCGCACCCAGACCGAGAGGTGGTGCGGTCCCGGCGCGCCGAGCATCGGTCCCTGCAGCGCGCGCGGGTAGCCGAGCGCCGCCGCGAACGCCCTGGGCAGCGCCGCGAACAGCCCGGCCAGGCCGGCGGCGGCGAGGAATCCGCGGCGGGGCAGCATCATGTGGCGGGTTCCTCCGGGTACAGTGCGGCGTTGAGCCGGTCGATCAGCGCGGTATGGATCGCGCCGTTGCTGACGCAGACGTTGCCGGCGGCGACGTCGAGCGCGGCGCCGGTCACCGAGGTCGCGATGCCGCCGGCCTCTTCCACCAGGATCACGCCAGGCGCCATGTCCCAGGCGTTGAGCGCGCGCTCCCAGTAGGCGTCCCAGCGTCCCGCCGCGACCCAGGCCATGTCCAGCGCGCAGGCGCCGGTGCGGCGGATGCCGGCAACCTCGGCGGTGAGCAGCGCCATCTCGCGCGCGAACACCGGGTGGTCGGGCTTGTCGGCGAAGGGGATGCCGCAGGCCAGCACGCTGCGGATCAGCGACGCGCGCTCCGAGACGCGGATGCGCTGGCCGTTGAGCCACGCGCCCTTGCCCTGCTCGGCGACGAACAGTTCGTCCATCACCGGGACGTAGGTGACGCCGGCGACGATCTCGCCTTCGCGCGCCAGCGCGACGTTGACGCCCCACAGCGGACAGCCGAACAGGAAGTTGGTGGTGCCGTCCAGCGGATCGACGATCCAGCTCTGCGTGGCGTCGCCGCCGCCGGCGGCGCCGCCTTCCTCGCCGAGGAAGGCATAGGATGGGCGCGCCCGCGCCAGCAGCGCGCGCACCGTGCCTTCGGCCTCCTGGTCGGCGATCGAGACGAGGTCGGTGGGGCCGGCCTTGGTCTGCACGGTGAGTTCGGAGAGCTGCCCGTAGCGGCGCAGCAGGCCCCGGCCCGCGGCCTGCGCGGCGTCCACCATCGCCTTGAGTTCGTCGGAAGCGTCGATCACGGCATCAGTCCCTCAGTTTCGTGCGCCACAGGCTCGCGGCGAGCAGCATCGACAGCACCGATGCGCCGATCCAGAACCAGATCACCGGCCCGAAGTCGTAGACGCGGTCGCCGCCGACGAGGGTCATGCCTTCCTGGATCAGCTTGCCGGAGATGTGCTCCTGGATGCCGGCGCCGATGTAGCTGAAGATGCCGATCACCCCCATCGCCGCGCCCGCGACGCGCTTGGGCGCGATGTCGACGGCGAACAGTCCGCCGAGCGAGGTCACCAGCCCGGTCAGGCCGAGGCCGAACAGCAGCATGCCCGCGATCAGCACCGGCAGCGTGTTCGGGCCGTAGAAGAACAGCAGCAGGCCGCCGATCTCCAGGACCGCGAACAGCAGGTTGGTCGGCGGCCGCCGCGCCTTGAACACCAGGTCGGAGATGAAGCCGAACGCGACCGCGCCGGCGATGCCGGCGAGCGTGCCGATCATCAGCACCGTCCCCGCCATCGGCAGCGACAGCCCGCGCGCCTCCTGCAGGTACAGGATGCCCCAGGAGTTGATCGCGTAGCGGGTCACGTAGATCGTCGCCGCGGACAGGCACAGCACCCAGATCGCGGGGATCCTGAGGATCGACAGCTGCAGGCCCAGCACCGACTTGATGCCGGGCCTGGGCTTCTCGTCGTAGTGGTCGCCCTTCCAGTCGGCGACCGACGGCAGGCCCAGCGTGCGCGGCCGGTCCTGCAGCCACAGGTAGCAGCCGATCGCGGTGGCGATGCCGATCAGCCCGGGTCCCCAGTAGCCCCAGCGCCAGCCGAGCCAGGCCACCGCGCTGCCGACCACGAGGAAGGTGAGCCCTTCGCCGATCGAGTGCGCGGTGCTCCAGATGCCGTAGGTGCGTCCGCGCTCGCGGTTGGAGAACCACGCCGTCATCGCCACCACGCCGCCGGGCGCGCCGAAGCTCTGCACCCAGCCGTTGAGTCCCCACAGCAGCACGGCCGCCCACAGCGCGGTGGTGAAGCCCATCGCCAGGTTGCACAGCGCCGTGGCCAGGAAGGCGAAGGCGAGGAAGCGCTTCATGTTGGCGTGGTCGGCGAGGAAGCCGTTGGTTAGCTTGCCGATCGCGTAGGTGTAGAACAGCGCCGAGCCGATCATGCCCAGCTCGACCGGCGTGAACACGCCCTGGTCGATCAGCGGCTTCTTGACCACGCCCAGCGCGAGGCGGCAGGTGTAGATCAGGCCGTAGCCGAGCGTGATCGCCACCATCACCCGGAAGCGGTGGCGGCGGAACAGCCGGTCGACCGTGCCGCGGTCGCCGATCTCGGGCTTGTCCTCGCCGGTCGCGAAGAATTTCAACGGGCCTGCAGCCATGGAGCGTTCCCTCCCCGGGGATTCGGGCCGGCCTCGTGGTGCCGGCCTCGTTCTGGATCGGAGCCGCGACGGAGCCGCGACGCGCTACTGCATCGTCGGGATCACGAACGCGGCGTCGACGGACGCGCCGCCCTGCGGCCAGCGCTGGGTCACCACCTTGGTGCGGGTGTAGAAGCGCACGCCGTCCATGCCGTACTGGTTGAGGTCGGCGAAGCCCGAGCGCTTCCAGCCGCCGAAGCTGTGGTAGGCCACCGGCACCGGGATCGGCACGTTGATGCCGACCATCCCGACCTCGACGCGGTCGGCGAACTCGCGCGCGGCGTCGCCGTTGCGGGTGAAGATCGCCACGCCGTTGCCGTACTGGTGGCTCGTCGGCAGCGACAGCGCCTCCTCGAAGCTGTCCGCGCGCACGATCTGCAGCACCGGGCCGAAGATCTCCTCGCGCCAGGTCTCCATTTGCGGGGTGACGCGGTCGAACAGCGTCGGCCCGAGGAAGAAGCCGTCCTCGTGCCCGGGCAGCGAGTAGCCGCGCCCGTCGAGCACCAGCTCCGCGCCCTCGTCGACGCCGAGCTGGATGTAGCGCTCGATCCGCGCCTTGTGCGCGGCGGTGACCACCGGGCCGTACTGGGCGCCGGGATCGGTCGAGACGCCCACGCGCAGGCCGGCGACGGCGGCCAGCAGCTTTTCGCGCAGCGCTTGCGCGGTCGCTTCGCCCACCGGCACCACCACCGGCAGCGCCATGCAGCGCTCGCCGGCCGAGCCGTAGGCCGCGCCGAGGATGTCGGCGACGGCGCGGTCGAGGTCGGCGTCGGGCAGCACGATGCCGTGGTTCTTGGCGCCGCCCATGCACTGCACCCGCTTGCCGTGCGCCGCCCCCTGCGCGTAGACGTGCTGGGCGATGTCCGACGAGCCGACGAAGCTGACGGCGCGGATGTCCGGGTGGCGCAGGATCGCCTCGACCACGTCCTTGTCGCCCTGCACGACGTTGAGCACGCCCGGCGGCAGGCCGGCCTCGACCAGCAGTTCGGCCAGCCGCAGCGGCACGGACGGATCGCGCTCGGAGGGCTTGAGGATGAAGGCGTTGCCGCTGGCGATGGCAGGGCCGAACATCCACATCGGGATCATCGCCGGGAAGTTGAACGGGGTGATGCCGGCGACCACGCCCAGCGGCTGGCGCATCGAGTAGACGTCGATGCCGGGGCCGGCGTCCTGGGTGTACTCGCCCTTGAGCAGGTGCGGGATGCCGCAGGAGAACTCGATCACCTCCAGCCCGCGCTGGATGTCGCCGCGCGCGTCCGACAGCACCTTGCCGTGCTCGGACGAGAGCAGGTGCGCCAGTTCGTCCATATGCGCTTCGAGCAGGCGCTTGAACTCGAACATCACTCGCGCGCGGCGCTGCGGGTTGACCTTCGCCCAGGCGGGCTGCGCGGCCGCGGCGCTGGCGACGGCGCGGCCGAGTTCTTCCGCCGCGGCGAGCGCGACCTGCGCCTGCACGCGGCCGGTGTTGGGGTCGTACACGTCGCCGTGGCGCCCCGAGGCGCCGGCGACGATCCGTCCGTCGATGAAGTGTCCGATGCTGCGCATGTTCAGGCTTCCGGTGATGGGGGCGGTGCGACGATCCAGGCGTGGTCGGGATCGTTGCGGAACAGCCAGCGCCGCTCGGGCCCGGCCATGACGTTGAGGTAGTAGAGGTCGTAGCCGTGCGCGGCGCCGACCGGGTGGTAGCCGCGCGGCACCAGCACCACGTCGCCGTCCTCGACCGCGATCGCCTCGTCGAGCGAGCGGTCGGCGCTGTAGACGCGCTGGAAGGCGAAACCCTGCGGCGGCGAGACGCGGTGGTAATAGGTCTCCTCGAGCACGGTTTCCTCGCCCGGCATCGCGGCGTCGTGCTTGTGCGGCGGGTAGCTGGACCAGTGGCCGGCGGGCGTCACCACTTCCACCACCAGCAAAGCGTCGGCAGGCTGCGTTTCCGGAAGGATGTTGCGTACGTGGCGGGTGTTGGTGCCGCTGCCGCGGACCTCGCGCGACATGTCGGCCTCGGCGATCAGGCGCGGCGCACCCTGTCCGGTACCCGGCGCGGTGCAGACCGCGAGTTCCACGTCGCCGCGGGCGAGCACCGACCATTGCACGCCGGCGGGCACGTACGCCGCGCCCGGCGCGCGATCCTCGAACGGCGACACGCGGCCGCCGACGTCGTCGAAGCGCTCGCCGCCGGCGAGGATGTCCGCGCTGCCGGACACCAGCACGAGGCAGGCTTCGCGGCCGGCGTCGCCGCCGTCGTGGCGCTGGCCATCGGCGAGTTTCACGACCTTGAAGCCGACGTGCGACCAGCCCGCGCTCTCCGGCGTCACCGACAGCACGGTGCCGTCGGCGGCCGGCGTCCGCGGACGGATGCGCAGCCGCGACATCACGCCAGTCCCGCGGCTGCGGCTTCGCGCTGCAGCGTGCGCAGGCCGAGCTCCGCGTACGGCTTCGGCGGCGCGATCGCGGGATCCTGCTCGGCCTCGATCACGATCCAGCCGCCGTAGCCGATGTCGACCAGGGCGCGCATCACCGCGCCGTAGTCGATGCCGCCGTCGCCGGGCACGGTGAACATGCCGCCGAGCACGCCGTCGAGGAAGCTGGCGCCGCCGTCGCGCAGCCTGCGCCAGGCCTCGTCACGGAAATCCTTGCAGTGCACGTGCGCGATGCGCGCAGGATGCTCGCGGATCACCTCGAGGTAGTCGACGCCGCCGAGCGCGGCGTGGCCGGTGTCGAGGGTGAAACCGACCGACGGCCCGGTATGGCGGATGAAGGCGTCCATGTCGGCCGCGCGTTCGACCACGGTGCCGAGGTGGTGGTGGTAGGCGAACTTCAGGCCCTGCGACCGGATGTAGTCGGCCACCTGCGTCATGCGTTCGCCGAAGCGCGCCCAGTCGCCGGCGGCGAGCAGCGGCGTGCCGGTCAGCGGCACGCCGCGGTCGCCGTGCACGGCGTTGCTGGTCTCGGCGAACACGAACACGGTGCTGCCCATCGCCTTGAGCAGTCGAAGATGCGGCTGCAGCGCGGCGATCTCGGCGTCGGCGTCCTGCGCCAGCAGCGAGCCGCTGTACCAGCCGCCGATCAGGTCGAGGCCGTAGCCGTCGAGCAGGGGCTTGAGCGCGGCCGCGTCGCGCGGGAACTTGCCGCCGAGCTCGACGCCTTCGAAGCCGACGTCGCGGATGTCGGCGAGGATGCTTTCCAGCGGCGTGTCGCCGCCGAGCTCGGGCATGTCGTCGTTGGCCCAGGCGATCGGGCTGACGCCGAATCGTATCGTCATGACAGGTCTCTCTTCATGCGCACGCGCTGCTCGTAGTCGCGGCGCGCGGCGTTCACTTCGGGACGGTCGGAGACTTCCGGGACGGCGACGTCCCACCACCAGCCCCCGGCTTCGGTGGTCTTCAGCGGATCGGTGTCGATGACGACCACGGTGCTGCGGTCGGCGCCTCGCGCGCGCGCCAGCGCCTCGCGCAGCTCGCCCAGGTTCGCGACCTTCTCGGCATGCGCGCCGAGGCTGCGCGCGTGCGCGGCGAAGTCGATGTCGGGCAGCGCCTGGTGGCGCGCGTCGGCCAGCAGGTTGTTGAAGCCCGGGCTGCCGGTCGCCTGCTGCAGGCGGTTGATGCAGCCGAAGCCGCGGTTGTCGAGCAGCACCACGACCAGCTTCAGGCCGAGCATCACCGAGCCGGCGAGCTCGGAGTTCATCATCAGGTAGCTGCCGTCGCCGACCATCACCACCACCTCGCGCCCCGGCGCGGCCAGCTTGACGCCGAGTCCGCCGGCGATCTCGTAGCCCATGCACGAGTAGCCGTACTCGAGGTGGTAGCCGTCGCTGCGCGCGGTGCGCCACAGCTTGTGCAGCTCGCCCGGCAGGCCGCCCGCGGCGCAGACCACGATGGCGTCGTCGTCGAACGAGGCCTGCACCGCGCCGATGACCTGCGCGTCGCTGGGCAGGGTGGTGGCGTCGTCGCCGCGGGTGGCGTGATCGACGGCCGCGTGCCAGGCGGCGACGGCGTCGCGGTCGATCGCCGGCTCCGGCGCGCGCCAGTCCGCGAGCGCGGCGTCCAGCGCCTCGAGCGTCGCGCGCGCGTCGCCGACCACCGGCGCCGCGCCGTGCTTGTGCGCGTCGAACGCCTGCACGTTCACCTGGAACAGGCGGCAGTCCGGGAACAGGCTGCGCGAGCCGCTGGTGAAGTCCTGCAGCCGCGTGCCGATGCCGACGACGACGTCCGCCGCGTTCGCCGCGACGTTGGCGGCGCTGGAGCCGGTGACACCGATCGAACCGAGGGCGTTGGGATGGTTCCACGGCAATGCGCCCTTGCCGGCCTGGGTTTCGGCCACCGCCAGCCCGGTGCGCGCGGCGAACGCGGCGAGCGCATCCTCCGCGCCGCTGTAGAGCACGCCGCCGCCGGCGACCAGCAGCGGGCGTTCGGCGTGGCGCAGGGCATCGGCGAGCGCATCGAGTTCGCGCGGGTCCGCGCCCTGCCTGCGCGGGTGCCAGAGCCGGCGCGAGAAGAAATCCGCCGGGTAGTCGAACGCCTCGGCCTGCACGTCCTGGCAGAACGCCAGCGTCACCGGACCGCAGCTGGCCGGGTCGAGCATGGTCGCCAGCGCCCTGGGCAGCGAGTCGAGGATCTGTTCGGGCCGGGTGATGCGGTCGAACCAGCGCGACACCGGGCGGAAGCAGTCGTTCGCCGAGACCGTGCCGTCGCCGAAATCCTCGACCTGCTGCAGCACCGGGTCGGGGCGGCGGCTGGCGTAGACGTCGCCCGGCAGCAGCAGGACCGGCAGCCGGTTGACGTGCGCCAGCGCGGCCGCGGTCAGCATGTTGGTCGCGCCGGGCCCGATGGACGTGGTGCAGGCCATCGCGCGGCGCCGCCGCATCTGCTTGGCGTAGGCGATGGCGGCGTGCGCCATGCCCTGTTCGTTGTGCGCGCGGAAGGTCGGCAGCGCGTCGCCGGCGGCGTGGAGCGCCTCGCCGATGGCGGCGACGTTGCCGTGCCCGAAGATCGCCCAGACGCCGGCGAAGTAGGGTGCCTGTTCGCCGTCGACGACGACGTGCTGGGCCGCCAGCCAGAGCACGGTGGCCTGTGCGGCGGTCAGTCGGAGGGTGTGGCCGGGATGCGTGTCCATGTCAGGCAGTCTCGCGGATCGCCTGCGTTTGCGCCCGCTGCTTCGCATCACGCCAGGCCTCGACGAGGATGGCGAAGCGGCGCGCGAGGTCGTCGATGGCGGCCTCGTCGTCGATGGTGCCGGCGAACCATTGCTCCGCCGCGTCGGCGAAGATCGTGCGCCCGACGGCGAAGCCCTTGACGATCGGCGCCTGCGCCGCGGCGGCGAACGAGGCGATCAGCTCGTCCTGCGGCGCGGACAGGCCGAGCAGCACCACGCCGCGGCAGTGCGGATCGTTGCGGACGATGGCGTCCTCGATGCCGCGCCAGGCGCCGGCGCGGTCGTCGGGCTCGAGTTTCCACCAGTCGGGACGGATGCCGAGTGCGTAGAGCCGCTCGATCGCGCGCGCGGCGGTATCCTCGGCGACTTCGCCGCCGCGCGAGGCGATGATCTCGACCAGCAGCTCGTGGCGGGTCTTGCGCGCGGCGTCCTGCAGGCGCAGCAGCTGGCGCTCCTGGCGTTCGCGCAGCTCCTGCGGGTCGTCGGGATGGTAGAGCGCCAGGCACTTGACCACGTGGTTCGCCGGCCAGGTCGCCAGTTCGGTCGCGACGTCGGCGGACGACTCGAACTCGAGCGGGCGCGAGCCCGGCAGTTCGATCGGGCGCCCGATCCAGTACGGATACGCGGCGGCGGCCTCGAGCGCGCGCATGCCGAAGCGGCCGTCGAGCAGCACGCCGAAGCCCGGGTCGCCCGCCGCCACCCTGTCCACCGCGCGCAGCGCCAGCGACTTGAACCCGGCGATCCGCTCCGGCGCCGCGCCGGTGCGTTCGCACAGTGCCTCGAACTGGCTGCGGTGGTCCATCGCCAGCACGGTCAGCGACGGATATCCGGTCGCGCGCGTGGTGGCCCAGTGCAGATGTTCCAGCGCGGCGTCCTCGCGCAGCCGGAACGGGCGCGCCTCGTCGCGCAGGAACGCCTGCAGCTCTTCCCAGGTCGGCATCGCGGGCGAGCAGCCGTGGCGCGAGACGACGATGGCGCCGCAGGCGTTGGCCCATTCGCAGCATTCGGCCAGCGGCGCCCCGCGCAGCCAGCCGCGCAGGAACCCGGCCATGAACGCGTCGCCGGCGCCGAGCACGTTGAACACCTCCACCGCGAAGCCGCGGCCGACGACGCCCTGGTCGAGGCTGTCGGGGATCGCGTCCGCGAACGCCGAGCAACCCTGCGCGCCGCGCTTGCACACCAGCAGGGCGGGGGTCCGCTCGCGGATCGCGCGCAGCGCGTCGATGGTGTCGGTGCTGCCGCCGAGGATGTGCACTTCCTCCTCGGTGCCGACGATCAGGTCGCACAACGGCAGCACTTGCTGCAGCCGCGCGGTCACGGCCGCGTCGGCGACGAAGCGGTTCTCGCCCGCGTCCTTCCCGGCCAGGCCCCAGAGCACCGGGCGGTAGTCGATGTCGAACACCACCTTGCCGCCCGCCGCGCGCGCGAGCCGGCAGGCTTCCATGGACGCGGCGAACACGCCCGGCTGCGACAGGTGGGTGCCGTTGATCAGCACCGCGCGGGCGGACGCGACGAAGGCCGGGTCGATGTCGCCGGCCTCCAGCGCCATGTCCGCGCAGTTCTCGCGGTAGAAGACCAGCGGGAAGGTGTCGGGGTCGCGGATGCCGAGGAACGCCAGCGCGGTCAGGCGCGCGGGGTCGGCGACCACCCCGCGGGTGTCGACGCCCTCGCGGGCCAGCTGTTCGCGGATGAAGCGCCCGAAATGATCCTCGCCGACGCGGGTCAGCAGGCCGGCGTCGAGGCCGAGCCGCGACGCGCCGACCGCGGTGTTGGTGGGGCTGCCGCCGATGTACTTGGCGAAGGACAGCATGTCCTCCAGCCGGCCGCCGGTCTGTTCGCCATACAGGTCGACGCAGGAACGCCCGACCGCGATCAGATCCAGACCATCCGCCTTCGCCATCGCCGACGCTCCTCCCGCCGGGTGGTACGGCCCGGGTTTGTAAAATCTATTCTATTTTTATGGAATGAGCAAGATTTGTTTCATTTCAGTCCCGGGCGGCCTCCCGCGCGGCCTCCGGGGACGCCGCCGCGCCGGCGGCTCCGGTCTTCGCCGGAACCCGTCGCCGTCGTGCCGGAACCCAACCGGTCGCGCCAGGACCCATCCCCTGTCATTTCGACCGCAGGGAGAAATCTCGTTCCCCTGCGCCGGACAGGAGATTTCTCCCTGCGGTCGAAATGACAGTTCCCGCTATTTCCTGGCCGGCCGCCGCTTCGCGCCCAGCGCGGAGGCGTTGCGGGTCGCGGTGGCGGAGGAGAACGCGTAGGAGATCACCAGCGCCTGCGCCAGGCACATCGAGGTGGAGAGCGAGCGGAACTTGCGGATCTCCGCCTCCTTGACCTGCAGCACCAGCGTGGCCGGCTTGGCGACCGGGCTGACCGGGCTGTCGCTGATCGACAGCACCTTGCACTGGTTGTCGACCGCCGCGTCGATCAGGTGCACCGCCTCCTCGGCGTAGGGCTGGTAGCTCACCACCAGCAGCAGGTCGTCGCGGGTGATGCCGTGGATCTGCTGCCGGGTCATGCCGCCGACGCTGTCGATGAACACCGTCTTCTTGTCCACCTGGTGCAGCGAATAGGCCAGGTACGCGGCCACCGGGAACGAGCGCCGGAAGCCGGCGACGAACACGGTGCTGGCCTGGGCGATCAGCTTCACCGCCTCGGTCAGCTGCTTCTTGTCGATCGCGTCGCCCAGGTGCTTGAGGGCCAGCACGTTGCCTTCGACGAACTCCGCCAGCACCTGCGCCGGGTCGCTGACGCCCTTGCCGTCGACGGCCTTGCTGAACTCGCGGATGCGCTCGCCGTAGCCGAGCGAGGCGTTGGCCGACAGCAGGCCGTCGCGCAGCACCCGCTGCATCTGCGTGGCGCCGTCGAAGCCGAAGGACTTGGCGAAGCGCACGATCGCCGACGGCTGCACGCCGCAGCGCCCGGACAGCACCGCCAGGGTCTCCAGCGCCACCGCGTTGGGCTCGTCGAGGACGTAGCGCGCGATCTGCTTGAGGCGTTTGCTCAGGCCGTCGTAGCGGGCGAGGATCGCGGCACGCAGTTCCTCGGCGCTGGCCGGCGGGGTGGTCGGTTCGGACATGGCGTGCCTCGGTTGTCGGTTCGTCCCTGGACTGCGGCAGTGTCCTGCAAAAAATGGAACGCGACCAGATTTCTGGAAATTCTATTGCTTTTTATTATGGAAATAATATTCTAATCGTATCGGGCGAAGGGGAAGGGCGCGTGACGCGGATCGACGTGGTGCTGATCGGGGCCGGCCGCATGGGCCAGGTGCATGGACCCAACGCCGCGCGCACGCCGGGCCTGCGCCTGCGCTACGTGGTCGATCCCCGGCCCGGGGCCGCGCGGGCGATGGCGGACGCGACCGGCGCGGAGGTCGCGACGCTGGCGCAGGCGCTGGCCGATCCCGACGTGGGCGGCGTGCTGGTGTGCAGTTCGACCGACCAGCACCTGGACAACGCGCTGCAGGCGGTGGAGGCCGGCAAGGCGGTGTTCTGCGAGAAGCCGATCGACCTCGACCTGGGCAAGGTCCTGGCCGCGCAGCCGCGCTTCGAGGGCGCGCGCTTCCTGCTCGGCTTCAACCGCCGCCACGACCCGCACTTCCTCGCGCTCAAGCGCCGGCTCGACGCGGGCGCGATCGGGGCGCTGGAAAGCCTGCACATCGTCAACCACGATCCGGCCGCGCCCGCGCCGCACTTCATCCCCACCAGCGGCGGGCTGTTCAAGGACTTCACCATCCACGACCTCGACATGGCGCGCTGGCTGCTGGGCGAGGAGCCGGTCGAGGTGTTCGCGACCGCGAGCTGCCTGGTCGACCCGGAGATCGGCCGGCTGGGCGACGTCGACACCGCGCGCACGGTGCTCAGGACCGCGTCGGGCAGGCTGTGCGTGATCTCCAACACCCGCCGCAGCGGCTACGGCTACGACCAGCGCATCGAGGCCTTCGGCGCGGCGGGCATGGCCGCCGCGGGCAACGTGTCGCGCGATACCGTGCAGGCCTTCGACGAGGCCGGCGCGACCGCGGCGCCGATCGCGTACGCGTTCCCGGAGCGCTACGCCGACTCCTATCGCGCGCAGATCGCGCACTTCGCCGAGGTCGCGCACGGGCGCGCGCAGCCGGCAACCGGCTATGCCGACGGCATCGCCGCGCTGGCCCTGGCCGAGGCCTGCCAGCGCTCGATGCGCGAAGGCCGTCCCATCCGCCTGCAGGAGAACCGCTGATGCACAAGGTCGCACTGATCGGAGCCGGCCGCATCGGCCGCATCCACGCCCGCAACGCGGCGCTGCACCCGCGGCTGCGGCTCGCCGCCATCGTCGATCCGGTGGAAGCGTCGGCGGCCGCGCTCGCGGACGAATGGAGCGCGCCGGTGGGCTCGCTCGACCAGGTGCTGGCCGACCCGGCGATCGCCGGCGTCATCGTCGCCAGTTCCACCGACACCCACCTGGACTACAGCATCCGCGCGGCCGGCGCCGGCAAGGCGGTGTTCTGCGAGAAACCCATCGACCAGGACCTGCAGCGCGCGCGCGGCGCCGCCGGCGCACTGCGCGACGCGCGCCTGCTGCTGGCCTTCAACCGCCGCTTCGACCCCAACTTCCAGGCGCTGAAGGCGCGGCTCGACGACGGCTCCGTCGGCACGATCGAATCGCTGCAGATCACCTCGAACGATCCGGCGCCGCCGCCGCCGTCCTACGTCGCCGTCTCCGGCGGCCTGTTCAAGGACATGGCGATCCACGATTTCGACATGGCGCGCTGGCTGCTGGGCGAGGAGATCGAAGCGGTCTGGGCGGCGGGCAGCTGCCTGGTCGACCCGGAGATCGGCCGGCTGGGCGACGTCGACACCGCGCGCACGGTGCTCAGGACGGCATCGGGGCGGCTGTGCGTGATCGCCAACACCCGCCGCAGCGGCTACGGCTACGACCAGCGCATCGAGGCCTACGCCTCGCGCGGCATGGTGCGCGCGGACAACGTGCTCGAAAGCACGGTGCAGGTGTTCAACGAGGGCGGGGCGGCCGGCGACCGGCTGCAGAACTTCTTCCTCGACCGCTATGCCGAGGCCTACCGGCGCGAGATGGACCACTTCGCCGACATCCTCGATGGCGCGGCGCCCCTGGTCGGCTACGCCGACGGCGTCGCCGCGCTGGCGCTGGCGGAGGCGGCGACGCTGTCGGCGAAGCGCGGCGAGGTGGTGAGGCCCTAGGCGGCTGCGCCCGGGTCGCGCGGATCGATGCCCGCCCCGTACGGGGGCCTCGAAAAACCTCAGTGATCCCGGCGAAGGAGGGGGTCAGCGTCTCCAATTCATTGAAGATCAAAGACGCTGGGTTCCCGCGTTCGCGGGAATGACGGGAAGAAGCGGGTTTTTCGAGGTTCCCGTACGGGGAGCGGACAAGACGAAGGCTGTCGTCCCGCAAAACCAAGGCTGTCGTCCCGAGCGTCGCGAGGGATCTGCTTGTGCGCATTCAGTGCCGTCCACAAGCGGATCCCTCGCGACGCTCGGGATGACGGTTTGCCGGGTGTCCGCTGCGCCGGGAACGGCTGCCGGTCGGCAGCAAGGGAATTCCGGCGCGGTGCCGGCGCCGCTCAGGCGCCGGGGGCGACGAGTTTCGATTCCACCAGCGCCTCGAAATCGGGCAGCCGGCAGGGCGCGTCGCAGCCGGGGATCGGCAGGTACTCGAAGTAGGGCGGGTTGTCGTCGCCCAGCGGCTGCAGTTCGCGCACCTGGTCCATCGTCTGCGAGCGGTAGAAGGCGCGCACGAGGCGTTCGCCGTCGGGCGCCTGGAACAGCGCGAAGCCCAGGGCGCCGCCGGGCGGCGGATCGTCCTCGGGATAGCCGGGGACCTGCCAGTGCAGGTCGAGCAGGCCGCCGAGGTCGGCGATGTTGGTGTCGTGCCCGGTCAGCAGGGTGAGCCGGGCGCCGTCGCGCAGCGATGCGAGCATCCTCGCCGCCAGCGGCGAGGCCGCATGCGCGGCGACGTAGGGCGCGCGGCCTTCGAACCTGAACTTGATCCGGTGGAATTCGAGCAGTTCCCCGATCTCGTCGCGCGACAGACGGCCCCAGGCGACCTGCTCCATCGGGAAGCCTTCCAGGTATTCGAGCAGGAAGGTCTGGCTGATCGTGGAGGCGGTGCCCAGCAGCGCGCCCACCTTGGGGCGTCCGCCGCCGCCCTGTTCGAACTTCGCCGGCAGTGCGTCGAGGCCGCATTGCTTCGATGCCGGCCGCGGGCCGGCTTCGCAGAAGGTCGGGGAACAGCAGCCGAGCGCGCGCTCGAGCAGGCCGAACAGCGGCGCGTTCTCCGCGACCAGCGCCGCTTCGCCGCCAGGCGGCAGCATCTCGCGCGCCTGCGCCATCGCCTGCTGCGGATCCATGCGCGCGGCGCCGCTGTCGAGCGGGTGGAACTCGATGTCCGCCTCGGCGTTCGCGGGGAACGCGATCTCGATGCTGCACGCCGGGAACAGGCCTTCGGCCATCGCCCGCGCCGTGTCCTGGGCGCGCGATTTCGCGCTCGCGGCGATTTCGATGTCGGCCGACCAGGGGCAGCCTTCCTCGGGCAGCAGTCCCTCCTCGATCCAGCGGCGACGGTCCCAGTGGCCGAGCAGGGCCACGGCGCGGTAGCCGTGCGCGGTCAGCTCGCCGTAGTCGGTGGACCATTCGGGCCAGGGCTGGTCGTGGGTGCCTTTCGGCGAGACCGGCGCCTTCGTCGGCGGACGCACGCCGTGGCGCATCAGCATGACCACGCGTTCGAGCTTCGGTTCGGCCGCTTCCGGTGTCGCCACCGGTTCGTCGGCATGGCCGGCGCACGACGCGGCGGCCAGCAGCCAGGGGACGAGGACGAGGGCGGGGATCCGCGACGGCGGCGGCAATGGCATGGGGGGACTCCCTGGAAAAAAGACGGCGCCGCGGGGGAGCGCGGCGCCGCCGGAACGGACGTCGGGATCAGAACTTGAACTGCGCGCCCATGCGCGCCGACCAGCCGTAGATCTCACGTTCCATGGTGCGGTCGCGGCGGCCGACATAGGCGCGCATCGCCGCGTCGTTGAGGTTCGAGCCTTCGAGAAACACCGACCAGCGCGGGGTGATCTCGTAGCCGAACTTGATGTCCCACTGCCTGAGCGAGTCCCAGTAGATGTCGCCCTCGGGGTCCTCCTCGTGCACTTCGCTGAGCATCGCCGAGCGGTACGTGTAGGCCAGCCGCGCCGAGAAGCCGTACTTCTCGTAGCTGACCTGGGCCGACGCCACGCGGTCGGACTGGTTCAGCAGCGGCACCTTGTCGGTGCGCGCGGGCAGGCCCTCGGCCTCGGAGTCGACGAAGGTCATGTTCGCGCCGACGCTGAAGCCGTCGAACGGCGAGGGCAGGAAGCTCAGTTCGTACTGGGCGTTGAGCTCCAGGCCCGAGACCGTCGCCTTGCGCGCGTTGGTCCAGGTGGAGATCTCGGCGCCGGTCAGCGCGATGCCGCCGAACACGCCGTCCTGGTCGGTGCGGGTGACCTCGTAGATCGGGTTGCTGATGCTCTTGTGGAAGACCGCCGCCGAGAGCACGCCGCGGTTGCCGACGTAGTACTCCAGCGACAGGTCGGCGTTGGTCGAGTACAGCGGCTCCAGGTCCGGGTTGCCCATCGTGACTTCCGGCTCGATGCTGTTGGCGCCCTCGATCTCGACGAACGGCGCCAGCGACTCGTAGTTCGGCCGCCCGATCGCGCGGGTCACCGCGCCGCGGACGACCAGGTGCTCGCTGGCGTCCCAGCGGACGTTCACGCCCGGGAAGAAGTCGGTATAGCTGCGCGATCCGAACACGTTGAACGGCTGGTCGAGGCTGGATTCCTCCAGGTCGAAGGCGTGCGCGGCGTAGCTGCCCTTGGTGTGCTCGATGCGCATGCCGGGGATCACGGTGACGTCGCCGAACCACAGCCGGGCCATCGCGTAGGCGGCGGTGATGTCCTCGGTGATGGAGTAGTCCGCGGCCAGGGACGCGCTCAGCGTGCCCTCGTCGTCCTCCTCGAACTCGCCCTGGTTGGCGAGGAAGTACGCGTCCGCCCTGGGGCCGCTCACCAGCGGGCCCAAGCGGTAGCGGCCGCCGAACACCGAGGGGATGTGCCCGCCCGCGACGTCGGCCATGGTCATGTCGCCGTCGTCGTATTCCCAGGCCCGGCCGGTCTGGTCGTTGCGCTTCTCGCGCTTGATGTACTTCACGCCGAACTGGAATTCGGAGCCCTCGCCGCCGAACGGGATCACGTAGTCCAGGCGCGCCTGGTAGAGGTCCTCGACCGCGCGGCGCGATTCGGGTTCGTAGAAGTCGGGCTCGAACCCGGCGGGGTCGAACGCGGCGTCGTCGTCGAAGGAGATGTCGTAGCCGCGCGGCCCGAGCAGGTAGCTGCCGGAGATGTCCCCGGCCACGAAACCCCATTCGTCGCGGTGCGGGTCGCGTTTGTCCGCGCGCGAGTAGGTGGCTTCGGCGGTGAGCTTGTCGTCGCCGAAGCGGAACTCGCCGCCGGTGGAGACGGTGAAGGTGCTGGTGGTTTCCTCGCGGGTGCGGATCGCGCGGATCGCCTCGGCGTCCTCGAAGGTGCCGGCGGTGGCCGAGCCCGGCGCGATGCCGTCCTCGTCGAACTCCACGGCGAAGGCGTCGCGGGTTTCCTGGTCCTGGTACTTCGAATACAGGAAGCGCAGGAACAGCGAGGCGTTCTCGCTGGCCTTCCAGTCGAAGTTGGCGACCGCGCCGCTGCGCCGGCGATGGGTGTTGTACTGGCGCACCTCGAGTCCTTCGGGCACCCACTGGTCGTCGACCTCGATCCAGTCGCCGGGATTCTGCATGTTCTGCGAACCGATCCTGCGGTCGGAGTGGTTGATCGCGAATACCGCGCCGAACTGCCTGTCGGCGCCGAACACGCCGCCGAACGATCCGTCGAACTCGTAGGGGTTCTCGCCGTTGATGTCGTAGTGGCCGTAGGCGGCGCGCGCGGTGGCGAAGGTGCGGTTGCGGTCGAACGCGGAGACGGTCTCGATGTTGACCTGGCCGGCGATCGCGTTGGCGTCCATGTCCGGGGTCAGCGTCTTGTTGACCGTGACCGCGCCGATCAGGCCGGACGGGATGTCGTCGAGCTTGACCTGGCGGCCATCGGGTTCGGGCGCCGGCGCGGTCTGCCCGTTCAGGGTGACGTTGAGCAGCTCCGGGGAGACGCCGCGCACGGTGAGGTAGCGGCCCTCGCCCTGGTCGTTGAGCGTGCTCACGCCGGGCAGGCGGCGCACCGCCTCGGCGACGTTCTGGTCGGGCAGGCGGCCGACGTCATCGGCGCGGATCGCGTCGACCTGGCCGTCGGCGTTGCGCTTGTCGTCGATGGCCAGGCGGTCCGCGGCGCGGCGGCCGGTGACCACGATGCCTTCCAGTTCGGTGGGACTGGATGCCTGGGGGCTTTCGTTCGTCGCATCCTGGGCGAACGCAATGGATGGCAGTACGGCGCACTGGCAGAGCACCAGGGCCTTGAAGAGCGCATTTCGACGCAAGGTCCGCATGTTCGAGTCCCTCCCAAGGACGTTACCGCTGCCGATCGCCGTCCGGATCCGGTGGCAGCGGGTAGGGCGAGATTACGAACAAAGATTCCAAAATTCAAGAAAAATAGAATTTCTCTTGCAAATTGGGCCGGACCGACGGTAGCTTGGCGGCTGAAAAGGGGGCGTTCCGCATGTCGCGGACACGCCAGGAATGGACGGGAGGAACCATGAAGAACCGCCTTTACATCGGGTATGTGCTGGCCCTCGCGGCGTGCGGCCTGTTGCCGCGGGCGGCGCACGCCGGGGATGCTGCGCCGCAGCAGGACGCGACGGTGAAAGCCGCGGCATCGACCGCGGCGACGGCCTCGTCCGAAATCGGCAGCGCCGCGCTGATCCTCGCGGCCGATGGCCGCGGCGAGCCGCGCATCGTCGCCGCCACCGCGCTGGGCGGGCTGGAGCTCTATGCGCTGGACGGCCGGAGGCTCGGCACGACGCCGGCCGGCGAGGTCGTGGCGGTCGACGTCGGCTACGGCGTGCGGCTGGGCGGCACGACCGCCACCGTGGTTGCCGCCATCGATACCACCACCCAGAGCCTGCGCCTGTTCCGCTTCGCCAACGACAGACTGGTCGAGGTCGGCGCACGCGCGATCGCGCTGGGGTTCGCGGCCGAGGGCCTGTGCCTGTATCGCCATCCGCTCGACGGTGCGCTGCACGTATTCGTGGTCGGCGACGGCGGCGAGGTCGACCAACAGGTCGTCTACGCCACCGCCGAAGGCCGGCTCGACGCGCGCCAGGTGCGCCGCATCGGCGTGCCGTCGCCGCTGAAGCAATGCGCGGTCGACGCCACCGGCGGGCATGTCTACGCCTCCGAGGAGAACGTCGGCATCTGGCGCTTCAACGCCGACCCGGAAGCGGACGTCTCCGCCGCGCTGGTCGATTCGCCGCGCGGCCACATCGACGAGGAGGTGGGCGGACTGGCGGTCCACGACGGCGGCGCCGGCAGCCGCTGGCTGATCGCCTCGAATGCCTCCGCGGGCACGCTCAACGTCTACGACCTCGACCGCGACGCCGCCTTCGTCGCCAGCGTGGCCGTCGCCGCCCGCGACGGCAGCGAGGTCGACGAGCCCGGCCCCCTGCACGCCACCAGCGCGGCGATCGGCCGCAGGTATCCGCACGGCGTGCTGCTGGTCGCCGACGAGGACGGCCCGGACGTGAAGTCGATCCCGATCGACGCGCTCGCCGCGGCGATCGGCGCGTCCCCCGGCCGCGCGCCGGCGCCCGTTGCGGGTACGCAGCCGGTGCCGGCGGTGGTGCCGCTGGCGGAAACCGCGCCGGTGGAGAGCTACGGCGACGCCGCCGACGATCCGGCGATCTGGGCGCATCCGACGCATCCGGAGCGCAGCGTGGTCGTCGCCACCGACAAGAAGGCCGGGCTCTACGTCTACGACATGCAGGGACAGGTGAAGCAGTTCCTGCCCGACGGCAAGATGAACAACGTCGACCTGCGCGACGGCTTCCGCCTCGGCGACGAGGACATCACCCTGGTGGCCGCGAGCAACCGCACCGACAAGACCATCGCCCTCTACCGGCTCGCTCCGGAGACCGCGCAGCTGTCCGACGTCGCCGACGGCCCGCAGCCGACCGGGATGCTCGATCCCTACGGCCTGTGCATGTACCGCAGCGCGCGCAGCGGCGAGACCTACGTGTTCGTCAACGGCGACGACACGGTCAAGCGGCAGTGGCGGCTGGCGGACGCGGGCAACGGGCGGGTGCGCACCGAGCTGGTGCGCGAACTGGCGTTCGATTCGCAGACCGAGGGCTGCGTCGCCGACGATGCGGCGGGCGTGCTCTACGTCGGCGAGGAGGACGTCGCGCTGTGGAAGCTGCCGGCCGATCCCGACGGCGGCGACGCGATGACCGCGGTCGACCGCGTCGACGCCAACCCGGCGATCAAGGACGACCTCGAGGGCGTGGGCCTGTACGACCTCGGCGACGGCCGCGGCTACATCGTCGTGTCCAGCCAGGGCAACGACACCTACGCGGTCTATCGCCGGGAGGGCGACCAGGCGTACCTGGGATCGTTCGCGGTCGCCGCCGATCCGGCGCGCGGCATCGACGGCATTTCCGAAACAGATGGCCTGGACGTCAGCAGCGCCAACCTGGGGCCCGGGCTGGAGCACGGCGCGATGGTCGCGCAGGACGGGCGCAACGTGCTGCCGGTGCAGAACCAGAACTACAAGATCGTGCCGTGGCAAGCGATCGCCGAGGCCCTCGGACTCGAGATGCGCCAGCCCTGAGGGCGGCGATCCGGTGGCGCGGGCCGGTGCACGGCCCGCGCCCTCGATGCCCGGCGGTCAGGCCGCTTCCGCCGCCTGCCGCCGCGGCCCTTCGCGCAGCGCCCTGCCGACCATCGACACCAGCAGGTCGAGTTCGTCCGACTGCGTGCCGAAGCGCGGGGTGAAGCGCAGCGAGTTGGCGCCGCCGTGGATCACGCCGATGCCGTGCTCGCGCAGCCACTCCTCGGTGGAGCCGGCGCCGTAGCACTTGAACTGCGGCGCGAGTTCGCAGGAGAACAGCAGGCCGGTGCCCTGCACGCCGGTGACCAGTCCGCCGAGTTCGGCCTTCAGCGCCTCGAGCTTCGCGACCGCTTCCCTGCCGCGCTCGCGGATGTTGGCGCGCAGTTCGGGCGTGATCGCTTCCAGCACCGCGCAGGCGACGTCGAGCGCGCGCGGATTGGTGGTCATGGTGTTGCCGTAGACGCCGCTGCGGTACAGCTTCGCCGCCCTGTCGTTCACCGCGAGCACCGACAGCGGGTACTGGCCGGCGTTGAGCGCCTTCGAATACGTCTCCATGTCCGGCGCCTCGATGCCTTCGAAGCCCGGGTAGTCGACGATCGACAGCACGCCGTGCGCGCGCAGGCCGGCCTGGATCGAGTCGACCAGCAGCAGCGAACCGTGCGCCTTCGTGAGTTCTCGCGCGGCGTCGTAGAACGCGCGCGGCAGGGCGCGGCCGGGGTCGCCTTCACCCATCACCGGCTCCAGGAACACGGCTTCGACGAACCAGCCCTTCGCTTCGGCGTCGGCGAAGGCGCGGCGCAGCGCGTCGGCATCGTAGGGTTCGATCGCGATCAGCGAATCCTCGCCGCGGAAGCTGGCCAGGTGCTGCAGGTAGGCCTTGCGCGATGAATCCGAATACAGCGCCGGGCGCTCGGTGCGGCCGTGGAAGCTGCCCTTGACCACGATGCGCTTGACCGTGGCACCGGCGCGCTTCGCGCCCGGGTCGGTCATCCACTTGGTGTTGATGTCGGCGATGCGCGCGGCCAGGCCCACGGATTCGGAGCCGGAGTTCAGGCACAGGAAGTGCGTGAACGGGCAGCCGCCGGCGGTGTGGCCGATCTCCCTGCGCAGCGCGCGCTCGAAGCGCAGCTGCGACAGGCTCGGCGTCATCACGTTGGCCATCGCCTGTGGCTTCGCCATCGCGTCGAGGACCGCCTGCGGCGCGTGACCGAAGCCGAGCATGCCGTAGCCGCCGGAGTCGTGGACCACCGCGCCCTTGAGGGTGACGATCCAGGGGCCGCGCGCGGTGAGCGCCACGTAGGGGTTGACCGCATCGGTCGGGTAGAAGTTGACGTAGCCGGCCTGCACCGCGGCGATCTGCGCGGACTCGTCGAGGTCGAGCAGGCTGGCGAAGCCGTCCTTGACCAGTGCGTACTCGGCGGCAGCCGCGTCGATCGCGGCGCGCAGGTCCGGGTGCGCGGCGGCGAGGCGCTCGATGCTCGCGTCGTCCAGGCCGGCGGTGCGGCGCTGGCCGCCGTGGGCGCGCAGCGGGGCAAGGGCATCGGTCATGGACATCGGTGCAGTCTCCTGGGCGGTGGGCGGGGGGATTGCGATGGCCGGTTCGCGTCCCTCGACCGGCGAAGTTCCTATTATCTCGATCCTGTCGGCACAAGGTAGGGTCGAATTGCGCAGAATTTCGTATGATTTCGTCGAATCGACGAAGGATTTGCGCGAATCATGAAGATCACGCCCGCCGACGCCCAGTTGCTGTCCGCCCTGCGCGAGGACGCGCGCGCCTCGACCGCGCAGATCGCCCGCCGCCTCGGGCTGTCGCGGACCACGGTGCAGAGCCGGATCGACCGGCTCGAGCGCGAGGACGTGATCCGCGGCTACACCGTGCGCGTCAACGAGGAGGTCGAGCGCGGCCACATCCGCGCGCACATCCTGATCACCGTGCTGCCCAAGCAGATGCCCGCCGTGGTGCAAGCGCTGCGCGACATGCCCGAGGTGCGCAGCCTGCACTCGGTCAGCGGCGCGCACGACCTGGTGGCGATGGGGGTGGTGCCGACGGTGGTGGAGATGGACGAGCTGACCGACCGCATCGGCGCGATCGAGGGGGTGGAGCGGACCACCTCGGCGGTGATCCTGTCGACCAAGTTCGAAAGGTAATGGTGTTCCGCCGGAGGCGGAACACGCCTACGCCCTTCCCCCGCCCGCGGGGGAAGGGGGGACCGCTTGCGGAGCAAGCGGTGGGTTGGGGGCCTCCGGACGACGCAATCCTTGTGTGTTGCCCCCTCCCCAACCCTCCCCCGCAGGCGGGGGAGGGAGCCGCCATCCACGATCCCGGCCCCCGCAACGGCTGCCGAAAGCTTGCCTGATCGTCGGTCTTGCGGAGATCTCATGCGCGCGTTTTTCTCCGGGGGTTCCAGGCGGATTGCGGGAGTGCAATGGCGGGCCGAGGCCCGCCCTACAATCGCGCGATGAAGAAATCCGACTTCCACTACGAACTCCCGCCCGAGCTGATCGCGCAGGCACCGCTGCCCGAGCGCTCCGCCAGCCGCCTGCTGGTGGTGCCACCGGGCGACGCGCCCTTCGTGGACGCGCAGGTGCGCGCGCTTGGCGACTGGCTGCGGCCGGGCGACCTGCTGGTGTTCAACGACACCCGCGTGATCCCGGCGCGGCTGTTCGGGCAGAAGGAGAGCGGCGGCCGCGTCGAGATCCTGATCGAACGCCTGCTGGCGAACAACGAGGCGCGCGCGCAGGTCGGCGCGAGCAAGGCGCCGAAGCCCGGTAGCCGCATCGTGCTCGACGGCGGCGGCGAGGCCGAGGTGCTGGGCCGCGACGGCGAGTTCTACCACCTGCGCTTCCGCGTCGAGGGCGCGCTGGAATCATGGCTGCTGAAGGCGGGCCGGCTGCCGCTGCCGCCGTACATCCGCCGCGAGCCGGGGCAGGACGACGCCGAGCGCTACCAGACGGTATTCGCGCGCGAGGTGGGCGCGGTCGCCGCGCCGACCGCCGGCCTGCATTTCGACGATGCGCTGCTGGCGGCGCTGCGCGAACGCGGCGTGGCGTTCGGCCACGTCACCCTGCACGTCGGCGCCGGCACCTTCCAGCCGGTGCGCGTGGACGACCTGCGCGAACACGCCATGCACGGCGAATGGCTCAACGTCGGCCCCGAGCTCGTGGCGCAGGTGCGGCGCACGCGCGAGGCGGGCGGGCGCGTGGTCGCGGTCGGCACCACGGTCGTGCGCGCGCTGGAGAGTGCAATGAAAGACGGCGAGCTGCATGCCTTCGCCGGCGAGACGCGCATCTTCATCTTCCCCGGCTACCGCATCCGCAGCGTCGACGCGCTGCTGACCAACTTCCACCTGCCCGAATCGACGCTGCTGATGCTGGTCTCGGCATTCGCGGGCAAGGACCGCATCTTCGCCGCCTACGCGCACGCGGTGCGCGAGCGCTACCGCTTCTTCTCCTATGGCGACGCGATGCTGCTGTTCCCGCAGCCGTGACCCCCGCGGGAGCGATGTAGGAGCGCCTTCAGGCGCGACGCTCTTCGTCCCGAATCCGACTCGCGACTCAGGAATCAAAGGCATCGCGCCTGAAGGCGCTCCTGCACGCGCGTGCGGCCGGGCAGGGAGGCGTGCGCCTTGGTCGCACCGGTCTGGATGAGTACAATTCTCATTTCCGCTCCAGCCGCCGTGGTCCCTGGCAACGCCCGAGCCGGCCACCCCCGACTGACCCAGGAGTTTCCCCGTGATGCGACCCATCGCCCGAGCCGCCCGCCCGCTGCGGACGCGCCTGCCTGCCTCGCTGCTGCTGTCCGGCATCGCCCTGTTCCTCGCCGCCTGCGGCCAGCAGGATCAGCAGGCGACCTCCGCTGACGCGGAATCGGCCGCCCCCGCCGGCGAGGTGAACCTCTACACCACCCGCGAGCCCGGCCTGATCCAGCCGCTGCTCGACGCGTTCACCACCGAAACCGGGGTCGCGGTCAATACCGTGTTCCTCAAGGACGGCCTGATGGAGCGCCTGTCGGCCGAAGGCGCGCGCTCGGTCGCGGACGTGCTGATGACCGTGGACACCGGCAACCTGCTCGACGTGGTCGATGCCGGGCACGTGCAGCCGGTGCAGTCCGAAATCCTCGAAGCCGCGATCCCGGCGCACCTGCGCGGCGCGGACGGGCAGTGGTTCACGCTGTCGCTGCGCGACCGCGTGCTGTACGCCGACAAGGACCTCGACCTGTCCGGCTTCGCCTACGAGGACCTCGCCGATCCGAAGTGGAAGGGCAAGGTCTGCATCCGCTCCGGCCAGCATCCGTACAACACCAGCCTGATCGCGGCGATGATCGCGCACGACGGCGCGGAGAAGACCGAAAGCTGGCTGCGCGGCGTCAAGGCCAACCTCGCGCGCAAGGCCGCGGGCGGCGACCGCGACGTGGCGCGCGACATCCTCGCCGGCATCTGCGACATCGGCATCGCCAACGCCTACTACGTCGGCCGCATGAAGAACGCCGAGCCCGGCAGCGAGCAGTACCAGTGGGGCGAGGCGATCAAGGTGATCCGCCCGGTGTTCGCAGGCGCGGCCGACGGCGGCACCCACGTCAACATCAGCGGCGCGGCGGTCGCGAAGCATGCGCCCAACCGCGACAATGCGGTGAAGCTGCTCGAATACCTCGTCTCTGACGAGGCGCAGAGCCTCTACGCCAAGGCCAACTACGAATATCCGGTGAAGGCGGGCGTGGAACTCGACCCGGTGGTCGCCAGCTTCGGCGAGATGAAGATCGACGCGCTGCCGCTGACCGAGATCGCGAAGCACCGCAAGCAGGCCAGCGAACTGGTCGATCGCGTCGGGTTCGACAACTGACGGGTCGGGGCGGGGGATTCCTGATCGGCATGGCATTCCTGCTGGCCCCGCCGTCCCGGCCGGTTCCGTCATCCCGGTCGGCCGCGTCATCCCGGTCGATCCCGGCATCCCGGCAGGTATCGTCATCCCGGCCGATCCCGTCATCCCGGCGAAAGCCGGGATCCATTTTGACTTCCGCATTCATCGCCAAGGGCAACATGGATCCCGGCTTTCGCCGGGATGACGGTGACTGGGTTCGCCGTTTCCCCGCGCTGCCGTGGATGGCGGAGGCGTGATGTCGTCGACCATGTCGTCACCAGCCTCCGCACTCCAGCGCGCCGCGCGAATTGACGGCTGGCAGCTCGCCGCCCTCCTCATCGCGCTGCTGGTCCTGCTGCCCCTGCTCGCGCTGGCGTGGACCGCGGCGCAGGGCAGCGACGCCTGGCAGCACGTGCTGGCCAACGTGCTGCCGCAGGCCGCGCGCAACACGCTGTGGCTGCTGCTCGGCGTCGGCGCGCTGACCGTCGCGATCGGCACCGGCAGCGCCTGGCTGGTTACCGCCTACGATTTCCCCGGGCGCGGCACCGTGGCCTGGGCGCTGCTGCTGCCGCTGGCGGTGCCGACCTACATCGTCGCCTACGCCTATCTCGACCTGCTGCACCCGCTGGGGCCGGTGCAGTCATTGATCCGCGCGCTGCTTGGCTACGACAGCCCGCGCGATTTCCGCCTGCCCGACATCCGCGGCCTCGCCGGCTGCATCGTGCTGCTCGGGCTGGTGCTGTATCCCTACGTCTACATCACCACGCGCGCGATGTTCATGACCCAGGCCGCGAGCCTGCTGGAAGCCGCGCGCACGCTCGGCGCCGGGCGCGCGGCGGCGTTCCGGCGCGTGGCGCTGCCGCTGGCGCGTCCGGCGATCGCGGTCGGCGCGGCGCTGGCGCTGCTGGAAACGCTCAACGACATCGGCGCCTCGGAATTCCTCGGCGTGCAGACGCTGACGGTCGCGGTCTACACCACCTGGATCACGCGCAGCGACCTGCCGGGCGCGGCGCAGATCGCGCTGGCGATGCTGCTGGTGGTGGTCGCAGTGATCGCGCTCGAGCGCTACGGCCGTCGTCGCCAGGGCTACGCGAACACGCTGCGCCCGCGCCCGATGCAGCCGCAGCGGCTGCGGGGCGTCGCCGGCTGGGCTGCGCTGGCGCTGGCGCTGCTGCCGGTGCTGCTGGGCTTCGTCGCGCCGGCGGCCTACCTCGTCGCCGAGACCTGGCAGCGTTTCGCCGAGGGTGCGGGCGTCTCGGCCACGCTGTGGCGCAGCCTGTGGAACACGCTGCGGGTGGCGACGCTGGCGACGCTGGTCACCGTCGCCGCCGGCCTCGTGCTGGCCTGGGCGCTGCGGCTGGCGCAGGCGCGGCGCCAGACGCGCGTCGCGTCGGCGGCGCTGCGCGTCGGCAGCCTCGGCTACGCGGTGCCGGGCACGGTGCTGGCGATCGGCCTGCTGGCGCCGCTGGCGTGGTTCGACGACGGCGCCAACGCGCTGCTGCAGGCCTTCGGCGCCACGCCGCGCATGCTGCTGATGGGCTCGGTGTCGGCGCTGGTGCTGGCCTACGTGCTGCGCTTTTTGATCATCGGCGCGGGCGGCATCGAATCGGGCTTCGCGCGCATCCCGCCGTCGCTGGACCAGGCCGCGCGCGCGCTGGGCACGCCGCCGGCCGCAGTGCTGCGCCGCGTGCACCTGCCGCTGCTGCGGCCGGCGATGGCGGCGGCGGCCTTGCTGGTGTTCGTCGACACCATGAAGGAACTGCCGGCGACCCTGTTGCTGCGTCCGCTGAACTTCGAGACGCTGGCGACGTGGCTGTATGCCGACGCCGCGCGCGGCGCCTACGAGGACGGCGCGGTCGCGGCGCTGCTGATCGTGCTGGCCGGCCTGCTGCCGGTGATCGTGCTGGCGCGGACCGGGCTGAAGTACGGACAGGAGGTTTCATCATCGTGAGCGGGGCGATGCTGCAGCTCGAGGAGATCCGCGTCGGCTATCCCGTGGCCGGCGGATTGCGCACCGTCGTCGACGCGCTGTCGCTGTCGCTGCCGGCCGGCGGCATCGGCTGCCTGCTCGGCGCGTCTGGCTGCGGCAAGACCACGGTGCTGCGCGCGATCGCCGGTTTCGAGCCGGTGCGCGCGGGCCGCATCGTGCTGGCCGGACACGTGCTGTCGACGCCCGAGGGCACGGTGCCGCCGGAGCGGCGCGGCGTCGGCATGATGTTCCAGGACTACGCGCTGTTCCCGCATCTCGACGTCGCCGGCAATGTCGGCTTCGGCCTCGCGCGCCTGTCGCGCGCGGCGCGCGCTGCGCGGATCGCCGAAGTGCTGGCGCTGGTCGGGCTGGCCGATCGCGCCAGTTCGTATCCACATGAGCTTTCCGGCGGCCAGCAGCAGCGGGTCGCGCTGGCGCGCGCGCTGGCGCCGTCGCCGTCGCTGCTGCTGCTCGACGAGCCGTTCTCCAACCTCGACATCGACACCCGCGAGCACCTTGCCGGTGAACTGCGCGCGATCCTCAAGCGCACCGGCACCACCGCGCTGCTGGTCACCCACGACCAGGCCGAGGCCTTCGCGATGGCCGACGCCATCGGGGTGATGGACCGCGGCCGGATCCTGCAGTGGGCCGATGCGCAGACGCTGTACCGTGCGCCGGCCGACCGCTTCGTCGCCGGTTTCGTCGGCCGCGGCAGCGTGGTGCCGGCGGCGGCGCTGGGGCTGGTGGGCGGGGGCGAGGTACTGCTGCGGCCGGACCAGCTCGTGCCCGACGTCGATGGTGCGCTGTGGGCGGAAGTGCTGGGCACGACGTTCCTTGGCCCCGGCCACGTCGCGCGGGTGCGGCTGGCGTGCGGAGCGGTCGTGGAGGTCGATCTGCATGGAGGCGCGACGCCTTCGCCCGGTGCGGGCATCGCGCTGCGCCTGGTCGAGGAGGCGCTGATCGTATTCCCGCCGCGGCAGGATGGTTCGCCTTGCTGAGGATTTCCGAATCGCGCTTCGCCCGTCATTCCGGCGAAAGCCGGGATCCATTGTGCTGTTGCCGTTGAAGGCCAAAGTCAAAATGGATCCCGGCTTTCGCCGGGATGACGGGAGCCGAAGCCGGGGAGTTTCCGTGAGAATGCTCTAGGCTTCCCCCGATTCCCGATTCCCGATTCCCGATTCCCGATTCCCGATTCCCGATTCCCGGCTTTCCCCATGTCCCGCCTGCAGTTCCAGCTCCTCTCCACCGACGGCGCCGCCCGCCGCGGCCGCCTCAGCTTCCCGCGCGGCACGGTGGAGACGCCCGCGTTCATGCCGGTCGGCACCTACGGCACGGTCAAGGGCATGCTGCCCGAACAGGTGCGCGCGCTGGGCGCGGAGATCATCCTCGGCAACACCTTCCACCTGTTCCTGCGGCCGGGCCTGGAAGTGATCGAGGCGCACGGCGGGCTGCACGGCTTCGCGCGCTGGGACGGGCCGATCCTCACCGATTCCGGCGGTTTCCAGGTGTTCTCGCTGGCGCACCGGCGCAAGATCAGCGAAGCCGGCGTCACCTTCGCCGCGCCCACCGACGGCTCGAAGGTGTTCCTCGGCCCCGAGGAAAGCATGCGCATCCAGAAGGTGCTGGGCAGCGACATCGTCATGATCTTCGACGAATGCCCGCCGGTGCACGTCGACGGCCAGCCGGTGGACAAGCGCGTGGTCGAGCGTTCGATGGAACTGTCGCTGCGCTGGGCCGAGCGCAGCCGGCGCGCGCACGAGGGCAACGACGCGGCGCTGTTCGGCATCGTCCAGGGTGGGGTGCACCACGACCTGCGCACGCGTTCGGCAGAGGGTTTGAAGGCGATCGGCTTCGACGGCTACGCGGTCGGCGGGCTGGCGGTGGGCGAGACCGAGGCCGAGCGCAACGCGATGCTCGAGCACACCTGCCCGCAGCTGCCGGCCGACCGCCCGCGCTACCTGATGGGCGTGGGCCGGCCGGAGGACCTGGTCGAGGCGGTCGCGCGCGGCATCGACATGTTCGATTGCGTGATGCCGACCCGCAACGCCCGCAACGGCCACTACTTCACCTCGACCGGCGTGGTGCGGGTGCGCAACGCGAAGTACGAGAAGGATCTGCGCCCGATCGAGGAGGGCTGCGGCTGCCCGGCCTGCGCCGGCGGCTACAGCCGCGCCTACCTGCGCCATCTCGACCGCTGCAACGAGATGCTGGGTCCGATCCTGGGCACCCTGCACAACCTCTGGCACTACCAGACGCTCATGGCCGACATGCGCGCGGCGATCGGGCAGGGAACCTTCGCCGCCTTCCGCGAGTCCTTCCACGCGGCCCGCCGGCCCGGGTAAGGGCGCCTCCGGGCGCGGATTCCCGCGATTGCGGAGCCGAAAATCGCGCCCGAGGGCGCTCCCGCCCCCGGCCCGTGGCATAATTCCCGGCTATTTTCCGCGAGATGGACCCAATCCGATGAACCTGCTGGACCTGCTGATCGCCCCGGCCCACGCCCAGGCCGCCGCTGCCCCCCAGGGGGGCGGGCTGAGCTTCCTGATCATGCCGATCATCCTGATCGCGATCATGTACTTCCTGATGATCCGCCCGCAGATGAAGCGGCAGAAGGAGCATCGCGCGATGCTCGACAAGCTGTCGGTCGGCGACGAGGTCATCACCAACGGCGGCATCGCCGGCACCGTGCGCGGGCTCGGCGACAGCTTCATCACCGTCGAGATCGCCGACCGCGTGGAGGTCCGCCTGCAGAAGGGCGCGATCGCCAACGTGCTGCCCAAGGGCACGCTCAAGGCGGCCTGACCGCGCCGGCGGCGCCGCGCGACCGCGCAGCGCCGCCGCATCGCACCGACTTTTCCTGTCCCGGCCCCGGGGCAGGCACGGGGCGGGGCCCGAAGGCCGCGCCTCCCCTCCGCCAGACGATACCCGCATGCTCGAATTTCCCCGCTGGAAATACGTCCTCGTCCTGATCGTGGTGCTGCTCAGCGCGCTCTACGCCGTGCCGAACATCTACCAGAAGGATCCCTCGGTGCAGGTGACGAAGAACCGCCCCGCGGCGGTCGTCGACGAGGCGCTGGTGCAGCGGGTGCAGGGCGTGCTGACCGAGGCCGGCATCACGCCGAAGTCGGTCGCGCTCGAGGGCGCGCAACTGCTGGTCCGCCTGCCGGACGCCCCCACCCAGACGCGCGCGGCCGACGCCCTGCGCCCGGCGCTGGGCGAGGATTATTCCGCGGCGCTGAACCTGGTGCCGACCACGCCGGCGTGGCTGGAGAAGCTCGGCGCCAGGCCGATGTCGCTGGGCCTCGACCTGCAGGGCGGCGTGCACTTCATGATGCAGGTCGACCAGAAGGCGGCGCTGGAAAAGCGCGTCGACGCCTACGCCGACACCATCCGCGTCGCGCTGCGCGAGGCGCGCATCGGCTACACCGGCGCCGAGCGCCGGCCCGACAACACCGTGCTGGTTTCGTTGAGCAATGCCGCCGACGCCGGCAAGGCGCGCACCGCGATCTCGACCGCGCTCAGCGGCCTCAGCGGTGCGGCGACGCTCGGCACCAGCGGCCCGTCGATCGACGCCGACGGCAACCGCATCACCGTGCGGCTGTCGGAGGGCGAGATCTCGCGCATCGCCAGCGACGCGATCGAGCAGAACCGCAACGTCATCGCCAACCGCATCAACGCTATCGGCGTGGCCGAGCCCGTGCTGCAGCGGCAGGGCGAGGATCGCCTCGTGATCCAGCTGCCCGGCCTGCAGGACACCGCCGAGGCCAAGCGCCTGATCGGCGCCACCGCGACCCTGGAGTTCCGCGCCGTCACCGGCGACGAGGCGCAGGCCGCCGCGGCGCTGGCCGACAACAACATCCCGGCCGGTTCGCGCATCTACCGCGACCAGAACGGCCAGCCGCTGCTGCTCTCGCGCCGGCTGCTGGTGTCGGGCGATGAACTGGTCAACGCCCAGCCGCAGACCGATGCCCAGACCGGCCTGCCCGCGGTGAGCATCACGCTCAACGCCGCCGGCGGCAAGCGCATGCTCGACCACACGCTGGAGAACGTCGGCAACCGCCTCGGCATCGTCTACGTCGAGCGCATCCCGACGGTGACCATGGTCAACGGCGAGGAGGTGCGTTCGGCGCGCACCGAGGAGCGCGTGATCAGCTCCTCGACCATCCGCGGCGTGTTCGGCAAGGACTTCCAGACCACCGGCCTGAGCCGCGAGGAAGCCGCGGCGCTGGCCAAGCAGCTCAAGGCCGGCGCGCTGGCAGCGCCGATGGACTTCGTCGAGGAAGGGGTGATCGGCCCGACGCTCGGCGCCGAGAACGTGGCGCGCGGCACCCAGGCAGTGATGTACGCGTTCCTGTTCACCCTGATCTTCTTCGCGATCTACTACCGCATGTTCGGCCTGATCACCTGCGTCGCGCTGCTGCTCAACCTGCTGATGGTGGTGGCGGTGATGTCGCTGTTCGGCGCGACCATGACCCTGCCGGGCTTCGCCGGCCTGGCGCTGTCGATCGGCATGTCGGTGGACGCCAACGTGCTGATCAACGAGCGCATCCGCGAGGAGTTGCGCGCGGGGCTGCCGCCACGAAGCGCGATCGCGACCGGCTACGACAAGGCCTCGGGCACCATCTTCGACTCCAACATGACCGCGCTGCTGGCCGGCGTCGCGCTGTACGCCTTCGGCACCGGGCCGCTGCGCGGCTTCGCGGTGACGATGGTGATCGGCATCCTCACCTCGGTGTTCACCGCGGTCACCGTGTCGCGCGGCGTCGCCACGCTGATCTACGGCGGCAGGCGCAAACTCAAGTCGATCGCCATCTGAGCATCGGGAGACCACGACCATGAAACTGTTCCCGCTGCACCTGATCCCGAACGACACGCGCATCGACTTCATGCGCTGGCGGTTCGTCACCATCGCCTTCATGCTGCTGCTGATGGTCGCCTCGGTCGTGCAGATCGCGATCAACGGCTTCAACTACGCGCTCGACTTCACCGGCGGCACCTCGGTCGAGCTGGTGTTCGAGAAGCCCGCCGACGTCGACGCGGTGCGTGAGCGCCTCGAGGCCGCGGGTTACCCCGGCGCCCAGGTCCAGACCATGGGCACCGCCAGCGACCTGATGATCCGCCTGCAGCCCAAGGACGGCGCCACCGACGCCGAGGCGATCAACCGCACCGCCGACGACGTGCTGCGCGCGGCCTCCGTCGAGGGCAATGCCGCCACCGTCAAGGGCCGCTCCTTCGTCGGCCCGCAGGTCGGCCAGGACCTGGCGAAGAAGGGCATCTACGCCATCGTCTTCGTGGTCGTCGGCTTCCTGATCTACATCGCCTTCCGCTTCGAGTGGAAGTTCGCGGTGTCGGCGATCATCACCACCCTGGGCGACGTGCTGATCGTCGCCGGCTGGTTCTCGCTGGCCGGGCGCGAGTTCGACCTGACCCTGCTGGCCGGCCTGCTGACGGTGATGGGCTTCTCGATCAACGACACCATCGTGGTGTTCGACCGCGTGCGCGAGAACTTCCGCGCCATGCGCGCCGAGCCGCTGGAGGTGCTCAACACCTCGATCAACCAGACCCTGTCGCGCACGATCATCACCTCGGTGGTGGCGTTCCTGACCGTGCTGGCGCTGTACATCTACGGCGGCGGCTCGCTGGAGGGCATGTCCGAGGCGATGATGATCGGCATCGTGATCGGCACCGCGTCGTCGATCCTGGTGGCTTGCCCGCTGCTGACGCTCGGCTTCCTGCGCGTGACCAAGCAGGACCTGCTGCCGAAGGCGCGGGACGAGGCGGCGTTGGCCAGGAGGCCGTGATTGGTGGGGAAGCCGTGATTGGTGATTCGTAAAAGCAGAAGGCCGCGCATTGCGCGGCCTTCTTTTTGATTTGCGTGGGCTGGATCAGTGCAGTCCGTGACGCCCCCCATGTCGTCATCCCGGCGAAAGCCGGGATCCATTTTGACTTTGCCCTTGAATCCACCGTCCGGAGGCGGCAACGGCATAATGGATCCCGGCTTTCGCCGGGATGACGATAGTGAGGGTTTCGCCGGGATGACGGGCGAGGGTTTCGTCGGGATGACGGGTACGGGTTTCGTGCCGGATTGCGAGCGTCAGTCGAAGGCCTTCGCGTAGCCCGACGCCACGATCGCCTTCTGCAGCGCCTCGCTGACCTTGACGTTGCCGGCGACGAGCTGGCGGCCGGCCGCCGCGCCCGGGACGTGCATCGGCCCCGTCGCGGCGCCCTTGAAGTCGCAGACGCGGCCGCCGGCCTCGCGCACCAGCAGCACGCCGGCGGCGATGTCCCAGGCCTGCACGCCGGCCTCGAAGTAGGCATCGCAGCGGCCTGCGGCCACCCAGGCCAGGTCGAGCGCGGCCGAGCCGGTGCGGCGCACGTCCTCGGCGTCCTGGAGCAGGCCCTTCACGCAGTCCAGGTGCGCGCCGATGCGCTTGCGCTCGCGCGGCGGGAAGCCGGTGACCAGCATCGCGCCGGACAGGTCCTTGCGCTCGGCGACGCGGATGCGCTTGTCGTTGAGCTGCGCGCCGGCGCCGCGGGTGGCGATGAACAGTTCGTTGCGCAGCGGGTCGAACACCACGCCGTGCAGCGGTTCCGGCCCCTCGCACAGCGCGATCGAGACGCACCAGTGCGGGATGCCGTGCAGGTAGTTGCTGGTGCCGTCGAGCGGATCGATGACCCAGGTGTAGCGGCTGGCGCCGCGGTTGCCCTTCTGCGCGCCGCCTTCCTCGCCGAGGACGGCGTAGTCGGGGTTGGCCCGCCGCAGTTCCTTGACGATCGCTTCCTCGGCCAGGCCATCGACCTCGCTGGCGTAGTCCAGCCGGTCCTTCTCGACCACGTTCAGCGCGTCCAGCCGGTACATGTGCCGCAGCAGCACGTTGCCTCCCGCGCGCGCGGCCTTGACCATGATGTTGACGGCAGGGGCGAGCATTGCGGACTCCAGTGCGCGGGCGGGGTTCGGCGGGTGGAAAGAGCGGGCCGGCGCTGGGCCGGGCGCGCAGTTTACCATCCACGCATGAGCGACTCCCTGCACGCCGCCGACCGCCTGCGCATCGTCCTGGTTGGCACCCAGCACCCGGGCAACATCGGTTCGGCCGCGCGGGCGATGAAGACCATGGGCCTGCGCCGGCTGGTGCTGGTGGCGCCGGAGCGCTTCCCGCACGCCGACGCGGCGGCCATGGCCGCGGGCGCGGGCGACGTGCTCGACGCCGCGGCGCAGGTGCCGACCCTGGCCGAGGCCGTCGCCGACTGCCGGCTGGTGCTGGGCTGCACCGCGCGCAGCCGCAGGATCGCGCTGGACGAACTGCTGCCGCGCGAGGCCGCGGCGCGCGCGGTCGCGACCGCGGGCGGGGGCACCGAGGCGGCGCTGGTGTTCGGCCGCGAGCGCACCGGGCTCGACAACGAGGAGCTGCAGCTGTGCCACGCGGCGGTGACCATCCCCGCCGATCCCGGCTACAGTTCGCTCAACCTCGCCGCGGCGGTGCAGGTGCTGTCCTACGAGCTGCGGGTGGCGATGCTGGGCCTGCACGAACGGCCGCCCGCGCCCGCGCCGGCGTCCGACGGCGACGTGCCCGCCAGCCATGCCGAACTGGAGGGCTTCTTCGCCCAGTTGGCCGACACCCTGGACGCGATCGACTTCCACAAGGGCCGCGCGCCGGAATCGGCGATGCGCAAGCTGCGCCGGATCTTCCTGCGCAGCGGGCTGGACGATCGCGACGTGCGGCTGCTGCGCGGCGTGCTGGCCGACGCCCAGCGCATGGCGCGACTGGCCGGCGGCGGGCGCTGAGGGCCGGTCCGGTGGCGTTCCCTAGCCGGGATTCCCGGTTTTCGGCTAGGCTCGCCGCCGTACCCGTCCGTCACTGGAACCGAATCTTGTCCGTGCTGTCTGCCGGTTTCAGGCGCCTGTTGCTGCTGTCCTGGCTGTGGCTCGCGTTCGCCGTCCCGGCTGCCGCGGACGACGGGGTGCTGGTGCTCGGCCGCATCAGCGACGATCCCAAGGCGCATTACGAGCAGCTCAAGCCGCTGCTGGACTACGTGGTGCCGCGGATGGCCGACGTCGGCATCCGCGAGGGCCGCGTGCTGATGGCGCGCGACGTGCAGCAGATGCAGAGCTACATGCGCCGCGGCCGCGTCGACTGGGTCACCGAAACCGCCGGCACCGCGATGATGCTGGCCGATCGCGTCGGCGCGCAGCCGCTGCTGATGACCGAGCGCGACGGCGTCGACCGCTACCGCACCCTGTACTTCGTGCGCAACGACAGTCCGGTGCATTCGCTGGCGGACATGCGCGGCCGCAGCATCGCGTTCCAGAACCGGTACTCCACCAGCGCCTACTACGTGCCGGCGACCGAACTGCTGGAGAAGGGGCTGCGGCTGGAGGTGATGCTGTCGCCGATGGATCGCCCCGGCCCGGATTCGGTCGGCTACGTGTTCGGCCGCTCCGAGCTCAACGTGTCCTCGTGGGTGCACAAGGGCCTGGTCGACGCCGGCGCGATGAGCAACCTCGACTGGATCAACCCGCAGCGGGTGCCGCCGTCCTATCGCGGCGACCTGCGGATCGTGCGGGAAACGCCGGACTATCCGCGGGCGCTGGAAATGGTGCGCGGCTCGCTCGACGAACGCGTCCGCGAGCGCCTGCGCGAGGTGCTGCTCGGCGCGGCCGACGACCCCGACGCGCGCGAGGCGCTGCTGCGGTTCTTCAAGACCACACGCTTCGTGCCGATCGACGGGCAGACCACGCACGCCCTCGACCATCTGCGCCGGGGCGTGTCCCGGGTGGCCCGGGAGGTCGAATGAGGCTGCGCGTCGGCCTGCGCGCCCACTTCGCGCTGCTTGCGGCGGTGGTGCTGCTGGCGTCGCTGTCGCTGGTGCTGCTGGTGCTGCAGCGGCAGGGCGCGGCGCACCGCGACGTGCAGGCGCTCAGCCTGGAGTCGATCCACGATTTCTCGTCGAAGCGGATGCTGTCGCAGGGCGAGGCGGCGGCGACGCAGCTGGCCGATTCACTGGTCAACCCGCTCTACTACTTCGACCTCGACGCGATCGGCTCGGCGCTGCTCAACGTGCTGCGCCAGCCTGACGTGGACTACGTCCTGGTCTACGACAACGAGGGCCGGGTCATCCACGACGGCAGCCAGGACATCTCGACCTACGGCCAGTCGATGTCCGACCCGTTCGCGTACGAGGTGCTGTCGATCACCGACGTGCACGTGCAGTCGAACGACGCGCTGATGGACGTCTCCGCGCCGATCCGCATCGGCGACCAGCGCCTGGGCGGGGTGCGCATCGGCTATTCGCTGGCGGCGATGAAGGCCGACGAGCGGCAGGTCGGCGGGTTCATGTCCGGCCGCCTGGGCGAGATCGGCCGCAGCCAGCTGCTGTGGATCGGCTTGCTGCTCGCGGGCATGGTCGCGCTGCTGGTCGCGATCGGGTTCGTCCTGCAGCGCGCGCTGGTGTCGCCGGTGCGGCAGCTGGCCGATGCGGCGCGCGAGATCGAGGCCGGCAACTTCGAGGCGAACGTGCCCACCACGCGCCGCAACGACGAGGTCGGCGACCTGATGCGCGCCTTCTCGCACATGCGCGACAGCATCGTGCGCCACGACCGCGACATCCGCCGCATGGCCTACACCGACGCGCTGACCGGGCTGTCGAACCGGCTGGCGTTCCGTGAACTGCTCGACCAGCGCGTGGCCGAGGGCAACGGCTCGGCGCGGCAGCTGGCGCTGCTGTTCGCGGACATCGACGACTTCAAGCGGGTCAACGACACCATCGGCCACGATGCCGGCGACGAGGTGCTGATGCAGTTCTCCAGCCGCATCCGCGAGGTCATCGACCTGCATCGCGGCGGCGGCGCGGAACTGGCGCGCTTCGGCGGCGACGAGTTCGTGATCCTGCTCAAGGGCGGGGACGGCGAGGACATCCGCGAGCGCGCCGAGCGGCTGGCCGATGCGCTGGTGCGCGAGCTGGGGCGGCCGATCCCGGTCCACGGCCGCCAGGTCTTCCTCGGCATCTCGATCGGCATCGCGCTGTTCCCGGACGACGCCACCGACGTGACGGTGCTGATGAAGAACGGCGACATCGCCATGTACCAGGCCAAGGTCGCCGGCAAGAACTGCTATCGCTTCTACAGCCGGGTCATGGACCAGGCGGTGGAACGGCGCGTGCGCATGGAGCAGGACCTGCGCGGGGCCTGGGAGCGCGGCGAGCTCAGCCTGGCCTACCAGCCGGTGTACCGGCTCGAGAGCGGCAAGCTCGTCGGCGCCGAGGCGCTGCTGCGCTGGCGCCATCCCGAGCATGGCCCGGTCTCGCCATCGCTGTTCATCGACGTCGCCGAGCAGAGCGGGCTGATCGAGGTCATCGGCCCGCAGGTGCTGCGCGCGGCCTGCATGGACGCACGCGGCTGGCAGCGCGATTTTCCATCGGCGCGCGAGCTGTTCGTGTCGGTCAACGTGTCGGCGCGGCAACTGCGCACGGGCGACCTCGCGGCGCAGGTCGAGACCGTGCTGCGCGAAACCGGGCTGGCGGCGCAGCACCTGCACGTCGAGCTGACCGAGACCGCGGTGATCGGCGACGAGGCCCGCGTGAGCAGCCTGCTGGCGCGGCTGCGCAACGCGGGCGTGAAGGTGTGGCTGGACGATTTCGGCACCGGCTTCTCGGGCCTGAGCCACCTGCGCCGGGTGCCGGTGGACGGGGTCAAGATCGACCGCAGCTTCGTCGCCGACGTGCTGCGCGACCCGGACGACCTGGCGCTGACCACTGCGATCATCGCGATGGCGCATTCGCTCGGCATCCACGTCGTGGCCGAGGGCGTGGAGAAGGAAGGCCAGTACGCGATCCTGCGCGAGCGCGGCTGCGACCTGGCGCAGGGGTTCTGGCTCGGGCACCCGATGACCAACCAGGAGTTCGCGCGGCTGCTGGCGTAGGGCGGCGGGCGAAGAACATGCCGCTGGCTCCGGCTGTCATCCCGAGCGCAGCGAGCAACTGTCTTGATCAGGTGGCGGCGGCAGCCGCCATCTGATCGCGCATTTTGGCGTTCAGGATGACCAGCAGCTTGCGCATGGCCGCGACCAGAGCCACCTTGGCGACCTTGCCCTGCGCACGCAGGCGTTGGTAGAACGTGCGCATGTGCGGGTTGAAGCGCACAGCCACCAAGGCCCCCATGTACAGCGCCTGGCGCACACTCGCTCGACCTCCCCAGATGCTGCGGGTTCCACGCATCGAGCCACTGTCGCGGGCCAGCGGGGCCACGCCGA